>JBDROZ010000020.1:0-14208 GCA_043809585.1 Candidatus Eiseniibacteriota bacterium
ACCTCCCCGATGATCCCCTCACCGAGAGGCACCCTCCGATACGCCTCGGCCACACGGTCCGAGGCCCCCTGCAGCGCCTCGAGCCGGAGGAACTTCCCCTCCGCGTCGAGGAGGAAGATCGCCCCCACTTCGAAGCCACAGAGACGAATCGCCCGGTCGAGGATCCGGGGTAAGGTGGACTCGAGGGATCCGGCCCGCGAAACGAGCTCGAGGATCTCCTCCCAGAGGGCGGCCGATTCGAGCATGGATGGCACTCCTGAGGAGCTCTTATTGTACCGCGCCCGCGCCCCTCGGCGCAAGGAGAGGCCGGGGGCGACGCTTGCGGCGGGGCGGCCCATCCTCTATGCTCGCCCGGAGGCGCGCCGTGAGGCGCGGCGGGAGGATCCATGGCCTATCGTCGCATCGGCTGGTCCCTCTTCGGGACTTTTCTCGCCCTCTATCTCTCCACCGCCGGTGGACGCCTCTACGTGAACGACGCCTACGTCAAGCTCCTCACGGCCCGTTCCCTGCTCGAGCGGGGATCCCTCGCCATCGACGCGGACAGCCGTCTCACCGCCCGCTCCCCGAAAGACGGTTTGGACTACGCCAAGTTCGGCGTTCTTCACTCGATCCTCTTCCTCCCCGCCGTGGCGACGGGGAAGGCCCTCGCCGCGGCGGGCGCCCTCGCTCCCGAATCGCGGGGACTCGCCGAGAGCTCCCTCGCCAGCGTCGGGAGCCCCTTCTTCACGGCTCTCACGGTGGCCCTCTTCTTCCTCTGGGGGCGCGCCGTCTTCCGTGACGACCGGGCCGCGCTCCGGGCCGCACTCCTCCTCGGGATCGCCACCATGATCTGGCCCTACGCCAAGCGTTCGTGGAGCGAGACCCCTCAGATGACGCTGCTCGTCGGCGCCGCCCTTCTCCTCGCCCGGGCGGAGTCACGGGAACGGGCCGGACCGGTCTTCGGCGCGGGCCTCCTGGTCGGCGCGTCGGTGGCGCTCCGGATCACGGGAGTTGCCGTCGCCCCGATCTTTCTCCTTCCCCTCCTCTCCGGGGCGGACCGGCGCGGGGCGATCCGGCGGATCCTCCTGTTCGGCGCCGGGGGGCTGGCCGTCACCCTCCCCCTCGTGCTCGGCGTCAACTGGTGGCGCTTCGGCACGCCCTTCTCCCTCTTCGCCTGGCGGATGGGGGGATTCACGACACCCTTTTTCGAAGGTCTCGCGGGGCTCCTGGTGAGCCCCGGGGAGTCGCTCTTTCTCTACTCGCCCGTTCTCCTGCTCGGGGCGGCCCTTCTCCCGCGCCTCCGGCGGGAGTCGCCGGGCTCTTTCCCGGTCGTTCTCCTCCTCCCCGCGGCGCTCCTGCTGCTCTACGCCCCCTGGTGGTTCCACGCCTACACCTGGGGGCCCCGCTTCCTCCTGCCGGCGATCCCCTTCCTCCTCCTCCCCCTCGCCTCTCCCGGGGTATGGTCCTCCCCCCGGTGGCGGCGGGCGATCATCGCCGCCGGAATACTCTCGACGGCGATTCAAATTCTCGGCGTGACTGTCCATCTCGGAGACCTCGGCGAGATGGAACGGCCCCTCGTCCGGCACGGTCTCCTCCCCCCCGACCGTCCCCTCACACGGGCGGACACCTGGTGGCATCCCCTCCGAACCCGTCCGGTCTCCCACCTGCTCGCCCTCGGCGACGCCTCCTCCGACGCGCTCCGCGGCCGCCCTCCCGGCTTCGCGCCGGACTTCTGGCCGTGGACCCTCCGGGGTCTTTTCGGGATCCCCCTCCGGGCCACCCTCCCCCTTCAGATTCTCCTTTTCGCCGCGGCGCTCTTCGGAATCGTCCGCCTCGGGCGACTTGCGTGGAGAACCGGAGGAGAAAGCGGAGCGGAGCGGGAACCGGTCGAGATTTGACCGGAGGGGGGGATCATCCTTCCCGAGGGCCCGAACCCTCTCTCCGTCACCGCCCACACGGCCCATCATTCGCCCCCGACTGGGCTCCGGATCGAACACTTCGAGTGCTTTCTAGGTCCTTCTCATAACATATTACATTTGTGTATATTCTGACTTTCTTTGTGGATTCTCTGAAAAGAAGTTGACAAGGGGGGAGGCCGTTTTTACACTGCCCATCCACGCCTTTTTCGACCGTCACCCCTCTGTCCTTTTCGGAGAGGGATGCGCCCGGAAGGAGGCGGCGGGGCGATCGGGCTCCGGGTTCCGGAAACGGGGCCGTTCGGCCGCGATGCCGGAACCGGGAAAACCGGGTCGGGGCTCCTCGGGGGAAAGGGCGGGAAGTTCACGGCTCACCCCCTGCCCCCGGGACGCCGGCCCGGCTCGCGAGAGAAGGAAATACAGAGATAGGCCGCTTTTCCGCGCGGGGCTTATGATTGGAGGTGGACGTCCGCATTTCCACTCTCCCGCAAGCTCACGGCGAATAGGCGGCCTTCCTTTTTGTCGGCGAATGCGGGTGGTTTCTACTGCGGTCGAGGATCGCGGGCTGCGAGACCACCCTTCCTTCGTCGCCTCCTCGACGGGGCTAAGGCCCCGCCTCCGGGGGCTCCTCGTCCAGGGAGGGCCTCTCGCCCCGCGCTCCTCAACCTCGCGACGAAACCACCCGCTTCCGCCGACAAAACCCCGGAGGGGAAGCCAGGCGCAAGCCAAACCCCTCAGTCCTGCGAGGAAACAACGGAAACGGAATCTCGCTACGAAGCGACGTGCATCGCCCAACGAAACTCAGGAATGGGAACTCGTCAAGTTCGGCTGAAACGAGCGCGGCACAATCGTTGGTGCCGGAGCGCGGGCCCGGGAAGGGGGACGCCATCCCTTTCCCTTCCGGGCCGGCCCTTCGGTCGAGCCCCCGATTGGTTCGGTGTTCTTTCGGCAGTCCTTGCTGATCATTCGCGGCCACGGGCGGGTGGCTGCGGCAGGGGTCCGCGAGGAGCGCAGCCACCAAGCGCCGGATCCCGATTTCCCTGGAATCCACGAAGAGCGAAAGCCGCGGTTCACGCGTTGCAGGCGAGAAGAAGGCATGGCGCGACTGGCGAGCACTGCAGCGGACAGCCGCAGACAGGTCCCGCCCGTCCGCCAACCCCAGAGAGCCTGCCTAGAAGTGGATAGCGGGCCTGTCCGCGAGGAGAAGGCCCGCTATCCATTTACATACGCCCGGCAGGATTTGAACCTGCGACACCTGGCTCCGGAGGCCAGTGCTCTATCCACTGAGCTACGGGCGCGTGTTCTTTCCTGATGAAAACCCCGTCCCCGGGGGACGGGCCAGGGGGGATTGTAGCCCAGCGGCCGGGGAGGGTCCATCGGAAAAGCCCTCTCTCTCCGAGCCCGGAAGACGCCGGATCCGCCCGCCGGAGCCTGCCCCGACCGTCGATCAGTCATCGGGCGCGCGAAGCGTCCGCGCCATCACTCGATCTCTGATCTGACGTCGGATCTCGACTCAGAATAGAAACGGTCAGGAGAGCTTCTTCCCTTCCGCCTCCGCGACGGTCATCACGTCCTTGTCCCCCCGCCCCGAGACGTTGATCATCACGATCGATCCTCTCTTCATCCGCTTCGCCTCCTTCGCCACATAGGCGATGGCGTGGGCCGTCTCGAGGGCGGGCACGATGCCCTCCGTCCGGGAGAGCATGTGGAACGCGCGAAGCGCCTCCTTGTCGCCGATCCGGACGTACTTCACCCGCCCCACATCGCGGAGATGGGCGTGCTCCGGGCCGATCGACGGGTAGTCGAGGCCCGCGGAAATCGAGTGGGTTCCGACCACTTGACCGTGCCGGTCGTGAAGCAGGTAACTGTGGGTGCCGTGGAGCACGCCGGAAGACCCGCCCGAGAAGCGGGCCGCGTGATCGCCGAGCCGGGGCCCCCTCCCTCCCGCCTCGACGCCGACCATGGCCACGGACTCGTCGGCGAGGAACGGATGGAAGAGCCCGATCGAGTTCGACCCTCCCCCCACGCACGCCACGAGCAGGTCGGGGAGACGCCCCTCGGCGCGCATGATCTGGCGCCGCGCCTCCTCGCCGATCACCGTCTGGAAGTCCCGCACCATGACCGGGTACGGGTGGGGACCGAGCACCGAACCGAGGAGGTAGTGGGTGGTGCGGACGTTCGTCACCCAGTCGCGCATCGCCTCGTTGATCGCGTCCTTGAGCGTGCGCGTCCCCGAGTCGACCACCCGCACGTCCGCGCCGAGAATGTTCATGCGGAAGACGTTCAGCGCCTGCCGCCGCATATCCTCGGTGCCCATATAGATCACGCACTCCATGCCGAGGAGCGCCGCGGCGGTCGCCGTCGCCACGCCGTGCTGCCCGGCGCCGGTCTCGGCGATGATCCGCCTCTTCCCCATCGCTTCGGCGAGGAACGCCTGCCCGACGGCGTTGTTGATCTTGTGGGCGCCGGTGTGGTTCAGGTCCTCCCGTTTCAGATAGATCTTCGGGCCCCCGAACTTCTCCGTGAGGCGGCGGGCGAAGGTGAGCGGCGAGGGCCTCCCGCAATAATCCCGGAGAGCCTCCCGAAGGCGCTTCCGGAACGGGGCGCTCTTCTTCTCCGCAAAGTACGCCTTCTCCAGTTCGAAGAGAGCGGGCATCACCGTCTCCGGGACGAAGCGGCCCCCGTACTTTCCGAAATACCCCCGTCGGTCGGGCTGGGTCTTCTTCATTCCCTCTCCCCTTCGTCGAAAGCGGCGCGGGCGGCGGCGACGAACCGCCTCATCTCGTATTCGCTCTTCACGCCCGGATTCTCCTCGATTCCGCTCGAGACGTCCACTCCGTCGGGGCGGAGCGCGGCGATCGCCCGGCCCACGCTCTCCGCCGTCAGTCCCCCCGCGAGAAGGAAGGGACGGGGAAGATCGAGGGACCGCGCGGCCCCCCAGTCGAAGGGGCGGCCCGAGCCCCCCTCGACCACCGGGTCGTAGGCGTCGAGAAGATACCACTCGGGCCGCTCCCCCGCCGGCGCCGGAGCGGGCTTCCCCCCTCGGACTTTGAGGGCCCGGATGACGGGGACGCCGCAGGGATTCCCGCCGGTCCCCCCGTGAAGCTGCACCAGATCGAGCCGGACCTCCCGAACGATCTCTCGGATCCGCTCCGGGTCCTCCCCCGCGAAGACGCCGACCACCCGGGTCCGGCTCCCGTCGAAGCCGCGGCGGAGCTCCGCCGCCCTCCCCGGGTCCACCCGGCGGGGGCTCTCGGCGAAGACGAACCCGGCGAACTCGGCGCCGAGTTCCCTCGCGACCCGCACGTCGTTCTCCCCCGTCAGGCCGCACAGCTTGATCGCCTTCACGCCCCCCCTCCGAGGAGCCGGCGGGCCGCCGCCTCCGGCGAGTCCGCCCTCATGAGAGAAGTGCCGACGAGAGCGGCGTGGTATCCGGCGGCCCGAAGGCGGTCCATGTCCCTGGAGGTTCCGATCCCGCTCTCGCTCACCCGCACCACCCCCTCGGGAAACGCGGAGGCGAGCCGGATCGAGGTTTCCAGATCGACCGTGAAAGTGCGGAGGTCGCGGTTGTTCACCCCCACCAGGTCCGCGCCGGAGGCGAGGGCGATCTCCACTTCCCGGCCGTCATGGGCCTCCACGAGGGCGTCGAGGCCGAGTTCCCGGCCGAGGGCGAGGTACCCGGCGATCCGGTCCCGGGAGAGGGCGGCCACGATGAGAAGGAAAGCGTCCGCCCCCGCCGCGCCCGCCTCGGCGATCTGGTACTCGTCGATCACGAAGTCCTTCCGGAGAAGGGGAAGCCCCGCCGCCCCCCGCGCCGCCGCGAGATGGGCGAGGTCGCCCCCGAAGTAGGGCCCGTCGGTCAAGACCGAGATCGCCGCCGCTCCCCCCCGCTCGTACGCACCGGCGATCTTCCCTGGATCGAAGTCCGCCCGGATCGTCCCCTCCGAGGGGGAGGCCTTCTTGATCTCGGCGACGAGGGAGATTCCCTCTCCCGCGAGGGCTCTCCGGAAAGGCCGGCGGTCCGCGCGGGACTCCGCTTCCCGGTAGAGGCCGGCGAAGGGCCGCGCCCTCCGGCGCCCCCTCACCTCGTCCTTCTTCGCTTTCAGGATTTCATCGAGGATCACGGCGGCCCCCGCCTACTCGCCGCAGAGCAGGTCCTCCGGGCCCTTCCCGAAGGAACGGAGGAAGTCGAGCCGACCCCGGGCCGCGCCCGAATCGATCGCCTCCGCCGCCTTGAACACCCCTTCGGTGAGGCTCCCGGCGTGGCCGGCGACGAGGAGGGCGACGGCGGCGTTGGCGAGCACCGTGTTCCGGTGGGGCCCCGGCTTTCCGTCCAGGATCTCGAGGGCGATCTCGGCATTCCGCTCGGGCCGTCCCCCCGCGATGTCCGCGGCGGCGACCTCCGGGAGGCCGAAGTCACGGGCGGTCACCTCGTGGCTCGTCACCGTCCCCCCTTCGAGGGCGGCGACGAAAGTGCGCCCGCCGAGGGTCACCTCGTCGGTCCCTTCCTCGCTGTGGACGACCCACGCCGACTCCGACCCGAGCCGGGAGAGGACATGGGCGATCGTGGGGACCAGGGCCCGGTCGTAGACGCCGACGAGCTGGCACCGCGCGCCCGCCGGGTTCGTGAGGGGGCCGAGTACGTTGAAGATGCTGCGGACGCCGATCTCTTTCCGGGGGCCGATAGCGTGCTTCATCGCGCCGTGAAGGAGGGGCGCGAAGAGGAAGGCGATCCGCCCCTCGTTCAGGCAGCGCTCCATGTCGGCGACGGAGAGACGGATGTCGACGCCGAGGGCCTCGAAGAGGTCGGCGCTGCCGCACTCGCTCGAGACGGAGTAGTTGCCGTGCTTGGCGACGCAGGCCCCCGCCCCCGCGGCGACGAAGGCCGTCACGGTGGAGATGTTGAACGTGCCGATCCCGTCCCCGCCGGTGCCGCACGTGTCGAGGATCCGGTCGTGGATCGTCTTCATGCGCCGCGCCTTCTCGCGCATCGCCGCGGCGGCGCCGACGATCTCGTCCACCGTCTCCCCCTTCATGCGGAGGCCGACGAGGAGGGCGGCGATCTGGGCGTCCGTGCCGTGGCCCGACATCACCACGGTCATGGCCTCGCGCATTTCGGCGACACCGAGATCGCCCCGCTCATGGACGACCCTCCGGATCGCCGCGCGAAGGGCGCCGTCTTTCTTTCCGGGTCTTTCGTTCGTCATGAGATGTCGAGAAAGTTCAGCAGGATTCGCTTGCCCCGCACCGTCAGGATCGACTCGGGGTGGAACTGCACCCCCCAGACCAGGAGCTCCCGGTGCTGGAGCGCCATGATCTCCTTATCGGCGGTCCAAGCGGTCACCTCCAGGGAGGCGGGCAGCTTCGTGCGGCGCACCACGAGCGAGTGGTAGCGGGTCGCCTCGAAGGGGTTGTCGATCCCCCGCAGGATCCCCTTCCCGTCGTGGATGATGTGGGACGTCTTCCCGTGCATCAAATTCTTGGCGCGCCCGATCGTCCCGCCGTAGGCGGCCCCGATGCACTGGTGGCCGAGGCAGACACCGAGGATCGGCACCTTCGGCGCCGCCTTCCGGATCAGCTCCACCGAGATGCCCGCGTCTCCCGGGCCCCCCGGCCCCGGCGAGATCACGATGCGATCGGGGCGCCGGCGGAGGACACCGGAGACGGAGATCTCGTCGTTCCGGTACACCTCGACCTTTTCGCCCAGCTCCCCGAAGTACTGCACGAGGTTGTACGTGAACGAGTCGTAGTTGTCGATCATGAGGATCACGCCGCGATCCCCCTATTCCAGGCCCCGGGCGGCCCGTTCGATCGCTTTCTTCAAGGCATCCGCCTTCTGAAGAGTTTCCTTCCACTCCCGCTCCGGCACCGAGTCGGCCACGATGCCCGCGCCGGCGCCGATGAACGCCTTCGTCCCCTTCACCACGATCGTGCGGATCCCGATGCACATGTCCATCCGGTTCGAATAGCCGAAGTACCCGACGGCCCCCGCGTAGACGCCGCGGCGGACCGGCTCGAGCTCCTCGATGATCTCCATGGCCCTGATCTTCGGCGCCCCCGTCACGGTGCCGGCGGGGAAACAGGCCCGGAGCACATCGAAGGACTGGAGCCCCTTCTTGAGCCGCCCCGTCACGTTCGACACGATGTGCATCACGTGGGAGTACTTCTCGAGCACCATGAACTCGTCGGTCACGACGCTTCCGTACTCGCTCACCCGCCCGACGTCGTTCCGTCCGAGGTCGACGAGCATCACATGCTCGGCCCGCTCCTTCTCGTCGTCGAAGAGCTCCCGGACGAGTTTCTCCTCCTTCGCCGGGTCCTCCCCACGGGGCCGCGTCCCCGCGATCGGACGCACTTCGATCTTGCCGTCCATCTCGCGGACGAGCACCTCCGGCGACGAGCCGATGATCTTCAGGTCGCCGAAGTTCAGGTAATACATGTACGGGGAGGGGTTGATCGTCCGGAGCGCCCGGTAGACATCGAACGGGTCGGAGCGGAGGACCGTCTCCATCCGCTGGGCGAGAACCGCCTGAAAAATGTTCCCGTCCCGGATGTGCTTCTGGATCCGCCCCACCTGCCGGCAGTACTTTTCCTTCGTGAAGGTGCTCCGGTACGGAATCGGCCCATCCGGCCGAGGCGCGAGCGGGAGCTGCCTCACCGGCTCACGGAGCCTCTCAATCAAGGTCTCGATCCGGTCGAGGGCCTCCCGGTACTCTTTCTCGAGGTTCGCCCCTTCCCCGGTGGAGGCGTGGGTGAGGACCTTCACGCTGTGGGTCAGGTTGTCGAAGACGAGCATGGTCCGGGCGAACATGAAATGGGAGTCGGGAATCTCGAGATCGGTCTTCGCCTTCGACGGAAGTTTCTCGAAGGAACGGACCCCGTCGTACGAGAGGTAGCCGACCGCCCCGCCGTAAAAGGGGGGGAGGCCCGGCACCACCACGGTCTTCGCTCCCTCGAGCACGCGCTGCACCGGCTCCAGCGGATCGTCCGCCTTCCGGCTCTTCGGTACGCCGCCGTCCCGGGCGACATGGGCCCGTCCGTCTCGGACGCTCACGACCCACTGGGGGTCGATCCCGATGATCGAATAGCGGGCCCATCTCTCCGAGACCTCCACGCTCTCGAGAAGGTACGAGTGGTCCCCCCCCCCGATCTTGAGGAACGCCGACACCGGCGTTTCGAGATCGGCGAGGATCTCCCGGTAGAGGGGCACGAGCGTGCCCTTCTTCGCGATTTCCCGAAACTTCGGCCACGAGGGAACGATCATCGGGGCTCCATGAGGCGGCCCAGGGGGCCGGTGTCCGAACGGCTTGTCCCGTCACGAATTGGGGACTTCAGGGTGCAACGGAAGCGCCCCGGTGTCAAGGGGATTTCCGTTTCCCCCCGGCGAGGGCGTTCCGGTGGGCCGCGCCGTAGAGGACGATCGAGAGGAGGAGGAGAATCGTGGCGGCGACGAGGGCCGCCGGGCGAACCGCCGGGGGGGCGGCGAGCCAGAGGAAGAGCGCGCCGCCGAGCGCCCCGAAAGCGACCTTCCCCGCGAGGTGGGAGGCGGGGACCGCTCCGGTCCGCCTCGCCACGAGGGCCCCCCCGAGGAGCAGGAGAAGGTCCCGGCCGACCACGACCGCCAGGAACCAGAGGGGGAGACCCCGCCACGCCCAGAGGGCGAGGGCGACCGCCGCGGCGAGCGCTTTGTCCGCCGCGGGATCGAGGATCCGGCCAAGGCCGCTCGAGGCGTTCCACCGCCGGGCGAGACATCCGTCGAAAACATCGGTCAGGAGCGCGGCGCCGAGAAGGAAGAGGGCGGCGCCGTCCGAGCCGGCCCAGATGGCGAAGACGACGGGGAGGGCGAGGAGGGCCCGGGTGATCGAGAGGAGGTTGGGAAGATGACGCACGCCCCGGCCCTCAGCGCTTCTTGCCGCGCCGCGCCGCCCGGAGGATCTCCTCGGCGTGGGGAACGCTGACGGCGCGACGGGAGGACCCGCCGAGCATGCGAACCAGCTCCTCCACCCTCTCCTCCCCCTCCAGGGGGGTGACGGCGATCACCGTCCGACCCCCCTTCGATTCCTTCTCCACCCGGAGGTGCCGGTCGGCGAGACTCGCGATCGCCGGCAGATGGGTGACGCAGAGCACCTGACGCCCCACGGCGACTTCGGCGAGGGCCTCGCCGATCCGTTCCCCCACGTCGCCGCCGACGCCCGCGTCGATCTCGTCGAAGATCGCCGTGGGCGTGGGCGCCGCCGAGGCCAGGGCGCGCTTCACGGCGAGCATCACCCGCGAGAGCTCGCCCCCCGAGGCGACGCGGCCGAGGGGAAGGACCGGCTCCCCGGCGTTCGCGGCGAACCGGAATTCGACCCGGTCGACCCCCTCCCCTCCCCCCCGGCACGGGACCCCGCCGATCACGACGTCCCCTCCCGGGTCTTCCCGGCGCTCCACGAGGATCTCGAACCGCGCCTTCGGAAGGGCGAGGGGACGGACCCCCTTCTCGATCGCCCGGGCGAGGGTCTTCGCCCCTTTCGCGCGGAGATCGGAGAGGGCGAGGGCGGCCGCCGCCGCCTCGGCCTCCCGCGCCCCCTCCACCTTCCGGAGCTCCCGAAGCATCTCCTCCCCCCCGTCGATGAGGGCGATCTCCCGGCCGATCTCCTCCCGGTAGGCGACGATCTCCCCCACGCTCCGCCGGTGCTTCCTCTTCAGCCCGGCGATCGCCTCGAGCCGTTCCATGGCGCGGTCGAGGGCGCCCTCGGGTGCGTCGATGCGCTCCTCGAGCCGGTCGATCCGTTCCAGGGCCTCCTCGATCTCGGCGAGGGCGCGCCGGCACGCCTCGGCGGCGGCTGCGGCCTCTTCGCCGTGCCCCGCGAACCGATCGAGACGCTCCGCCGTCTCGCCGATCTTGTTCGTCGCGCTCCCGTCCCCTTCCCGGAGTTCCTCCCGGGCGAACCAGACGATCTCCCGGAGCCGCTCCGCCTCCTTGAGGAGTCGGACCTCCCCCTCGAGTTCCTCCTCTTCCCCCGGCCGGAGATCGGCGGCGTCGATCTCCCGCGCCTGATGGCGCAGGAAATCCTCCCGCTCCCTCGCCGACGCGGCCGCCTCCGCCGCTTCCGTCCGTGCCCGCCGCGCCTCCTTCAGCGACCGGTACGCGGCCCGCCAGGCGGTCAGTTCCGCGGACGCTCCGGCGTAGGCGTCGAGGGTGCGCCGCTGAAGGGCGCGGTCGGTCAGGTTCTCCCGCTCCTGCTGGCCGTGGATGTCGAGAAGGGCGTTCCCGAGAAGCCGGAGCTTCTCTTGGGTGACGAGACGCCCGTTCACCTCCGCCCGTCCCCGGCCCGACCGGGGGATGCGCCGCTCCACGAGAATCGTCCCCTCGTCGTCCACGAGATCGGGATGAGGGAAGTCCTTCACCCCCGAAACATCGAAGAGGCCCTGGATCCAGGCGGACTCCGCCCCTTCCCGCACCGGGGGCCGCGGGCTCTTCCCGCCGAGGAGGATCGCGATCGCCTCGAGAACGACCGTCTTCCCCGCCCCCGTCTCTCCGGTGAGCACGTGAAGGCCCGCGCCGAACTCGACGGAGAGCCGGTCCACCAGAGCGAAGCTTTCGATGCGAAGTTCCCGGAGCATGAGGGCCTACTCCCTCTTCCCCCAGGCGAGCTTCCGCCGGAGCACCTCGTGAAAGTCGGGTCCGCCGACGCGAACCAGGCGGGTCACGCGCTTCGCCGCCTTGAGCCGCACCTTCGCCTCCGAGGTGATGGCGTACGCATTTTGCCCGTCCACGGCGACGCGCATCTCCTCGCCCGGCTCGGTGAACTCGACCAGAACGTGCTCGGTCTCGGGCAGGATGAGAGGGCGGAGCCCGAGGGTGTGGGGGCAGATGGGGGTCATGACGATGACGTGGAGGCGGGGGTTCACGATCGGTCCCCCCGCGGAAAGATTGTACGCCGTGGAGCCGGTCGGCGTGGAGAGGATCAGCCCGTCGGCGGTGTAGTCCGAGATCAAGCCTCCGCCGAGATAGGTCTTGAAGTGGCCGATACGGGTGGCCCCGGCCCGGGTGATCACGGCGTCGTTCAGTGCGTGGAAGAGGGTCTCCCGCCCCTCCTCCTCGATCGTCCCCTCGAGGTTCATTCGATCTTCGATCATGAAGCGCCGGGCCAGGAGACGATCGAGGGCGTCCTCGAGGCCCGTGGCGCTCACCTCGGTCAGGAAGCCGAGGGAGCCGAGGTTGACGCCGAGGATCGGCGTCTCCCGATCGCCGACGATGCGGGCCGTCCGGAGGAGGGTGCCGTCTCCGCCGAGGCTGAGGACGAAGTCGGAGTCGTCGAGCCTCTCCCGCTCCAGCCCTTCCTGGTCGGCGCCGTCGTGGAGATAGACGTCCACGCCGTGCCGGCCGGACCAGCGGAGGACCGCGTCGCTCACCTCCGCCGCGCCCGCTTTCTTCTTGTTCACCACCAGACTCAGCTTCATGGCTACGAACCTTTATCAGAGCCTATTCGATGCGGTCAACCACGAACTGGGCGAGCGCCCCGAGGGCGCCCGCTTCCGTGTCGAAGGGGAGCGCTTCGATCGCCTCGGCGGCGAGGCGCCGGGCGATCTCCCTCGACCGGTCCACGCCGACGAGGGAGGGGAAGGTCGCCTTCCCCCGGACCTCGTCCTTCCGGAGTCGCTTCCCCATCTCCTCCGGGCTTCCCGTGACGTCGAGGAGATCGTCGACCACCTGGAACGCGAGACCGAGCTTCCGGCCGTAGAGGAGCAGACCCTCCTCCGCCGCCGGCGCGGCC
Source organism: Candidatus Eiseniibacteriota bacterium (assembly GCA_043809585.1). Lineage (GTDB taxonomy): Bacteria > Orphanbacterota > Orphanbacteria > Orphanbacterales > Orphanbacteraceae > JBDROZ01. The sequence continues at coordinate 12,656 of JBDROZ010000020.1, forward strand.
CCCGCCGCCACGGCCCCCGCGAGGACCGACGCCGCGAGAAGGGCGCCGGTCTTTCGGCGGTGGATCTCCTCGAGGGCCCCCTCCGAACGAACCGGATCCTCTTCCGCGGCGAGATCGAGCACCTGCCCGCCGATCATGCCCGCCGTGCCGATCGCCTCGCCCACGAGCGCGACGAGACGGGCCCGCCGCTCCGGGCCCACCCCTTCGGCCTCCGCGAGGAGCGCCATTCCCCGGGTCAGCAGGGCGTCCCCCGCAAGGAGGGCGAGGGCCTCGCCGAAGGCGACATGACAGGTCGGCCGCCCGCGCCGGAGATCGTCGTCGTCCATGCAGGGGAGATCGTCGTGGATGAGGGAGTAGGTGTGGATCATCTCGATCGCGGCGCCGACGGTGTCGATGCCGGGGGCCTCTCCCCCGGCCGCCTCGTGGGAAAGCATGACGAGGATCGGCCGGACCCGCTTCCCCGCCGCGAAGAGGGAGTGGGCCATGGCGCGGCGGACCGACGCCGGGCCGTCCTCTCCCTCCACGTCCAGATGCCGCCGAAGGGCCGCCTCGGCCCGCTCCCGGTACGGAAGAAGGAGGCGGGGAAGGGCCTCGCTCACTCCCCTTCCTCCGCGAAGGGCTCTTCTTTCGGGTTGCCGCCTTCCCCCTCGACAAGCTTCTTCACCTTCAGCTCCGCCTCGGCGAGGGCTTTCTCGAGGGCCTTTACGAGGGTCGTCCCCTCCTCGAAGAGCTTCAGCGACTCGTCGAGACCCGCTCCCCCCCCCTCGAGGGACTTGACGATCTCCTCGAGCCGCCCGACGCTCTTCTCCCAGTCGATCTTCTCCTCTTTCTTCTTCGCGCTCAACGCTCCTCTCCCTTCGCTCCTTCCGCCCATGCCTTCACGGTTTCGGCCTCCGCGCCCCCCCGCGCGAACCGGAGCTCGAGCCGGTCGCCCGCCTCGAGACTTCCGCCGTCGGTCACGACCTCCCCCCGCCCGGTGCGGCAGATGGCGTATCCCCGGTCGAGCACTCCGAGGGGACTGAGGGCGCGGAGCGCCCGCTCCAGGCCGGCCACGCTCTCCTTCCAGCGCTCCCGCCGGTGCCGGAGGGCGGCTCCCATCCGCCGGGAGAGATCGTCGATCCGCTGCGCCTCCTCCCGGAGAAGCGCTCCGGGACGGGCGAGGGCGCGGCTCTCCCGGTACCTCCCGATCCGTTCCCGCCAGTAGCGGAGGAGGTCGACGGCGCGCCGCGCCATCCGCTCCCTCCGGTTCCGGAGATGCTCTTCCACCTCCTCCCGGGCCGGCGCGAGCATTTCCGCCGCCGCCGACGGCGTCGCCGCCCGAACGTCCGCGGCGAGGTCCGCGATGGTGACGTCCACCTCGTGCCCCACCGCCGAGAGCACGGGGATCGCCGAACGGGCGATCGCCCGCGCCACCGGCTCCTCGTTGAACGCCCAGAGGTCCTCGAGGGAGCCCCCCCCCCGGCCGACGACGAGGAGGTCGACCCCCCCGAGTTCGTTCATCCGGTCGACGGCCGCCGCGATCTCCGCCGCCGCCCCCTCCCCCTGGACCTTCA
>JBDROZ010000021.1:0-19271 GCA_043809585.1 Candidatus Eiseniibacteriota bacterium
AGTCATAAGAGCCTCCCCCCGGGCGCTACCACTTATCGCTCCTAGCCGTCGCGATAAGTCCAAGCGCCCGACGGGCCCCGTCGAGGAGGCGGCGAAGGAAAGGAGGCTTCGCAGGCGGCGATCCGAGATCGCAGTAGGAGATTTGTGCATAGTCCAGGCTAGGGCGATGAGAGCACGGGGACCTTTTTCCGGGACGAGGTGGTCCGGCACGGCGCGCGCCGGTCCTGGAACGAGCGGATGGTCCGCGCCACCGGGGAGCCCCTGAATCCCGACGACTACGTGGACTTGTGGCTGGCGAACGGAAACCACCGGTAGATCTTCTCGGGCGGATCGCCGCGTTTCTCGAGGATCGCCCCGCCGGGGCGCCCGCCGAGGAAATCGCGGCCCGCTTCCTTCACATGGTCGAATTGCGTCCGGCCATGGCGGAAAGCGTCGTCGCGTCCCTCCTCGAAAGGGACCCCCGCTTCCGGCGCGGGCCGGGCCGTCTTTGGCGGGGGGCCCCTTCCGGTGGTGAGGGGGGCGGAGAACGGAACGATGCGGTCGCCCGGGTGTACGGCGCCGCCCGTCCGTCGGCTTCGGTCCCCGGCGCCTTCCGGATCGGCCTCGTCCGCTTCGAGGGGGAGAGGGAGACGGGGCGGGCGGTATTCGTTACCCATCGGAGGAGCGGCGCGCCTCCGCCGGAAGACGGGGCCCGTCTCCTCCGGGACGCCCGTCTCGTGATCTGGTCCGTGGCGGCCCCCTTCGCCTCCCTCCGGGATGCGGGTGGGAGCAACCCGGTCCGGCTCCGGACCCGGGCGGCCCCCTTCGCTCCGGACGAGGCGCGCCGGTCGCCCGACCGCCTCGCCCGCCACTTGGGCGCCGAGGTCGTGGAAGGGGAGAACGACCCCCTCCTCGACGCCCGCCTCCTCCGAACTCTCGATCTGCGACTTCGCGAGAGGGAAGCCGCGGCCGGCGGCCCCGCGGATGCCCCCGCCGACGACATCCCCTTCCTCCGGGAGGGGGGAGAAGAGTACCTGCACGCCCTGCCCGACTCGCCGGGCATCTACCGCATGCGGGACGACGAGGGGCGCGTTCTCTACATCGGCAAGTCCCGCTCCCTCCGATCCCGGGTGGAGAGCTACTTCCGCTCCTACTCGTCCCTCGCGGGGCCGAAGCGGGAAATGGTCCGGCGCATCAAGGAGATCGAGGTGATGATTCTCGGCTCCGAGGCGGAAGCCCTGCTCGAAGAGTGGCGGCACATCCGGCGGCGCCGGCCGCCGTACAACGAGAAGGTCGAAGTGATCGGGGACCCCGCCCGGCGGACGGCCGGACGCAACCTCGTGATCTTTCTCCCCTCCACGGACGAGAAGAGCGTCACCCTCTTTCTCCTCCGGGCGGACGAGTCGATGAGGCGCGTCCGGGCCCGGCGGAATCCGAAAAAGACCGATCGGCTCGCCCGGGACCTGAAAGAATTTTTCGGGGGGATGGGGGGGGAGATGGAGCCCGGCGCGTACGTCCTTCTCTCCCGGTGGCTCGAGGAAAACCGGGACCGGGTGACCTATCTCGACGCCGACCGCGCCGGGGACCCGGACGATCTTCTCCGGATCGTCGTCGAATGTCTTCGGGATCCGGAGATCACTTCGGGGGCCCGTCTCGATCGCCGCTGACCGCCGCCAGCCCGAGGCCCACCAAGGCCCAGAGCGTCATCGCCACTTCCGAATCACCCAGGTTCCATTCGAAGAGACCGTGGACGAGGAAGGCGAGGGTCGCCGCGATGGCCCCCTCGGCGAGGGCGCGGCCGTAGTCGTCCGCCGCCCGCGCCGCCGCGCGCCGGAGAGAGGCGAGGACGGCGACGAAGAGAGCGACGAGCGCCGCGAGCCCCGGGACCCCCATGGAGACGGCGGTCTGGAGATAGAGACTGTGAAAATGAGTGAGCCGGTCCCGGGCTTCCGGGTTCCGGTGAGATTCGAGAGTCTCCCGGAGATCGTGCAGGCCCCGCCCCGTCCACGGCCGTTCGCGGAAGGCGCCGACGCCCGCTTCCCAAACCCACGCCCGCTCCCGGTTCGATTCGTACGCCGGGTCGATGGAGGAGAGAAGACGCTCCCTCGCCCCGGGGAGCGCGAACAGAACCGCTCCGAAGAGGAGGATCGCCGGCAAGACGGCCTTCCGGTGCCGGCGGGCGAGAAGGAACGCGCCGCCGGCGGCGAGGGCGAACCACGCCCCCCGGGTGTAGGTGAGGACCACCCCGGCCGCGCCGAGCAGGAAGGCCGCCGCCGGAAGAACGCCGAGAGGGGCGCGCCGGAGGGTGAGGGCGAAGGCGGCGACCGTGAGGAGAAGGAAGACACCCGCCGTGGTCATGTAGAAGCCGATCGGTCCGTCGAGCCGGGTCGGGTGGTGGCCGCCCCCCCGCAGCTGTTCCGCGATCCCGAGGGTCGCGGCGGCGGCGAGGGCGAGGAGAAGGAGGAACGCGGCGCCCCGCCTCTCCCGTTCCGAGCCGAGGGCGCCGGCGGGCAGAACCAGCGCTCCGAGGAGGTAGAGTTTCCGCAGTTCCCGCGCCCCGTCCCCCATTCGTCCGGAGAGGAGGAGGGCGAGGAGGAGGGCGATGATCCAGAAGCCAACGCCGGCGAGGAGCGGCCGCCCGACCCCCCCGGGACCGTAGAGCGCCCGGATCCGCGCGCGGGCGGGGGGGAAGAGGATCACGCCGAGAAGGCCGACGCCGAGGGAGATCTGCTGGCCCGCGATGCCGAACGGGAGGAAGAGGAGGAGACCGGCGAGGCCGGCGAGCGCGGCGCCCCGGGCGGCGTTCACGGCGAACCTTCGCCCATCACCGAGAGATAGACCGCCTCCGCCTTCCGCACCGTCTCGGCCACGTCGAACCGGGCGAACGCCTTCTCCCGGTTCGCCTCGCCGATCCGCCTCCGGAGGTCGTCGTCTTCGAGCAGCCTCCGGAGGGCGGCGCCGAAGGTCTCCGTGTCCCCCGGAGGAAAGAGGAAGCCGTTCACTCCCTCCTCCACAGCCTCGGCGTTTCCCCCCGCGTCGGTGCAGACCACCGGCAGCCCGAGAGCCATCGCCTCGAGAATGGAGAGGGAGAACCCCTCGATCACCGAAGGGAGCACGAAGAGGTCGAGCAGCTTGTAGTAGGGGATGACGTCGAGGCGGAAGCCGCCGTACACGACCGTGTGGGGGAGGCGGAGCGATTCGCGGAGCCCCTCGAGTTCCCCGTCCCGGTCGATGCCGAGGAAGAGGATGGTGGTCTTCCGCTCCACGGTTTTCATCGCATGGAGGAGTTCGGCCTGGCCCTTCTTCCGGGCCATCATGCCCACCACCCGCTCCCCTTCCCGGAGCCCCACCGAATCCCGCGCGGCCCGGACCGCCTCCTCCGGCACGCTCCGGTAGCTTTCGAGGGGGATGCCGTTGTGGACCACCGAGAGGCGGTCCCGGGGGACGCCGCCGGCCGCCATGCCCTCGGCCACCCGTTCGCTTACGGCGATGATCCGGTCCGTGGCGGCTCCGTAGTAGCGCCCCTGGAGGGCGCCCCCCGTCGAGAGGGGGACGTTCCGGCGCGTGTGCACGAGCCGGAAACCTCCGCGGAAGAGGTACTTCGCCTGGATCGTCAGGTGCCGGTCGAGGGAGGCATGGGCGTTGACGAGATCGACGCGCCTCTCCCGCAGGGCGCGGGCGAGGGCGCGGCTCCTTCCGAAGGCGAGAGGGGAGCGGCCGAACTCGAAGGGGACGAGCTTCACGCGCGGGTTCCCTTCGAAGCGGGAGTAGATGAGCGACTCCGGCCGGCAGCAGAGCCAGACATCGTGCCCCCGCCCGGCGAGGCCTTCCGTCAGCCAGGTGATCGAGTTGGTCGATCCGCCGATGTCCCCCTGGTGGGTGATCTGCAGAATCCTCATTCTTCGGCCGCCCGCCGTCACGGCCCCCTCCTTCCGCGGATCTCCGCGGCGCGGATCGCTTCGATGCATGTGGCCGTGTGAATCGCCACGGTGTCGGCGATCGCCCGGGCGTACCCGCCGGCGAGGGTGACCGCCACGGGAACGCCCGCTCCCCCGAAGGTGTCGAAGACGAGGCGGTCCCGTTCGCGGAGGCCTTCGCGGGTGAGGGCGAGGCCCCCGAGCCGGTCGTCCTCGTAGGGATCGGCCCCCGCCACATAGACGACGAGGCCGGGGCGCACCCGGTCCCGGAGGCCGGGGAGGACCGCCGCGAGCCGGGCGAGGTACTCGTCGTCGCCGGTGCCGTCGGCGAGGCCGATGTCGAGATCGGACTTCTCCTTCACCGGGTAGTTGTTCTCCTGGTGGATCGAGAAGGTGAAGACGTCGTCGTCGTTCCGGAAGACGGCCGCCGTGCCGTTTCCTTGATGGAGATCGACGTCGACGACGAGCACCTTGCGGGCGAGACCGTCCCGGAGGGCGACGCGGGCCGCCACGGCCACGTCGTTCACGTAGCAGAATCCTTCGGCGTGATCGGGGAAGGCGTGGTGGAGGCCGCCGCCGATGTGGACCGCCGCGCCCCTCTCCGCGGCGAGCCGCGCGGCGAGGACGCTGCCGCCGGCGGCGAGGCGGAAGGCGCCGATCACGGAGGGGGTGATCGGGAGCTCGGATCGCACGGTTCGGGGGGTCACCCGCGCCCCGTCGAGATCGTCGAGATACTCCGCCGTGTGGACGAGGGCGAGGTCCTCCCGAGCGGGGGGAGCGGATTCGACGAAATCCTCGGGACCGCACGCGCCGAGCTCGAGCAGGGAGGTCCGCACGAGGCGGTACTTGGAGGTCGGGAAGACGTGATCCCCGATGTCCGCCTCGTAACGGTCGGAGTAGACGAAGGGGATGGAAGCGCTCAACGATCCCTCCCGGGGGGCGGGAGCACCTGGAACGTCTCTTCGTCGGCGGCGAGGGTGAGCCCATCGGCGAAGGTGGAGGTGATCCTCCACCGGTAGATTCGAGTCGGATCGAACTCGAGGCCTCGGGGCGCCTGGAGGATCGTGTCCGTCGTCGTCGCGGTCCAGAGGAGGGAGCCGTCCCGGGCGGTGAGCTCGAGCCGGAATCTCTCCGCCCCCTCGAGTCGCCTCCAGACGAAGAACTCCATGGGTGCCCGGACCGCGCCGGACGGTTCGATCGAGACCCGCCTGGCGGCCGGCGCCCCCGGCGGGGTGAGTCGAAGTAGGGCGACCACCAGGCCGGCCGCGAGCAGCGCCGCCGCGAGGAGAAGGACGATCACGGCTTTCCCCTCCCGGCCCTCCATTCGATGATGTAAGCGACTCATGACGGAAAGGAGCGTACGCCGGGGGGCGGGAGGCGTCAAGGGGGGGAGGGGGGGAGCGGGAATTCGTTTTGCAGTATTCCGTTATGCTCGCAAGCGGCTTTTTTCGCCATTCGGTTCCCCTGGAACGAATGGACCGTTTGTGATATAGTTTGCCCGTGAATTCTATCCCGGATCGGTTTGCCGCCAATCAAGACAAAACAAGGAGGTTTCCGATGAGGCATTCGGTACGGTATGTCGCCGGATGGGTCGGCGTCTTTCTTCTCCTGGCCGCCCCCGGGTGGGCGGATTTTGTCGGTTTGAACGGCGACGGAATCGCCGGCTGCGACTCCGCCGACATGGCGTTCGACGCCACGGGGTTGGTGGGGTCGACCCGGAACATCGACCTTTACTTCTCGGACATCGTCGGAAACATGGGTTCCTACGGTTGCGTTTTCTGTGTGAAGGACAAGAGCATGGTGTCGAACGAGTCCTTCGTCTATGTGGACAACGGGTGGACCGGGTCTCCCATGAAGCTCTCCGACGGCCCCGGATGGACGATCGCCGTCAGTGATTTCATCACCACCGCCTATCCGGATTACCGGTGTTACCTCGTTCAGGCGACGGATTTCACCTTCCTGAATCCGGTCACCACTTTCCCCTTCGTCCTCGGGACGTTCAGTTATCAGGTGGCCGCGGAGGGTTGTCTCGGCTTCGTGATCGATGGGGCCAATTCGGCGTGGCTGAGTTCGGCTTTCCAAAGCTTCCTCTTCGATGCGCCCGGGGAGACCTGCGACACGTCGAACTGCGCCGCCGCGGGACCGCCTCCCCTCGTGATCGATTCTCTGTCCCCCGGCTGCCCGATCCCGGACGCGGTCATCGACTTCGACTACACCGCGGACAACACGATTCAGTTCACCGCCGTCGGTGGAACTCCTCCCTACGCCTGGACCCAGGCCGGTCTGCCCGAGGGGATGAACGTCGACAACGACGGGTTCATCGTCGGCACCCCGACCCAGGCGGGCGGATTCGGATTCACGGTGATCATCGACGACGCCGGCTCCGGCCACGACGAGCTTCCCTGCTCCCTCTTCGTCATCGAGTACGGCGTGCAGGTGGAGTTGAATACCCCTCCCAATCGGATCGTGGAGCCGGGTGATACCTTGTCCCACGAGTTCCGGGTCACCAACATCGGCAACACGACGACCGATTTCGGATACGTCATCGGCTCCCTTCATGGTTCCACCTTCTGGCTCAACCATACCGGATCGACCCTGGCGCCTCTCGGCGCCCAATCGGTGACGGTCGTCGAGACGGTATCGGTCGCTCCCCCGTGCCCGCCCGTCGGGAGCGCCCTGGATAGCAAGACGATCTTCGGCGCCGCGGTGCTGGCGCTCATCCCCGATGTAAAGCGTATGGAGAACACGCCGACCGCCTTCGACACCGTCAACGTCGAGGTCCGTTTTCCCGGCGGCGTGGAGAACCTCGTCGACAACTACGACAGGTGCGATCTGCCGGGCAACACGGTGTCTTTTGAGTACTCCTTCCATAACACCGGGATCTGCCTGGACACGTTCGATCTCTCCGCCTCCGACCTCGACCTCCCCTGGGTCTACCGGATCGTGGGGTCGAATCCGTTGATCCTCAATGGGGATCAGTGGGGATTCGTTCATCTCGAGGTCGACATCGGCGACGGTCTCTGTCTGGAGCCACAACGGTTCCAGATGACCGCGACAGGTCGGAACTTCGGAGCGACGGTCTCCGACACGGTGACAGCCTGCCCCTTGTGGTACTACTTCGGGACCATGACCCACCCGGGCGACGGCTTCGGCGAGCCGGGGGATCCGGTGGAGTACTGCTATACCATCGAGAACACGGGGAACTGCCCGGCCTTGTTCATCCTCAGGTTCACGTCCGGATGGGACACGGATCCGGACATGAGTCCTCCACAACAGTACAATGTCACCCTGCAGCCGGGGGGGACGGATGTCTTCTGCCTGGATCACCTGATTCCCGGCGATGCCCAGGCCAATGATATGGACGAGCTGTGTGCCGTCCTCAGCGTCTCCGCGGCGTCCGGGGCGAAAACGCGTGACGTGGTTCTCGATACCGCCTGCGTCACCACCACCGTCCAGGTCGCCTGCGAGGGGGGCGTAACCGTCGCCCCGCAGACGAACAGCCTCTGCAAGTTCCCGGGCGAGACCTTCGACGCGATGTTCGACGTAACCAATACCGGGACCTGCGCCGAGACCTTCGACCTCGCCGCCGGGGTCCTCTTCAACGATTGGAGTTCCTCGGTCGCTCCGACCGTGACCATCCCGGCCGGCGTCACGACACCGGTCGCGGTGAGCGTGACCGTCTCCCCCGACGAGGGGTGCGGTTCGGGCGCCTCCGTCTACCTCACGGCGACGGGTCAGAATTACGGCGCCGCAGATTCTAACGCGGTGTCCGAAACGGTCTGCACCGTCCTCGACGGAGAAGTGGCGGAGGAGGACGACGGGTCCGGTTTGCCGGGCGACTCGGTGGAGTACTGTTTCACCATCCAGAACACCGGAAACTGCACGGCCGAGTTCATTCTGGACATCGCCCAGGTCGGGATCTGGCAGGTGATCGGACCGGGCGAGATCTACGAACTCATGCCGGGCGAGACCGCCGATCCTTGCGTCAGACACGTGATCCCCGAAGACGCCCAGCCGGGGGATTCGTCCCCCATGTGCGTCAGGCTCCTCGTGAGCGACACCCCACCGAAGAGGGAACTTCTGCCCGTCGACAGCACATGCGTGACCACCTCGGTCACGGGCGGACCGTGTGAAGCGGGCGTCGCCGTGAACAGCCCCGGCGGGCCGTACATGGCCGATCCGGGTCTTGCCGTCGCCGTCCCCTTCTGGGTGAAGAACATCGGCGTCGATCCGGACCGGTACGCCATGGCGTCCTTCACGAACAATGGGTGGGCTTCGTCGATCATCGGCCCGGACACGACCGGCGTCGTCGCTCCCGGCGATTCGGTGCTGGCCCTCGTCGAGGTCACGGTAGCGCCCGACGCCCTCTGCGACGAACTCGGAGAGGTGCAGTTCGTGGCCCTGTCGCTCTGCGACGCCCAGACCTTCGCGGACGACATGAACGACGTCGGCGTGAACGCCGTGTTTTCCGGTGACGCGACGGCGTTCACCGAGGACACGACCGGCGTTTCCGGCCAGACCATCGAGTACATCTACCGGATCACCAACACGAGCAACTGCCCGGCCTACCCGTTGGTCGGGTACTCCGTTTCCCAGCCGTGGTCCGTCATGGTGGAGGATCCGGGCGATACGGCGATCGCCGCCGGCGCCCACGAGGACCTCACCGTCACGATCATGATCCCCGACTCCGCGGAAATCGACGACGAGCACCTCTTCGAGCTCTGCGTGGCGATGATGAGCGATCCGCCGCCCCCCCCCGCGAAAGCCGAGAACGACTTCGTCTTCGATTGCGACACGACCATCACCCGGGTCATCGGCGACGGGGAGTGTGTGCCCTACCAGTCGGTCCTCGGCCTCGGCGCCTACGAGACTGTGAGCTACGTGCCCCCGATCTGGAAGGTCCGCGTGGACGTGAGGAACTTCGGACCGGGCGAGGCGCGCAATGTGCACCTCGTGATGGGTGAGGACATCGACTGGCTCAACCTGTCCGACGCATTCGTCGACTACGGATCGATCGGACAAGGAGCATCGAGCTTCGGCATGGCCGGCGACTACTTCGAAATGGACCTGACCGGCTATCCGGGGGGGAGCTTCAACGTCTGGTTCAACGCGACCTATACGGATTCGTGCCAGGTCCCGTACCAGCTCCGGCTCGATCCGACCTTCCTCGACCCGAACGAGAACGGAGCGCCGGCCGCGGTTCCGGGCGCCTTCGCCCTGCACCAGAACCGGCCGAACCCGTTCAACCCGACCACGGAGATCTCCTTCGATCTTCCGGAATCGGGGTTCGCGGAGCTGACGATCTTCAATGCCGCCGGTCAGATGGTAAAGAAGCTGCATACGGGGCAACTTTCTTCGGGGACCCACACATTTGTCTGGGACGGCCAAAACGAGCGCGTAATCGACGCACCTTCAGGGACTTACTTCTATTCCCTGGGGGCGAACGGCAAGGTGGAAACGAAGCGGATGGTGCTCATCCGGTAGGTCCGGGGAACGAGGGGCCTTGACCGCCCCCGATCGGCTATGCTAGAATTCACGGGACTGGAGGATTCACATATGGGCGAGAAAAAGCAGCCGTACGAGAAACCGGAAGTCGTCCGGCACGGGAATCTGAAGGAAATCACTCTGACCTCTTTCACGCCGCCCCCTCCCGGGCGCGAACGGTGGGCGAGCGACGACGTGTAGCTCCGAATCTGTCGAATCATCGAGCGGGGGGGTCCCTACGGATTCCCCCGCTTCTCTGTCTCTCCACGGCCGCCGGCCCCGGATCGGAAGGCGGCGGAATCTCCCCCGCAGGTCGGTGTCCATGAAGCGACCGTTCGTTCCGCTCGCCCTGCTCCTCCTCTCCTTTCTTTTTCCTTGCGAGCTCCGCGCCGGGTACGACCGCTGGACCGCGGAGGGGGGACCCTTCGGCGGTCGCGTGGAGGCCATTCTGGATCTTCCGGGCGGGGGAGGGCTCCTCGTGGGGACCGAGGCGGGGGGCATCTTCCGCCGGGAGGGGGGACGGTGGGTCCGGCGAAACGACGGCCTCCTCCTTCTGGATGTTTGCGCCCTCGAGGCGAACCCCGCGGACGCCGACACGGTCTTCGCGGGTACGTCGGGGGCCGGCGTGTACCGGAGCGCGAATGGAGGAAGGAGCTGGTTCCCCGCCAACACGGGCCTCACGAACCTGGCGATCCGGGATCTCGCCCATCTCCCGGGCGGCGCGGGTCTTCTCGCGGCGACGGCGGGAGGGGGCGTCTTCCGCACGCTGGACGCCGGTCTTCACTGGACGCCGTCGAACCCGGGCCTCGGAAACGTGTACGTCCGATCCCTCGCGTTCGCCCCTTCCGATCCGTCCGTGGTCTACGCCGGTACCGACGGGGGGGTCTATCGTTCGGTCAACGGAGGCCTCACGTGGGCGTCCCGCACGGCGGGGCTGCCGGCTTCGCCGATCGAGGAGATCGCCGTCGATCCCGTCGACGAGGACCGGGCCTACGCCGGCACCTACGGGGCCGGCGTCTTTCGCACGCTGAGCGGCGGCCTCTCCTGGAGCGCCGCCGTGGCGGGAATGGGAGCGGTCTACGTGGAGGGGATCGAAATCCGGGAGGACCGCCCCGACACCCTTTGGGCCGCCACCCGTTCGGGACTCTTCGAGTCTTTCGACGGGGGATCGCTCTGGGCCGCACGGAACGCCGGTCTCGCCGACACGGTCCTCCTTGCGGTCGAGATCGCCGGCGAGACGCTGGCCGTCGGGAGTTACTGGGGGGGCGTCGCCTTCTCGCCGGCGCCGGCCTTCGGTTGGACGGCGATGAACGATGGGCTCGCGAACCGTTTCGTCTGGGAGATCGCCCTTTCGCCGTGGGACGGGGGCGTCCTCTACGCCGCGTCGTACGGGGGCGTCTCGGTCTCGGCCGACACCGGCTGGACCTGGAGCGACGCATCGGGCGGCCTCGGCGAATTCGACGTCCGCTCCGTGGCGCCGAGCCCCGGCGAGCCGAACAAGGTCCTTGCCGGTTTCTTCTACGGCGGCGTGTTCCGGTCCCTCGACGGAGGCGGATCGTGGGCCCCTTCCTCCGGCGGACTTCCGGCGGGGGCAACCGTCACGGTGCTCCGGCACCGCCCCGGCGACGGTTCCCGGGTGCTCTGCGGAACCTATTCGGGAATGTACGCGAGCGCCGACGGCGGCGCGACCTGGGTCTCGTCATGGAGCGGATTCGGCAGGAAGAAGGTGTGGGGGGCCGCCACGGTCGCCACGGCCCCCGACCTGGTCTACGCGGGCACCTACGAAAACGGGCTATTCAAGTCGGTCGATTTCGGGGCAACCTGGGACTCGGTCCCCCTGCCCGATCCGTTCGTGCGGGCCGTCGCCGTCGATCCGACGGACACTTCCGTCGTGTACGCCGGGGGGTACTACACTCAGGGGGGTCTCGGCGGCGTCTACAAATCGACGGATGGCGGCGCATCGTGGACGGCGAAGAACTCCGGCCTGTTGAACGAGTCGGTCTGGTGTCTGCAGGTCGATCCGTACGAACCGTCCCGCATTCTCGCGGCGACCGCCGCCGGGGTCTTCGAGTCGAGGAACGGCGCCGACTCGTGGAGCGGCGTGAACGTCGGATTGCAGGCGAAGGATGTCCGGTGGGTGGTCCTCGCCGGGGAGAGGCTCGTGGCCGGGGTCTACGGCGGTTCCGCCCCCTGGTACGAGGGCGCCGTCGTGTCGGTCGCATCCTCCGGCCCTGCCCGCGCCCCTTTTCGGATTGTCGCGGCGCCGAATCCCTTCAACCCGTCCACGGTCCTCCGGCTCCCGCCCGTTCCCGGCAAGGTCCGGGTGGGCATCTACGACATCGCCGGGCGTTTGGTCCGCCGCCTCGAGAGTGGGGGCGCCGGTGAAGAAGAGGCGCTCTTCCCCTGGGACGGCCGGGACGGCTCGGGGCGGAACGTTTCCTCGGGAGTCTACTTCGGCGTCGCCGAAACGGCGTTCGGAACCGCCCGGGCCCGGATCGTGCTCGTCCGTTGATCCCCCGAGTTCTCCGGCGTCCCCTCACGGGCCCGTCTTGACATCCTCTCCGCCGGACGTCTATGTTCTACGCCGGAGCGCGGGGAACGACCATGGAAGAGTTTCAGGAGTGTCCGCACTGCGGAAGGCGGACTCCGGAGGAGAACCTCCGTTGCATTTACTGCGGCGAATTGCTCCCCGTCCGCCGGGGCGCCATCGGATCGCTCCGTTTCGGGGGGGGGCGGGGGGTGTTCGTTCTTCTCGCCGCGTTTCTCGCACTCTTCATTCTCTGGCTTTGGTTCCGGTGAAGGCGACACGGTCTCGGAGGGCGCGATGGGCGGCCGGCGCGCTTCTCGGGGGGGCGATTCTCGTCCTGGCCGGGGCGGGCTGCTTCTCCTTCGGCGCGCCGAAACCGGCCCAGATTCGGGACGGGGAGACGGAACAGGGATTCCGCCTTCTCCGGGAAGAGAAGTGGTCCTTCGCCATGGGCGCTTTCCGGAAGGCCCTCGAGGCGGACCCGAATCACGCACCCGCGCGGTACGGGCTCGGCCGGGTGTTCACGGAGACCGGATACGTCGAAGGGGCGGAAGCGGAGTATCGCCGGGCCGCGGAACTCGATCCCGGATACGGGGAGGCTTACCTCGGGCTCGCCGCTCTTCTCTATGAGAACGGCCGCTACGGTGAGGCGGAGGCGAACGTGCTCCGGGCCCAGAAGAACGGTGCCGGCGGTTCTCCCCAGGCTCTCTTCCTGCTCGGCCTCTTCGCCGAGCGCCGGGGGGCTCCGTACGAGGCGGAGACCGATTTCCGTGCTTCCCTGGAGGCCGCCCCTTCCGACGCCGGCACGCGCCTCGCCCTCGTCGATCTCCTCATGAAACTGGAGCGGTTCGACGACGCCCTCTTCGAACTCGATCGGGAACGGTTCCCCCGGGGCGAGGAGGACGAAGTACGAATCCGGATGGCCGATTGCCGCCGCCGTCTCGGCCAGGACCTCGAGGCGGAGCGCCTCTATCGGCAGCACGCCCAGGTCTTCCCGCTGTCACCGGAACCGCTCTGGGGCCTCGCGGTGCTCTCCCTCCGGCGGGGGGACGCCGAAGGGGCCCGGGATCACATCGCGTCGCTCGCGGCGATACTCGATCCGGCGGAAGGAGCGGTGCTCACCGGTCTCGCCGCCGCTCTCGAATCGCCCGACCCGTTCTTCGTCTTTCTGGGACGGTGCCGGGACGCCCGGGAGGGCGCTTCCGAGTCGTTCCGCGCCCGTCTGGACGACATGATTCGTGAACTGGTTCGGGATTACGAGTAGCCCGACCAGGACGAGGCCGGGAGACGAGGTTCGTCGGGGATGATCGGCGCGGGGCGCTCTTCCGGCGGGATTCCGCTTGCCGCCGGTTCGTCCCACCGGATCTCGAGCATGATCATCGCCGCACTCCGGTCAGTGCAGGAGGTCCCCGATCCGCGAGAGGCGGGGGCGGTGGTCGCCGCCGTCCCACGACCAGTGAATGACCTCCGCCTTGCCCCTGAGGAGCCGCTCGTCGAGAGGCCCCCAGAAACGACTATCGTAGCTCTGGTTCCTGTTGTCGCCGAGCACGAAGAGGTGCCCCTCCGGAACGGTGAGAGGACCGAAGTCCGCCTGGGAAGGTGGAGCCCCCTTCAAAGAGATGTACTCTTCCTCGAGTAGCTCTCCGTCGATGTACACCTGGTTGCCCCGGATTCGAATCTCCTCGTCGGGGAGGGCGATCACCCGCTTGATGTAATCCTTGCTGTCCGCGGGGGACCGGAAGATCACGATCTCGCCCCGGTGCGGCGTCCGCCCTCGAATCTTGTACTCCGTGAAGGGGATCGCGGGACCGTAGATGAATTTGTTCGCGATGAGGAAATCCCCCACGAGCAGGGTGTTCTCCATGGAACCGGAGGGGATCTGATACGCCTGCACCACGAAGGAGCGGAGGAAGAAGACGGCGATCACCATGAAGATGATGTCTTTCACCCTCGTCCAGACCCGGGAACCCCAGGGGGGCCGGGGGAGAGGGGGAGGCTGAGTAGGGGCTGCCGGCGCCGGGGGGGCCCCGATTCCATCCGGTTCGGTCATTTCGAATCCTCCCATGTGAGGAGAGTTACGTTTTCCGGCGGGTTTCGGTTTCCTCTTCTCTTAACGCTACTTCGGCGCCGCCGGTTCCGCAACCCCGGCGGGAACTCTTGACTTGGGGCCCCGTTCCGGTATACCTTTAGTATCGGTGTGGGACGTCTCTTACGGTACGCTGCCCCGTCCCCGCCTCCGCCGAATCGTCATCGCCAGCCGAAGGGAGTGACCCATGCCGAGGATCCTTCGTTGTTTCGTTCCCCTGTTCGTCCTTTCCAGCCTTCTCCTGACCTTCGTCTCCGCGACCGCCGAGAGTCCGAATCACTCTCGGTGCGCCACCTCCCTCTTCCAGGAGCAGAAGGTGGAGGCCGCCCAGACCGTTCTCCGGCCCTCCGAGGGGGGACCCACCGAGAGAGCCGCCTCCAAGATGATGACGCCCCCGCCGAACCCGAACGTGGGGGACCGCTGGAGCTGGTACATTTGGCGCCTGAACGGAATGCCCGAGGCCGATCTGTTGCCCTGCACGGTGCGCGGGGAAGGAGATCATTGCTATGTGGTCGTCGAGGATAGCCAGTGGGGCGTGAACGTGAATCAGGCCCAGGTGGATACCATTCTCGCCCGTTTTGAAGACCACACGCCCGGCCCGCACCCGAACCTCGGGATATACGACATCGACACCCTCGCCTTCGGCATGCCCCCCGACGAACTCGACAACGACCCGAAGGTCTACATCCTCTACTACGATTTCGACGTCAACGCCGACGGATTCTTCTGGTACTTCGACGAGTACCCGGACGGGACCTTCTACTTCTCTTCTAACGAGTGCGAGGTGGTCTACCTGAACTGCAGCGACAACGACCCGGCGGGAGACTACATGCTCGCCGTCCTCGCCCACGAGTTCGAGCACATGATCCACTGGAACTATGACCCTGACGAATCGGCGTGGGTCGACGAGGGGTGCGCCGAACTCGCCATGTGGCTCTACGGAAATCCGGACAATATCTCCGGGTTCAACACGTCCCCCCAGGATCCGCTGATCGTCTGGAACGGGGCCTGGACCGACTACATCCAGACCTACCTCTGGACCCTCTACTTCTACGAGCAGTACGGGGGGCTTCCCGCCATCCGGGCGGTTGTGGAGGAACCGGATAGTTCGGTATTCGGCTACAATAACGTCCTCTCCGGCCTCGGCGCGGGGGTCACCTTCGACGACGTCTTCGGCGACTGGGTGGTGGCGAACTTCGTCGACGACCCGTCTCTCGCCGACGGGCGCTACGGCTACGTCGGCGACGCCCTCCCGACGTTCCTTTCGGTCACGCACAGCGCCTACCCCGTGGGACCCCTCAGCCAGAACCAGCAGCCCACCGGGTGCAAGTACCGGAAGTTCATCAACGGCTTCCCCATGTCCGTCTACTTCGACGGCTCCGACAACGCGGTGTGGAAGCCCCGGGTGATCTATTACTCCGGCGGATCCGCGGTGGCCGTGGGCGAGATCCCCTTGGACGGAGCGAACTCGGGCGACCTCTATCTCGCCGACTTCGGCGGCGCCCACGACCAGGTGGTGGTCACGATGGCCCACGCCTCCTACTACGGGTCGAACGGCTACACGTACGGCACCGAGTCGACGACGGACGTGGATGGCGCCGTTCCGGCCGCCCTCCGGCTCCTCCCGAACGTTCCGAACCCCTTCAATCCGAGCACGGAGATCTCCTTCTTGATCGACCGGCCCGGATCGGTCAATCTGACGGTGCACGACGCCTCGGGCCGGCTCGTCCGGACCCTCCACGACGGACCGGCGCCCGCCGGCCTCCGCTCCGTGGTGTGGGACGGGACGGACGACTCGGGCCGCGCCGTCGGCAGCGGTTCCTATCTGGCCCGCATGACCGCGGGAGAGCGGGTGGAGACCAGGAAGATCTCCCTGGTCCGGTAGGACCCTCTGACTTCCTGCTGCAGGCGCGGCTCGCGGGCTGCGAGGCCTTCTTTCCTTCGCCGCTTCCTCAACGGGGCTTTGGGCCCCGCCTGCGGGAGCGGCTCGTCCAAGGCGGCCTCTCGCCACCCGAGACGCGCCCTCGCAACGAAAGTCATCGGACCCTACCGGCCCGCCGAGGAGGAAGACCCGAGAGGAAGGAAGGTGGGGTGAGCGAGCGAGTCGTGGTCGTCATGCCCGCCTTGAACGCCGAGGCGACGCTGGAGCGGACCGTCCGGGACATTCCCGAGGGCGTCGTCGACCGGATCATCCTGGTCGACGACGTCTCCGAGGACCGCACCGTCGAGATCGCCCGGCGCCTCGGTCTCCAAACCGTCGAGCTTACCCGCCGGTCGGGGTATGGCGGCAATCAGAAGCGCTGCTACGAGGAAGCCCTCGCCGCCGGGGCGGACGTGGTCGTCATGGTCCACCCGGATTACCAGTACGACTCGCGGCTTCTTCCCCATCTGATCGGCTTCATCCGGGACGGCGTGTGCGACGTGATCTTCGGCTCCCGGATCCGGACCCGGGGGGAAGCCCTTCGCTCCGGCATGCCTCCTTACAAATACGTGGCGAACCGCTTTCTCACGCTCGTGGAGAACATGGTCCTCGGCCTCAATCTCTCCGAGTGCCACACCGGGTACCGGGCATACCGCCGGGAAGTTCTCGAGACGATTCCCTACCGCGAGAACAGCGACGACTTCGTGTTCGACACGGAGTTTCTCGTGCAGGTCGTCGCCTTCGGGTTCCGGATCGCCGACGTGCCGGTCCCCTGCCGCTATTTCGACGAGGCCTCCCAGATTCGCCTGGGGGCGAGCGTGAAATACGGGCTCGAGACGCTCGGCGTTCTCGGCGCCTATCTGCTTCACCGGGGCGGCCTCCGATCGGACCGCCGGTTCCGCGCCGCCCCCGCCGCGGCCGGAAATGTGGTAAGATAAGCGGAATTCGGGCTCTTTCCCTTCGCCGAGACCCTGTCCGCGCCGCCGCTCCCTCGGCGCACGAGGTGATCCCGTGCCGCCCCCGACCGCCCCCCTTCTCGTCCGCGTATTCCCCGCGCTGGCCGCGGCGGTGATCGCCTTTCATCCGGCGGGAGGGGCGTGCGCCGCGGAGTGGGCCCTCACCCTCGAGATCACCGAGGTCCCGGGCGCCGTTCCGGCGGCGGCCCGGGTGTCCGTGACCGGCGCCGACGCCCTCTCGTACCGCCCGTTCCCCGATTCCCTCTGCCTCTACCACGAGGCGCTCGGCGGGTTTTTCTACGCCGAGTCGTCGGCGGTCGTTCTCGTCCCCGAAGGGATGACCCGGATCACGGCGGTCAAGGGGCCCGAGTTCCTCCCGGTGGATCTTCACGTTTCGGTCACGGCGGACACGACGGTCCTTCTGGAGCTGGAGCGGTGGATCGAGCCCCGGGATCTCGGTTGGGTGGGAGGGGACGCCCACGGGGATCTCACCCACGCGCCGGCGGCGTATCACATCGAGCCGGACGAGGCGAAGAGAGTGGCCGAAGCGGAAGGGCTCAGGGTCGCCAACTTCCTCGACAACGGTTACCTCTTTACCGGCGGCGTGGGCTCCCTCTCCGACGGCTCGGTCGCCCTTTACTCGTCGGAGGAGTACCGGAGCCCCGTCTTCGGGCATCTCGGGCTTCTCGGCATCGACACCCTCATCGTTCCCGACTACGGCGGCGTGGGATGGCCCCTTTGGGGGGACGTGGTCGACAGGGTCCGGGAACACACCCATGCCCTCGCCGTGCTGACCCACCCGATGACCACGAACGACTTCGACGATCTCGCCGGCTGGCCCGGCACCGGGCTCGGCAGGGGAATCTGGATCGAGGCCCCCCGGGGGCGGGCGGAGGCGATGGACATCCTCTCCTATTCCAACCACGGCGCCGAAGCCGATGCGGCGTACTCTCTCTGGTACGATCTCTGGAACTCGGGATTTCCCGTTCCCGGGTCGGCCGGGACCGACGCCGCGGTCTGCCGGGTGAGCACCCGCCCGATCGGGGGGTACCGGGTATACGTTCTGGTCGACGATCCGTACGGCGATCCGGCCGCCGTGCACGACGCCTGGGTCGAGGGAATCCGGCGGGGGAGGACGTTCATCACGGCGGGCCCCCTCGTCACCGCCTTCGACGTGGAGGGGGCGGGGATCGGGGAGACGCTCGCCGTCGCGGACGGCGGCCCCCGGGATGTCACGGTCCACGCCCGGTTCGAGTCGGCCCGAAGGCTGGACACGATCGAGATCGTCCGGAACGGCGAGGTCGTGGAGAGCTTCGACGTCCATGGAGGGACGGTCGGCGACGTCACGGCCGTCGTCCCGGTCCGGGAGTCGTGCTGGATCGCCGCCCGTCACGACGGTTACGACTATGCCCCGTGGCTCTCCTCGAGCCACCCCCTCGCCCACACGAATCCGGTCCTCGTTCTTCTCGGCGACGACCCTCTGACGTCGGGGGGCGCCGGGGACCGGGCCGTCGCGTCGCTGGACCGTCTCGATTCGCTCCTCTCCGTGGACGGTAGCTGGCCCTCCGCCGCCGATTCGGCCGCGGTGGCCCAGGCGATCAAGGACGCCCGGGCGGAGTGGGTGATCCGGGGCAACTCGCCCCCCGCTCCCTTCCGTCTTCTCTCTCCCTGCCGGGGATGCCGCCTCACCGAAGCGCGGCCCGAGTTCCGCTGGGAGGAGGCCGCCGACCCGGACACCGGCGCGCCGGCGACCTACCGATTCCAGCTCGCCGGGGACGGGGATTTCCGAGACGTACTCCTCGATACCGCCGGGCTCGGGGCGCCGGCCTTCGTCGTCCCCTTCGATCTCGACGTCGATTCGACCTACTGGTGGCGCGTCCGCGCCCTCGACGGGTCGGGGGACGTTCGGTGGAGCGAAGAGATCGACTGGTGGATTCGCCGGGTGACGCCCACGAGCGTCGACGCCTCCGCCGGCGCGGGGGACCGCCTCCGGATCACGGCCTCGCCCAATCCCTTCCGGGGCGCGGTTCGACTCTGCCTCTCCCTCCCCGCGCCGTCGCCGGGAACGGTCACGATCCACGACGTCGCGGGGCGCCGGGTCCGATCGGTGCCGGTCCCGTCGGGAAGCCGCGAAGTCGCTTGGGACGGCAGGGACGGGCGGGGCCGCGCCCTCGCCGGCGGACTTTACCTCTACCGGCTCGAGTCGGGCGGCCGGGCCGAGACGGGTCGGCTTTTCCTCATTCGTTAACCTTAATCCGGTAAAAAATCCCGGTGCCAATCGCTGACGCTCGCGCGATAGCACGCCATCTGCCGCAGTGCTCGCATTCACCAATGCTCACATATCGTTGGATATGCTCCGCTTGGTGAATGCTCCGCGCTGCAGCATCTGACGCACTCTCGC
>JBDROZ010000022.1:0-70593 GCA_043809585.1 Candidatus Eiseniibacteriota bacterium
TGGGCAATACCCGTCCGGAGGGGGGCGGGACCGTGGTCCGGCTTCGGGAGGCGACCGAGCCCGGGTACCCACCGGAGCCGCAGGCGGAGGTGGGTGGGCGAGGAAGCATCCGGAGCGAGGACGCGCGGAGGATGATGCCTACAGATCTCCCACTCATTCCAAAGCAATGAGCGCGGTAAGTCTGACGAGCACTGCAGCGGAGAGGAGCGGTCAGGCTCTCCCCGTGCAAATAATGAAGAATAGAGAGACGCTTTCGCCGCTTATCAGGTATAATGATCGAAACCATGTGTTTACGGTCACCCCTCTCCGAAGGAAACGACTCATGAAGCGATTGCGGTTCCTTCTCGTTTTCGTCCTCCTCGCCGCCGGACCCGCCGCCGCCGAGGACGATTCCCCCATCGAGCAGTTCCGGAGGGCCGAATGGGCCCGGCACCTCCGCGTTCTCATGGCCGAATCGGGCGCCCTCGGGAAGATCCCGCACCACGACCCGGTCTACGACGTCACCTTCTACGACATCGACGTCACCCTGGACCCCTCCGACTCGACCCTCACGGGGACCGTCTGGGTCCACGCCCGTTCCCAAGTCGATTCCCTGACGAGCATCGGCCTCGACCTGATCGACACGGTGGAGGTCGACTCCGCCGCGGGCCGCACCCTCACCCTCCGGGTCGACTCCGTCGGCGGCGACGGCATCGCCTTCACCCACGCGAACGACTTCCTCGCCATCGAGCTCGGCGGCTCCTTCGACTCGTCCGAAACCTTCGCGGTGCGCGTCGACTACCACGGCTCGCCGCGCCCCTTCCACCGGAACGGCCTCTCCTGGAAGAAGCACGGCGGCACCCCGATCGTCTTCACCATGGTCGAGCCCTTCTTCTCCTATCACTGGTGGCCGTGCAAAGACGTGCCGTGGGACAAGGCGGACTCCGCCGCGGTGACCGTCACCATGCCCGAGGGCTTCGTCGCCGTGTCGAACGGCCTCCGCCTCCGGGAAGACCGCACCTCCACGCCCGGGTGGTGGACCACCGAGTGGAAGACCCGGCACCCCATTCCCCCCTACCTCATCATGATCGCCGCCACCGACTACGAGGTGATCCAGGACGTCTACGACCCGCCCGGGACGGGGCGGCCGTCGGTGCCGATCAGCCACTACGTCTTCCCCGAGGACTACTCCTACGCCGAGACCACCTTCGCCTTCGTCCCCGCCATGCTCGAGTTCTGCGAGAACGTCTTCGGCGAGTACCCCTTCGCCGACGAGCGGTACGGCCACGCGGCGGTCAGCGGCACCGGCGCCATGGAGCACAACACGTGCACCAGTTTCGGCGACAGGCTCATCGTCGGGAACCGGGGGAGCGACGACGTCATCGTCCACGAGCTCGGCCACCAGTGGTGGGGGGATCTCGTGACCTGCGACGACTGGAATCACATCTGGCTGAACGAGGGATTCGCCACCTACACCGAGGCGCTCTGGGCCGAGTGGCGGGGGGGGGCAGGCCGCGCTCACCCATCAGATGGAGACGACCGAGTACTTCGGGAGCCAGTCGGTCTTCGTCGAACCGGTGCCGGACGACGACTCCCTCTTCTCCTCCCTCTACTTCGGCGCCGTCTACTCGAAGGGAGCCTGGGTCCTCCACATGCTCCGGCGCACGGTGGGCGACGATGTCTTCTTCGACATTCTAAGCAGGCACAGGGACGACGGCGTCGCCCGGGGGGGATTCGCGAACACGGGCCAGTTCATCGAGATCTCCGAAGATCTGTCCGGCATGGACCTGGAGCGTTTCTTCCGTCAGTGGCTGTATCTGACCGGCGTGCCGACCTTCGAAATCGAACCGTTCGTGAGCGCCTCGGGAAATACTCTCTGGCTCCGCCTCGCCCAGGACGCCGCGCAGGACACGTGCTTCGCGGCGGATCTGGAGGTGACGGTCTTTCTCGCGAGCGGGAAGGACACGGTGCTCGTCGCGCCCGTGCGGGCCTGGACCGACACGGTCGTGCTCGTGTGCGGCGGCCTCATCGAGAGCATCGCCTTCGACGAGGAGAACTGGCTCCTGGACGACGGCTTCCAGGGACCCGTCGACTACGCCCTCGCCATCGACGACGACGAGACCGTGACGCTCCGGTGGGACGTGGTCGACGACTTCGTGACCGGGGTTTGGCTCTACAGCGCCCCGACGGCGAAGGGGCCGTGGAGCCTGGCGACCCCCGCCCTCAGCCCCCTCCCGAAGAGCGGCGAGTGGGAGGCGGGGCGCCCCTCGGAAACGACGTACTACGTGATCCGGGCGGTGTCCGATTCCCTTCCCGGCTACGAGTCGACACCCTCCAACGTGGTTCTGACGAAGACCCCCGGATCGACCGCGACCCTGACCGACTCCACCGCCACGAACCCCTACGTCCTCGGCGGCGATCCGTACGCCGTGAAGTTCAATCTCGCCCGGCCGGGCAACGTGTCGATCCGGGTCTACGACATCAGCGGCCGCCTCGTGCGGGAGCTCCGGAACGCCTACATGCCCGCCGGCTTCGGCCACCGCGTCCAGTGGAACGGCGACAACGGCGACGGCCGCCGCGTCGCCCCCGGCATCTATCTCATCCGCTTCGAGGCGGACGGCCTCCAAACCACCCGGAAGGTGGTAGTGCTGAATTAGCCTCGGTCATTCATGGACGAGGGAACGCCTCCCGTGATCCGCGGGAGGCGTTGTCGTTTCGCGGGGATTCCCGGAACTGCCCTCTACTCTTCCACCACTTCGGCGTCGACGATCTCCGCCTCGCCCGCGGGCGGGCGGTCGCCCGAACGGACCGAACCGTTCTCGATGGAGACCTCGAGTCCGCCGCCCGCCGCGTCGACCTTCACCGCCGCCCCGTCGTACGCGTCGCCCGCCACGAGGGCGCGGCCGATGCGCGTCTCGAGCTCGTGCTGGAGGTAACGCTTGAGGGGCCGGGCGCCGTAGACCGGATCGAAGCCCTCCCTCGCGATCAGCTCCCGAGCCGCCGGGGTCAACTCCACGCGGATGTTCCGCTCCGCGAGACGGCGGCGGAGTTCTCCGATGAGGAGATCGACGATTCTCTCGATCTCGCTCAAGGTGAGGGGCTTGAAGAGGACCACGTCGTCCACCCGGTTCAGGAACTCGGGCCGGAAGTGAGCGCGCATCTCCTTCATCACCCGGTCCCGGGCCGCTTCGGTGATCTCCCCCCGGTCGGTCACCCCTTCGAGGAGGCGGGTCGAGCCGATGTTCGACGTCATGATGATGACCGTGTTCTTGAAGTCCACGGTCCGGCCGTGGGCGTCGGTCACGCGCCCGTCGTCCAGGATCTGGAGAAGCACGTTGAAGACGTCTTGATGGGCCTTCTCGATCTCGTCGAAGAGAATCACCGCGTACGGCTTCCGCCGGACCGCCTCGGTCAGCTGCCCTCCCTCGTCGTAGCCGATGTAGCCGGGGGGGGCGCCGATCAGGCGCGAAACGGTGTGGCGCTCCATGTACTCGCTCATGTCGAGGCGGACCATGTTCTCTTCCGTGTCGAAGAGGGTCTCGGCGAGGGTCTTCGCGAGTTCGGTCTTGCCGACGCCCGTCGGCCCGAGAAAGATGAACGACCCGACCGGGCGGCGCGGATCCTTGATGCCGGAGCGGGCGCGGATGACGGCGTCCGCCACGAGCTTCACCGCCTCGTCCTGGCCGATCACGCGGCGGTGAAGAATCTCGTCGAGCCGGAGGAGCTTCTCCCGCTCCCCCTCGACGAGGCGGGTCACGGGGATGCCGGTCCAGCGGGACACCACTTCGGCGATCTCGTCGGCGGTCACTTCCTCCCGGAGGAGGCGCGCCCCCGCGTCGTCCTCTTCCCTCGCCTCGTCGGCGCGGAGTCTTGCCTCGAGATCCGGGAGGCGGCCGTGCTTCAACTCCGCCGCCGCGTTCAAGTCGTAGCGGCGCTCCGCCTCCTCGATCCGTCGACGAACCTGCTCGATCTCCTCGCGGAGTGCGCGCACCCGGCCGATCGACTCCTTCTCCGTTTCCCAGCGGGCGCGCATGGCGTCCGCCTCGGTCTTGAGATCCGCGAGTTCCCTGCGGAGGTTCGCCAGGCGCTCCTTGCTCGCCTTGTCCTTTTCCTTGCGGAGCGCCGCCTCTTCGATCTCGAGCTGCATGACCCGGCGGGTCACCTCGTCGAGTTCGGCGGGCATCGAATCGATCTCGGTCCGGATCATGGCGCACGCCTCGTCGACCAGGTCGATCGCCTTGTCGGGCAGGAAGCGGTCGGAGATGTACCGGTTCGAGAGGACCGCCGCCTGAACGAGGGCGTTGTCCTGTATGCGCACGCCATGGTGCACCTCATATCGCTCCCGGAGGCCGCGGAGAATCGAGATCGTGTCCTCCACGGAGGGGGCGTCGACCATCACCGGCTGGAAGCGGCGCTCGAGGGCGGCGTCCTTCTCGATATGCTTCCGGTGCTCGTCCAGGGTGGTGGCGCCGATGCAGTGGAGCTCCCCCCGGGCGAGCATCGGCTTCAGCATGTTCCCCGCGTCGGTGGAGCCTTCGGTCTTGCCGGCGCCCACGATGGTGTGGATCTCGTCGATGAAGAGGAGGATTCGCCCCTCACTCCGCTTGATCTCGCCGAGCACCGCCTTCAGGCGTTCTTCGAATTCGCCCCGGTACTTCGCCCCCGCCATGAGGGCGCCCATGTCGAGGGAGAAGATGGATCGGTCTTTCAGCCACTCGGGCACGTCGCCGCGAACGACGCGCTGGGCGAGGCCTTCGACGATGGCCGTCTTCCCGACGCCCGGCTCGCCGATCAGAACCGGGTTGTTCTTCGTCTTCCGCGAGAGGATACGGATGACCCGGCGGATCTCCGAGTCCCGGCCGATGACGGGATCGAGGTGCCCCCGCCGGGCCTCGGCGACGAGGTCGACGCCGTACTTCTCGAGGGCCTCGTACGATCCTTCGGGGCTCGCGCTCGTGACGCGCTGGCCGCCACGCACTTTGGTGAGGGCCGAGAGGAAGCCCTCCCGGGTGACGCCGGCGCTCCGGAGCACCCTGCCCGCCGGGGTGGACGTCCCCTCCTCGATCAAGGCGAGGGCGAGATGCTCGACCGAGACGTACTCGTCCTTCAGCCGCTTCGCCTCGTCCTCCGCCCTCATGAAGACCTTCTGGAGGCGCGCCGTGACGTACATCTTTCCCGCCTCGGCGCCCGGCCCGGAAACGCGGGGGCGCTTGTTCAGCTCCCCCTCCGCGCTCCGGACGAGGTCCTCGACCGAGACCTCCATTCGCGCGAGGATGCGCGGGAAAAGCCCCCCCTCCTGCTCGAGCAGAGCGAGAAGAAGGTGCTCGCCGTCCGTTTCCTGGTGGCCGTATTCGATCGATTTCGCCTGGGCCGCCTGCATCGCCGCCTGGGATTTTTCGGTCAGTCGGTTCGGATCCATTCTCTCGTTCCTCGGCCGTCCCCCGGTGCGCCGCCCCGGGACCACCACTCAACCAACATAAATACAACGAGTTATGAAATTGCGCTTCCCTTGGCGCACCCATAAAGTACCGGGCGAGAGGAGAGCGCGCAAGGGGGCGGAGGGGGTCAGCGGCCTCCCCCTCTCGCTTTTCCTTCGGGATCGCCCTCCTCGTGCAGCCAGGCGAGCGCGCCTTCGAGGTCGTCGAATCGTCCTTCGATCTGCGCTTCGAAGGCGAGGGCGAGGACCTCGCCCATGGCCGGGCCCGGTCGGTAGCCGAGCTCCAGCAGGTGCCGCCCCATGAGGACCGCTCTCGGGCCCCGGTCCGCGACTTCCAGTTCCTCCGCCATGGCGAGAAGCCAATCGCCGGCGGGGAAGACCCGGGCGATCGCGTCGGGCGTGGTGCGGCCGTAATGGTCGGCCCGGGCGTGGCGCACGAGCCGCGCGATCGGGACCTTCGTCGCCAGGCGGCGCACCGCCGTCGGCCCGGCGCCCCCCAAGTGGAGCGAATGGGGACGGAGGTGGTGGACGACGAGGGCAACCACGTCGTCGACGAGCTTTTTCTCCCGGGTGATGCGGTCCATGAAGGCCCGGGTCGGCCGCTCGCCGAGGGGCTCGTGATTGGGCGAGCGGACGCGGCCGTCCCCTTCGTCGCCCGTCACGAGGGGCTTGCCCAAGTCGTGGCAGAGGGCGGCGAACATGAGGATCAGGTCTTCGTCCGAATCCCCGGTGCGAAGCGACGCGGCGGCGTCGAGCACCAGAAGGGTGTGCGCCCAGACGTCCCCCTCGGGATGCCACTCGTACTCCTGGGGGCAGCCGATGAGCGATTCCAGATCGGGAAAGAAGCGGGTGAGGCCGACGATGCGCATGGTCTGGAAGCCGACCGACGGATGGCGCGTCTCGAGGAGCAGGCGCCGGAACTCCTCGAAGAGGCGCTCGGCGGGGAGCTCCGAGAGATCGAGGGCCCGGCAGAGATCGGCGGTCTCCGCTTCGACCTGAAAGAGGAAACGGGCGGCGAAACGGCAGACCCGGAGCCCCCGGAGCGGGTCCTCGCCGAAGTGGGCGGCGTCCACGGCCCGGAGCATCCGTTTCTCGATATCCCGGCGTCCGCCGTGGGGATCGAGGATTTCTCCGGTGAGGAGGTCCTCGCCCATGGCGTTGATGGTCAGGTCCCGCCGGCGGCCGGCCTCTTCGAAGCTCAGGTTCGGATCGGAATCGATGCGGAAGCCTTTGTGGCCGGAGCCGATCTTGGTCTCCCGGCGGGGAATCGACACGTCCACGCCGGCGACCTTGAGGACGCCGAACGCCTTGCCCACCAGATCGACCCGGCCGAAGGGGCGGAGGATCTCCACGAGCCGGTCCGGCGGGATACCGAAGACTTCGAGGTCGAGGTCCTTGCGCTCCTCGTCCGTCGCGAGAAACCGGTCCCGCACCCAGCCGCCGACGGCGAGGGCCCTCCCCCCTTCGTCCGCCACGGCCCGGCAGATCCTCTTCGCCCTCTCCTCTACGCCCCCTTCCAACCGATCCCTCCTCGCTGAGTCCTGCCCTCATTATAAGTGATTCCCATCCTAGAACGGGTCCCTGACATGGGGTACTCTCGTCGTCGAATGGAAAGTGGGGGTGGACGATGGCCGGATGGTTGGGATCGGTTTTCGGCAAGGACCCGGGGAAGCTGCTCGAGAACGCGGAACGGTTCGCCGGCCTCGAGCGCTGGCCGGAGGCGATCGACAGTCTCGAGAAGGCGCTCGCCCATGCCTCCCGGGGGAAGCCCGGGATCGACGCGGTGATCCGGCGCCGGCTCCGAGAGTACTCCGACGCGTACGTGACCCAAATGGAGCAGGCGATTCCCCTCTTCCTCGAGGACGGCAACCGGGAGAAGGCGGAGGAGTTCGCCGAGATCGCGATCACCTTCACGGAGGATGAAAGCCGCCGGACGGCGATCCGGGGCCTGCTCGCCCGGGCGAAGCCGGCGAAGAAACCCCCCGCCCCGCCGCCGAGACCGGAGAAGTACGCCGACGAACTGATCGACTCCCTCCTTTACGGCTACCTCGAGAGCCTCGAACCGGAGGAAAGGGAACAGGTGGAGAAGCGCCCCCTCGCCTTCCAGCGGGCCTTCGTCTACTGGCACCAGGGGGAGCCGGAGGAGGCGAGGCGGGCGGCGGAGGACCATCTCTCCAAGGCGATCGACGACCCGTGGGGCCATCTCTACCTCGGGCTCAGCCTCGCCTCCTTGGACCTCGCCGACGAGGCGGCCCGCGCCTTCGAGGCGGCCGCCGGCCTCGACCCATCCCTCCTCCCCGCCACCCTCGGCCTCGCCGCCATGGAGCGGCAGCGGGGAAACGGGGACCGAGCGTTGGAACTCCTCGACAAGGCGACGAAAACCGTGCGCGCCCACCCCGACCGTTTCGGGGAGAAGCGCCGGGACGACGTGTTCCAGACGACACTCCAGGTGCTCGCGGAATCGGGGAGGCACAAATGGGCGGGCGAGCTGTACGGCGAGCTCCGCCGGGAAGGCCTCATTCCCCTGAACCTC
Organism: Candidatus Eiseniibacteriota bacterium; assembly: GCA_043809585.1. Classification (GTDB taxonomy): domain Bacteria; phylum Orphanbacterota; class Orphanbacteria; order Orphanbacterales; family Orphanbacteraceae; genus JBDROZ01. Next base: position 7,950 of record JBDROZ010000022.1, read on the forward strand.
GCCTTCGAGGCCCGTCTCGCCGAGGCCCGCGGCGATCTGGGCGGCGCGGCGGCGAGATGGGACACATTGCTCGGCTCACGGTCGGGCGGCGCCGGCGGCTCGATCACCGGTCACGGATTCGCGGGCGGCGCGGCGGGACCGGCCGATCACGAAGAGGCGGCCGACTTCTTCCACCGGGCCGGAGAAGGAAAGCGGGCCTTCGATCTCTACCAGAAGGCGGCCCTCCACGTCACCGATCGGATTCACTTCCACGACGAAGAATCGCTCATGCCCCACCTCTTCCGGCTGAAGAAGAAGATCGCCCTCCTCTCCCTCGAGATCGGGCGGCCGAACGAGGCGCGGGCGATCGCCGACGAGCTGGCGGGCCTCGACGAGCCCCCGCCGGAGCTGGACGAGATCCGGAGGGCGATCGCGGAGTCGCCGTGACGGGGATCCCTACGGCTCGATCCACTTCCCCCGGGATTGGATCAACTCCACGAGCCGATCCACCGCCGCCTCTTCGGAGATCCCCTTCGCCACCCGCTCGAATCCGACGTAGAGGTCGATCTTCTTCGGGCCGCTGCCGACGTAGCCGAAGTCGGCGTCCGCCATTTCGCCCGGCCCGTTCACGATGCACCCCATGATCGCGATCTTCACGTCCTTCAGATGGGAGGTTCGCTCCCGGATGAGGCCGGTCACCTCCTCCAGGTCGAAGAGCGTGCGGCCGCAGGAAGGACAGGAGATGTACTCGACCCGGGTGATGCGCCGCCGGCTCCCCTGGAGCACCTCCCACGCGGTCCCCGCGCCACGCGCCCCCCGGACGAACAGGGCGTCGCCGATCCCGGCGAGGAGGGGGGGCGAGAGTCGGACCGCCGTCTCCATGGCGCTCCCCCCGCCGCCGTCGATGAGGAGCTGGGGCCAGGTCAGGCCGCGGCGGGCGAGTTCCTCCTCGAGCGCCGGCGCGAGGTCCGCCGCGAGACCATGAGGAGCGGCGACGAGCGCGCCCCTCTCGAAGGAGCGGGGCATCCCGGCGAGAAGCCGGTCGACCATGGGGCCGACGGCCCCCCGCGATTCGGCGCGAAGGACGACGACCGGAAGCAGATCGGACCCCGGCGGGAAGGGATCGCCTTCGGCCTCGCCCCCCTCCCCGGGAAACGGGAAGAGCAGGGCATCGGGCGTCCCCTCCCTCCCGATCGGCGCTCCGCCCGGCGAAGGGACGGCCAGGACCACCCCGAAGCCCCGATCCCGGAGACCGGCGACGTTCCCCGCCCCTTCGGCGACAAGGATCTCCGGCGGCTCCCCTCCCCCTCCGATCCCGCCCTCGTCCGCCAGCACCGCGACGGGCGATCCCGGTCCGACCGTCACGGAGCCGATCCGGACCGGCCGCACCTCCCTTTCCGGCGTCCCCCGAGAGGCCCCTTCCCGGGCTTCCCGGATCGGCACGGCGATGGAGAGAATCTCCCGCGCCGCGGGCACCTCCTTCACCGGGTCCTCGGTGAGCGAAACCCGGATCGTGTCGCCGAGCCCCTCGGCGAGTAGCGTGCCGTTGCCGGAGGCGGAACGCACCCGCCCCTCCTCCCCGGAACCGGCTTCGGTGACTCCGACGTGCAGGGGATAGCGGCCGCCGCTCCCGTCGACCTTCTCCGCGAAGAGGCGGTTCGCCGCCACCGTGACCGCCGGGATCGACGATTTCAGCGACACCACCACCTCCCGGTAACCGAGCCGCTCGCACACTTCCACGTACTCGAGGGCGGAGCGGACCATCCCCTCCGGGTTGTCGCCGTACTCGGCGGTGATCCGCTCCGACAGGGAGCCGTGGTTGACGCCGATCCGGAGGGCCGCTCCGTTCGCCTTCAGCCTCTCCACCAGGGGGCCGAAAACCTCGCCTACCCGCGCCCGGCCTTCGATGAAGGTCTCTCCGGTCCGCGTCCGGCCCGGACGGTCGGTGAAATTGCCCGGATTGACGCGCACCTTTTCGACCGTCTCGGCGGCGAGGAGCGCGGCGTTGGGAGTGTAGTGGATGTCGGCCACGAGGGGCGCCGCGCACCCTTCCGCGCGCACCCGGGCGTGAATCTCCCGGAGCGCCTCGGCGGCGCGCACCGAGGGGACCGTGAGGCGGACGATCTCCGACCCCGCCCGGGCGAGGTCGAGCACCTGGCGGACCGACGCCTCCACGTCGTTCGTGTCCGCCGTCGTCATCGACTGGATGACGATCGGGTTCGCCCCCCCCACGGAAACGCCCCCGATCCTCACCTCCCGGGTTTTCCTCCGCTCCACGGCAGCCTCCTCTCATGGAGTAACATAGATCGGCGGGCCCCCTGAAACAAGCCGGGGTTCTGCGCGATTGAACATGGGGGACCGATTCTGGTAGTTTTTCGCGAGGGGAGGTGTTCGAAGCGATGGAGATCATGGACCGGATGAGGGAGATCGGGCAGGTCGGCGGTCAGGGAATGACCGTCGGCGACGGAGTCCTCCTGATCGTCTGCATCCTCACCGCTCAGGTCGTCCGCAAGCTGTTCCAGAACTACGTCGTCAAGCGCCTTATAAGGCTCTCGTCGAAGACGGGAAGCGAAGTCGACGACGAACTCGTCCGGGCTATCGAAAAGCCGGTCGGATTCCTGATCCTCCTGGCCGGCCTTCACGTCGGTCTCAGCCTCGTCGGTCTCCCCCGGGAGCCGATCGACATCCGCCGCTTCTTCGAAGTGCTCCTCCTCCTTCTCGTGACGGTCGACGTCGCCTGGCTCTTCATGCGCCTCGCCGACGTGCTGGCCCTCTTCCTCCAGGGGATCGCCATCCGGACCGACTCCGCCCTCGACGACCAACTCGTTCCGCTGATTCGCAAATCGATCAAGGTCGGCGTCGCGATCCTCGCTTTCGTTCTGATCGTGCAGAACCTCGGCTACCAGGTGACGGGTCTCCTCGCGGGGCTCGGGATCGGCGGCCTCGCCATCGCCCTCGCCGCCCAGAGCACGCTCGCGAACCTCTTCGGCTCGGTGACCATCATCCTCGACCGGCCCTTCCGGGTAGGCGAGACGATCCAGGGAGACGGCTTCACCGGAGTGGTCGAGGAGATCGGGCTCCGGTCCAGCCGGATCCGGACCTTCGAACAAACCCTCGTGACCGTGCCGAACGCGAACCTGGCGAACATGACCGTCGACAACTGGTCGCAGCGCCCCGCCCGCCGGGTCCAGTTCACGGTGGGCGTCACCTACGAGACGACGGCCGATCGGATGGTAAGGGCCCTCGAGGGGATTCGTCGAATCCTCGCCGGCCATCCGGAAGCCTTGGAGGAGGGTTCGATCGTTCGGTTCTCCGAGTTCGGCGGGAGTTCCCTCGATATTCTGGTCCGCTTCTTCACGCCCCGAACGGAGTATCTCGACTTCCTCCGGGTCCGGGAGGAAGTGAACCTCGCGGTCATGCGCGCCCTCGCCGATCTCGGCCTGGAGGTCGCCTTCCCCACCCGCACCGTTTATCTCCGGAACGAAGGATACTGGGGCGATCCGGCTCGGGCGGAGGCGTCCCGAATTCCTGGCCGATCATAGCCTGGAGGATGCACGGGATTTCGTCGCGAGGATTCGGGTCGCGAGGCGAGAGGCCGACTTGGACGAGCCGCTCCCGGAGGCGGGGCCATAAGATCCTCCCCCCGGGCGCTAACACTTATCGCTCCTAACCGTCGCGATAAGTCAAAGCGCCCGACGGGCCCCGTCGAGGAAGCGGCGAAAGAAAGGAGGTCTCGTAGCCCGCGAGCCGAAGCCGCAGCAGAAAGATCGTGCATTCTACAGGCTACTCGAAGAGGACGGCCAATTCGTCCATGGAGAGCGGGGGCTTCCGGGCGAGGGACAGGTTCTCCGCCACGTGCACGTCCTTGCTCATGCCGACGAGCACCGACGCCACACCGGGGATGGAGCGGGCGAATTGGATCGCCTTCTTGGCGTTCGAGTCGATGTCTTTCAATCCCCGGGCGAGAAGGTCGGGGAACTGGCGGAGCAACCGCCCCTGAAGGAAGGGGGCGGAGAAGGTCATCGCGACGCCGAGCCTGGCCGCGGCGTCCACGGCCGAGAGGGGCATCCCCTCGACCTCCTGGCCGGCCAGGGCGAATCCCTCCATCATGGCGATGTTGAACGGGAGCTGCACGGCGGCGAAGTGATGGTTCTCGCCGGCCACCTTCCGGGCGATCTTCACCAGGTCCTCGAGGGAGATGTGCACCGGGCTCGACGGCTCCGCGCGGAACGCCTCCCACGACGACACGCCGTACCGGGCGATCCGCCCGACCGCCGCCTCCTCCTCGAGAAACGCGAAGGCCCGCTTCATCCGGTCGAGGAAGGCCCCCCGGGGGAGGACGGCGCGGTGCACCTCCGGATTGTGCAGGTAGTAGATGTCGATCGTCCGGGCCCGCAGGTTTTCGAGGCTCCGGGTGATCTGGGTCTCGAGGAAGCGCGGCGTCATGGCGTGGCAGCCGCCGACGAGATCATCCTCCTCGACGATCCCCGGCTCCACGTATGATTCGCGGATGAATCGGCGGATGTTCTTCGGCGCTTCGCCGTCGAAGGGAACGTATCCCCCCTTCGTACAGAGGATCACTTCGTTCCGGGCGATCCGGCCTTCGTCCGACAGGATCTCCAGGGTCCGGCCGATGATCTTCTCGCTCCGCATGCAGCGGTAGTTGATCGCCGTGTCGAGGTGATTGCAGCCGGTCTTCAGGGCCTCGACCAGGGCTCCTCTGTAATCGGCGTCGGTCTCCTCGTTGTGGGGGCCGAGATAGGTGCCGATGCCGATGGTGCCGACCACGAGGTCGTCGATGAAACGGAAGTGCTCCGGCGACAGCTTCCCGGTGAATCGATCGCGGTAGGCGGCGGTTCCTTCCGCCGTCGCGCGCCCTTCGATGGTCAAGACGGTCTCCTTCCCCGAGGACCGGAAGACGTTAGCAGGCGGTGGGCCCGATTGCAATCCCCGCCGTCGCCCCGCTATTTCACCCGCGGTTTCGGGCCGCGGATGCGGGAGGCGAGTGTGTGGAAGGGGTGGACCTCGTCCTTCGAGAGGGCCGCGCGCCCGAGGATGACCCGGAAGTTCCGAAGGAAGACGCGGACCTTCTTCTCGTTCATGTCCCCGGCGAGGAGCGCCTCCCCGAGGTGGGCGTACATCTTCTCGAGCTCTTCGTCCGTGGCGAGGGGGGGCGCGCCGACCCCTTCCGCCGGCCGCCGGAGGGCGAGGCCGCACTCGTACGAAAGAAGCATCACCGACTGGGCGAGATTGAGGGAGGGGTAGTCGACGGGGGAGGGGATGGTGACGACGAGGCGGCAGCGGAGCACGTCCTCGTTCACGAGCCCCGTCTTTTCGGGGCCGAAAAGGACGGCCACCTTCTCCCCCGCGGGGATCTTCCCGAGCCGTTCCCCCCACGCCCTGGGCGTCACCGTCTTCGCCTGGTGGCGCCTCGTACGCCGGGTCGTTCCGACCACCCACGCGCAGTCGGCGATCGCCTCGTCGAGGCGGTCGAAGACCTCCGCCCCCTCGAGCAACTCCTCCGCGCCGTGGGCCATGGCGACGGCGTGGTCCGACCGCCACCCTTCCGTGGGATTCACGAGCACGAGACGGCGGAAGCCCATCGCCTTCAGGGCCCGGGCCGAGGCGCCGATGTTGCCCGGTTCGGTCGTGCCGATGAGGACGAAGCTGACATCGTCCCTCCCCGGTCCGTCGCCTCGGTTCACGCAAAATGGTCCGTCGGGAGTCATGGAAGGGAGAGTATCACAGGAGGGGAGGTGACAGACGGTCTCCATCACTGACGGCGGGCGAGGAAATCGCCGACGAACGTCCACGGTCAGGTATCGGGAACGCCTCTTCTGAGTGGTGAAGTTGCCCTGGAATCTCGTTTAGCCCGCGGACGCCGAGTGCCTTCGTCGCGAGGGCGAGAAGCGCGCGGCGAGAGGCCGACTTGGACGAGCCGCTCCCGGAGTCGGGGCCATAAGATCCTCCCCCCGGGCGCTAATACTTATCGCTCCTAACCGTCGCGATAAGTCAAAGCGCCCGACGGGCCCCGTCGAGGAAGTGGCGAAGGAAAGGAGGTCTCGCAGCCCGCGATGCTCGCCCGCAGTAGAAGGCGCGAGGCGGTCGCGGGCTACGCCTTCTCTTTCCCCCAGAGCTTCGCCAGCTCGACGAGCACCTTCACGGACTGCTCCATCTCCTCGAGGCAGGCGAACTCGAGAGGGGAGTGGAAATTGTGCATGCCCGCCGAGAGGTTCGGCGTCGGCAGCCCCATCTCGGCGAGACGGGCGCCGTCCGTCCCCCCCCGGATCGACTCGATCTTCGGCTCCATGCCCGCCCGCTTCACGGCCAGGGCGGCGAGCTTCATCGCCCGGGGCTCTTCCTTCATGTGGTCCGCCATGTTCCGATACTGCTTCTTCACGGCCACGTCGATCTTCGCCTTCGGGTGTTCCGCGGCGACGGTGGCCGCGATCTTCCGGAGCAGCTCCGCCTGTTCCGGCAGCTCGGCGGAGTCGAAACTGCGGAGCAGGATCTTGATCTTCGCCTCGGCGACGCTCCCCTCCAGCACGTAGGGATGGAGGAAGCCCTCCTTGCCGGCCGTGGTCTCCGGCGCGAGGCGGTGCCGAGGCATGCGCGTGATGAATTGGCCGGCGAGGCGGATGGCGTTGACCATCTTCCCCGTCGCGAGACCGGGATGGACGTTGTAGCCCGTGATGGTCACCGTCGCGAGGTCGGCGGAGAAGGTCTCCCCTTCGATCAACCCGGCCGACTCGCCGTCCACGGTGTAGGCCACGGCGGCTCCGATCTGCTTCAAGTCAATCTTGTCCGTTCCGCGGCCCACCTCCTCGTCACAGGTGAAGACGACGCGAATCGGCCCGTGCTCGATGTCCGGGTCCGCCATCAGCTTCGCGGCGGCGGTCATGATGTTCGCCACGCCCGCCTTGTCGTCGGCTCCGAGAAGGGTCGTCCCGTCGGACGTGATCAGGGTCTTCCCCGCGAGCCCCTCGAGGTGGTCCGTATCGGAAACCCGGATCACCTTCGTCTTGTCGCCGGGAAGGACGATGTCCCCGCCGTCGTACTTCTCGTGGATCACGGGCTTCACGTCCTTGCCGCCCGCCTCGGGGGATGTGTCGACGTGGGCGAGCCAGGCCATGACGGGCGCCCCCTTCACGTTGCCCGGCACCGTCCCGATCACGATCCCGAACTCGTTCTGCACGACGTTCTCGAGCCCGAGGGACTTCATCTCCTCGGCGAGCATCTTCCCGAGAACGAGCTGTCCCGGCGAACTCGGGACGTCCTCGGTCTCGTCCACCGCCGTGGTCTCCACTTTCACGTACCTGAGGAACCGGTCGAGCAGCGTGTCCATTCGATCAGCCTCCGTCGATCGCGGCGCCCCTTTCCGCGGGACCGGGGCCGCGCGTATCACTTCCTATTGTTCGGGAAGGCGCTTCCGGATCGCCGCGATCCGGAACGTCCGGTCGTTCATCGGGCCGACTTCGTCGCCCACCTTTCTGCCGAGAAGCATCTCGCCGAGAGGGGCGCGGTAGGAGATGACCTCGTCGCCCAGCTCCCGGTCCCCTTCGCCGAGGATCCAGTAGGTCACGTCCGCGCCGTCGCTCGCGACGAGGTCCACTTCGGTGCCGGGCACCACCTCGCCGTCCGGGATCTCGATCTCCTCGATCACCTTCACGAGCCGCATCCGGTCGTTCAGCTCGCCGAGCCGCTTCGTCGCTTCCGCCTGCTTCTGCTTCGCCGCGTCGTATTCCGCGTTCTCCCGAAGGTCGCCGTGCTCCCGGGCCTTCCGGATCTCGTGGGGGATCGTCGTCTTGAGGTCCCAGTCGATTCCCTCCGCCTCCTTGCGGAGCCGGGTGAGCGTGGCGCGGGTCATGAGGAGCCGCCCGGCGTACTTGTCGAGCAGGCCGGCCCCCTTCTGGGGTCTCATGGATTCCCGCTGCGACTCCGCCTCGTCCGCGATCGATCCGAGGGCGGTCCCACGGATCGCTTCGAGGATCGGGAAGAGGTAGCGCTCCGAGTGCTTCCAGTTGAGAAGCCGGTTGCGGAGATAGGAGCCGTCATCGGCCGTCGGCGTCGATTCGGTCATGCACCTTCGAAGCTCGTCGGAACGGAGCGTCTCGATCGCGTGGTTCCGGTAATTTTCCTTCTCCGGATGCTCCACGATGTTGATGAGGGCGTGCACGCACGCCCAGACGTCGGGGCATCCGCCCCCCGCGAGCTCCTTGACCACGTGAATGACGGCGCTCGACCGCGCGGGGCTCCCGTGGAGCACCGCGGCGATCTCCCGCTCCCGCTCCTTCTCGTTCCGGGTGGAAAGAACGGCCCAAGCCTCGCGGCGCACTCCCTGCACTTTCGAGTCGAGCAGGACGCCCGCCACCACCGCCTTCCGGTCCTCGGAAACCATGGAGAGGAGAGTCCTCTGCTGTTCCGTCGTGACGGGGGTCAGTTCCGGCGCCCGGAGAAACTCGTCGAGGCTCTTCCGGAACTCGTCATCGTCCGTGCCCCCGAGACGGTGCAGGAGGAGGTGCGTCTGGATCCGCTCCGTCGCCGTCCGCTCTTCGTACCGGGCGAGGGACTGGAGCTGGTGGCCGTAGCGCTTCGCGAGCCGCTCCATTTCCTCCGGATGCTGGTCGAGAAAACGGAAGAGGAGGTCGAGGCTCTTTCGGAGGTTGCCAGCGAGGTCGACTTCGGGAAGCGCCGACGAATCCTTTCCGTTCCGGATTCGGATCACCTTGCGAAAGATCTGCGAAAGGTCGAAGCGCGCATCCTTCTCCGCTTCCTTCTTCGCGTTCTTCCACCAGTCCGCCCAACTCGCGGGGGGCAGGATGCCGAGGGTGACGAGGAGCTTCTTCACGTCGTCCTGATTCGCCCCTCCGCCGAGGTGCACCAGGGCGTGGTAGAGGAACTCGGCGCGGTTCTCCTTGAGCGCCGCCATCATGCCGTCCCGGTCGAGGTAGACCTTCACCCGGAGATCCGTCGGCCGGAGCAGGGTGAGGGCGGTCTTCGCGAGGGAGACGCTCATCCGGTGCAGCCCCTTCTCCCTGAACCGGATCGTCAGGCTCTCCCCGTCGTTGGCGAGGATCTCGCCGACCCCCCAACCGTGATGGAGGACGTGCCGCCCGGGCGGCATCTCGAGCAGTTTGTCGAGGGCCTGGAGGGCCTGTTCGGCCGGGACCTTCGGGTCGGCGATGCCGGCGGTCTTGAAGAGCGTCGCCGGGTCTCGAATGCCGTCGTGGGCGGCGATCCCCGCGGCGGCGGCGAATTTCCGATAGGCGTCCCGGTCCGGGGATTTCTCGAACACCTTGCGGAGGATCTCCCAGCTCTCCTTCGCGAGGCCGTGCTCGAGGACGGCGTTCTGGGTCAGCTCGAAGAGGCTGACCGCCGTTTCCGTCTCCGATGCCTGGGTGAGGATCTCGAGCGACTCGAGCACGGGGAGAAGGGTCTCCCGGGAGGGGCTCTCGAGGATGTAGAGCGCCCCCTCCTCGAGGCGCTCCCTGGCGTTCTTCCGGGCGAAGCCGGGGAGAGAACGGGCCAGGAGAAGCAGCCCCCCCTCTTCCTCTCCCGACGCGATCCGGGAGGCGCCCACGGCCCAGAGGATCCGGTGGTTCTCGTCGTCGATCTCGAGGGCCTTCGCCAGGAGCTCCGGTCCGGCCTCCTTCCCGCCGCTCTTCTCCCAGAGCCTCGCGGCCACCCGCGCGAGTTCGGGCGTGCCGACCATGGGAAGCGCCCGATCGAGAACCGCGCCGAGATCGGCGTAGCGTTTCTTCGATTCGAAACGCTCGCAGAGGACCGAGAAGAGTTGGCGGGCGATGATCTCGTCCCCCGCCCGAGCCTGAAGGTATCCGGCGGCGTAGAGAACGCCCTCCCCGGCGTCCTTCCCCTGCACCAGGGGATTGAGAAGCGACAGGTACCCGCCCCCCTCCCCCTTTTTCATGACCTCCTCCACGGCGGCGTCGACGCGCTCCACCAGATCCCGGTCGACCACGCCCGCCCCGCCGAGGGGGTCCTCGCTCAGCCTCAGGATTTCTCTCAGATCCGCCAACTTATCGGTCTCCTCGCTGTCACGGACACGTGCCCGCAAAAGTACCAAATGAGGGACCCTTAGGACAACGTCCGTGCTCGTTCCTCTCCCCGATGCCGATTGACCCGGCGGCCCGGCTGTGGTGTCATGGAGGATGAAAATCGCCCGCGATGCCCCGTTCTCCAGGCGGTTCCGGAGGACAGTCCGCCGGGTCGAATCACACAACCTATTGTAATAAAGTCGATTAGAGGAGTGACTCCCATGGCTCTGGTCGAGTGCGTACCGAACATCAGCGAGGGACGGGATCGGGGCGTCATCGACGCGGTGACCGCGGAGGCGGAGAAGGCCGGGGTGACCCTGCTCGACGTCGATCCCGGGGCGGCGACGAACCGGACGGTCATCACCTTCGTCGGGACGCCGGACCAGGTCGTGGAGGGGGCGTTCCTTCTCGTCAAGAAAGCGTCGGAGCTGATCGACATGAGAAGGCACCATGGCGCCCACGCCCGGATGGGGGCGACCGACGTCTGCCCCTTCGTCCCCGTTTCCGGGATCACCATGGAGGAGTGCGCGGCGCTCGCCCGGAAGCTCGGGAAGCGGGTCGGCGACGAACTCGGCATCCCGGTCTACCTCTACGAGCACGCCGCGAGTTCGCCGGAGCGGAAAAACCTCGCCTACGTCCGGATGGGCGAATATGAAGGGCTCGCGGAGAACATCAAGAAGCCGGAGCGGAGACCCGACTTCGGGCCCGCCGCGTTCAACGCGAGGGCGGGGGCGACGGCGGTCGGCGCCCGGAAGTTCCTCATCGCCTACAACATCAACCTGAACTCGCTCGACAAGAAGCTCGCGGGCGACATCGCCCTCGAAATCCGCGAGGCGGGGCGGAACAAGCGGGGCCCGGACGGGAAGTTCGTGCGGGACAAAGAGGGGAAGCCGATCGTCGAGCCCGGGCTCTTCAAGGAAGTGAAGGCCGTGGGGTGGGTGATCGAGGAGTACAAGCGGGCTCAGATCTCGATCAACTTCACCGACTACGAGGTCTCCCCGATCCACGCGGTCTTCGACGAGGTGTGCCGGCAGGCGACGGAGCGGGGCATGCGTGTGACGGGGAGCGAACTCGTCGGCCTCATTCCGAGAAGCGCCCTCCTCGCGGCGGGGGTCCACTATTTGAAGAAGCAGGGCCGGTCCGTCGGCGTGCCCGAGCCGATGCTGATCGAGACGGCGGTCCAGTCTCTCGGCCTCTCCGACCTCTATCCCTTCGACCCGGCGGAGAAGATCATCGAGTACCGCGTGGCGGAGCGAATGGGGCCGCTGGCGTCGAAGAGGGTCTTCGACTTCTGCGACGAGGTCTCCACCGAATCCCCCGCCCCCGGCGGGGGGAGCGTGGCCGCCCTCTCCGGCTCCCTCGGCGCCGCCCTCGCCGCTATGGTGGCGAACCTCACGGTCGGCAAGAAGGGGCACGAGAACGCGTGGGGCGAGATGTCCGAAGTCGCCGCCAAGGGGCAGGAACTGAAGGACTTCTTTCTCCGGGCGATCGACGAGGACACGAACGCCTTCTCGGCGGTGATCGACGCCATGCGCCTCCCGAAGGGGACGGACGAGGAGAAGAGGGCCCGGGACGGGGCGATCCTCGCGGCGATGAAGGAGGCGGCCCGGGTCCCCTTCCACACCCTCGAGAGGACGCCGGAGGTGATCGACATCGCCGCGGCGACGGGCGAGAAGGGGAATCCCGCGAGCGTCTCCGACGCGGCCGTCGCCGCCCTCTGCGCCGAAGCGGCGGCGGAAGGCTCCTGGTTCAACGTCATCATCAACCTGAACGAGATCGACGACCCCCCCTTCGTGAAGAAGATGCGCGAGGGCGCCGACGCCATTCTCGCGAAGGTCCGGGCGGGCTCGAAAGCCGTGCGGGACTCCGTGCGGAAGTCGCTCGGGGCGTAGAACCGGATTCACAACCTCCGTCCTGCTGCGATCGGCCGCAAAGCCGTGCGGCGGTGTCCTCGGGCGAAAACGTCCCGGGCGGCCTTCGTAGGCCGTCTCCGGGCGTTTTCACCCTCGTTCCTTGCGACCGACTCTTCGCTCGATCTCGCGACGGAGGAGGTTATGAAGCCGATTCTCGTGGGCGGGGGGGCCATGGCGGAAGGGATGGGCCCGCTCCGAATCCTCCACGCCACCCCCTTCGTTCCTTTCCCCCCCGACTCGGGGGGGAAGCTCGTCCCCTATCACCACGCCGTCGGCCTGACGCGCCGGGGCCACGAACTGACGCTCGTCGCGCCGATCCGCCGCACGGGCGATCTTGACGGCGTCCGCGAGCTCTCCCGGGAGATCGCGTGCGCGCCCGTTCCCTGCCGGCCGGTGTCCCGGGGGATGACGGCCTGGCGGTTCCTCGGGGCAGGCGAATCGATCCGCATCGCCCGCCACCGCTATCCCGCCGTCGAAAGGGAGGTGAAACGGCTCCTGGCCCGCGGCGGCTTCGACCTCGTTCTGCTCGACTCGCTCTTCACGGCCTACCTGATCCCCCTCCTCCGCCGGGCGGCTCCCCGGACGCCCCTCGTCCTCGTCGATCACAACGTGGAGAGTTCCCTCTTCGAGCGATACCTGGCGGGGAAGCCGTTTCCCGTCCGCGCGGCCGGCCGTCTCGAGCTCGCCCGCATTCGGAGGGCGGAAGGGAAAGGGGCCGGTGAAGCGGACCGGGTTCTCGTGCTCTCCGGCCGTGATCGGGAAGAGCTCGGCGGGCTGGCGCCCGGCGCGCGCATCCACGTCCTGCCTCCCGGGGCCCCCGTGCGGCCCGGCGAGGCGATCCCCCCTCCGGAGCGCCCCGGGATCGTCCTCTTTCTCGGGAGCTATCGGTGGGCCCCGAACCGGGAAGCGGCCCGGTGGCTCGCGGACGCCGTCTTCCCGATCGTGCGCCGCGCCGTGCCGAGCGCCGAGCTTCGAATCGCCGGAGACGACCCGAACGGGACCGTCGGGGATCTGCATCGTCCCGAATCAGGAATCCACGTGCTCGGCCGGGTCGACGACGCCGCGGAGACGGTTCGGGCGGCGGCGATCTTCGTCGTCCCCCTCAGGGTCGGCGGGGGCGTGAGGCTCAAGATCCTCGAGGCGATGGCGAATGAGCGTCCCGTCGTCAGCACCGCCCTCGGCGTCGAGGGAATTCCGTGCAGGAATGGCGAACATCTTCTCGTCGCGGACGACGCGGAGTCGATCGCCGGGGGAATCGTCTCGCTGATTCGGGACGAGGGGGCCGCGGCGTCGATCGCCCGGGCGGGCCGGAGTCTCGTGGAGCGCGAGTTCGGCTGGAACCGGATCGTGGAGCGGCTCGAGGCGATCCTCCTCGAAACCGCCCGGGGCCGTCAGGAACGGCTCACTTCGTAGCCTGGTCGACGACGAGGTACACCGTGGCGACCTGGGCGGCGACGGTCATGAAATCCTTGAACAGCTCCCAGTAGTCCCGGTCCGGTTTTTCCGGGATCCAGATCGTGTCCCCCGGTTCGAGTTTCGTCTCCCCCCGATCGAACCAAATCCCCGTCGAACCCTTGATGATGCGGATCTTCCCTTTCGAAGCCCGTGCCGCGTATCCCCCCGCCCTCGTCACGTAGTAGCGGTAATCCTCCCCCTCCTTGAAGGGGATGCGGCCCGGATTGACGATCTGACCGCTCACGGTGATGGTCCGGGAAAGCTGGGGAACGGTGATGATGTCCCCCCGGCGGAGAAGGACGTCCTGCTCCGGGTCTCCCCGGCGGAAGAGCGCCTCGAAATCCACGACCACCTGTTCCTTCTTCTCCCGGGACCTCATCTTGAAGTAGGCGTACTCGTCCTCCGTCATGTCCACCACGGGCATTGTGCGGAGCCTCTCGTACTCCCGGTCTTCCGCCTCGCTCAAGAAGGACTGGCGCGTCAGCGTCGCTTCGTAGAGATCCGCGTCCTCCGTGAATCCTCCGGCCCGGTTCACGATGCCGGCGAGGCGTTCCGACCCTTCATCGACCACGTAGACGCCCGGGTACTTGACCTCTCCCGTCACGAGGACTCCCCGGTGCAGATGCCACTGCGGGACTCCGCGGACGAAGATCTCGTCTCCCGAATGCACGAACAGGTCCGGTTCCCCGCTGGAAGGCGGGTCCTTCATGAAGTCGACGCGGAATCCGCTCGTGCGGGAAGGATCGTCCGAAAGGAACCGCCGGATTTCGACGTCCTCTCTCACGGCGTCGTCCGTGAAATCACCGGCGATCCTCAGGAAGTCGGAGATCTTCTCGCCGGGCACGACCTCGTAGGTTCCGGGCAGGGCGACCATACCGAACACCGTCGCGTATCCCAGAGCCACGGGAACCAGAATCAGGTCGCCGTCGGAGACGAACGGATTCCACTTCCGCTCGCCGAGCCTCTCGAAGCGGAGGACGTCGGCCAGGGCCTTGCTGCCGTCGGCCCTGTGGATCGCCACCCTTCGCCGGGAGCCCTTCTCGAGAAACCCCCCGGCCATGTCGATCGCCGCGGAAACCCGGGTCACGGGAGTGACGATATACGTTCCCGGGTCGTTGACCTGTCCCAGCACGTGAATTTCGAAGCGCCGGAGCTTCGTGAGGGTGAACTGGATCTCGACGCCCCGGTAGTACCGGGAGAGGACGCGAATCACCTCGCTCTTCGCCTGCCGCAACGTCATGTCCGCGACCGCGATGGATCCCGCCGGAGGCACGACCACCGTCCCCTCGGGGGTTACGGGCACCGTGAAGGACTGCTGGGCCTCCCCCAGCATGGTGACCACGAACACGTCCCCGGGACCCACCATGTAGAGCGAGTCCGAGATCGTGCCCTCGCTCACGTGCAGGGGCGAGATGCCGGTCGCGCTCTCCTGGCCCGGGCAAGGCGACGCGGCCAGAATGGCCAGGACGAAAAGGGCGGCGAGGGAACCGGCTTTCTCGAAGATACGCATGCGAAGGCACCTCGGAAGCCCGGACGGACGGACGCCCGGTCCGGCGGCCCGGACCTGCAGTGACGAGATCCACGAAGATGGCCGCATTATCCCAAAACCGGACGGGGCGGTCGAGGAAAAGATCTCCCGCCGCCGCGCGCACGGGGGGAGATCGGCTCGCGCGGCGCCCAGGCGCCCTATTACGCCGGGGCGCCCCGGAATCCCGCGGGCCTCACCGCTCCCGCGGGCCGGAAGAGAGCAGATCGTCGACCCTCGCCGCGACCCTGTCCCAGGAGAATCGTCGTCGGACCGAGACCCTGCCCTTCTCCCCCACGCGGGCGGCTCGAACCGGATCGCGAAGCAGAGACACGGCGGCGGCGGCGAATTCCTCCGGCCCGTCGCGGACGACGATCTCGGTCTCCGGCTCCGCCGCGAGGCCCCGATTCCCCGGAGACGAAGTCACCACCGGCAGGCCCGACGCCATCGCCTCCAGGATCTTGTTCTGGACGCCCGCCGCAAAGCGAAGGGGCGACAGGAACACGGTCAGACGTCCCAGCGCCTCCCCGAGGCTTTCGGTCGGCCCGACCACGGTGGTCCCGTTCGCTCCGTCGAGTTTCCGGAGGGCGGGCGAGTGCCCCTGTCCGATCAGTTCGAGCCGGGCGTCGGGGACGCTCTCCAGGATTCGGGGCATGATGTCGAGGACGAGGTGTCGCGCCGCGTCGATATTGTGGGGCACCCCGAAATTCCCGAGAAAGCCGAGGACCTTCGCGGAACGGGCCGGCGAGACCTCGAACAGCGATTCATCCACCCCGTTCGGGACGACGGTCACCGGAGCGTCCGGCGACATGCGGAGGATCTTCTCTCTGTCCGACTCCGATATGGTCCACACGTCGTGAAAGCGCCCGGCCGACTCGGTCTCGTAGCGGCGTATCTTACCGACCTCCAGTTTCAGGGGAAGCCTCATCGGAAGCGGACGGTGACGGATCGACGCCGCGAGCTCGGCCGATATGCAATCCGTGAGGTCCAGCACCCTGAGCGCACCGTCCGGCTCCGGCGCGAACGGAGCCATCCGGAAGAGGTGGGTGTAGACGAGATCGAAGCGGTGCCTGCGGAGCCGGCGCTCCACGGCCCGGCTCATCCCGGGAGAGCGGTAGTAGAGAACCTGAAAGGGGAGCTTCGACATGGACCGGGTGAACATGTTGACGTAGGAAGCGCGCCGGGTCAGCACCACCGCCTCAGGCCGGCAGTACGGCTCCAGTGCGGCGAAATGGCGGGTCTCGTCGGCGGACTCCACGAACGTGAGCAGGTGGATTTCGTGATCCCGGGATAGCCGCTTGAGGAAGTTGTACGTCCGGACGCGGTCGCCGCGGTGGGGCGGATAGGGGAGTCGCGAGGTGAGGAATAATATCTTCATGGCTCCGCGGCGCGTTCGAAACCGGACCCTCCACCCTCTTCCCGGTCCGAAGAACATCGAAAAGCAGCATACCAGAGGCCCGGCACGCAGACAACGAGGCGTTACAAGGGCCGGCCTTCCGGTTCCGGGCGATCCCGGGGCGCCTCGCTCCGGCCCGGCCACGGCCGGAGGTCGAGCCGGGAAGAGAGTGCCCGTATCACCTCCGCGACCGTGATCGCCTCCATGCACTCGTTCGACGCGCGAACGCAGTGAACCTGGTCGCACGGCGAGCAGGGGTAGCGATGGTCGACGACCAGATGGTCCGGTCCGTAGGGCCCGAACCGAGAGGGATCCTCCGGACCCACCAGGGCGACCACCGGCGTTCCCACGGCCGTCGCCACATGCATGAGACCCGTGTCGACGGACACCATCGCCCGGGCCCCCGCGATCATGGCCACCGCCCGAGAGAGCGTCGTCTTCCCCGCGAGGTCGAGCACCCCTTCTCCCCCTTCCGCCGCGATGTTGCTTGCCAGCCCGGCTTCTTCCGTCGAGCCGGTGACGACCACTCCCAGGCCCCTCTCCTTCCGGACCCAGCGCGCGACGAGACCGAACCGGTCCGCAGGCCAGTGGCGAAGCGGCGAGTGGGCTCCGGGATGCAGGACCACGTAGCCGTTCGCGAATTCCGGCCGGCCGGCGACCAGGACCTTCGCCCACTCCTCGGCGTCCTTCCGGACGAAGAGACGGGGCCGCGCCCCCCCGGGGGGCGGGCTGGCGCCGACGATGCGGAGGTTCGTCTCCACCTCGTGCATCGACTCCGAAGAGGCGCCGGTCCGGAGAGCTCCACGCCGGCGGCGCAGCTTCTCCGCGATCCGGACCGTCCCGCGGTCGACGCGGTGCACCGCGCCGACACCGAGAGAAACCGCGAGGGAATCCTTGTCGTCCCTGAGCCCCACCACGAGGTCGTAGCGATCACGGGGGAGGAGCGTCCTGAGGGAAGGGGAAGAGGGGAGCGGGGCGTTCCGGGCAAATGCCCGGCTCCCGTGGACGACGAGGCGATCGACGCTCGGATGGCCCTCGATCAGCGGGGCGGACCACGGGCCGACGACCAGAGTGATCTCGGCCCCCGGATAGGCGTCCCGGAGATGATCGAGGGCGGGCGTGGCCGTGACCACGTCTCCGATGTGGTCGAGTTTGAAGACCAGGACTCTCTCGATCCGGGAACGGCGGAACATGCCCCGGCCGTTGACGATCAGGGAGACGAAGGCGGAGATGACGAGGAAGAGGTACTCCACTCCGGACGGTCCTCCGATCGCGGGGTCCCCCGCAGGAGTTCATCGTAGATGTTCTTGTAAGTCTCCGCAACACGGCGCCACGAAAAGTGACGGGTGACCCGCGACCGGCCGGCCGCCGCCAGCCGGGCCCGTTCCGCCCCGTCCCGCGCCAGACCCGACAAGATCCGGCCGAGGGCTTCCGAATCGCCCTCGGGGAATACGAGGCCCGCCTCGCCGATGACCTCCGGGATCGAGCCGCTGTCGGATCCGATCACGGGGACTTCGCACGCCATCGCTTCGATCAGCACCCTTCCGAACTGCTCCTTGGAGTTCGGCATCGTGATCGAAGGAAGAACGAGCACGTCCATGAGATTCAGCCAGTCCGCCACGCTCCCGTGCGGGACGCCGGGCTCGATCCGCAGACGGTCGGCGTACCCGCGGGTCCTGACGAAATCCTCCACCGACCCCCGCTGCTCCCCGTCGCCAATGACGAGGCACGACCAGTCGGCTTCCACCCGAGGAAGAGCCTCCAGGAGCACATGTACGCCCTTGACCGGAACGAGACGGCCGACGAAACCGATGACGAACGGCCCGAGACCGAGCTCGGCCCTCCCTTTCGAGACGTCCTTCTTCCGGAACCGGCTCGTGTCCACGCCGAGGGGCACGAAGCGAGCCGGCTTCCGGAAGCCGCGCGAACGGAGAATGCCCATCGCGTCCGCGCATCCCGCCGTGCCGAGATCCGACGATCCCTGCACGATCCGCTGGACCAGCCCGTAGAACCAGGAAGGCCGGTAGGGGTACCGGAAGCCCGCGCGGAGGTTGTCGAACGTGTAGAAGAGGATCTTCACGTCGGGGCGGATCAGCCGGGCGAGGAGGACGCTCTGGAGGGCGAAGAGGCTGAACGGCTCCTCGTTCAGGTGCAGCACGTCCGGCTTCGTCCGCGCGATCGCCCCCGCCAATCCCGTGTAGAAGAACCCCCGGTTCTCGTAACCGCGGAAGCCCGCGCGCCCGGTGAGTACCCGGCAGTTCTCGGCGTCTCTCTCCGCCCGGACCGTGCGCTGATTCTCGATCCACGTCTCCGGAACGAAAAGGGTCAGATCCACATCCGGATCGGAACCGAGGATCGCGTATTTCTGGCGGTTGGTCTCGATCCCGCCGACGTGATCGACAATCAGGACCCGCACCGGACCCATCCCCTTCCGTGTCATGACGACCTCCCCCGGGGGGGCGAAGCGGGGTCACTCCCGCGCATCGGAACCGTCGCCCGTTCCCCGGCGGAAGATCGCCGCCCGGACCCGCCGGCGCTCCTCCGGAGTAACCGCCCCGCTCGCGAGAGCTCCTCCCCCGTAGGCGAGGGCTCCGAGCGCGAGCCCCAGGCCCGGATGGAGATCCCTGGAGAGGAGGAGCGCCCCGGCGAGGAGAATGCCTGAGAATCCGAGCTTGATCAACCGGGCGGCGCCGAGACGGGCCCCGGTGAAGCGAATCACGAACCACGAGAGCAGGATCAGCAGCAGGACCTGGGTGAACCACGTGGCCCGCGCGGCCCCGAGGTGGGCCTGCCGCGGGATGAGGTACAGATTCAGCGCCACGTTGAGAAGCACCCCGCCGAGGGAACAGTAGAAGTGAACGCGCTGCCGGTCGATAGCGCCGAGAAGAACCCCGAGGAAGTTGTTCAAGAACACGAAGAAGGCCGACGCGCCGATCCACCGGAGAACTCCGACCGTCTCGAGGTACTCCGCCCCGAACAGGATGAGCACGATCGGCCGGCTGAAGAGGATCAGCGTGAGGGCCACGGGCAGGCCGATGGCGATCATGAATTCCCACGATCGGGAGACCGCTTCCCGGAGCCTCTCGGAGGATCCCTCCTTGAGCCGCGAGAGGGCCGGGAACACGGCGCTCAGGAAGGCGGCGGGCAGATAGACGAGTCCCTCGAGCAGGCGGGAGGCGGCGCTGTACCAACCCACCTCCTCGCTCCCCTTCATGGCGGAGAGCATGACCACGTCGATCCGGAAGTAGAAGAGCCCGAGAGCGAGGGCCAGGGCGAAGGGGAGGGCGTCCTTGACGAGCCTCCGGCAGAAGGGGAGGTCCAGGCCGGGGACGAAGGGAATCCCGAATCGCCGTCGCATGACGGGAACGGAGAAGAGGAGGTTCAGGGCGGGCTCGACGAGGAAGATCAGGGCGATGCCCGCGACCCCGGCGCCGCGACTCACGGCCCAGAACCCGATCAGAATCGCCAGCACCTTCCCGGCGATGATGATCGCCGACGGGTACTCCATCTTCTCCCGGCCGAAGAACACTGCGCCCGATATCGAATAGAGGCCTCCCGCCGCGGTCGCCGCGGCGGCGATGTACACCGGAAGCAGTCCCCCGCCCGCCGCTCCCGTACGGAGGGCGACGACCGCCGTCAGGGGAACGAAGATCCCGATGAGCAGGAGCCGGAGAGTGAGAACGTTCGAAACGTACTTCGCCGCCTCCTCCGGCCTCCGGGCGATCTCCCTCGTGACCACCGGGGAGAATCCGAATTCGACCACCACGCCCAGCAGGCCCGCGAGGGAAAGCGCGTAGGAGAGATACCCGAAGCGGGAGTCGCCGAGATGCCTCGCGACGACCGCCAGCCAGACGAGGCCGAGCGCCTTGACCACGAGCTGTCCGGAGAGAAGGGCGGTCGAATTGAGAATGATCCTACGAAGCATCGTGGGCCCCACCGCCCGAGGAGTTCAATGACGAGACGAACCTGCCGCAGACGGCGAGGGCGCCGATGAATGTCCATATGGGCACGTTCACCTTGTCGATGGAAGGGTAGTGATTGAAGATCCCGTGGACGGCGTATCCCGCGAGTCCCGCCGCCAAACCGACGATCATCTGCTCCCACGGGCGGGCCCTCGGCCCCGCCCGCCGGCAATCGGAGAGGAGCCGGAGGATCCAGGCGGCCAGGCCGCCCAGGAAGAGGAGGAACACGGCCAATCCGACGACGCCGTTCTCGGAGAGCACGCTCAGGTAGATGTTGTGGGCCCCCGCCTTCGGACCGGACTCGGTCGTGGAGAGACTGATGCGGCGGTACTGATGGTAGTGGTACGGATAGGCGCCGAAGCCGACCCCTCCGACGGGATGGGCGCGGAACATGTTGACCGCGGCCGCGTAACGGTTGATTCGCTCCAGATTCGAGACGTTCGTCTCCGTGTCCACGATGGACCGGGCGTGTTCGGACAGCGCCGATTCCGAAGCGAGCGCCGCCAATAGCACGATCAGCAGCGCCGCCACGGCCCCCATCACCAGGCCGGTCTTGACGCGGCGAAACCCCGTGGCGAGGATCAGGGTCGTTCCCAGGGCGGCGAGGAGGCCCACCCAGGCGGCCCTCGTCATGCACAGCACGAGGGCGGCGAAGATCAAGCCGACGGGAACGAGGCGCAGGTGCCTTCCCCGGCGGCCCGTCGACCGGAGAAGGGAGACGACCGCCATGGGGAGCGCGAATCCCAGATAGGCGCCGAAGGTGCCGTGCTCCGCGAAGAACGGACGGGCTCCTGCGTTGACCGCCTTGAGATCGAGACCGGTCCCCACGATGTTGATCAGGTAATAGGCGCTGACCAGGGCGCCGGGAATGCTGAAAGCGGCGGCGAACCGGCCGAGATCCCGGGGCGACTTCATGGCGAATCCGGTCAGGGCCAACCCGAAGAGCGCGTACCAGACCAGGTTGAGCGACGACTTGAAGACCTCCGCGGGATACGCGGTGTAGAGGCAGGACGCGAACGCGAGCGCGATGATGAGGGCGGCGGGGACGCTCACCCGGCGGGGGGGCAGGAGGACCGGCGCTCCCCGCAGCAGCGCGAGAAGCCACACCCCTTCGACGACGAACAACATCGGCTCCGTCGGGGCCTGAAGGGCCGATCCGGTCCCCGGGATCATCAGCTCCCGGGAGAACGGCATCAAGGCGATCACCGCGAGGTACGGCGCCCGGTCGGAGACGGCGACAAGAACGACGAACGCGAGTCCGGCGCCGATCAGCAGCCCGGCCGACGGGCCGAAGCGCGCGATCCCGAGGAGAATCGCCGCCTCGGCGACGAGCACCGAAGCGACCAGGCCGTGGCGCAGGATCCTCCGGGTCGCGCTATCGTCCGTCCGGGAGGGAAGGGAAATCCGAGCATCCCCGTTTCCGGCCGACATCATCGAACCCGGCGAAGGAGGCCGGCGGGGGGAAGGGCTTCGCTTTGGTTCATAGTGCGAGCCTCGCTCGGGAGCTCAACTCCGGGAAGCACGGTTGCCGCGTGGGAGGCGCCACTCGCCCCGCAGGGTCTGGACCATGTGGTCCAGCCGCCGGTGGTTGTCGCCGTCCCCCTTCCAGGAATCGACGGCGTCGAGTCCGAAGGCGATCGTGACGCTGCCGACGAGGGCCAGGATGAACGAGGCCGCGACGATCAGAGTCCTTCTCGGCCTGTGCCGCTTCTCCGGCGGAGTCGCCCGGTCGAGCAACTGGATCGTGGGCGTGTCGCGGGTCGCCATGATCTTCGCCCGCTCCAGCTCCTGCGCGAGAAAGACCTGGATCTTCGACTGGATCTCGACATCCCTTCGCAGACTCATGTACTCGATCGCGAGATCGGGGAGCCGGTTCAGAGAGGGGTACGGTTTGGAATCTCCGGAGTCGAGGAATGCGCGTACCAGGTCCGTGTCGCCGAGCAATTGAGTCAGCTGCCCTTCGAGATTCTCCTTCTGCGCCCGCAGCACCCTCACTTCGGGATAGGCCCCGGTCGCGAAGCTCTCGAGCGCGGCGAGCTTGATCTCGATGGTTCGGATCTCCGATTCGATCTCCGCCGCGGCGGTGATGAGCGCTTCGGCCTGCGCCGTCAACTCGATCGCGCCGTGCTCCTTCTG
Source organism: Candidatus Eiseniibacteriota bacterium (assembly GCA_043809585.1). Classification (GTDB taxonomy): domain Bacteria; phylum Orphanbacterota; class Orphanbacteria; order Orphanbacterales; family Orphanbacteraceae; genus JBDROZ01. The sequence goes on from JBDROZ010000022.1 coordinate 30,371, forward strand.
GAAGTCCCTCAATGCCGACTCGGCGGCCACGACCTGCCCTTCCGTCACCCGGAGACGCTCCTCGACGAACCGCAGGGTCCTCTTTCCCTCGGTCATCCGGGTGTTCTGATTGAATTCGTCGAGAATCCCGAGGTAGTCGTTCGCCATCTCGGCGGCGCGAACCGGATCCCGGTCCTCCACGATGACCTCGACGAGGCCCTCGTCGCTCACCTTGATCGTGCGGTGCCTGCGATGTTCCTTCACGGCTTCGTCGAGGTTGTCGACATCGTAGAGCGTCATGAGATCGAACCGTTCGATGATGGCCTCGGATATGAAGCGGCTTCGAAGGACGGCGCCGTAGACGTCCGAAGCCGTGGCGAACCAGGGGAGCTTCGCCGTGGCCGCCGCCATCTGGAGGGCTCCGAGCGTCGTCAAGGGATCGACGGACGTCTCCGGCGGCAGGATGACCGCGGTGGACTGGTACCACTGGGGCAGGAGGAGCGACACGATCACCGCCGCGACGACGACGATCCCGACGTTGGTCGCGATCATCCTTCGGTGGCGAAAGAGCGTCTCCATGCCGTCGAGAAGGGAGAACCCCCGCCGCCTGTCGTTCCCGTCCGACATGATCTTCCGCCTCGCGCATCGGGTAAGAAAGCGAACGCCACAGGGAATGAGCGATCCAAGGGTATCCCGAGTCCGTGGACCTTGTCAATCGCGGCCCGGTCCGCGCGAGGGCCCGCGACTTTCCCGACGCTGCGGATCGGAATCGCTTCGTTGCCCCCCCCTACCTCTACCGCCCGAGGACGCTCGGATCGATTCCGGTGTTCCTTCGGACCGCGACGGCGAACCAGGCGTTCCGGACGACGCCCGCCGCGATCGCCGCCGCCGCCGCGCCGGCGGCGGACCAGGGGGGAATGAGCAGCGCGCAGAGGATCAGGTTCGCGGCGGTCCCTACGGCGGTCCCGAGCGCCGCCTGCCGTTCGTTTCCCGTCATCATGAGCGCCGGAACGGCGGGACCGACGGCGCTCCCGACCGCGAGCCCCGCGGAGAGCGCGACGAGGACGCCGTATCCCGGCACGAACTCCGGCCCGAAGAGGGAAAGGAACCAGCGGCCGAAGAGAACGAAGGCCGCCGTGGTGACGAGGGCTCCGGCGAGGGCCACGCGGGCCGCCTTCGTCGCCACCCTCTGCATCTCCCCCCGGTCCCCGGCGGCGTGGAAACCGGCGAGCGTCGGGGCGATCACCGTGTTCACCGTGAACTGGACGAAGAGGACGAACCAGGAGACCTGAACGGCGACGGCGTAGACGCCCACCGAATCGGCGCCGAGAATCGAGCCGAGCATGATCGTCCCGATCCGGGAGTTGAAGATCAGGACGCCGCTCGCGAAGAGCAGATAGAACGCGCTCCGGGCCCACGGGCGGGCCAGAAACCGGGGCTCCGCGTCTGTGACGACCGGCGGTATCCGGCGCCGGAGCAGTCCGGTCGCGACGACGAGCGAGACGGCGACGGCGACCACGTTCATGAGGAGAACCCAGGTCACGCCTACGGAGGAACGAAACAAGACCACGGAAATCGAAACGAGACCGGCGAAGAGGGCGGGCCGGACGAGGCTCTCCGCCACCTGGCCGAGCAGGATGTGCTGGAAGCCCTGGAGGGCGGCCTGCCGAACCCGGGTCAGGGCGACCGGGGGAAGGTAGAGCAGGGAGACCAAGAAGGGGACCAGCGCGTCGGACGCTCCGCTCCCCGCGGCGACGCGCGCCACGAGCGCCGCGACGGCGACGAGAAGAACCGAAACGAGGAGAACGGCCCGGCGGGACGCGTCGAGGAGCCCCCGGAGGGTCCCCCACGACCGGAGCGTCACGTTCGAGGCGACCTCCCGCACGAGAAGACGGTCGACGCCCATGACGGCGATCACGGCGAGAACTTCGACCCACGCCATGGAGTAGGCGTAGACGCCGTAGCCGGCGGCGCCGAGGACGCGGGCGAGCAGGAGGCTGACGAGGAAGCCGAACAGGGTCGCCGCCGAGCGGAGCCCCGCGGTGCCGATCACCCCGCGCGTGAGAGGGCGTTTTCGATGGGCCAGGGCCCGGCCCGCCCAGCCGGAGCGGGGGCGGGGGTCCGCCGCTGGCGAGGGACCGAGAGTCATCAACCTTCCCCTTCCGTTCCGTCATGGAATCCGGACGGACGGGTCGGAACCTATCACGGGGCGGCGCGGCGTTCAATCGGGCCGGCGGGGGCCTTCCCTCCCGTCCCCCCTCCTGGTATCCTCGCGATCGAACGACCGACCGGGAGAACCGCCCGTGACTTGTCGACTCTCCATCCGCGAACTCACCCTCCGCCCCGCCCCCGAGGCGAAGGAGATCCGCGTCACCGTCGAAATTCCGGAAGGAGGGGCGGCCGTGCTGCAGGGGGCGTCGGGGAGCGGGAAAACGACTTTTCTCCGGGCCGTGGCGCGCCTCCGGGAGGTCGAAGGGGGGGAGATCGATCTCCGCGGGACGCCGTGGAGGGCGATCCCTCCGCGGGAGTGGCGGCGCCGGGTCGTCTTCGTCCCGTCGAAGCCCCAGTTCCGGGAGGGGACGGTGGAGGCGAACCTCCGCTTCCCCTTCTGCCTCAAGATCGCGAAGGGGGAGACGTTCCCGGGCGAGCAGGCCCGCGCCCTCGCGGGGCGGATGGGCCTGGACGAGAAACAGCTCGGCCGGGAGACACGGGTACTCTCGGACGGAGAACGGGCGAGGGTCGGCCTCCTACGCGCCCTCCTCGCGAAACCGGAAGTCCTCCTCCTCGACGAGCCGACGGCCCCCCTCGATCCGGAGAGCCGGACCGCCGTCCTGGACCTGCTCCGGGAGGAGCGGGAGCGGACGGGCCTCGCCCTCCTCGTCGCCTCCCACGACGAGCGCCTCGCCGAGAGCCTCGGCGCGGCGGTGTGGCCCCTGCTCGGGAGGGACGAATGAGCGGCGCCATTCCCATCAGCAATCTGCAGCTTCTCTTCGCGGTGGTCCTCGTCGCCCTGGCGGGGGCGATCTCGGCCCTCCTCCGGCTCGGGCTCCTCCGCTCCCTCCTCTGGGGGACGGTGCGGACCGTGGTGCAGCTTCTCGTCATGGGGCAGATCCTGGTCTTCCTCTTCTCCATGGAAGCCTGGTGGGTCGTACTCGGCGTGGTGGCGCTCATGTGCCTCTTCGCCGCCCATACGGCCCGCTCCCGGACGCCCCACGCCGTTTCCTATTCGATGCGCTACGCCTACCTCTCCCTCTTCACGACCACCGTGCTGATCGCCGTGACGGTCTGCGCGCTCATCGTGCGGGCCGACCCGTGGTGGTCCCCCCGCGTCGCCATCCCCCTCGCCGGGATGATCCTCGGGAACTCGATGAACGGGATCGCCCTCGCCCTCGACCGGCTCTTCTCCGAGACCCGCTCCCGGGCGGGCGAGATCGAGGGGCTTCTCGCCCTCGGCGCCTCGCCGTGGGAGGCGATCCGGGAACCCCTTCGCGCCGCCCTCCGGGCGGGCATGATCCCGGTGCTCAATTCGCTGAGGGCGGTGGGGCTGGTGTTCATTCCGGGGATGATGACGGGTCAGATCCTCGGCGGCGCCGACCCTCTCACGGCGGTCCGCTACCAGATCGTGGTGATGCTGATGATCGCCGCGGCGGTCGCCCTCGGCAGCCTGATCCTCGTCGGCCTCTACCACAAGCGCCTCTTCACGGAAGACGAGGCGCTCCGGCCGGAGCTACTGCAGTAACGAGGACGCACCCAAAAAAAGGGGGGCGCGGGCCCCCCTTCGCGTTTCATCTTTCCGAACATGCTACCGGAACAGGCCCTTGACGCTGCCCCAGGTGGAGGACTCGGTCGACGTCCCGTCGGTGCAGTTGTGCTCCACATTGTCCAGGCCCCACGAATCGACCGTGCTCACCGCGGAGAAAGTAGCCTGGTCGAAGGGGACGGTGCTCACGATCCCGACGAACGAATCGGGAAGGTAGCGATCGGGGACGGTGATCATGCCGACGCTCCCGCCGCCGCTGAAGACCTCGATCGAGAACCCGCCGAGGGGGGAGCTGTCGGCCACGTAGGCGCCGATGGCCGTCGTCGGGCCGGCCATGTCGAAGGTTGTCGATCCGGTGGCGTAACCGCCGCCGGCACTCATGTCGTTGCTGAGGAAGTTCGGCTCCGTCGGCAGAAGACCGGCGGTGAACATCGGGAAGGGGAGGGATCCGGAAGACGTGACGTAGACCCCGGTCGGGCCCCCGATGTACGGTGAATACCCGGTCACGTTCGTGATGCACCGATCCGCGAGCTGGGTCGTGATCTGCGTGCCGCTGGGATAGCTTTCGAACGGGATCATCGTCGTGGAGCCGGTCACGTCCGCGAGCCACACGCCGTGGTCCGTGTAGCCCGTCACCGAGAAGGTGTTGGTGGCGACTCCCGGCTCGTGGTCGTCACTCGCCGCGATCGGGTTGCCCTCGGTGGCGAAGGCCGACGTCGCGGCGACGAGGGCGACGAAGAGGCCGGCCCGAACCATGACTTTCACAATCGACTTCATACGGGAGACTCCTTTTTCGTGTGGGCGATCGGGAAACCCCGGCCGCCACTGGGGTGAATCGTTCGATCCGAGAGAGATTCTCGACTGTTCCGCATCAGAAGTGAATTCCGAAGCCAACCTCGCAGGGGAACGCCGTCTCCGTCGAATCGGGTTACGGTTTCAGAGGGACCTGGAGCATGATACCTGGACCTTTACTCGATGTCAACCGTAATCTCCTAAAAAGAGACCGTGAGAATATAACCTGGTTATCGCGATAGGTTTGCGGGTGTTATGGACGACAGTGCTTTCCGGTCGGCCTCGGGGGGGGACAATCGACTCGTCGTCCGTTCGTTAGGAGATCGAGAAACAATCTGTGGACGGCCGGATCGCCCGTCAGTTCGGGGTGAAAAGTGGCGGCGAGGATTTTCCCCTGCCGGACGAAGACCGGGTCGCCGTTCCACGTGCCGATGACTTCGACGCCGGCGCCGGCGCGGGTGATTCTCGGCGCCCGGATAAAGACCATCGGGAACGGTTCCCCCCGAATGTTCCCTTCCGCCTCGAAGGAGTCGACCTGGCGGCCGTAGGCGTTCCGCTCCACCGATACGTCGAGGAGGCCGAGGGACCGTTGGGCGGGGCCGGTCACCTCCTTCGCGAGGAGGATCATCCCCATGCACGTCCCGAAGACATACCCCCCATCGGCCACGAACTTGCGGAGGGGTTCCTCGAACCTGTAATCCTCGAATAGATGAAGGAGCGTGGTCGACTCCCCTCCCGGGATCACGAGACCTTCTACCCCATCCAACTCCTCGGGAAGCCGGACCTCCACCACCTCCGCCCCCAGCCGCCGCAGCACCTCCCCGTGGGCGTGAAACGCACCCTGGAGGGCGAGAAGTCCGATCTTGGGTTTTCGGATAGTGTTCACTCTTGGTCCCTCGCGAATCCCCGAATTCTCTTCCCATCCGGAGCCCCGCCGGACTCGGTGGCGGCTCGTCCAAGTCGGCTTTTCGTCAGGCGGTCCGAGCCCTCGTAACGGAGATTCATGCATAATCCAGCCTGGCAAGAGTCAGCGGTTGTCGGCGATCCGAACCAGATTCGTCGCGAGGGGCCGGAGTGCGCGGCGAGAGGGATGTTCGGACGAGCCGCCGCCCGGAGGCGGGGCCTTTGCCCCGTCGAGGACGGCGGCGCAGGAGAACGCCCCTCGCAGCCCGCAATCCGGTACCGCAGTCGAAGCTGGTGAGGATCGCCGGCAACTACCAACCTCGTGTCTGGAGGAGGTCTTTTTGATCAATCGATGCCACGCTGATGCCCCGCATCGCGTCGCCGAGCCCTTCCGAAACCTCGGCGAGGATCTTCGGGTCCCGGTAGTGGGTCGCGGCGCGGACGATCGCCTTGGCCCGGCCCGCCGGGTCCTCGGACTTGAAGATGCCCGACCCGACGAAGACCGCCTCGGCGCCGAGCTGCATCACGAGGGACGCGTCGGCGGGGGTCGCGATGCCGCCGGCCGAGAAGTTCGGCACCGGGAGCTTCCCCTCCTTCGCCACCAACCGCACGAGTTCGTAGGGCGCCCCGAGCTCCTTCGCCTCCGCCATCAGCTCCTCTTCGCCGAGAAGGGTGAGGCGCTTGATGCCCCCCACGACGGAGCGGATGTGCCGCACCGCCTCGACGATGTCCCCCGAGCCCGCCTCCCCCTTGGTGCGGATCATCGCCGCCCCCTCGCCGATCCGGCGAAGCGCTTCGCCCAGGTTCCGGCAGCCGCACACGAAGGGGACCGTGAAGGCGTGTTTGTCGACGTGGAACATCTCGTCCGCCGGGGTCAGCACCTCGCTCTCGTCGATGAAGTCGACGCCGAGGGACTGGAGGATCTGGGCCTCCGCGAAGTGGCCGATCCGGCACTTGGCCATCACCGGGATCGAAACGGTCTTCTGAATCTCCCGGATCTTGCGGGGGTCCGCCATGCGCGCCACGCCCCCGTCTCTCCGAATGTCCGACGGCACCCGCTCGAGGGCCATGACGGCGACCGCCCCCGCGTCCTCGGCGATCTTCGCCTGCTCGGCGTTCGTCACGTCCATGATCACCCCGCCCTTCAGCATCTCGGCGAGGCCCGTCTTCAGCCGCAAGGTTCCTTTCGTCTCACTCATGACTCCATCCTCCGGTCCCGTATCTCCGCCGGTTCATCCCCTTCGATACACCGCCCGGCCTTGCCGGACGGCACTCAGGACGAACGGCAGGAAGTGCTTTCCTGCCAAGATCCATACCCCAAACCTCACATCCCCCTTCGTCCTCACAGAATCACCGAAGGGGCGCCGCTCCTCGCCCCCTTCGGGCCGGCGATCTTCTTCTCCATGATGCGGGCGATGATCCGCACCCCCTCGGCGATTCGCTCCTGCCCCTCGAGCGTGAAGGAGAGGCGGAAGGAATCGCTCCCGCCGCCGTCGACGTGAAAGAGCGGTCCCGGCGAGAAGTTCACCCCCTCCGCCCGCACCTCGAGAAGAAGCTCCACGGCATCGACGCCCCGGGGCATGGTGACCCAGAGCGACATGCCCCCGTCCGGCCTCGTCCACGACACCTCTCCGGGAAAGTGCTCGGCCATCGAATCGAGGAGCACCCGGAGCCGTTTCCGGTTTTCCGCGCGCACTTTCTCGATGTGCCTGTCGAGATGGCCCAGCTCGCAGAAGCGGTGGATCGCCGCCTGGACGAGCAGCCCGGCCGTCAGGTCCGTGCACCGGCGGATGCGCGCGATGGCCCGGTGGAGCGCCGGCGGGGCGGCGAGCCAGCCGAGACGGAGGCCGGGGAAGAGGATCTTGGAGAAGGTGCCGAGCTGGAGGACGTCCCCACCCCCCGGGAGGCCGCGCAGCGAAACCTCCTCCTCCCCCCGGTAGCGGAGTTCGGCGTCGAAGGTGTCCTCGAGCAGGGCGACGCCGCGGCGGCGGGCGAGGTCGAGGACCCCCTCCCGCCGGCTCCGCCCCATGGTCACGCCCGTCGGGTTCTGAAAGGTGGGCATGCAGTAAAGGAGCTTCACCGGTTGCCGGTCGAAAGTCTCCTCGAGGGCCTCCAACCGGAGGCCTTCCCCGTCGAGGGGCACCGGCGCCAGCTCCGCTCCGTACAGACGGAACGCGCCGATGGCGTTGTAATAGGTCGGCGACTCGACGGCGACCGTGTCCCCCTCTTCGAGGAGCAGCCTGCCCACCAGGTCGAGGCCGGGCTGGGCGCCGTTCAAGATGAAGATCTCCTCTTCCGGGACCGGGGCGCCCCGGGCGGAGAGCCTCTCGGAGAGCCACCGGCGGAGGGGGGGATACCCCTCCCGAGTGCCGTAGTCGAGCACCGACGGGCCCACGTCCGTCACGATCTCCGCGAGGACCCGCTGGAACTCCTCCACAGGGAAGAGCTTCCGGTCGGGGACCATGCCGGTCAATTCGATGCGGAGGACCCCGTCTCCTCTCGTGATCCGGTCGAGTACATCCCCCCGGCCGACCGCCCTACGCGCGACCATCCGGTCCCACTCGTACCCTCCGTCGCCCCGCGCGCGGGAGGCCGAAGAACCGGGCGTCGCCGAACGGGGGCCGATGACGAATGTCCCCCTTCCAACGTCGGATTGGACCAGGCCAATCTTTTCCAGTTCCCGATAGGCCAAGGAGACGGTGTTCCGGTTCACGCCGAGTCGCTCCGCGAGATCCCGCATGGAGGGGAGACGGGCCCCATTGTGTATTATGTTGTTATTAATATTGTTAGATATCGACTTGACGATCTGGCGGTAGAGGGGGAGCTCCCGGGTTCGGTCGATACGGATTTCGGTCATCGGTCATCCTCCCGGGGAAGGGGGCTGTCTTGCATCCAGTCTACTCTCGATTGCCCCTCTTGTCACCCACCTTTTGTCCTATATTGAACTGGACCAATGAGAGGGAAGATAGACTCCCCGGTCGATGATGGAGCCCGCGCCGCCCCCCGCCGATCCTCCGACGGACCGGACCGACGGGAACTCGGGTCCCCGTCGCGGGTGCGAGGATATGGCCCGTGCTCATCGGGACTCTTTTTCGGGGAAAGGAATGGAATGCGCCACGCCCTTCGACGAGGATCGATCATCTTGACGACCGGCGCCCTCGCGGCGGCGCTCCTGTCGCTGCTCCCCGTCCGGGCGTGGCCCCTCGAGTTTCTCGCGAGCTTCCGGGTCCAGATCATCACGGTCTGTTTCGTTTCCGCGGGGATCGCGTTTCTCGCCCGGCTCCGGTTGTGGGGAGCCCTCGGCATCGTGTTCGCCCTCGTGCTGGCCGGCTTCAGCCTCCCCCCCTTCGTCACCGCCGGCCATTACGGGTCCCGCGCCGAAGGGGAACCGCTTCGGATTCTCACGCTGAATCTCGAGTGGTCGAACCGGGACCTGGACGGCGTCCTCGGGCTCATCCGCCGCACCAATCCCGACATCGTCGCCCTCCAGGAGGTCGACTGGTGGTGGCGCCGGAAGTTGGAAGTCCTCGCCGCCGAATATCCGGCGCGCATCTTCGACGAGTCGAGCCCGAAACCAGGAGTCGCGGTTCTCGCGAAAGGCGATCCGGAGCGGGTCGAATGGTATTCCGTCTGCGGGCGGGCGTTCGCGAGCGTGCTCCTCCGCGACGGGGACCGGCGCCTCCGACTCGTCAACGTGCACGCCTATCCCCCGAAGACACCCTACCTGTACGATCTTCGCAACCGGCAACTGGACGCCGTGGCGGGGCGGGTCCCTCACGACGCCGTGCCGACGATCCTCGCCGGCGACCTGAACACGACCCCCTGGTCGACGGTCCTCCGCGATTTCGAGCGGACCACGGGGCTCCGGAGCACCCGCGCGGGCCGCGGAACGATCCCCACCTGGCCTTCGTGGAACATGCTCTTCGGCGTTCCGATCGACCATGTCTACTGCTCGGACCGGTTCGTCGTGGACGACGTGGTCCGGGTGGCCATCCCCGGCTCGGACCATTGCGGCCTCATGGCGACGCTCCGCCTCGGGGGGGCGCGAGGTTGACGGGGACGGCCTGTGAGCCGTACGATCGACGCCCCATGAGCACGACCGCCCCCCGAGTCAAGACCACCCTTTATCAGAAGGCGTTTCTTCTCCTCTTCGGATTCCTCCTCGTGATCGCCCTCGAGGGGGTGCTGCGTATCGCCGGCGTCGGCGGCCCGACCGGTCTTTACGTGAAGACGAAGGACGGGAGGGGGCGGGAGGTGTACGTCACCAACCAGGCCCTCAACCGCCGTCTCTTCTTCCCCGTCACCGGCGACAAGACGAATTTCCCCCGCCCTCAGATGCCGTACTCCCGGTTTTCCGTAAAGAAGGATCCGGGCACGTTCCGGTTCTTCACCGCCGGCGCCTCTTCATCGGTGGCGATGCCCTACGGACCGAACGCGGCCTTCACGAACTTCCTCCGGGAGATGATCGCCGCCGGCATGCCGGGGGCGAAAGTGGAGGGGATCAACGCCTCCATGACCGCCGTGAGCAGCTACCAGGTCGGGCGCTGGGTGGGGGAGATCCTCGATCGCTACGATCCCGATCTCGTGCTTGTCTACACGGGGCACAACGAGTTCTACGGAGTCCTCGGCGCGGGCTCCGCCATGTCCGTCGGTCCGAACCGGACCGTCACACGGATCTTTCAGAGCGTCCAGGAAACCGCGATCTACGCGCTCCTGGCCGGGGCGATCGAGAAGGTGAAGCGTCCACGCGAGGGGGCGCCGAGAGCCCAACCCCTCGAGTCGCTCACCCGGGACCGGCAGATTCGCGTGGACGGTCCGATGCACCGGGCCACGGAAGCGGCGTTCCGGGAGAACCTGGAGGAGATGGCTTCGAAGGCGGAGCGGAAGAGGGTGCCCATCGTCTTTTGCGCCCCCGTGTCGAACCGGGCGGCGTGCGGTCCCATGGGCCCCATGCACCGGGAGGACTTCCCCGAGGAGTCGCTCCCTTCGTGGGACCGCACCATTCAAACCGGGGACTCGTACCTCCGCCTCGGCGAGCTCGACGAGGCGCGGACCGAATACCTGCGGGCGGCGAAGGAGGACAGCACCCACGCCGGTCTCCTCTTTCGGCTGGGGCTGCTCGAGGCGAACCGCGGGGAGTGGGGGGCGGCGCGGCGCTATCTGGACGAGGCGGTGCTTCACGACGGGGTGCGGCTCCGCGCTTCGGACCGGATCGTCGACGTGGTGCGGAGGGTGGCGGAAGCCCACCGGTCCGGCGGCTACGTGCACCTGGCCGACTTGATCCGGCGGTTCGAAGACGAATCGCCGGGGGGCCTCGTCGGCTCCAATCTGATCCTCGAGCACATCCACATGAACGGCCGGGGGCACTACCTGGCGGCGTCGGAGATCTATGAGACCCTGCTCCGGAGCGGGCGCTTCCCGGGGATGGGCGAAGGAGGGCGTCTCTCCTACGAGGAAGCGTGCCGCCGGACCGGGTACGGCCCCCTCGACGACGCCTTCGCGGCTTCCTTCATGGCAGTCATGCTGCGGCGCTGGCCTTTCGAGGGTACCTTCGGGAACGAGGCGGAGATCCGGTTCATGGAAGCCCGGGTCCGGGAGGCCCGTGAGAAGATGGACCCCGTGGAGCGGGAGGCTTTCGACGGCCACCCGGTCGGCGCCACGGTGCTCCAGCTTTATCACCGCGTCGGCAAGGCGTGGCTCGAGGCGGGGGAGTACGAGAAGGCGGCCGTCCGGTTCCGGCTTCTCGCCGAGATGCTCCCCGTCGTGCCCCAAGCGTGGATCGATCTCGCCAGGTCCCTCGCCGGGGCCGGCCGGGAGGAGGAAGCGCGGGGGGCACTCGGCGAAGCCGTCCACCTCGGCGCCGACCCCGCCGCGACCGCCGCCGATCCTCTCCTCGCCCCGCTCGGCGGCGATCGATAGCACTCTTCGTCAGTGACAGACGCTACAGTTCGTCCCCCTCCGGGGGGACCAGGCGGAGGGCCTTGTTCGCCATGGTGGTGAGGGGGAATTCGGCGAGGTCTTCACGGGCGACCCAGCGGCCGCCCGGACCGGACCGGGCGGGGCCTTCGGTCCGGGCCGCGAAGACGTCGATCTCGTAGCGGCGGTGAAGAATGGTGTGGCGGAAGGAACCCCTCTTCGAGACGGGCCCCGCCGCGGGGGGGGGCTCGCCGGGCAGATCCCACATCCCCGCCATCCTCCCCCCCTCCGGCCTTCGCAGGAAAAGGACGCGCCCCCGCCGGTCGGTCACGACGTACATCTCCCGCTCGATCCTCTCCGGCCGCCGCTTCGGCCGCGCCTCGGGAAAACGATCGACCTCGCCCCGCGCGTGGGCGGCGCACCGGCGCCGAACCGGGCAGGCCGCGCATCCCGGGCTACTCGGCGTGCATATCAGGGCGCCCAGTTCCATCAACGCCTGGTTGAAGTCGCCGGGATTGCGGGAAGGAACGAGGGTCTCCGCGATCTCCCAGAACCGTTTCTTGTCCGCCTCCCGGTTCCAAGACCCGGTCAGCGCGAAGAACCGTGCGAAGACGCGGAAGACGTTGCCGTCCAGGATAGGCGCCCGGAGTCCGAACGCGATGGAGCGAATCGCGCCCGCCGTGTAGCGGCCGATACCGGGAAGCGCCATGAGCTCTTCCTCGCCGGAGGGGAGAGCCCCCCCGTGAAGGCGCACGACTTTCTCCGCCGCCGCCTTCAGGAGCCGCGCCCGGCGGTAGTAGCCGAGCCCCGCCCAGAGGGTCAACACCTCGTCGACCGGCGCCCGGGCAAGGGCGGCCGCATCCGGCAGCTTTTCGACGAACCGTTCGTAGTAGGGAATCGCGGCGGCGACCCGCGTCTGCTGGAGCATCGCCTCGGAGATCCAGATGCGATAAGGATCTGTCGTTCGGCGCCACGGGAGGTCGCGGCGCCTCTCCCCGTACCAGCGGGCGAGCCGGGCCCGCAGATACCGGGTCCGCGCGGGATCGACGAGCGACGACGCCATCCGCATCCTCCCTCACCGTACCCCGCGGCGCATGACACTCCCCCCACAACAGAACCGCCCTCCCCGAGGCGAGGGCGGCGAAGGCATTCGCGCGGCGCTCCGCGTTCCGGCAACGGCGAAGAGGAGCACCCGGCGACCCGTGTGAATCAGATGTGGATCATGTTCTCGGAGCCCCAAATCGAGAGGCGCCGGATCTGATCGAAAGGGATGTACTGGGTAACCGAGGACAACTCGCCCTTCTTCTTCGCTTCGTACATGACCTCGACGAAATCGTCCCCCACATTGACCAGCTTGGCCGGGAACGTCTCGAGATCGATCGCGTTTGTGATGGCGCCCCGACGGAAGCTCTGGGGGTTGACGACGGTCACCTCTCCACCCTTCCAGGAAGTCAGGATGGACTTGAAGTTCGATTCGGGCATTCTCTCCTCCTTGATGTTGCCGGCGCGTGTCATACGGGAACTCGTCCCGGAACGCGCCCTACCGATCCACCATCATCGGATGCCGAAATAGTAGCACAGGCCCCCCCCGGGGAAAGCAGAAATCGGCCCGCCCCCCCCCGCGGGGGTCCCTAAGCCGAACCGGCCTAACTGCCGATGATCGGAGGAGAAAGGGCTTCGACGGGTGGGTCTTCTCCCCCCGCCGGGAATCGACGTCCGCCCGGATGGTGACCGGGCCGGATTCCGGGAAAGGTCACGGGCCGATGGCATCGCGAAGACAGCCCTCATCCGAAACAAACGCCTGGGTCGGCCGGTGGCGCGACCTGCCGCGAGTGAACATTCGCGTCAAATTCGCTCTTCTCGTCGTCTCCTTGGCTGTTTTTCTCGGTTCCTTCCTCGGCTGGAACTACTTCGCCCGAACCCGGACCCTCCTGGTGCAAGGTCTCGAGGGGAAGGGGACCGCGATCGCCCGATCCATCGCCTACAACGCGTGGTACGGCGTCTTCGCCGGCGACCGGGAGGCGCTCCTCACCCTCTCCCGCGGGCCCCTCGGCGAGAACGAGGTGGCCTACGTGGCGATCGTGGGGAGCGGGGGCGAGATCCTCGCGCAGTCGGTCCGCCCCACCGAAGCGCCCCCTTCGCTCCTCGGATCTCTCGGCCGCCACCAACCCATCGACCAGAGCCGTTCCGAGATCGTGGAAGACGAACACGGGGTCCGTTACATCGAGATCACCAGCCCCATTCTCCGTGAGACCGCCCCCGCCTCGGACGGCGAGTCCCTTCTCTGGTCGTCCGCCGGGACCGGGGGCGGAAGCTCCTCGGACCCCGCCCGGAAGTATCTCGGCCAAGTGGTCGTCGGTCTTCCGTACGATCACATCAGCCACCAGCTCCACACGATCGTACCCCGCATGGCGATCGCCACGGTGATCGCCGTCGCCGTGGGCCTCACGTTCGTGCTCGGTCTTCTGTCCGTTTTCACCAGGCCCCTCCGGCGCATGGCGGAGACGACCCAGCGCATCGCCTCCGGCGATCTCGCCCAGCGTGTCGAGGTGTCGTCGAAGGACGAGATCGGGACCCTGGCCGCCAGCTTCAACACCATGGTCCGGTCTCTCCGGGCCCGGGACCGGCGCCTCCAGGCGAACCGGAAGATGCTCGAGGCGTCGAACGAGGAGCTGAAGAAGCTCGACCGGCGGAAGACCGAGTTCCTGGCGAACATGTCCCACGAACTCCGCACCCCCTTGAACGCGATCATCGGGTTCTCCGAGGTTCTCCGGGACCGCTGCTTCGGCGACCTGACGGCGAAGCAGGAGGAGTACGTGGAGGACATCCTCGAGAGCGGCCGCCACCTCCTGACCCTCATCAACGACATCCTCGATCTCTCCAAGATCGAAGCGGGGATGATGGCGATCGAGAGGGGGACGGTCGATCTGAAGGATCTCCTCCGGCGCTCCGTGGTGATGATCAAGGAGCGGGCGGGCAAGAATTGCATCCGCACCTCCGTGGAGACCGAGAACCTGCCGGATACCGTCGTGATCGACGAGCGGAAAGTGAAGCAGATCGTCTACAACCTCCTCGCCAACGCGGTGAAGTTCACGCCCGAGGGGGGTCGTGTGGGCATCCGGGCCACCGGGGGCGACGGTAACGTCGTGGTGGAGGTGTGGGACTCGGGCATCGGAATCGCCGAAGAGGACATAGGGAAAGTCTTCAACAAGTTCGAGCAGCTCGACAGCTCGTCCTCCCGGAAATACGAAGGGACCGGGCTCGGTCTCTCCCTCGCCAAGTCGATGGTCGATCTCCACGGGGGCAGGATCTGGGTCGAGAGCGAAGTCGGCAAGGGGAGCCGCTTCTGCTTCACCCTTCCCCTCGCCCCGGAATCGGCCGCCGCGGAAGAGGAATCGACGATCCGGGACCTCGGCGACACGAGCCGCGTCGCCTGTCTCTTCAAGCCCAGCCGGCTCGGCCCCCGGATCCTCGTCGTCGAGGACGAGCCGGGGACGGCGGACCTGTGCGCCACCTACCTGCGCTCGGCCGGATTCCGGGCCGAAACGGCGGCGGGGGGCCGGGAGGCGCTGGAGAAGGCGAGGCAGCTCCGCCCGGCGGCGATCCTCCTCGACCTCCTCCTCCCCGACATGGACGGATGGGAGGTGCTCACCCGCCTCAAGGAAGACCCGGCGACCGAGGAGATCCCGGTGGTGATCGGTTCGATCGTCGACGACCGGGAAAGGGGATACGCCCTGGGCGCGACGGACTATCTCATGAAGCCCTTCGGCAAGGAGTCCCTCCTCGCCGCCTTCGAGAGGGCGATGACCGCGAAAGCGACGGCGGACCGGCGCCCACGGGTTCTCGTGATCGACGACGATCCCGCGGCCCGCCGCTTGGTCCGGGCCGTGTTCACCCCCCGCGGCGTCGACGTGATCGAGGCGGCGTGCGGCGGGGAGGGGGTTCTGGCGGTGGGCGAGGCGCTCCCCGACCTGATCTTCCTCGACTTCCTGCTCCCCGACGTCCCCTGCGTCGAGGCGGTCCGGCGGATCCGGGAGCATCCGATCGCGAGGGGGATTCCGATCGTACTCGTCACGGCCCGGGAGTTGACCGAGGAGGACCGCGCTCAGGTCTCGGGCGAAGTGGACCTCTTCGCCCGCAAGGGAGAGCTCTCCCGGGGCGACGTGATCGAAGAGATCGAGGCGCTGTTTCGAACGGAAGACCGGAACGGAGAAAGTGCTCTGTGGGCGGAATCGGACGGGGAAGGCGAATTCTCGTCGTCGAAGACAACCCCAAGAACCTCAAGCTCGTCACCGATCTCCTGACCTACCGGGGTCACGAGGTTCTGACGGCGGGGGACGGGGAGTCGGGGATCGACACGGCGATCCGGGAGATTCCGGATCTGATCCTGATGGATCTCCAGTTGCCCGGTCTGGACGGGCTCTCGGCGACGGAGCGCATCAAGGCGGACGAGAGGACGGCCCGAATTCCGGTGCTGGCCGTGACCGCCCACGCCCTCCGGGAGGACTCGCGCAGGATCCGTCAGGCCGGCTGCGACGGGTATGTCACGAAGCCGATCCGAACCCGCGAGTTCATCCGGGTCGTGGAGGAGGCCCTCAAGATCGATTCGATCTCCGTCGCGGGGGAACCGGCGGAGCGAAAGAAACCGGCGGAGGGGCCGCCCCCCGGGACCGCCAAGGGCACCGTGCTCGTGGTGGACGACGAAGAGCGGAACCGCCGTCTCATCGAGGCGACCCTGGCGCCTCTCGGCTATGAATTGATACACTCCCCCAGCGGCGAGGAAGCCCTCGCGCGCATCGAGAAGGTCCGCCCGGACCTGGTCCTCCTCGACATCATGATGCCGGGCATGGACGGCATCGAGGTGACGAAGCGGGTCCGCGCCAACCCCGAGACGAGCCACATCCCGATCATCCTCCTTACCGCTTTCGCCGACGCCGAGCGGAGGCTGAAGGGAATCGAAGCGGGATGCGACGATTTCGTGGCGAAGCCCTTCGACCGGCTCGAGCTGACGGCCCGGATCCGGTCGCTCCTCAAGATCAGCTTCTACCGGACCCAGATGGCCAACAGCCGGAAGTTCGACATCGTCTTCGAAGAGGCGGGCGACGGCGTGGTGATCATGGACGGGGAATGGAAAGTGGAGGCGGCCAACGAGGTCGCCCGCCGCCTCTTGGAGCTCCCCGATCCGCGGCCCGCGGATTTCCGCCTCATCGATCACCTCTACCGGGCGCTCGACATCTCGGTGGAACTCCGGAAGCTCCGGGATCCGGGTCGACGGGAGACCAGGTTCGAGATCCGGCGGCCGGAAACGGAATCGCTCCGCCCCCTCGTTCTCGAATCGACTGTGAAGAAGATCCTCGGGCCGGAAGGAACCGTGGCGACCGTGGTCCTCACCATCAAGGACATTACCGGCCGCTGGACCGAGGACCGGCTCAAGGAGGACTTTCTCTCGGGCGTCTCCCACAAGCTGAAGACGCCCCTCGCCGTGATCATGGCGAACAACGAAGGGCTGATGAACGAGTACCTCGGCCCGATCGCGCCCGACCAGCGGGAGGCGATCCAGGACATGCAGATCGCCGCCCGGAACCTTCTCTCCCACGTGAACAAGCTGCTGGCGTTCACCTCCCCCGATTCGTTCCAGCACGGCAGCTGGGCCCGGGAGCCCCTCGTCAGCTTCCTCTCGAACTATCTGGAGCGGCTGAAGATCCAGTACGAGTCGGAGGCGGTGACATTCGCCCTTCGCATCGGCGACGACGTGGCGGATCTCCTCGTCACCCCCCTACCGGTGACCGTGGCCCTCGACAACCTGGCGGAAAACGCGGTGAAGTTCCGGGGGAACGGGCCGGTCCTGGTGCACATCGGGGCGCGGCGCGTATCCGAGGGATGGGTCGAAATCTCGGTGGAGGACAACGGACCCGGCATCCCCGCGGAGTATCACCGGACCATTTTCGAGAAGTTCTACCAGCTGGAGAAGTACCACACCGGGCGCGTGGCGGGGGCCGGCCTCGGCCTCTCGCTCACGAAGCGCGTGATCGAGGGGCTCGGCGGAACGATCCGGGTCCAGTCCCGTCTCGGCGAGGGGGCGACCTTCTCGTTCACCGTCCCGGCGACCCGCGGCGCAGATCTCGAAGCATAGCCTCCACGCCCTCCCTTCCCAGGCGCCGTCTCACCTCGCCCGTGAAATCCTCCGGCGGCTCCGACAGCACCCGGATCGGTTCCCCCTCCGGATCCACCCGGAAGCGGATCGAGAAGGCGTGCAGCATGAGCCGCGGCCCGTCGCTGCCTCTCTCCTTTCCCTCCCTCACGCGGCCGTACAGGGGATCGCCGATCACGGGGTGTCCCGACTCGGCGAGATGGAGACGGATCTGGTGGCGCCGCCCCTCGCGGAGATCGGCGATCACGACGGAGACCCGGGCGCCCCGCCACACCGGGCGGACGCACGTCTCCGCGGTCCGGCCCTTGCCCGCCACCATCCGTTTCGCGCTCTTCGGGTGATGGCCGATCGGGAGGAGAACCGTGAACGGCCGCTCCACGGCGCCGGCCACGAGGGCCACGTATTCCTTCTCCACCCGCCGCCAGCGCCACTGCTCCCGGAGCCGGGCGTACGCTTCGTCGTTTCGGGCGGCGACGAGAAGGCCCGACGTTCCCGTGTCGAGCCGGTGGAGGAGGCCCGCCTCGAGGGGCTTCCCCACGGACCGGAGCTCCGGGAACCGGGCGACGAGACGGCAGGCGAGGGCGTTCGTCTCCTCCCCGTTCTTCGGAATCGTGGGGAGGCCCGCCTCCTTCTCCACGACCACCACCGACTCGTCTTCGTAGCGGACCACGAGGTCCTCGGCGATGCCGGGGCGGAGTCCGATTTCGACGGGCGGGGAGAGACGGGAGAGATCGATCCGGTCCCCGGCCGCGACGAGATCGCTCTTCTTCGCGGGCCGCCCGTTCCGGAGGACCTGCCCATCCTCGATCCGCGCCTTCCACCACGCCCGGGAGACACCGGGAAGACGGCCGCGCAGGAAGAGGTCGAGCCTCCGATTCCCCTCGTCCGGGGTGACCTCGATCTCCGACGGAAAGTTCTCGCCCATGGGGCCCGAGTATACAGCCGCTCTCCGGCCGCCGCCACGCGTCGTTGCGTCCGCCCATGCCGGAGAGTATGCTCATCCCGCCATGACGGGAGAAGATCGGATCACGTCGGAGTTTCTGGCCCTCGGCGCCCTGCTCGCCCGGGACGGGCGGTTCGTGCTTCTCTCCGATCTCCTCGGCGCGGGGGGCGCCCTCTTCCGGACCGCCTGGCACCTCCGTGAGGGGGAGGGCGGGGCGCGGCGTTGGAGCGTCCGCTCCGCCGACGTCTGTCCCGGCGATCCCCTCGGCCGCGCCGCAGAGGCTTACGGCTACCGGCTCGTCCGGGGGGAGGGGGGCGGGATGGAAGGGGCGGCGCTCGAGTGCGTGGAACCGATGCAGGGCCTCGGCCACCGCGTCCGCCGGTTCGCCGAATCGATCCGGGCCGGTCTCGACCTCACCCGTCCGGGGGAACACCGGGAAGGGGCGGTCTTCGCGGTCGGGACCGCGGCGTACCGGACCCTCGCCGTCGATCTCGCCGCCCCCCCGGGGTCCTTCCTCCCGGAAACGCCCGAAGAAGCCGCACGCCTATCGCCGGAGGTGGAGCGCCTCGGCCTCCCCCCCGACTCTTGGCCCGCCCTCTCCCTCGGTCTCTCCCTCCGCCGGGCCTTCGTCGTCTTCGCCCGGGCCCGGCGGGACCTGGCGGTCTGGATCGACAGGACGTCCAATTTCCTCGACTCGAGCACCGCCGTTCCCCACTTCCTGAAAGAGCGCGAACTTCTTCTTCGGGGAGCCGGACGCCTTCTCCCGCCCGGGGAAGAGCTCCTGTCTCTCGCCGAGAGCGTGAAGAGCGACTCCGTTCTCCGCGGCGCGGGAAGAGACGTCCGCGCCGCCGCCGCGTCCCACGAGAGAGGGATCGCGGCCCTCCGCTCCGTCTTCGGCCGATAGCCGGGAAAGGCGTTGCCCGGCCTACCGGCATCCGATACGATCGCCCCCATGAAGATCGCGGTTCTCGGTCTGTTCCCTGAAGATGCGGGGCGAATCGTCGGGGGCGTCGAAGCGGTCACGTTCCGCCTCTGCGAAGGACTCTCCCGAATCGAAGACGCCGACGTTCACGCCATGGTCGCCGTGAAGGGCCGTCCCGAAGGACTCCGCGCCCTCGCCCCGAACTGGACCGTCCACTCCATCGGCGGCACGGGCCGGTTCGGGAACATCCTCTTCGCCCGCCCCGACCGGGCCCGCATGGTGCGCGCTCTCCGCCGGATCGGCCCCGACATCGTGCACGCCCACAGCACGGACCGTCACGCCCTCGCCGCCCTCGACAGCGGGATGCCCGCGGTGGTCAGCATCCACGGCGTGATCGAGATCGAGACGAAACTGGAGCGCCGCCCCGCCGAACGGTTCCGGGGTTTCTTCCGGGAGCGGATGGTGGCCGACGCGCTCCGGCGGGTGAGAAACGTGATCTACGTGAGCCCCTACCTCCGGGACTTGTACGGGCCGAGGCTCGCCCACGCCCGCACCTGGGTGGTCGAGAACCCGGTGGGGCCGGTTTTCTTCGAACAGAGGGCCGAACCGGACGACACGACGGTCCTCTTCTCGGGACTCGTCATCCCCCGGAAGGGGATTCGGAGCCTCCTCGCCGCCGCCGCCCTCGCCCGGAAGGAAGCGCCCGGTCTTCGCCTGCGCATCGCCGGTCTTCAGCCGAACCCGGCCTATCTCGAAGAGGTGAAGCGCCGCATCGGGGAGCTCGGGCTCGAAGAGGCGGTGGTCTTCACGGGGGGACTCGCGCCGGACGAGCTGGCCGGCGAGATCGCCCGGGCCGCGTTCATGGTTCTCGTGTCGAGGCAGGACACGTCGCCCGTGTCGATTCAGGAGGCGATGGCCGTCGGGCGGCCCGTGATCGGTTCCTCCATCGGCGGCATTCCCCATCTCGTGAAGGAAGGGGAGACCGGATTCCTCGTCCCCTACGGCGACCCGGAACTTCTCGCCAGGCGCATGACGGAGCTTCTGGCGAACGAGGAGCTTCGTCGCCGGTTCTCCGCGAGAGCGCGGGAAGAGGCGGAGCGGCGCTTCTCCATCGACGCCATCGGCCGGAACCACTGGAACATCTACCGGGAGATCCTCGCCGGATAGCCCGTGTCCTCTTCTTCCTCGCTATTCCCCGATGACCACGGTGCCCGTCGATCCCCAGCGCTGGATCGTCAGCGGACGGGCGACGATCAGCCCTTCCGGATAAGAACCGGGGGCGACCGAGATCGTGCCCCCGTCGAAAGTCCCCGAGTGCCCCTCGATCATCGTGTTCCACGGATTCGTCGCGGAGCCGCTCTCGTAACCGCCGAAGGAACCGTTCACGAATACGGTGCTCCGCCCCATGTTCGTCAGCGTCACGACCGAGCTGTTCCCGTCCTCCCCGTTCACGGTGATCACGATCCCGTCCCCCGGATCCGACAGCGCCTCGCCGGCGACGAAGTACGATCCTCCGTCGTAAGGATCGCCGTCTCCGTCGTAATCGATCATCCATGCGGGCTCCCTTCGACCCGGCTGGACCTCGTGAATCACCGCCGCTTCGGCCGGAACACAGGCGTCGTAGCCCGTGAAGCGCCGGGTTTCCACGGTGTAGTACTTCGGCGGGTCCTCGTATTGGTAGACCCCCGCGACCAGGTAGCGACCCGCGGGGGGGATCTCGGCAAGGTCGTGCAGACGGATCGTGGCCATGGCCGGCGTGGTGGGGAGGTAGTACTGATGGGCCGGGTGGATCCAACCGAGGTCGGCGTCGTACTTCTGGAAGGCGATCGGATGCTGGCCGACGATGCCGTAGTCCGGATGGACCACGTTCTCCATGCCCCCCTTCCAGCTCATGAGGTCCCATTTCGATCCCCACAGCTCGTCCTCGTAGGGAGTTCTCGAGTGGGGGAGCCAGGCCAGGGCGTGCCCCATCTCGTGGGCGGCGACGCTCTGGTTCTCCCATCCCCAGATGGCGAGGTAGGTGAGCCCCCAGTAGCGCGTCTCTCCGTCGAGCGTCAGCTGGTCCCGCATGCCCCACGAGCAGCAGTCGAGCCAGGCGTTGAAGCAGATGTTGATGCCGGCGTACTGGGTGAAATCGACGTCGAAGTCCGCCACGGCGAGGGCATGGATCCGGATCGAATCGCCGAGGATGGTGTCCCCCTCGCCGTCGTTGTCGAGGTCCCAGACGTAGAAGTCGCGATCGTGGGGCATGACGAACCAGCCGAACACGTCGCTCCCCTGGCAGTTCATGTTGCCGTACGAGACTTCGTTCCAGTAGTGATCGACGCTCGGCCAGGGGCCTTCGGCGAGGCCCTCCACGTATTCCACGGTGTGCTGGGTGTCCGGGATGTCGGCGAATCGGAAGAGCAACCAGACGTACGGCTGGGGCCCGGTGGTGCCCCGGTCCGGGGGCTCGAGGGGTTCGCCGGTCGCCCGAACGCCTTCCACAAGGACCCGGCGGCCGTCCGCGACGAGCGACCGTCCCGTCACCGCCAGCGGCCGGGCCGTGAGGTTCCGGAGCCCCCCCGCCGCCTCGATGATCTCGTCGCCCAGCACGAGTTCGTACTTTCCCTCGTCCGTCGTGAGCGAGTAAGTCTCTCCTCCCTCCATTCCCGATTCGGGATGGGGGTCGTAGAAGGCGACGGCGAGCTTCCCCCCGAGGGTCACCCGGTCGCCGATCGCCGCGGCGCCGCCCGCCGCGGATCCCGAGAGTAGAGCGGCGGCGGCGAGGATGATTCCGATCGCTTTCATGGCCGGCATCCCTCCTTCCCGTCTTCCGCCGCTCACTGGAGGTTCACCAGGACGAGGACGAGCCCCCGTCCCGACCCGAGCCCCGACATCGCCTTGCCGATCACCGCCCCGTGGGAGCGGTCCCGGTCGACGGCCTTCATGGCGTGGCCCGGCGTGTCGGATGTCGTGAGAAGATCGCCCGGCTTGATCGGGCCGTTCGACGCGTCGGCCTCGCAGTAGACCCGGCCGGTCAGGGCGACCGGATTCGCGCCGTCCGCCTCGGAGCCCCGCTGACCCATCAGCATGCCGGGCTCGATCCCGCCGGCCCCGCTGATGACGCCCGCCACTTTCCTGTCGTACGCTTCGCGGCTGACGACGAGGTCCCCCGGCCTTTCCGGATCGACGGAGACCACCATGCCCGGCCGAGGATCGATCGAGCCCCCGCCCCGGATGTCGAACTGCTCCGACAGGTCCGAGCCGCCGGTGATCTCGAGCACGTCGGTGGTCGTCCGTCCGTGCACCTCGACGTCGCCGGTGAACTTTCCCGCCAGGCCGCCGGTGCTGTAGCCGTAGACCGCCGTCCCCGTCGAACTGACCCCGTAGACGCCGAACCCGGAGGAACTGACTCCCTGGACGCCCGTGGCCGATCCGACGGCGTTCCCCTTCACGGCGAAGCTCGAGCCGGCCAGGAATCCGTAATTCCCCGTGTTGAAGTGCTCGCCGTAGACGCCGTAGCCCGACCAGGTCTTGCCGTGGACGCCTTCGCTCGTCGAGCTCTGTCCCCAGACGCCGTAACTCTGGGTGCTCGATCCGTAGACGCCCATGCCCGACGCGCTCTGCCCCCACACGCCGTCGCCGTCCGGGTTGTAGCCGATCACCGCTTTCGTGCCCGACATGAGGGCGCCGTAGGCGCTGGTCCCGATCTTCCTGGCGTAGGCGCCGTAGTAGTAACCGCCGAGATAGCCGCAAAACCCGCCCGCGTCGTTTCGCCCGTAGACACCGGGGGATTGGGTGCCCGTCCCGAAGCCCCACACGCCGGCCGTGTCGCAGCCGAGGCGACCGATGTTGCCGGCCGGATCCGTCCCGTAGGCGCCGCAGAAGTCGAGGCCGAGACCGCCGATGTTCCAGCTCGTGTTGTTCCGGCCGTACACACCCTGGCCGGCCCCGGCGACGACCGCGAAGCTCGAGCCGTTGCCGTGGGTGGCGATCAGGCCCCCCACGCCGTCCCCGACGCCGATCTTCACTTCGTGCCCCTCGCCGGCCAGGACGTGCACCTTGCTCATGACGTCCGGCGCGGTCGTGCCGACGCCGACGCGCCCTTCGCCGTCCACGTAGACCACGTCGACCGGGTCGCCGTCCGCCGCGTCGAGGGAGTGGCCGTCCCCCGCGCCGCCGGACGAGGCGCTCGTCATGACCGATCCGTCGGGAAACTTGAAGCCCCCCGACGTGGAGTGCACGACGCCGCTCACTTCGAGCTTCTCGAGCGGATCGTCCGTGCCGATCCCGACCCGCCCGCCGATCACGACATCCGCGTCGGTCGTGTCGCCGCCACCCGGCGAATCCTTGAAGAAGAAGGTGTTGTTCTTGTAGCCGATGAAATCCTCCGAGACACCGCCGTGGCCGAACCCGACATAGTTGCCCGGTGTGCCGACGTACGCCGTGTCGGGGCCGAAGGTGCCGGGAAGGTCGAGCCCCTCGGTGTACGTGTTCCCCTCCACCCAGAGTTTGGCGTACGGAACGACGCTTCCGATGCAGACGCTCCCCGGAACGCCGAGAATCAGGTGCGGTCCGGAGACGACCCAGTCCTCGTCGGCGGCCGCGGCGGACGCCGAATCGGCGATCTCCGCGCGGAACGAGTAGGGGACCGACGTGACGCGGGTCCGCGGAGAAATCTCGGGATCGCCGTCCACCTGGACCCCGAGCCAAAGCTCGAGATTCTCCCAGACGTCGGCGGGGATGACGGCCGTGCTTCCCAGGATGACGTGAAAGACCCCGCCGTCGACGGCCACCGGGTCGTGGGTCTCCGTCCATAGAACTTCCGCGTCCGGAAGGGACGAAGGGTAGAGCTGGAAGACCAGCGCGTGGTCGCCGGTGAGAGGGACTCCCGAATCGTCCGTCAGGAGCCCCTGGTAGTTGATGAGCGGGGGCGCTTCGCCGGACACGGTAACGGCGAGGAGCGCGCAGACGCCGGCCGCGAGGAGAACGATCAACGTGCGTCTCATGACATTCCCTCCCATGGACACGGGTATTCGATTGTCGGCGGTTGCATATTGAAAACGAGCGGACCGGCCGGGGATGGCCCGTGGGAAAACGAAGGAGCGGAGCGGAGGCCCGCCTCCGCGACGAAGACATTTTATCACATGTCCATTGCGGCACCAAGAGGCGGGGAGGTTTCGGCCATCAGGGCCGGCGGGCGGGGAATTCCGGCCGATCTACTCCTCCGGGGCGGGCTTCCGGCGCTTCTCCTTCGTGAGGGATTGCTGGCGTTTGTCGGCGAGGCGCATGGCCCGGGAGGCGCGGGAGGGCTTCGTCGCGATCCGCTTCTTTCGGCGGGCGAATCGGGCGGCGAGGCGTTTCATGAGGCGCTCGAAAGCCACCTTCCGGTTCCGCGCCCGGGAGCGGCTCTCCGTCGCGGTCACGACCACGCCGGTCGGCATGTGACGGAGTCGAACGCCCGTCTCGTTCTTGTTCCGGTGCTGCCCCCCCGGCCCGCCGACGCGCATGAATTCCTCCACCGTTTCCCGGCGCACCCGGTCCGGATCGAGGCGGCTCACGGCCTCTTCCCCTTCCGCCGGAGGGCGTCGGCGTGGAGGAGCTCGTCCCGGAAGAGGTCGGTCTTTCCGGCAAGCTTGTAGATCGCCGCGATCTTGTCGTGGCCGTCCGGATCGTGGCCGAGATCGTAGACGAGGATCGAGCCGCCGATGGTCGCGACCCGCGGGTAGTCGTCCAGCCAGTCGTAGAGGCCCCTCTTCGGGAGCCACACCCCCTGCTTCACCATCCGGCTCACGGCGACCAGGTCCGGGTCCGGGTGGTAGCCGACGCTCTCCCGGTAGGCGCTCATGGGGAGCGTGTAAAGCCATCCCGGCAGGAAGCGGAACCGGATCCCGAAACGGGAGGGATCGTCGTTCCCGAAGTAGGCGAGGGAGCATCCTTCGTGGCCGTTCTTTCGGAGCCACGACGCGAGCCCCGGCAGGTCCTGTCCCCAGTCGACGTTCGAATCGGAGAGGATCCGCGAGCCCCCCTCCGCCCCTCCCGCGGGCTCGTTGAAATAGGAGAGGAAATGGGGATAAGCGGCGAGAACCGCGATCACCTGCCAGGCGAGAAGGGCCCCCACGACGCGCCGGCCCCACGTCCCGATCGCCCTCGCCGCCGCGAGACCGCCGAGGATGGCGAGGAAAGGAAAGAGGGGGAGCACGTAGCGGAGGCCGATGTTGATCCGGCTGACGAACATGAAGAAGAGGAGAACCGCCAGTGGCGGAAAGAGGAACCACGCCCCGTCGCGCCGGCGCCTCTCCCTGAGGACGATCCCCGCCCCCACCGCCGCGAGGAGGAGAAAGGGGACCGGAGTCTTCACGAGGAGGGCGACCGGGTAGTAGAGGGTCCATCCCCCCTTCTTGATCTCGCCGAAGAAGAAGGAGCGGAAGCCCTCGTTGGCGGTTCTCTGGTGCTCCACGCCGATGCCGAAGGGCCGCGGGAAGATTCCGAGATAGAGAGGACCGGCGTTCACCCCGTCGTGAAGGTAGAGGGGAAGATACCCGGCGTGGAGAATCGCGACGGCGAGGGCGAAGATGATCACCGTCCTGACGAAGCGGCGGCGGCTCATCCCCGACGCGATGATCGCGGCGGCCGGGAGCAGGCCGAAGAGAATCAAGGCGCTGTACTTCGAGAGGAGCGCCAGGCCGAAGGCGAGACCGGCAAGGAGGAGATTCCTTGCCCCCCCTTCGTCGACCGCCCGCCGAAAGCGGAGGACCGCGAAGAAGAAAGTCGCGGTGAGGGGGAGGTCGGGCGTCGCGAGAGATCCGTGGGCGAGCAGGTTCGGGTCGCAGGCGGAGAGGACGAGCGCCCCCAGTCCGGCGCCGTCACCGAAGGAACGCCGCGCCTCCCGCCAGACGAGAAGGAGGAGAAGGAGCGTGAGGACGATCCCGGGAATCCGGGCGAGGATCAAACCCCGCCGCACCGGGAAGGCCCGGCAGAATTCCCGCCCCCGCTCGTCCTGGTGGTCCGCCTCGAAGACCGACTCCGGGATCTCTCGGCCGAAAAAGAGAAGGGTGTTCAGGTAGTACGGAAGGGGGGGATGGAGGCGGGCGCCCGGCACGTCCCAGTCCCCGGTTTCGAGCAGCCTTTTCCCGATGCCGATGTACTTCGCCTCGTCCACGGTGAGGGAATGGCGCGCCGCGCTCCCGATCATGAGGAGCGCCGAGAGGAGCAGAAGTAACAGGGGGACACCATGCCGAGCTTTCGATCTCATCCGCTTCTTCCTCGATCTCCCCGTGTCGCCGATAGGTATCGTGTCCCCCGAATCACGAGTTCGGTATTGTGTCCCCCCGAATTCCCTTCTATCGCCGCTCCCCCCCCGGTGTCAAGGCGCCCCGCTTGCCGCCGCGCCGTCGATCGGATAGCTTCTTCGAGACGGAGGGGGTCCCCCCGGGGGGGAGGAGAACCATGGGCGATTCGACGGACAAGCCGGCCATCCGGCCGGTCGAGGCGATTCCGACCCTTCACGAGGGGAAGCGGGTCGTCGTGCTTCGGGACCCGGAAGGGTACGCCGAACATCCGGTCGTCATCGGCGACCGGGGGGCGTGGATCCTCGGTCTGATGGACGGCGAGCACTCCCTCGTCGACATTCAGGCGGCGTACACCCGCCGGTACGGCGACATCCTCTTTTCCACCGATCTGGAGAAGCTCATCCGGGACCTGGACGAGGCGTGCCTCCTCGAGGGGGAGGGGTTTCGGAAGAAGCGGGAAGCCGCGGAGCGGGCGTACCGGGATGCTCCGGCGCGCCCCGCCCTCCACCTCGCCGGATACGACGCGAACGAGGAGACGTGGGGGCGATGGCTCGGCGCCTTCCTCGGCGAGGCCGGCGACCAGGAACCGGCGCCCCCGGCGGGGGTGCGCGCCCTCGTGGCGCCCCACATCGACCTTCGCCTCGGCGGCCCGGTCTACGGGTCGGCGTGGAAAGCGGCCCTCGGGGGGGAGCCGCCGGAGCTCGTCGTCTTGATCGGCACCTGCCACCACCCCCTCCCATCCCTCGTCTCCGTGACGGCGAAGGACTTCGAGACACCCCTCGGAACGGTGGAGGCCGACGGCGACTTCCTCCGCACTCTCGACGAGAAATCGGGCGGCGGTCTCTTCGACGACGAGATCGTCCACAGGAGGGAACACGCGATCGAATTCCAGGCACTCTTCGTCCGCCACCTCTTCGGGGACCGGACGAGGATCGCGCCGGTCCTCTGCTCCTACTCCCCCCTTCATCTTTCCGACGAGGCGCCCCCTGAGTTCGGGGAGCGGATCCGCTCCGTGGCGGGCGCCCTCGGGGACCTCGTGAAGAGGCGGGGGGGCCGGACCCTCCTCGTGGCGAGCGCGGACCTCTCCCACGTCGGCCCCCGGTACGGCGACGAGAATGCGCCGGACGACGAGGAGCTCCGCGGCCTCGAGGAGTCGGACCGGGTCTACCTCGAAGCGGCGGCCGCCGGGGACCCGGGAGGCCTCTCCCGCCGCCTCCTCGAGACGGCGGACTCGACCCGGATCTGCGGATACCCGCCGATGCACCTCATGCTCTCCGCCCTCGGCGGCTCCGACGGCGATCTTCTCCGCTACGACCAGGGCGTTATGGGCGAAGAGGGTTCGGTGGTGAGCTTCGCCGCCATGGCCTTCCAGTAGCCCCCTCCCGAAAGCCGCTCCCCGCTTGACCTCCCGGGGCGTTCTCCCTATGATGCGGCGGACGAAGGAGTGCGGCATGACACCACGGAAGAAAGCCGAAGCCCTGTCCGCCAAGGCCCAACCGGACCTCTTCGGAGCGGCGGCCCGGAAGAAAGGGAGCGCCCCGGAGAAGAAGAGAACCCGGAGGGTCGTTCCCGAGGCGGATCCGCCGAAGAAGAAGACCCGACCCCGCCCGACAGTGGAAACGGGCAAGCTGATCGAGCTTCCCGTCAAGGCCGCCCCCCCGGACAGAGTGAGGGAGCCGGCCGCCCCGAAGGCGCCCCGGCGCCCGAAGAAGAGCCCGCCGAAGCCGGGCAAGCAGCGGGAGATCTCGGTCAGCGAGTTCTTCGCCAAGAACCGCCACCTCCTCGGCTTCGACAATCCGTCGAAGGCGCTTCTCACCACGGTGAAGGAGGCGGTGGACAACTCCCTCGACGCGTGCGAGGAGGCGGAGATCCTCCCCCGCGTGGAGGTCCGCATCGAGCAACTCTCGGAAGACCGGTTCCGCATCGCCGTCGAGGACAACGGGCCGGGCATCGTGAAGAAAGAGGCGCCCCGCATCTTCGGCTCCCTCCTCTACGGGAGCAAGTTCCACCGTCTCCGCCAGTCCCGGGGGCAGCAGGGCATCGGCATCTCCGCCGCCGGCATGTACGGCCAGATGACGACGGGGAAGCCGATGGTCGTCGTCTCCCGGACCGGCAAGAAGGCGACGGCCCACCGGTTCGCCCTCCTTCTCGACACGAAGAAGAACCTCCCCGTCATCGCCGAGGACGACGAGATCGAGTGGGGGCCGGAGCACGGGACCCGGGTCGAGATCGAGCTCGAGGGGACGTACAAGGGGGGACAGCACTCGGTGGACCGCTACCTCCGGCAGGTCGCCCTCGCCAATCCCCACGCCGAACTGCTTTATCACGCGCCCAAGGGAGAGACCCACCGCTACGAGCGGAGCGTGAGCGATCTTCCGCCCGAAGCGAAGGAGATCAAACCCCACCCCCGGGGGGTCGAGCTCGGCACGCTGATGAAGATGCTGAAGGAGACGAAGGCGAGGCACGTGAGCGCTTTTCTGACCCACGAGTTCAGCCGGGTGAGCGGCAAGGTGGCCGACGAGATCCTGGCGGCGGCGAATCTGAAGGCCAATACGAGCCCCGCCCGGGTGCACCGGGACGCGGCGGAGGTGCTCTACCGCGCCATCGGCAAGGCGAAGATCATGAACCCGCCGACCAACTGCCTCTCACCGATCGGCGAGGCCCAGCTGATCGCCTCGCTCCAGAGCCATCACGAGCCGGAGTTCGTGGCCGCCGTGACCCGGCCGCCCACGGTCTACCGGGGGAACCCCTTCGTCATCGAGGCGGCGCTCGCCTACGGCGGGAAGAGTTTCGACGCGGACCAGACCGCGGAGCTCTACCGCTTCGCGAACCGGGTGCCGCTCCAATACCAGAAGTCGGCGTGCGCCATCACCAAGAGCGTCATCGACGTGGCGTGGCGGAGCTACATGGTCCAGCAGAGCCGGGGGGCCCTTCCCGTGGCGCCCATGGCGATTGCCGTGCACATCGCGTCGGTCTGGGTCCCCTTCACCTCCGAGTCGAAGGAGGCGATCGCCTCCTACCCGGAGATCCAGAAGGAAATCCGCCTCGCCCTCCAGGAGTGCGGGCGGAAGCTCGCCGCCCACATCCGCCGGGGGCGCCGCCTCGCCGACGCGGAGAAGAAGAGGAGCTACATCGAGAAATATCTTCCCCACATCGGGATCGCGTTGCAGGAGATCCTCGGCCTTTCCGACGAGCGCCGGGACGAGCGGATGACGCAGCTCGAGGAGATCCTCGAGCGCAGCCGGAAGTTGTAGAGGGCCGAAGGGCGAAGGAGAAGCGCCTTGCCGACCAAGAAGAAGAAGAAGGCGAAGACGAACGCCGGAGTCGCCGGCAAGATCGTCACCGAGGCGAAGGGCGTGGAGACCCACATCTCGCGGGGGAAGAAGCCATCCCTCCGCTTTCCGATCCGCTCGCTCCAAAACGTGAGCTACCAGCCGAAGAAGGGATTCTTCGAGATCAAGGGGCTGACGAAGGAGCGGACCCTGACGGTGAACACGGTGAAGACCTTCGCCCAGACGCTCCGCATGATGGCCCTCTCGAAGGAACTGATCGAGACGGATGACATCGCGACGAAGCGGGAAGCGTACTACGTCTCGAAGAACTGGGGGGACGCGCGGTTCGCGGAGCAGCCCGAGTCGGACACGGTGATCGAGGACGTGGAGGCCCTCTTTCGGGTGAACCGGGAGCAGCTCGGGTTCGTGCCGGAGGAGAAGGGGGGGGACGTGGCGGGGGACCTGGTCGTGATCGACGTGGACGGCGACACGGGAGAGGATCTCAAGATCGACTGCCGCAGATTCGGCTCCGGCGCCTACTCGATTCCGATCTCCGTGGAGCACCTCCGGTTCGAGACGAAGGCGAAGTTCGTGCTCGTCATCGAGACGGCGGGCATGTTCCAGCGGCTCGTGAAGCACAACTACTGGAAAAAGGCCCAGTGCATCCTGGTCTCCATGGGGGGCGTGCCGACCCGGGCCTGCCGGCGGTTCATCCGGCGCCTCGCGGACACGAAGAAGCTGCCGGTCTACGTCTTCGTCGACGGCGACCCGTACGGGATCACGAACATCTACCGGACCCTGAAGGTGGGCTCGGGAAACGCGGCGCACATGAACGAGTTCTTCTGCGTCCCCCAGGCCCACTTCCTCGGCATCACGCCCCAGGACATCATCGACTACAAACTCCCGACCCATCCGCTGAAGGACGTGGACATCAAGCGGGCGAAGGACGCGCTGAAGAACGACCCCTTCGTGCTCCATCACAAGCTGTGGCAGAAGGCGATCCAGCAGATGGTGAAGATGGGCGTCCGCGCCGAGCAGCAGGCCCTCGCCAAGCACGGTCTGAACTACGTCATCGACGAGTACCTCCCCCAGAAGATCAAGCACCCGGAGCGGTTCTTGCCGTAGGGGGAGGGCGGGGCGGTGGCTCGAGAGGCGTCAGTCCCCCACCCACTCCGAATCCGCATCGTCGGAGAGGTCCGGAATGACCCCTTTCCGAAGACAGAAATCTTGGGTATATTTCTCTCACGCGGGCCCTTAGGGGCTCGATTGCTAACCGACGTTTTTACAAGGAGTTTCCGGATTCCATGTTCCGAAGGCCTTCCATCTTCCCCCTGTTTCTCCTCCTCGCGGGGCTTCTCCTCAGCTCCTGCGACAACGGGATCGAGGTGGTCGATGTCAACGCGACACCGCCGGCCGTCCAGGGAGTCCGGATCGGGACGGGGCCGGGAGTGCTCACCCTTCACTGGAACTTCCTCGACGAAGTGAGCCCCCAGCTCACGTTCTCGGGCTACTTGGTCTACATGACGCGCGAAGACTTCACCGGGAACGACGCGGGCTTCCAGGTGTGGAGGTCCTTCATCACCCGGGCGGGAAGCGGATCCTATCTGCCCTTGCTGAAGAGGACGAACTCCCTCTCCGACGACCACATGGAAGTGGAGGTGGTGGGGCTCCAAAGCGGGAAGCTCCACAAGTTCTACGTCGTGGGCGTGCAGAACGGCCACGACGGGCCGGCGTCGAGCGAAGTGAGCGACGTCCCCTTCGCCCGAAAGCCGGAGATCCGAATCCGCGAAGAGAAACGGGACATCCCCGACTGGTACATCGTCGGCTACGGGAATGCCGATCTTCGAGACCCCGCCCCCGACCGGGTCGGCTACCGCTACGAGCCGTTCCTCAAGGAACATTACCTCCGCTGGCAGTCGATCGAGGACGGCGGCTGGCTCCGCATCCGGAAGGGGGGACCGAACGCGGCGAAGGAAGACGCCCCGGAAGACGGCTACATCGACTCGCCGGCGGCGAACCGCATCGAAATCGACGAGGGGGACCACATCTTCGTCTGGAACACCAACGGCACGCCGGAGAACCCGGGAGACGACCACTACTCCCGCATCCTGATCGAGAACATCGTCGAGATCCAGGACCACAGGGCCCTCATCATCGAATGCGACTACCAGCCCCGTCCGAACACGCCGAATTTGTAACCGCCCGCCGATTCTCGAATGGCCCTGCTGCGGCCCGCGGAAAACGTGTACGATTACGAAGCGGATCTCGAAACGACAGAGGGTTCCATGTACGACGTGCAGGCGATCCGGCGGCGGTTTCCCGCGTTCCGGGAGAAGCGGGAGGGCCCGCCGCTCATCTATCTCGACAACGCCTCCACCTCCCAGAAACCGGACGAGGTGATCGAGGCGGTCGCCGGCTTCTACCGCCGCGGGTGCGGCAACGTCCACCGGGGGGCCCACGCCCTGACGAGCGAGGCGACCCGCCTTTACGAGGAAGCCCGGGACGTGGTCGCCCGATTCCTCGGCGCCGCCGACCCCCGGGAGATCGTCTTCACCCGGAACGCCACCGAGGCGATCCACCTCGTCGCCTATTCATGGGCGTGGGAGAACGTCGGCGAGGGGGACGAGATCGTCCTCTCCGAGATGGAGCACACCTCGAACCTGACGCCCTGGCAGTTCCTCGCCAAGGAGAAGAACGCCCGGCTGAGATTCCTCGGCCTCGGCCCGGACGAGCACCTCGAGGCCGGGGGCCTCGAACGGCTCCTCACGGACCGCACGAAGCTCGTCTCCCTCATCCACGTCTCCAACTCGATCGGCGTGATCAACCCGGTCCGGGACCTCGCCGCCGCCGCCCGGGCGCGGGGCGTCCCCGTCATGATCGACGGCGCCCAGTCGGCCCCCCACATCCCGGTGGACGTCGCGGAAATGGGCTGCGACTTCTTCGTCTTCTCCGGGCACAAGATGCTCGGCCCCACCGGCGCCGGCGTCCTCTGGGGGCGCCGGCCGATCCTCGAGTCGATGCGCCCCTTCCTCGGCGGCGGCGGCACCGTGCGGGACGCGGGGAGGCTGGGCTCGACCTTCAACGAGGCGCCGTGGAAACTCGAGGCGGGAACGCCGAGCGTGGCGGACGTGGTCGGCCTCGCCGCCGCGATCCGCTTCCTCGAAGAGATCGGGATGGAAGAGATCGCCGCCTACGAGAAGGTCCTCACCGGGATGGCGCTTCGCGCGCTCGAGGGCGTTCCCGGCCTCACCCTCTACGGCCCCGAATCGGCCGAACAGAGGACCGGCGTCCTCTCGTTCACCCTGGCCGGCGTCCCCCCCCTCCCCCTCGCCCGATTCCTTGACGAGCGGGGCGTGGCGATCCGGGCGGGGGACCACTGCACCCAGCTCCTGCTCCGATCGATGGGCGTCGCCGCCACCGCCCGGGCCTCTCTCTACCTTTACAACACGGAAGAAGAGATCGACCGCTTCGCTCGGTTCCTGGCCGAAGCGGCCGCCCTCCCCCGCTCCGCCTGGCGCTGAGCCGGCGCGGCGGCGGTGAACCCGGAGGGACCCGGCGCGTTATGGAATCGGAGGGCCGCCGGAAGCCGAAAAACCCGGCGGGGCCCCCGGAGGTGCATGTCATGAAATACCGTTGGTTCCTTCTTCCCGCGGCGGCCGCGCTCGGCATCGCCGCCCTCGCGGCCCCCGACCGGGACGTCCGGGGGGCGGAGCATCCCGAGCGGATCGTCTCGAAGCGGATCCGCATCCTCTCCTCCGAGCGTTACGGCGAGCTCAGGGACGCATGGGAGGCGTACACGAAGGGGCACCCGAAAGACCCGATGGGATGGACCGAGCTCGCCAAGGCGTCCCGGTACGCCGGCGTGCCGTGCGAGGAATACATCCGCTTCGCCGAGAAGGCGGCGTACCTCGACTCCGGCTACGCCGACGGGCTGACCGCCCTCGGGAGCTACCGGTGGTGCGTCTACTGCCCGACCGAGCCGGTCGACCCGTCCGCCGGGATCGCCCTCCTCGAACGGGCCCTCTTGATCGACCCCGGCTACGGCGAACCGCACTACACGCTCTGGGTGATGAAGATGTCGGAGGGGAAGAAGGAAGAAGCGAACCTGCACCTCACGGCGCTTCTCGACGGCGGCCACATCCCGGAGCCTCTCGTGGACCTCGCGCAGAACATGCTCGCCGGGGTCGATCGGAACGGCATCGTGCTCACCAACGGCGACAATGACACGTATCCGCCCCTCGCCCTGCAAGCGGCCCGGGGCTTCCGGACCGACGTGGCGATCGTGAACCTGTCGCTCCTCAATCTCGACTGGTACCGGGAAGGCCTCCGGAACGGCCCGTGGAAAGTGCCGGTGCCGGAGCCGCCGGCGAGCGTCAAGGGGCCGACGAGCCCCCCCGCCCTCGAGGGGCTGATCGAGAACCTCGCGAGAGAGCGCTGGCGGAGGCCCCTCTACTACTCGGTCACCGTCGCCCTCGACTACTACCCCCACCCGAACGAGCTCTCTCTCGAAGGGATCGTCTACCGTGTCCTTCCGGAGACAGGGGAGACGACCCGGGTCGACGGGGAAGCCCTCGCCCGCAACCTGGAGGAGGTCTACCGGATGGAGAGCGCCACGAGCCTCGGCATCGACTGGGACGCCTACTCGGCGCTCCGGAGCCTCATGGTGAACTACGCGGCGGGTTACGGCCGGCTCGCGGAAGCGAAGGCCGCGGGGGGTGATCGGACGGGGGCCCGGCGAAGCATGGAACAAGGCCTCTCTCTCTGCGAGTTTCACGGCTTGAACGAGTGGGGGGAGCGGCTCGCCGGCGCGTGGGCCGAATGGGACGAGGATTCGCCGGAACCGGAGCGTTGGCTCGAGCGGTTCAAGAAGTAGGCCGGCGCCCCGGAGATCGGAAACGGAATTGACATCTGTGGACGAGGAGATCGCCCGCCGCATCCGGCGGGGGGACGAGAAGGCGTTCGACGCCTTCTTCGACCGTTTCGGCGGCCCCCTCCTCGGTTACCTGACCGGCATGGTCGGCAACCGGGCTTCGGCGGAGGATCTCCTTCAGGAGACGGTGATCCGCATCCACCGGAACATCGACCGGTACAAAGAGCGGGGCGCCTTCAGGTCGTGGGTCTACCGGATAGCGACGAACGGGGCCCTCTCCGAACTCCGGCGGGCCCGGTTCGCGGCGGAGAGCCTGGATGGTTCGGCCCTGCAGGTGCCCGACCCCGGCGCGGCGAACCCCCTGGATCTGTTGGAGGCGGAGGAGCGGGAGCGGGCGCTCCGGAAGGGGATGGAGACCCTTCCCGACGACCATCGGGCGGTGCTCCTTCTCCGGGTGCGGGAGGGGATGCCCGTCGCCGAGATCGCCCGGACCCTCCGCATCCCCTTGGGGACGGTGAAGTCGAGGATGCACTACGGCGTGCGGAAGCTGCGCGCGTACCTGGAAGAGGAAGACCGGCCGGCGGCCGGGGTTCCGGATGGGGTGAACGAAGATGAACTGTGAGGAAGCGAAGAAGGACCTGGTCGAACTGGTTTTCGGCGAGCCGGACGCGGGACGGGAGATTCTCCTCCACCAGCACCTCGCCGGCTGCGAATCGTGCCGGGGTGAGGAGCGGCGGCTGCTCCGGCTCCGGGAAGACCTCCGGGGGGAGATCCCGGTGGCGGGACCGGAGATCCGGCGGCGCATCCGGGACGCCCTGCCCCGGCGCAGGAGGAGAGACGCGCTCGCCTTCCTGCGACGGCCCGTACCGGCCTATGTCGCGGCCGCGGCCTGTCTCGCCGGCGTCCTCTTCGCCCGGGGAGTTCCGGAGCGGGCCGTCGTGAAAGGGGGCGCCCCCTCGGCGACGACGGTCATCGAGGAGAGCCCCACCCCCTTCGCCGTGGCCGGATCCTACGAAACCGCCGTGACGTGGGAGGCCCTCTCCACCGATAGCCTGTAGCCTGCATTATGCACAAATCTCCTACTGCGATCTCGGATCGCCGCCTGCGAAGCCTCCTTTCCTTCGCCGCCTCCTCTATGGGGCCCGGCGGGCGCTTGGACTTATCGCGCCGGATAGGAGCGATAAGTGATAGCGCCCGGGGGGAGGCTCTTATGACTACGCCTCCGGTGGCGGCTCGTCCACGTCAGCTTCTCGTCAGGCGATCCGAGCCCTCGTAACGGAGATTCATGCATAATCCAGGCTAGGAGCGATAAGTGATAGCGCCCGGGGGGAGGCTCTTATGACTACACCTCCGGTGGCGGAAGTCCGATTGCGCCGGGGTACCCGTCGGAGCGAAGCGACGGTGGGCCGGGGCCGGGAGTACCCGGAGCGCGGAAGCGCGAAGGGTGATGCCTACAGCCCTCCGGGCTCGTACGGGTAGTGTTGCGCGGACCGCCGACAACTCCCCGGTTATGCCCCGGTCCCTCCCGATGCCGGTCCGCCCCCGCCGCGCACAGAATCGAGCCTCCGGGAAACCCGGAACGGTTCACTCCGGGAAGACCGCATTCCACGAGACGGTCAGAGACCGGTTCTCTTCCATCCTGGCCGCCCGGAGCTACCCGAGGGGGAGCGGCGGTCCGACGAGATCCATGTCATGGTCCCGGAGGAGCCGGGCCAATTCCGGCCCCTCCGGGATTCCATTCAACGCCGTCGCGACGGGGCGGACCGTTGGTTCGACGGATCCGGCCGACGACCTCAGAGCTCCTTGAACATCAGGAACTGAACGCGGCCCTCGGGAAAGCCATTGGTCTCACTGATCACCTTGTAGCCGTGGGATGCGTAGAACCGGGGGGCCTGGAAATCGAACGTATGGAGCTTGGCGAATCGGCACCCCCGATCCTGGGCGATCCTTTCGCAGGTTTGGAGCAGCGCCGTACCGTGACCCTGCCCTCTCAAGGAGTCCGATACCCAGAGAACATGGATGTGGAGCCATCCCCAGTGCACGGACCCGATGAGACCTCCGTGGATTTCACCGGATTCACCCCGGAGGGCCAGCCCGATTTCGCTGAAGTTCACCGGTTCGGTGAAACGGGCGTTGTATTCGTCCAGCCCGTCACGGACGAGCTTCGACTCCTCCTCGTTCAGGTCGGGAACGACGCGATACTCCATGGGACTCCTGTCGTCCTGCCGATGCGCGGCGGCCGGCGTTACGGTCCGTCCTGTTTCGTGCACACGATCTCGTACTTGATCCCCTCCGGGTCCTTGAAGAAGAGGGCGTAGTAGCCGGGCGGGGTGTACTCCGGGTATTCACGTGGCGGGCTCACGATCGTGGCCCCGATCGCCTTCACCTGTTCATGCAGCCGATCGACTTCGGCGCGGGACTCCGCCTTGAAGGCCAGATGATGGAGCGCCCCCGGCTTCCGGCGATGGACCGTGTCGTTCGCGAAGGCGCTTCTCGGCGACGTGATGGCGAACGCCAAGAGGGGATGGGTGTACTCGACGACGTGAAACTCGTGCTCCTCGATGAAAGCCTCGCGCTTCCGATCGGGAGCGAAGCCCAGAAGCGGCATGAGCCTGTCGTAGAAGGGCACAGCCACGCTCATGTCCTTCACGGTGATCTGGATATGGTCGATGATCGGTTGCATGAGTCTCTCTCACTCCGGACCGGATTGAATTCCCATGACGGCGCGACCAAATTCCATCGGCTCGATATCGACGAAATTCGGGGACATGATCATGAGCTACAAGCCCACCAAAAGGGTGCCTTCCTTGCCATCGCGACATGGCCGCTGACGGCCTCTCATGTTCGGAATCGATGACCGGTATTGTGTCCTTGAGTATCCATGCTGTCGTCAGATCTGGCACGTCCCGGGCCGGCACCCGCCTACAGCTGCCAGAGGCCGTGATGGACGCCGCCCTGGATATAGATGGCGAATGTGCCGTGTCCCGGGATCTCCATGGGCGGGTGGGCGACCTCGCCGCCGGCTTTCACCGCCGCGGCGACGGCCGTCTCGATGTCGTCCACCAGCCAGTAGGGCCGCACCACGGGCTCCTCCGACTCGTGCATGGGCGCCCGCACGCCCACGAGCCCGCCTCCCGGCAGCGCGGCGGTCCGTGCGTTGCCGAGGCCGGCGTCCGGCCCGCCGAACTTCGCCCCGTTCGCCGCGGCGTACCCGGCGCACACCGCGTCGACCTCCTTGGTCACGATTTCGAGATAGTGGATCCGCATCGCTCTTTCACCTCCGGGGTGTCGTTGGCGTTCGCGTTCGGCCCGACGTTTCGGCTCGGGGGGGGGTGCCGCTGACCGTCCGCTTCGACCGGTCATTCGACGGCGCCGCGTAGTTCTGCCACCATGTATTTGCACGGTCCATATTCCGGATCCTCGAAGTCACTGAACAGGCGAAGCCCGGCCTTCTCGAACGCTCTGATCGCTACACGATTCGAGGTCGCTGTCCCTACCCCGGCGAATCCCACCCCCTCGCCGTGCAGTTTCGCGAGTAACAGGACCAGTGCTCTCGGACCTACCCCGCGACCCAGGAACTCCGGCTCACCGATCAGAATGTCGATGTCCACCAGATCCCGAGGAAGGTCCGTGAGTCCTGCAGCCTCGAGTTCCGATGCCGAAGGCGCTTGCCAGCACAGGTAGCCGACCGGCCTGCCGTCGGCTGTGATCAATGCGTGAGTGCTCCTCGACCGCCGAGGCAGCGCGGTCAAGTGCAGGTCCGGATTCCCCCACCATCGGACGACGTGCGGACTCCTCAGCCAACGCTCGAGAAGCGGCAGGTCCGCCTGCGGATCAAACGCCCTGAGGCCGACGTCGCCTCCCCGCGCCACCTTGTTCGTTGTTTCCGGTGTCATTTTACCCGCCCCTCAGACTCGCTCCCCCGCATCAGGCCGCTTTCGCGATCGGAGATCCCGTAAAGCACGCCTCCTGCCTCGAATGGGTGAAGGTGGCCATCCGTCCGGCCCATGACCGCCCGCAACGAATCGTGAAGCCGCTTCAATATGATGCCACAGGTTACGAGAAAGCCCCGCCGGATCGGCGGCTTGGATCCTCGCGATGTCACCTTGAGCCTGCAGATCGCCCCCCCGGTTTCTCGAATCCTCACCCGGCCTCCTCGTGCGCATAACGGATCGAGGCTCGCCCGCGCCGGCCGCTTCTTTCTTCAAATCAATCAAATGCTGTGGCCGCCGTCTGGTGCAGCCACTTGTCATGCGGCACTACGACAGCGTCGAACCTTGTGCCCGCATGAGGATCTCCTGGATCATCTCTGATTTCGCGTCCGCATAGTTCTGAACATCCTTCCAGGTTCGCGCCGCAAGTTCACGCTTGGTCTTCTCGTACAGCAGTCGATCGGGCTCATGAACGCGGAGCCAGTCGCGGAATGTCAACATCCGCTCGATTTCGTCACATCCGCCGGAGAAGACGTGGAGGTTGCCCTCAATGTCAGGGGCCTTCAACAGGCGGTGATCAAACCAGTCGGGTTCGCGAATCCTGAGCACGAAGCCTTGTGCTTCCAGTTGCGGAACATAGGATGGCTCGTCCGCAGAATTCGAAACCGCCAGGACCATATCGATCACTGGTTTCGCTGACAACCCCGGCACTGATGTGGAACCGACGTGCTCGAGCAGTATGACCTTACCGGAGAGCGCACTTCGAATTCGGTTGGCTTGCAGCGAAAACTGGGTCGGCCAGCCCGGATCGTACGGAACGAGTTCGACAGGGCCGTTGTGCGGCTTTCGCGCGCCGATAGTCACCGCGCGAAGATATTCGTCGGTCGTTGCGGGCTTGCCCAGAGATCCTGGCGTATTGTCAGAAGCCTTCATCTTAGGAACCTCTCGAACGCTCGGCACCGGCGGCAGGGCGGGGAAAAGGGCCGACCTGGCAGCTGCATGTTCACTGGGGATCACCCTGCTTGCTCAGCGTCCGCGCGTGGCTCAGTGTTGTATCTACCCATGCTCGATAGTCCGAGCGGTATTGGTCTCGGAAGCTCTCCCACACCTCGACGAAGTCGGGAAGGTCCGCACACCAGAGCAGGTAGCGTGTTTCAGCTCCAAAACCGTCATTATCGATCAAACCGACCTGTCGCAATGCATGTATGCGATAGAAATAGTGAAGCCTCATGAGGTGCAGGCGCTTGTGTCCAGGGTAGTCACCCGCAGCGTCGCTGTCCATAAGAGCAGCCTGGTTTATGC
The DNA here is from genome assembly GCA_043809585.1 of Candidatus Eiseniibacteriota bacterium. Classification (GTDB taxonomy): domain Bacteria; phylum Orphanbacterota; class Orphanbacteria; order Orphanbacterales; family Orphanbacteraceae; genus JBDROZ01. The sequence continues at coordinate 70,387 of JBDROZ010000022.1, forward strand.
CTACCAGTAGGTCGCTGGCGCTGTTTCGCAGCGCGATCTCGTTATTCAGGGAAGCTGTCTCCAATGCGTTGGTCGCTTGCCCTAGCCTGGATTATGCACAAATCTCCTACTGCGATCTCGGATCGCCGCCTGCGAAGCCTCCTTTCCGTCGCCGCCTCCTCGACGTAGTGCATGACTACGCCTCCGGTGGCGGCTCGTCCAAGTCGG
>JBDROZ010000023.1:0-113141 GCA_043809585.1 Candidatus Eiseniibacteriota bacterium
GTCATCGGTCGGGAAGAAGTTCTGGATGGGCATCACGGGGGTCCTTCTCTGCCTGTTCATCGCTTTTCACCTGACGGCGAATCTTCTTTTCTTCGTCGGCCCCGGTCCCTTCAACGGGTTCTCAGCGGCCCTCGAGAAGATCCCGATCCTCCTGATCCTCGAGTTGAAGCTGGCGGCGCTCTTCGCGCTCCACATCCTCCTCGGGATCGTCCTCTACTTCGACAACCGGGGCGCCCGGGGCGACCGGTATATCGAGTACGGGACGAAGAAGGGGGGCGTGAGCACTACGGTGTCGAAGACGATGATCTTCTCCGGCTTCGTCGTGCTGATCTACATCGTGCTCCACGTCCGGGCCTTCGTCTTCGGGGAGATTCCGGAGAGCGGCGGGCACGCCGACTACTACGCCAAGAACCTCGAGGTCTTCTCGAACGGGATCTACAGTCTATGGTATGTCTTCGGCGTGGCCGTGCTCGGCTTCCACGTCAGCCACGGTTTTCAGAGCGCGTTCCGGTCGATCGGAGTGAATCACCGGGTCTACACTCCGTTCATCGAGTGGGTTTCGCGGGTGGCCGGCGTCGTCGTCGGCTTCGGTTTCGCCTCGATCCCTCTCTACGTCTTCTTCTTCCAGGGAGCTTAGGATGAAGCTGGATTCCAGAGTACCGGGCGGGCCGCTCGAGTCGAAGTGGGATCGATATCGCTTCGAGCTCAAGCGGGTGAACCCGGCCAACAAGCGCAAGTACGACATCATCGTCGTCGGAACGGGGCTCGCCGGCGCGTCGGCGGCCGCCAGCTTCGGGGAACTCGGGTACCACGTGAAGGCCTTCACCTATCACGACAGTCCGAGGCGGGCCCACAGCATCGCGGCCCAGGGCGGCATCAACGCGGCGAAGAACTACCAGAACGACGGCGACAGCGTTTACCTCCTCTTTTACGACACGATCAAGGGAGGGGACTACAGGGCCCGGGAAGCGAACGTTCACCGTCTCGCCGAGGTGAGCGTCAACATCATCGACCAATGCGTCGCCCAGGGCGTGCCCTTCGCGCGCGAGTACGGCGGCACGCTCGCGAACCGCTCGTTCGGCGGCGCCCAGGTGTCGCGAACTTTCTACGCCCGGGGCGCGACCGGGCAGCAGCTGCTTCTCGGCGCCTACAGCGCCCTCATGCGGCAGGTTCACGACAGGAAGGTCGATCTTCACACGCGGCAGGAGATGCTCGACCTCATCCTGGTCGACGGGGTGGCGCGGGGGATCGTGACCCGGGACCTCGTCACCGGCGAGATCGAGGCCCACACCGGGGACGCGGTGGTGCTCGCCACCGGCGGCTACTCGAGGGTCTACTATCTCTCCACCATGGCCATGGCGAGCAACGTCACGGCGGCGTGGCGGGCCCACAAGAAGGGCGCCCTCTTCGCCAACGCGAGCTGGGGACAGATCCACCCGACCTGCATCCCGCGGCACGGAGACCGGCAGTCGAAGCTGACCCTCATGTCCGAGAGCCTCCGGAACGACGGCCGGGTGTGGGCGTACAAGAAGAAAGGCGAGACGAGGCCTCCGGGGGAGATTCCGGACGAGGAGCGGGACTATTATCTCGAACGGATCTACCCGAGCTTCGGAAACCTCGCCCCCCGGGACGTCTCGTCGCGCGCGGCGAAGCGGCTGTGCGACGCGGGCTTCGGAGTCGGGGCGACGGGGCAGGCGGTCTATCTCGATTTCCGGGACGCCATCGCCCGGGACGGCAAGGCGGTGATCGACGCGAAGTACGGCAACCTCTTCGACATGTACGAAGAGATCACCGACGAGGACCCCTATCGGGTGCCCATGCGGATCTATCCGGCGCCCCACTACACGATGGGGGGACTCTGGGTCGACTACAATCTCATGTCGAACCTGCCGGGTCTTTTCGTGGTGGGCGAGGCGAACTACTCGGACCACGGCGCCAACCGGCTCGGGGCGAGCGCTCTCATGCAGGGACTCGCGGACGGTTATTTCGTCATTCCCTACACCATCGCCGGCTACCTCGCGGGCAACACGTTCCCGAAAGTGGCGCCCGACCACGACGACTGCAAGGCGACGGTGGCCGACACGAAGGCTCTCATCGACAAAACCCTCGCCATGAACGGGACGCGGACCGTGGAAGACATCCACAAGGAGCTCGGCCGGCTCCTCTGGGACGAGTGCGGGATGGCGCGGAACGCCGGAGGTCTCGAGAAGGCGAGAAAGAGGATTCCCGAAATCCGCGATGAGTTCTGGAACAACTGCAAGGTGGTCGGCGCCGGGAACGGTATGAACCCGGTGCTCGAGAACGCGCTCCGGCTCGCGGAGTTCCTGGAGCTCGCGGACCTCATGGTGGAGGACGCGCATGACCGGCGCGAGTCGTGCGGGTGCCACCTCAGGGAAGAGAGCCAGACCGCCGACGGCGAGGCGGTCCGGGACGACGAGAACTTTTCCTACGTCTCCGCGTGGGAGCACAACGGGGTCGGAAAGGCGCCGACCCTGCACAAGGAAGAGCTGAAGTTCGAGTTCGTCACGCCGAGCACAAGGAGTTACAAGTGATGAGCGCGGGCAATGGCAATATGAGGCTGACGCTGAAGGTGTGGCGCCAGAGGGGCCCGGAGGAGCCGGGCCGGCTCGTCACCTACACGATGGACGACGTCTCTCCCGACCAGTCGTTTCTCGAGATGCTCGACGACCTCAACCAGACGCTCGTGCTGAAGGGAGAGGAGGCGATCGTCTTCGAGCATGACTGCCGGGAGGGGATCTGCGGTTGTTGCGGGCTGATGATCAACGGCCAGGCCCACGGGCCGTCGCCGGGGACCACCGTCTGCCAGCTCCACATGCGGAAGTTCGAGGACGGCGACACGATCGTGATCGAGCCGTGGCGCGCCAAGGGCTTCCCGATCGTGAAGGATCTGATGGTCGACCGCTCCGCCTTCGACCGGATCATCGAGGCCGGTGGCTACATCTCGGTGAACACCGGGGTGGGGGTCGACGCGAACGCGATTCCGATCCGGAAGGAGAACGCCGACCTCGCCTTCGACGCGGCGGCGTGCATCGGCTGCGGCGCGTGCGTGGCCTCCTGCCCGAACGCGTCGGCCATGCTCTACGTGGGCGCCAAGATCTCGCAATACGCGCTGCTCCCCCAGGGACAGGTGGAGCGGGTGGAGCGGGCGCTCAAGATGGTGGCCCGCATGGACGAGCTCGGTTTCGGCAACTGCTCGAACGTGGGCGAATGCGAGGCGTCCTGCCCGAAGGAGATCAGTCTCTCCAATATCCAGCGGATGTACCGGGAGTACGTGAAGGCGAGCTGGAAGACCTCGGGGGTGGGGTTGTAGGGATTGTTATTTCTGAAGAACGAACGGGGGGCGCGTTGCGCCCCCCGTTTTCGTTCTCATGGAAGCCCGGCGGGACGGGGGACCGGCATCGAGAGGGGGCGGGGCATAACCGGGCGAACCCAAGGAAGGCCTTCGAACCGCACTCTCCGCGAGTCCGGAGAATGGGAGGGCTTTCTCCCGCATCACTACGAGCGTTCAAGTCCGCCCCATCCCCCTCTCTCCTCCGTCCCCCCGCCCCGCCGGGAGGAGGGGAAGCTTTATGAGTAGAGTGGGCGGGACGGGGGACCGGCATCGAGAGGGGGCGGGGCATAACCGGGCGAACCCAAGGAAGGCCTTCGCACCGCACTCTCCGCGAGCCCGGAGAAAGGGAGGGTTTTCTCACGCCGCACGACGAGCGTTCAAGTCCGCCCCATCCCCCTCCCTCCTCCGACCCCCCGCCCCGCCGGAAGAGGGGGAGCGGAAGGAGTGGAGTGGGCGGCGCTCTGCCCCGCCAATGCATTGAAATGTCATCCCCGCGCAGGCGGGGATCCAGGAAATAGAATTCCGTCGGACGGAATTCCTACGCGAACCTTACCGAGTAGATCGGCGGGAAGTGGTTGCCCGCCGGGACCCACGTGTCCCCGCCGTCGCCGCTGAGATAGAGGTTGCCCGTGGTGGTGCCGAAGGCGAGGCGGTCGCCCCGCTTGTCGAGCGCGTGGCGGAAGACGATGTCGTAGGCGTTGATCTGGGGGAGGCCTTTCCGGAGGGCCGTCCAGGTCTTGCCGCCGTCTTCGGTGCGGCAGACGCAGAGGGCGTTTTGAATCGCGACGCGCATCTCGTCGCTCACGGCGGGCACGACCCAAGCCGTGTCGCCGTCCTCTTCGTCCACGGCGACGGCGAAGCCGAACTTCGCCGGTCCTTCAGGTTCGGAGACATCCTCCCAGTTCCCGCCGCCGTCGATGCTCCGGAAGATGCCGCAATGGTTCTGCTGCCAGAGCCTGTCGGGATCGGAGGGGCAGGAGACGAGCAGATGCGGGTCGTGACCCACCTCCGGATACTTCTCCGGCAGATAGTCCGCCCGGAGCCCCCGGTTCTTCGGCGCCCACGTGCCGCCGCCGTCGGTGGACTCGAAGACGCCCGCCACGCTGATACCGACCTGAATCCGATCGGAATCGCGCGGGTCGACGACCACCGAGTGCAGTCCCGGATGATCCCGCCCGCCGCCGAACCAATGTTTCTGCCGGGAGGGGTGATTCCAGAGGGACTCGACGAGGGTGAACGAACGGCCGCCGTCGTCGCTGACGAAAAGGCCGCCCGGTTCGGTGCCCGCGTAAAGGCGCTCCGGCCGGTTGTCCCCGCCCGGCGCGAGCACCCAAAGGTAGAGCGATTTCGCCTCGCTCCCGTCCGGCAGGGTCGAGCCTTCCGGATAGGCGGGGGCGGAGACTTCTTCCCACGTCACCCCCTCGTCCCGGGAGCGGGAGAGCTTCGTCCCCCAATGGCCGTGGTCGAGGCTCGCCCAGATCGTACCGGTCCGATGATCGCGGAACGCGTACGGAACCGGAACCCCCCGGTGCCCCTCCCGGACGAACGAGCAGTCTTCGCCGTCCCATCGAAGCTGGATCACTCCTTTTCTCGTCCCGAGAATCAGCATATCGCCGGCTCCGGCCATCCTGTTTCTCCTCGATGAATGAGATCGGTCATCCCCCGGAGAGGGACTGGAGGAAGTGCACTTCGTCCCGCTCGCCCACGGGGTCGGTCAGCGCGGCGCGGTCTTCGATCTGATCGCCGCCGATGAAAACCAAGACGGGGTTCCGGAGGCTCCCCCGCTCGTCGACCAGATAGGCCCCGAGTCCGGGGTGACGGCGATCCACGGCGCGCACCAGCTCGGCCACGCTCTTCCCTTCCGTCTCGAAGGACTCTTCGAGATCGGGAAAGAAGCGCTTCAGATGCCGTGTGAAGTGCACGCGGGGCACGGGATACCTCCGAGGATTCGCTACCCGAAAGTTATGCAAGACCGATGGGATGGGCAAGGCCGGAGACAGACCCGAGTGTCTGTCCCTGCTTCCCCGTTCCGGGGGACACGAAACGAGTTCATGTCCCCCTCGCGTTCCGGGGGACACGAAACGAGTTCATGTCCCCCTCATGCCCCCTGATGCTCCTCTTTCAATAGATCCGTCACCCGCTTGACCGGGGAGAAGGTCTCGGCGGGGACTTCTACGAAAACCGTGTTCCAGTCGGCCATGGCGCCATTCCAGAGACCCGGCCGTTCGAAGGCCTTCAGGGTCCTTCCGTCCTTCGACTTGACGCTGATGAAAACCGCCGATTCGTCCACGTGGCCCCGGAGATCGTACGGGTTTCCGCGCCGGTCCCGGAGGGCGCAGACGAGGTCGACCGGATTGAAGTGGGTCGACGCCTTCAGAATCTCCTGTTGGGCATCCGACCGCGGATCGATCTGGGCGGACTCCACGATCTGGAGGCTTGCGGACCCGTCCTCGCCGGTCACCCAGAAGGGGCCGCCGCCGGGGTCCCCCGTGTTCGGCACCATCCCGCACACCCGGAGGGGCCGGTCGAGTTTCTCCGTCACGAAGCGGTGCGCGTCACCGCCCGCGGGGGCCTTGCCCGCGGGAGGCTCCACGCCGAGGTCCTCCTTCAGGAAGATCATCGCCTCCTCGACGACTCTGTTGTCCGCTCCCTCATCGAGCCGGGCGAGGAGTCGGAATATCCTCTCCTGAACGCGGGTGAGATGCCCGGCCAGGGCCTTCTTCCAGCCGCATACTTCCGCGGTCAGCTGACGGGGCGTCACGTTGTCGATGTTCTTGATGAAGACGATGTCGCCCTCCGTCTCGCCGAGGTTCTCGATCAGAGCGCCGTGGCCGCCGGGCCGGACCAGGAGCCGTCCGTTCTTCTCCCGGAAGGGGCGGTTCGATTCGTCGGCGGCGAGGGTGTCCGTCGAGGGCTTCTGCGCCGAGAAGTTCACCTCGTAACGAATGCCGAACCGTTCCTCCAGGCCGGGCCGGACCCGCTCCAGGAGTCGCCGGAACGCCTCCTCGTGCTCGGGGGAAACGGTGAAGTGGAGGCGGCACGACCCGTCGGCGTTACGCGCGTAGAGCGCGGCTTCGATCAGGTGTTGTTCGAAGGGGGTGCGGGCCTCGTCCTCCGTCCCGTGGAACGGAATGAGTCCTTTCGGCAGGCGGGCGAAATCGAGCGCGGCCGGGTCGAGCAGTGCACCGAGAATCGGGCGGTACGAACCGTTCTGGAGGAGGGCGGCCGGGTCCTCGCCGGCCTCCTCGAGGGTGTCCCGGAGGGCGCCGGCGAAGGGGAATCGGGAAAGGCCCTCCAGAAACCGTTTCAGCTCGGGGAAGTGCTCGGTCCCCTTCGCCGCCTCTCGCTCGATCTCGCGGCGCGACCACTCCCGCGTCTCGTTTCGAAAGAAAAGGAGGGATTGGAACATGCGGGTCGCCGCCCCGGAGGCGGGAACGAACTTGAGAAACCGGTCTCCGAGGCGGGCCCGCTCGTAAGCGGCGAGGGCCTCTTCGACTTCCGATTCCACAAGGCGGCGGATGCCGTCCCCCGGCACACAGACCCGCGCGAGTTTCGTGAAACCGGGCGGATTCTCGAACAGCGCGATCTGGCGGAGTCCCTCTTCGAGAGAGATGCCCGCCCCCTCGAGCTGCTTCCGGTCTTCTTTCGTGAATATGGAGGGTTCCATGAACCGGCCCCTTTCATTCGGAGTCGCCCCATGGTATCACAGGCGCCGCGATCGATCCGCCCTTGGGTGGGGGCCAGCCTGGATTCTTCAAGACCCTCACACGTCTTGGGCCCGGTCGGGAGCCAGGGGGTGAGGGCTGAGCGGCGAGTTCCGCAGCGCGCCGGCCTCACCCTGTGTGGCGGGACGCCTACATGTCCGGGCCGGCGCGCGAGGACTGTCTGAGCAAGCCAGCCCTCACCCCTGGCTCCGCCCGCCGATTTCAAGGCTAGCAGCCGCCCGCCTTCTTCTCGCCGGCCCGCTCGATCTTGCGGGGCATCACGGCCGGCGCTTCCGTCTTCGCCTCCGAGCCGGTGAAGTGGGTGTGAAGGGCGAAGAGCAGCTTGTATTCGTCGATCGCCGCCGCCGTGGGCGACTCGGGAGGAAACGGAGCTTCGAGGATCCGCTCCGCGAACGCCCGGTAGCCTCCTTCCAGCACGAACACATCGCCGGTGAACCGGGACGCCGAGGCGGGTAGGACGTCCAAGGTTCGATCGCCGTAAAGAATCAGCCGCCGGGTTCCGGGGAGGTCGGCGAGATACGCCGCATCCGGGTCGTCTTCGGGGACCGTCAGAGAGCCCGGGATTCGCCTCTCCGGCTCCGCGCCCTGTCGGAGATCGACGAGCCAGTACGAGGTCGGATCGTCCACGACGAGGCGTGCGAGCTCGATCGCACTCACCTCCTCGATCGTCTTTCCCGCGTGGACCGGGGGCGTGCGGGGGACGAGCAGGGTGAGCACGCCGATCGCCGCCGCCGCGCCGAAGAGGGCGAAGACCCGGCGCCGCGTCCCGGGGAGCCCGGCGGGGGGCTCGCCCCGGTCCTTCGCCGCGAAAGCCCGCTCCGCCTTCTCGGCGCCGAGAAAAGCACCGACCGCCATCAGCGCGACGCCGGCGGCGAGGAACGCCTGGGGCAGGCCGAGAAGGGAAGGGAACGTCACGGCTCCCATGGATCCGCTCACGTAGAAGCCCGCGTAGAGGGGGTAGAAGAACCCGAAGAGGACCGATCCTGCCATGACGCCGGCGATGGCGGCGAGCCCGTCCCACTTGCCGGAGGCCATGGCGACCACGCCCGTGCCGGGGCAGTACCCGGAGATGATGAATCCCGCGCCGAGGAGCAGCCCCCCCGCGAGCTGGGGCCAGAGAAAGGTCGGCGGGATTTGCAGGGCGCCCATGTCGAGAATTCCCGTCCCGCCGAGAATCGTCATGCCGAGAAGGGCGATGACGATGGCCGAGAACATGACCTTCAGGACCCGCATGTCCCGGAAATAGAACTGGGCGGCGAGCACCGAGGCGCGGCCGAATCCCGCGCGCTCGAGAACAAAGCCGAACAAGATCCCGAGGAGGACGGCCGCCACGAGCCCCGTCGGATAGCCGAATGCGTCCTTCATATAGAGAGGGAGACTCATCGCCACTCTCTCCTCACCAGCGGGGCGACCAGGTAGCCCCCCGCGAAGACCGCCATCATGAAGACCCATGAGCCGAGGGAGAGAGGGAGCCCCCCGAAAGGGCCTGGCCCGACGTGCATCCCCGGGAGAAGCGCGCCGCGAACCCCATGAGCGCGCCGCCGAGGAGGGCGAGAGCGATCCGCCTCCCCGCGGGGAAGCCCTTCGCCCGGATCACCTCGCCCCTCAGCCGCCCCCCGGTGTAGGCGCCGAAGGCGCCGCCGAGGAAGACACCGAGGACGAGGAAGACGAGCCAGTCGTCGAGGATGGGCGTGCCGGCCTGAACGTAGCTCTCGAAATACCCGTTCCCCTCCACCGCGCCCGGAACAATCGCGTGAACGATGCCAATGCCGATGCGGTTGAACGTCCCCGACGATCCGAGGCCGAACCCCATGACCAGGAAGGACGCGAGGAGAACGAGCCCGAGAACCACGCCCGCCACGTAAGGATTCCAGAAAGGCCTGGGCTGTTCCATGTCGATCACCTCAGGGAAGAAGTCCGTGCGAGCTCGCCTGGCCCGCCGCGAGAAGGATCCAGCGGAGCGACAAACCGCCGATCAGGACGAGGGCCGGCGCGAGCAATGTCGGACTCACGGACCGCCTCGTTTCCACCGATTCGAGGGCGAGCGGGACCGCGAGGCCGGTCACCACCACGAGGGCCCAGAATACGCCCGTGTACGGGCCGCCGAGAAGTGCTCCCGCCGCCGCCTGCCGGGCCCGATCCCCCGTCGCGAGATCGAGAATCATGAGAATGATGAAAAGGAACTCCGCGCCGATCAGCGCCATGTCCCATCGTACCAGGACGTGCCGTTCCTCCTCAGGAGGACGGAAGAGGAGCATGAACGCCGCCCCCGTGGAGAGCCCCGAGAGAAGAAAAAGCGGCCCGAGGATCGTCGTGTTCCACGCGGGCCGGGCGCCGAGGGTTCCGAGGAGGAGCCCCGTGTACGCGCCGAGCAGGGCTCCCGCGGCGACGGCGGCGACGAGAATCCCCCGGCGCCGCCGGTCGGAAAAAGCCGCCGCCCGCCGGAGAAGTCCGCCGAAGGGGCGGACGAGGGGGAAGCGCGCGAGCCCCCGCCGCTCTTCCCCGGTCAGCGCACCGAGGCCGAGCAGAAGCCCCACGGGATAGACGATCAGAAGGATCCACGATCCCCACGACATGGGTGAGCGCGGTTCAAAAGCGAGATAGAAACGCCAGAAGTGGATCTTGTACTCGAGATCGGCGAGAAGGGCGACCATGCCGGCCGAGAGGATGACGAGGGCGACGAGGGGCATCACCCGGAGCCTGAGCGCTTCCGGGCGGGTCTTCGCGCGCATCTCGAGGGCCGCCGACAGAATCAGGATACCCGCCGCGAGGCCGCCGAGGAAGAGATAGACCGAAATCTCCCATCCCCAGATATGGAGGGCCGGGTCGATCCCGGGATTGTGCCGTCCGTGGAGGATTTCCATCATCCCGCTCGTCGTCTGCATCGCCCTCCCCCCCTCCATCAGATACAGAAGTAGAGACGGGGGTCGCATCCCGTCTCCGGGTGAAGGACCTTGTGACTTCGGGTGCGAAGCAGTCCTGATACGTCCGATTCCGGATCGTTCAGATCGCCGAAGTGCATGCACGCCGTCGGGCAGACTGCGACGCACGCCGGCTTCTCGCCCCTTCGAACGCGGTGGAGGCAGAAGGTGCACTTGTCGATGTAGCCTTCCGGGTGAACGTAGCGCGCGTCGTAAGGGCAGGCGGCGACGCACGCCTTGCACCCCGTGCACTTGCGGCGCGTGACGAGCACCGCGCCCCCCGAGTTCACGTGGCTCGCGCCGGTGGGGCAGGCGTAAACGCAGGGCGGTTTCGCGCAATGGTTGCACCGCTCCGAACGGTTCTCGGCGGCGAGCTTCGGAAACGTCCCCCGCACCTCCTCGACGAGCCAATCCCGGCAGCGGCCGTCGGGCACGTCGTTCTCGCTCTTGCAGGCGAGCACGCACGCCTTGCACGCCACGCACAGCTTCGTGTCCACCGCCATCCCGTACCGCGGCCCCTTCATCACGCCACCCTCTCGATCCGGACGAAGTTCACGTTCATCCCGGTGCCGCCCATGATCGGATCGGTCTTGGATCGGGTCACCAGCTTCGAGTCGCTCGCCCCCCGGCCCCGCGCGAACTTCAGGCCAATCGCGTCGTGGCCGTACCCGTGGACCATGTAGACGCAGTCGGTGCGGATTCGCTCCGTCACCTTGACCCTCACCGGCTCGGACCGGACCTCGTCCTGGTTGACGAGAATCGCTCTCTCCCCGTCCCGGAGGCCCGCTTCCTTCGCCATGCGGGTGTTCAACCAGACCGAGTTCTCCGAGTAGATCTCCGAGAGGAACCGGTTGTTGGTGGTGCGGCCGAAGGTGTGGACCGGCGCCCTCCCGAAGAGGAGCCGGTAGTGCCCCGGCGGCGGTTCCTCGGGGGGCGTGAAATCGGGGATCGGGGCGAAGCCGGCGTCGGCCAACTGCCCGGAATAGAGCTCGATCTTCCCCGACGGCGTGGCGAAGGCGGGTTCCACCCCCTCCTCGATGTAGAGGGGCTTCATGTCTCCGACGACGACGCCGGTCTTCATGAGGGCGTCGCAGTCGTAGCCGCCGCCGTGGACCCGGTGCTTGGAGTACTCCTCGCTGTCCTTCCAGGGGAAGTAGTCGGCGAGGCCGATCCGGCGGGCGATTTCCCGGGCGATCCACCACCCCGGCTTCGAGTCGTACATCGGTTCCACCACGGGCTGACGGATCGCGAGGAAGGGCGTCTTGTACGGCGGGGCGTGAACCTCGTCGCATCGTTCGAGGTAGGTCGACTCGGGGAGCACCACGTCCGCCCAGCCGCAGATCTCCGCGGGGAGGACGTCGACGGCGACCATGAACTCCAGCTCCTGAATCGCCTTCTTCGTCTTCTCCGGCGACGGCAGGGACTGGATCAGGTTCGTACCGTAAACGAACCACGCCTTGATGTCGTACTCCGACTGTCCCGGAATGCTCGCGTCGCAGAGGCCGGAGGCGAGGGTCTGGTCCGCGAGGGGGTAGACCGTCCCGCGGGGCATGTCGGCGGGGATCCGGGGCCCGCGGGCGTAATCCGTGTACGGGTATCGGGGCAGGTCGAGCCTCGAAGGAAAGTAGAAGCCGCCCTTCCGCCCCCACGACCCGAGGAGGGCGTTCAGCATCGCGATGGCCCGGCTCCGCTGGGTATCGTCGCCGTACCAGGTGACGTGCCGGCCCGGGTGCACGAGGGAGGCGGGACGGGCGCCGGCGATGAAGCGGGCCGTCTCCACGATCGTCTCCGGCCGGATCGTGGTCTTCGTGTACGCCCACTCGGGCGTCTTGTCCCGGACGTGGTTCTTCAGCTCGCCCAGACCGGTCGCGTACCGGTCCAGGTACTCCCGGTCGTAAAGCCCTTCGTTCACGATGACGTGCATCCACGCGAGAAGGAGGGCGAGGTCGGTCCCCGGCTTGATCGGCAGCCAGTGGCGCGCCTTCCCCGCGGCGGTGGAGAAACGCGGGTCCACGACGACCAACTCCGCCCCCCGGTCCAGGGCGCGGGCGAAATCCTGGACCTGGGTGTTGTGCATGTTCTCGCCGAGATGGGATCCGATCAGCGTGATCACCCGGGAGTGCTCCATGTCGGTGTTCTCGGGGGAGCCGACGCCGGAACCGAAGGTGAGCTGGAAGCCGACCTCCCGGGGGCCCCGGCACTGGGCGTAGGAGGGGGCGGCGATGTTCGGTGATCCGTAGGCGTGCATCAGATGGGTGAACCACGAGCCGCCGTATCCGTGGGTGTAAAGGGCGAGCGCCTCGGGCCCGTGCTCTTTCCGGATCCGCGTCATCTGGTCCGCGATCTTCCCGAGGGCCGTTTCCCAGTCGACCTCGTCGAAGACCTGTTCCCCCCGCTTCTCCCGGCGGATCAGCGGCTTCTTCAGGCGGTCCGGGTCGTAGAGGAGGCCCATGCCGCCGGTGCCGCGGGGGCAGAGGCGCCCCCGGGAGCGGGGATGGGCCGGGGTGCCGGTGAGCTTCGTCACCCGCCCGTTCTTGACGTGGGCGAGGACCCCGCACTTCCAGAAGCAAAGCTCGCAGAAGGTGGGGACCACCCGGTCGCCGTCGGTGCCGGGGTCGTGCACGACGTCCCCGTCGGCGCCCCACCAGTCGGTGAGCAGCCCTCCGCCGACGGCGATCCCCGCGGCCGCGCCGCCGCCGATCTTGATGAACCCCCGTCTAGTCACCCGGGGCATGTCGCTCCTCGGCGTGGTCCCGGTGGCACCGGGCCAGGCAGGTCATGAGGTCGGCGATCGGGGGAAGGGCCACCGAGTACCGCCGGAACCCGCCGTCCTTCCTCGCCTTCACCAGACCGTGAAGGCGGAGGGAGGCGAGTTGCTGGGAAATCGTCGCCTGGGCGAGGCCGAGGGTTTCGCGGATTTCACCGACCGAAGATTCGCCGGAGACACAGAGAGAGGCCATGATCCGGAGCCGGATCGGGTTTCCGAGGGCCCGGAGAACCTGGCAACGGATGTCCGCCATTTCGAGGTCGTCGATGAGCGTCTCAATCAGCTTCTTGTCCACCATGAGTATCTCTTTCGCTACGACTTCGCTTCTCGCGGACATGCTCATGTCATTATATCGGTATTTCCATATATAAGGCACACGAGTTATGATGATTATCCATATTAAAGTGGATAATCGATCGACTCCGGAAGGGGAGTGCGGGAGACCCCGAGAGGAGTGACTGCCCCAAACACAAAGCGCCCGGCTCCTTTCGGAACCGGGCGCCGGATCGTTCGATCGGAGGCTCTCCTACTTCTTGTAGGCCTCGTAGCGGCGAAGAACCTCTTCCCAGTTTACCACGTTCCACCAGGCCTCGACGTAGTCGGGCCGGCGGTTCTGGTAATGCAGGTAGTAGGCGTGCTCCCAGACATCGAGACCGAGGATCGGCGTGTGGCCGTTCGAATGAGGCGTGTCCTGGTTCGCCGTCGACCCGACGTACAGCTTCCCGTTTCCGTCGAAAGCGAGCCACGCCCAACCGCTGCCGAAGCGTGTGGTCGCCGCCTTGGCGAACTCCGCCTTGAAGGCGTCGAAGGAACCGAAGGTGCTCTTGATCTCGCCCGCCGGCGCCCCCTTCGGTTCGCCTCCGCCGTTCTTCCCCATGACGGTCCAGAAGAGGGTGTGGTTCCAGTGGCCGCCGCCGTTGTTCCGAACCGCCGTCCTGATCGTCTCGGGCACGGCGTTCAGGTCGCCCATCAGCGCGCCCAAGCTTTTCTTCCCGAGATCGTCGTGCCCCTCGAGGGCCTTGTTCAGGTTCGTCACGTAGGCAGCGTGGTGCTTGTCGTGATGGATCTCCATGGTGCGCGCGTCGATGTAGGGCTCGAGCGCATCGAATGAATAGGGGAGGTTCGGGAGGGTATGAGCCATGGTGAAACTCCTTAACTGTAGGAATCTGAAAGGGAAGCCCGAATTCGCGGGTCCGGGGTTCGCCGGGAACCGGAGGGATTACGTGAAACTCCGGTTGTCTGCTCCCTGGAAGATAATGAGACGCGAACGACGCCGCAAGGGGAAGCCGGCCGGGGACGGCGGAGGACAGGAGCGCCCGGAATGTCCCGATCCGCGCCGACGACTCAAGATCGGGCCAATCTTGGTCGATCCTCGGAAAAGAAGCGAATCGAATCTTCCACGCCTCCCACGGTCCGGGTGAAGGGTCGCTTTCGTGATTCGAGCGTCCCCCGGCGACCCCGGAGAAGGGGAGGCGGCTCTTCGGAGAGGAGGGCCGGTGGGAGGTTCATCGGGAAGGAGAGATCCCGCACATGAAAACCGACTCGATCCGCCCGCCCGCCCTCGCCCTTCTCCTCGCTCTGGGCGTGGCGGCGACGGCCTTCGCGGACATCCCCCGGGCCATCCACCTTCAAGGCGTGCTGACCGACGACGGGGGGCTTCCCTTGACCGGTGACTACTCCCTCACATTCTCGATCTACTCCGACACGACGGTGGCGGCGATCTGGAGCCAGGTGACGCCGGTCCACGTGGAGGACGGTTTCTACGAAGCCGCTCTCGGAGTGGGGGGCGTCTCCTTCGACGACCCGCTCTTTCTCGGCATCGAAGTCGGTGGGAGCGCCCTCGGGCCGAAGAAGCCCCTCGCGAGCGTTCCCTACGCCCTCTCGGTTCCGGACGGAAGCGTCACGGCCACGAAGATCCCGCCCGGCCAGATCGTACGGAGCCTGAACTCGCTCACCGACACGGTTCGCATCGTGGCGGGGAGCCAGGTCAGCGTGCTCGAGAGCGGCGACTCGATCATCATTTCCGCTTCCATCGAGGGGGCGGGGGCGGACGGCGACTGGACCGTCGAGGGGGACAACCAGTACGCCCAGACGACCGGCAACGTCGGAATCGGGGTCATCGCCCCCGGGGAGAAGCTCGACGTCTCCGGCGCGATCCGGACGGACAGCCGCTTCGTCTCGACGATGGCCGCGGGGACTCCGCCTCTCACCGTGAACTCTTCGACCCTCGTGGACAATCTGAACGCCGACCTCCTCGACGGCTCCCACGCCTCCGCTTTCGCGGAAGCGTCCCACACCCACGCGGTCGCCGACGACGGGGACTGGACCGTGGCGTCCGGCAACGTCTATCGATCGAGCGGGCGCGTCGGCATCGGCACGAACAGCCCGATCTACACGCTCGACCTCGACGCGGCGTCCGCCGGGATCCGAATCAATACGACGGACACGGGGGATCCCCGGCTCTCCTTCCTCGTCGGCGGCGCGAACAAGTTCACCCTCGGCGTCGACAACTCGGACCTGGACAAGTTCAAGATAGGCACGGGGGCGGTCAGCGACAACACGAGATTCATGATCGACGGCGATGGGAACGTCGGGATCGGAAGCCCGTTCGCGGGCGCCCGGCTCTACGTGGTGACCGACGAACCGTACGGCGGAATCGGGATCGACAACCAGGCCGCGGACGGGGATCCGGAACTGTGGTTCGGCGTCAACGGTTTTGCCCGGTGCGTCCTCGGCGTCGACGATTCGGACGGAGACAAATTCAAGATCTCGAGAAGCACGGGATCGTGGCTCCCCATGGTCACCGTCGACACTCTGGGGAACATGGGAATCGGCTGGGAGAACCCGGTCCGGCGGCTCGTCGTCAGCGGCGACAGCGCCTTCGACGGAATCGACATCAACAACTCGGCGGCCAACGGCGACCCCGAGCTTCGGTTCCAGCTCGACTACGGGAGCAAGTTCACGATCGGCGTGGACGACTCGGACGGGGACAAGCTGAAGATCGGCACCACGTCGGCGGGGACTTCCACGAGAATGACCATCGACGGATCGGGCAACATCGGCATCGGCACCGTGAACCCCAATGTCCCGCTCCACGTCGAGGGGGGGAGCGACGTCACCGGGGTCGGCGGCGGAAACATCCTTCTCGGCTCGGCGACGGGATCGGGAATCCGGATCGACGACAACGAGATTCAGTCGTACACGTCGGGCACGGCGGAACAGTCGACGCTCTACTTGCAGAAGGAGTCGGGGAGCCGGCTGAATCTGGGCAACGGGACCCTGATCGTCGACTCCACCGGCACCGTGGGGATCGGCGGGAACCCATTGCTCAGGGGGGGGCTCTACATCGACCATGACGGCGGCGGTATCCAATACGCGCTCCACACGACGGGAGTGATCACGAGCCCCTGGATGGGGCTCGCCTACATCGGTTCCGACAGCGCCGCCGCGAGCGGCACGAGCGCGCTCATGGTGTCCGTGCCGAACGGTTCCGCCGCCGACTGCATGCTCATCAACGCGATGAGGAACTTCGATACCGAATTCCGTGTCGACGGCGACGGGGACGTTTTCGCGGACGGGGCGTTCTCGGGCGGGGGCGCCGATTTCGCGGAACTGTTCCGGGTAAGCGGAGGCGCGGAGTCGGTGGAGCCGGGAGACGTGCTCGCCATCGACCCGGGCGACCCCGGATCGCTGCGAAAGTCGGTGAAGGCCCGGTCGACCTTGGTCGTGGGGGTCTACAGCACTCGGCCGGGGTTCGTCGCTTCGAAGAGAGAGTGGGACGAAGAGGGCGGCGCCGAAAGAGTCCTCGTCGGAGGCGAGATGGTCGCGAAACGGGAGTACAAGCTCGGGGACGTGGCCGCCGAATTCGACGAGGTCCCGGTCGCCGTCGTCGGCCGTGTCCCCTGCAAGGTGACGGCCGAAAACGGGCCGATCCGGATCGGCGACCTTCTCGTCACGTCGTCCACGCCGGGCCACGCCATGCGGGAGGACGATCCGAGAGTGGGGACGGTCCTCGGCAAGGCGCTGGAAGCGCTCCCCACCGGGACGGGCGTGATCGAGATCCTCGTCACGCTCCAGTGAGGCCCTCGCCGGTGACGAATGAAAACGCCCGGTTCCAGGCCGGATCCGGGCGCCGTCAAACGACTCTCCTTAGAACCGGTTTCACAACCTCCATTCTACTGCGATCGGCTGCAAAGCCCGGCGGCTGCGTACTCGGGTAAAAACGTCCTCAATGGCCTTCTTAGGCCACTTCCGGGCGTTTTCCCCCTTGATCCTTGCCGCCGGACCTTTCGCTCGATCTCGCGACGAAGGAGGTTGTGAAACCGATTCTTGCAATGAGCGGGGGACCGGTCTCGCCCGAGCTTCCGGTTACGAAGACACCAGCCTTACCTCCGCGAGCCCTGTTCCCCTCCGAACGGGTATCGCCGACCAGCACGATCATTCCAAGGTGCAGAGGAGGAGACCAAGGAAGACCGGCCACTGGGGAATGAATCGATGCGTTTCTTATCCGAGCTTGTCACTTCGGAGTGAGCGCCTCCTTCAGTCGCAACGCCGCTTCGTTCTCCGGATCGTGGGCAAGGGCCCGCTCGATCGCTTCGCGGGCGCCCGCTTCGTCGCCCGAACGGCCGAGGAGGAAGGCGAGGCGGGACCAGGTCTCGGAGTCGCTCGGGTCGAGTTCGAGGGAGCGGCGATAGGCGCCGGCCGCCTCGTCGAAGCGCTCCCCGCGCGCGAGATAGCCGCCGAGCCCCCGGTGGGCCTCCGCCTCCTCCGGCATCCGCTCGACCATTGCGCTCAGCACCCGCTCCGCCGTCCCCGGGTCGCCCGACTCCTCGTACGCCCGGGCGAGATTGAGATAGGCTCGGAGATATCCGGGTTCCATGTCGACCGCCCGCTCGAGCAGGTCGATCGCCTCCCGGTATTCGCCCCGCCGGGCTTTGTTCGTCCCGAGGTTGAACAGGTTCTGGGCGTCTTCGGCGAGGTCCGCCGCCTTCTCGTAGAAAAGGGCGGCGAGATCGTCGAACCCCTCCCTCGAGAGAATGACGCCGAACGATTTCGGCGCCCGGGCGGCCTGATTCTCATAGTGGGGATCCCGGGCCACCATGGCGACCGTGGCGGCGACCGCCCGGTTCCGCTCGGTCTGGAGGACGATCCACGGCATCGTGTGCAGGAAGATCGCGCCGATGACGAGCGCGGCCGCCCCACGGCCCGGCGCGGCGCGGCAGGCGACGAAGAACCACCCGAGAAAGAGGGCGAGGGGGAAGGCCGGGAGGGCCATGAGGTCCCAATCCCGGGCGCCGATTTCGGGGTCGAAGAGAAGCAGATAGAGAATCCCGAGGAGGGCGGCGCCGCCGAGGAAGCGGCCGATCGGGGCGTCGCCCTCCTCCCCTCCTTCGCGCTCACGGCTCTTTCCGCCAAGGAAAGGAAGAAGGAGCACGCCGCCGAGAAGGAGCAGCATCTCGTTCAGGACGAACGCGAGGTGGTGAACGGAGAGGATCGGATAGGAGTGGTCCCCCCGGTTCAGGAGGGGCAGGATCAGGTGGAAGCCCCGGTAGTACCGCTCCATGTAGGCGCCGAGGAGGAGGACCCCGCCCGCGGCGATGAGGGTGGCGGGGATGGCGGTCGTGAGCAGTCGCCTCCGGCTCATGCTCATGTTCCCGCGAACGAGAAGCAGGAGCCAGGAAGGGGCGATCACGATCGCCGAGAGATGGAGAGCCACGGCGACCGCGAGCGCGATCGTCGGCAGAGCGATCGAACCCTTACCCCGAAGGTACCGAACCGAGAGATAGAGGTAGAGAAGGAGCGCGGCCTGCATGAGGGAGTAGTGCTCTACGTATCCGAAGAAAAGGAGGATCGCGCCGGAGCCGGCGATCGATGCGAAGATCAGGGCCCTCGCGCGGGCCTCCTCCGAGAGCTCCTTCGCGATCGCCCGCGCGAGAAGGACGACCCCGACGCCGGCGAGCACGCTCGTCGTCTGGAAGGGGCACTCCCCCCCCGTTCCGGGGAGCCGTCCATGAAGGAGCCCGAAGATCCCCTTGTGGATCGTGAGGGAGAGGTAGCCCGCGGCGCCCCTCCCCGTCTCGTCCGGGTTCCGTACCACGGAAGTGATGATCATCCCGTCGCCGAGGAAGAAGTTCCGGGTACGAAACAGGACCAGCAGGGCGAGGGCCCCCGCGCCGAGCACGAACGATCCGAGCCGCCCCTTCGAGTCGATCCAACCGGCGACTCGCCCGGCGGTTGTGACGGCAATGTCCCGCGTCTTCGGAACGACGATCAAGAGCAGCGCGACGATCCAGGCGACAATCCAAAACGGCGCGAGGAAACCGGGATGATGGGCGCCCCAGATCGTCTCGGGAAGGAAGACCGATGCGGCGAGATGAAGAAGGAGAAAGAGCGCGAAGGCGGCGAGGAAGACCGCTCCCGAAGTTCCCTTCTGCTCTCCGCCTCGTTTGCGCATCGATGTTCCCTCCCGCGCCGATTGTACGTCCGGCGCGGGGACCCGGTCAAAGACCGCCTCGTTCCGCCCGGCCCTCCTCCTCCAGCATCTCGCCGAGGATCGGCTCGTCGCCGGCGAGGGACTCGAGGCGCCGGACGTTCACGGTCCGGACGCCGTACTGCTCCTCGATGGTCCCCTCCACGGCGAAGGGACCGGCCCCCCGGGCCTCGGCGGCGTACCGCCGGAAGACCTTCGGGAAGAGGGTGCACTCCACGAGATCGTGCTCGTCCTCGAGGGTGAGAAAGAGCATGTTCTCCTTCCTCTTCGTGATCACCCGGCGCGACGCCGCCGCGACGCCGAGGAGCCGGATCTCCCCCCGCCCCCGCCGCCGGAGCTCCCCCGAATCGTGGAAGCCGTTCTTCTTCCCGTTCGTCCGGAGAAGGGCGACCGGGTGGGCCGAGACCGCCATCCCGAGGATCGCGAGTTCGTGGCGGAGCCGCTCTTCGAGGTCGAACTCCCGGAGCTTGGGCCGCGCCGGGTCCGCGTCGCCGTCGCCGTCGAACATCCCCGGCTCCCGCATCCACTCCTTCCGGCGTTCCTCGTAGGTTCCGTACAGCTCCCAGAGGAGCCCGGTCCTCGGCACGCCGAAGCCGTCGAAGGCGCCGACGAGCGCCAGGTTCTCCGCCTCCCGCCGGGGGGGGCGGACACGCCGCACGAAGTCGGCGAGAGAGCGGAAGGGGCGCCCGGCGTGGATCCTCTCCCGGACCGGCGCCGAGAGGTTCCGCACGAAGGAGAGGCCGACCCGGACGCCGCCGCCGTCCAAGGAGAACTCCTCCTCCGAGCGGTTCACTGAGGGGAGCTTCACCTCGATGCCCCGGCGCCGCGCCTCCTCCAGGTGGACCCGGGTCGGGTACATCCCCTGGTGGTTATTGAGGAGCGCCACCACGTGCTCGGGCCCGTAGTGCGCCTTCAGGTACGCCGTCTGGTAGGCGAGCACGCCGTACCCCGACGCGTGGGCCCGGCAGAAGGAGTACGACGAAAACCGGGCGAGGAGCGCCCAGATCTCCTTCGCCGCCTTCGGGTGCACGCCGCTCCCGATCGCCTGCGCGAGGAACCGGTCGGCCAGCTCCTTCATCGACGCCTCGTCCCGCGCTTTCCCGATCTTCCGGCGGAGGAGGTCCCCCTCCTCGAGAGAGATCCCCGCGATCCGGCTCGCCACGGCCATGACGTCCTCCTCGTAGAGCATGATGCCGAGGGTCTCGCCGAGGAGGTCCTCGAGGTCCGGGTGGGGATAGTCGACCGGCTCGAGGCCGTGGACCCGGCGGACGAACTTCTCCTTCATCCCCGACGACGCGGGCCCCGGCCGGATGAGGGAGTGGGCGGCGATGGTGCTCCCCATGTTCTTCGTGCCGATCATGCGAAGCAGATTCCGCATCCCCGGCGACTCGATCTGGAAGCAGCCGAGGGTCCGCCCCTCGCCGAGGAGGGCGGCGGTCTTCTCGTCGTCGTGGGGGATCGTCTCGATGTCGATCTCCTCGCCCCCCCGGTTCTCCTTCACGAGGCGGAGCGTCTCCCGGATCGTCGAGATCGCCCGGTTCCCGAGAAGATCGATCTTGACGAGTCCCGTCGCCTCCACGGCGTCCATCTCGTACTGGGTGACCACGATCCCCTTCGTCGCCTCCTCGAGAGGAACGCAGAGGTCGATCGGACGGTCGGCGATGACGATCCCCCCGCAGTGGATGCCGAGGTGCCTCGGGAAGCCGCGCATCTCTTCGGCGAAGCGGAGGATCGCCCGGTACGGCTCCTGGTCCCGGGGGTAGTCGGCGAGGAGGCGGGAGGTCCGGAAGACCTCTTCGAGGGGCCCATCCGTCTCCCGGGGGATCCGGCGGCTGATCCGGTTCACCGTCTCTTGAGGGAGGCCGAAGGCGCGGGCCGTGTCGCGGAATGCCGATCGCGGGTGGCAGTGGTTGTGGGTCGAGATCATCGCCACCCGGTCTCTACCAAAAGTATCGTAGGCGTACTCGATCACCTCGTCCCGCCCCCGCCAGCAGAGGTCGACGTCGAGGTCGGGCCAATCGTCGCGGAGCGAATTCAGAAATCGCTCGAAGTAGAGGCGGTAGCGGATCGGGTCGACGCTCGTGATGCCGAGGACATACGCCACCAGGCTGCTCGCCCCCGACCCCCGCCCCACCACGGGGATTCCGCGGGAGCGGGCGAAGCGGACCAGATCCCCGACGACGAGGAAGTACTCGGGAAACGCCATCCGGTCGATCGTCTCCAGTTCGCGCTGGAGCCGCCGGGTCACCTCCGGCGTGATCGCCGTGCCGTACCGCCGCCGGAGCCCCTCCTGGGAGAGGCGGTGAAGCCACGAGTAGGGCGTCTCCCCTTCGGGGAGCGGGAAGCGGGGGAAGATGGTCGGGCCACCCGTCAGATCGAGCTCGCACGCCTCGGCGACGGCGATCGTGTTGGCGAGCGCCTCGGGCATCTCGGCGAAGAGCCGCGCCGCCTCCCCCGGGGGGCGAAGGTACCCCTTCGGGTCGGCAAGCTCTTCGGGGGGTACCTTTCCGACGACGCCGTTCACGCGGATCGCGGCGAGCACCTTCTGGAACGTCCCGTCCTCCGGCCCCCGGAGCGCTGTCGCCCCCCCTGCGACGACGCCGACGCCGAGCTTCCGGGCCGCGGCGCGGCGGCTTCGCACCTCCCGCGGGCCCGCCCACAGGGGGATCTCGATCCAGAGGGCGCCGGGCGAGGCGCGGGGGCGGAGCCTCCCGGCGAGGGCCGGATCTTCGCAGAGGAGGAAGAGCCCCTCGCCGTTCTCCTCCACCGCGGCGGCGAGGTCGAAGTTCTCGTCCATCATCCTCTTCGTGATCACCCGGCAGAGGTTCCCGTAGCCGGTCCGGTTCCGGGCGACGAGGACGAGCCTTTCCCCCTCCTTCCCGTCCACTTCGGCGGCGACGATCGTCTTCAGGCCGAACTCCCGGGCCGCCGTGTGGAAGAGGACCGTGCCGTACAGGTTGTTCCGGTCCGCGAGAGCCGCCGCCTCGAAGCCGGCCTCCCGGAGCCGCTCGGCGAGCCGGCGAATCGGCGACGTCCCCCGGAGGAGCGAGTAATTACTTTGTAAGTGAAGGGGTGCGTAGCACGAAACCATCGCCCGTCCGCTCCAGCTTGTCCGTGAGGTCGAAGCTCTTCCCCGCCACCACCGACGAGAACCCGAACCGGTCCCGCACCTCGTCGAGGGCCCGGGAGATCGACTCGGCCCGCCCGGCCTCTTCTTCTTCGTACAGGTCGGTCTGCCGCGCCGACCGGGGCGCGATGTTCGTCAGCGTCACGCCGGCGAGATGGAGCGCCTCCCGGCGCGTGTAGATCCGGTCCAAGAGACGGAGCGCCATCCGGAGGACCGGCGGGTGGAGGCCGGTCGGCTTCGGGAGGGAGCGGGAGATCGACTCCGACCCGCCTCCGGCGTAGCGGATCCGGACGTGGACCGTCCGCGCCTCGAGGCTGAGGGAACGCACCGCTCGGGCCGCCCGCTCGCTGAGATAGAAGAGCATCCCCTCGATCTCCCGCCGGTCCGACGTGTCGGCATGGAAGCTGGTCTCCCGGGAGACGGAGCGGGGGATCTCCCGCTCCTCCACCGCCGCCGTGTCCTCCCCCCGGCAGCGCCGGTGGAGGATCTCGCCGTGGCTTCCGAAGAGCTTCACGAGCTGCTCCGGCGTGAAGGTCCGGAGCTCGCCGATGGTCCGGACGCCGAGCCGCGCCAGCACCGCGCCGTACCGGTGGCCGACGCCGGGGAGGTCCCCCACGGGAAGCCCCGTGAGCACCCCGAACTCCTCCCCCGGCCGGATGAAGCCGAGGCCGTCCGGTTTCGCCCGCTTCCCCGCCATCTTGGCGATCATCCGGCTCGAACCGACGCCGACCGTGACCGGAAGGCCGGTCTCCCCCCGCACCCGCTCCCGGAGCGCCCGACCCACCTCGAGCGGATGCCCGTGGAGGCGCTCCGTCCCCGTCAATTCCACGTACGCCTCGTCGAGGAAGGTCTCGACGTTCGGCGAGACGTCCCGGCAGAAGCGGAAGATGAGGGCCGCGAGGGCCCGGTAGGTCGGATACGACCCGTCGAGAATCACCAGGCCGGGACAGACCCGGGACGCCCGGGAGAGGGGCATTCCGTTGTAGAGGCCCCGCCGCCGGGCCTCGTAGGAGCAGCTCGCGATGACGCCGTTCCCGATCGCCACGGGACGGCCCCGGAGGGCCGGGTTCCTCGCCTGCTCGACGGAGGCGAAGAAGGCGTCGAAATCCACGTGCATCACTGTGGGTCGGGGGTTCGGGCCCCCTCCTACTGCGGCCCCGGCGCGCGGGCTACGACACCTCCCTTCCGTCGCCGCTTGCTCGACGGGACTTGCGGCCCCGTCTCCGCGAGCGGCTCGTCCAGGTCGGCGTCTCGCCTCCCGCGCCGGATCCTCGTCACGGAGTGGACCCGAACCCCCGACCCAGGGGTCGGAAGGAATCGGGAAACCCCGGTTTTTCACCACACTCCCCGGAGCCTCGTCGCGAAACCGATCCGAATCCCCGACCCAGGGGTCGGAAACGGAAGGAGAACCGGAGACCGCCTCCCGCGCCGAACCCTCGTCACGGAGTGGACCCGAACCCCCGACCCAGGGGTCGGAAATGGAAGAAGAACCGGAGACCGCCTCCCGCGCCGAATCCTCGTCACGAAAGCGACCCGAATTCCCGACCGAAGGACCGGAAGGGGGCAAGAACCCGCACTCCCCATGCACCATCCCATCCTCCTCCCCCCCACCGAGGTGGGAAACCGACCGCACCCCCAAGATACCCGACATTTGTCTAGTAGTCAAGAAGGAAAAGGAGAAGAGAACGTAATGGATGTAACCTACTCGGTTCTAGTGGATTGGGGGAACAGCAGGGCGACAGTTCAAGAACGGACAGGATGGACTCCTAAATTAATGTTGACTCAATGCTTCCTCTCAGGCAATTATCAAGGCTCTTACGGTAGTTCTCCCAGCGATCAAGGCCTACCGGTAAGAGTGGTTGTTCGTTCCTTATCATCACCGGACGGGAGAGGGGCGACACCGCGAGAACGATCCCGATCAGGAGGAATTGGCGCAAGATCGCCCCCCCACCTCCGGGTCACATCGCGGATCGGATCCGCGGCCCCACCCCGCTTCCTCCAAACGCAAGGAGTTCTCACATGCAGAAATGGCTCAAGTTTTCGGCGGTCATCGCCTGCCTCGTCGTCACCGCCGGCATCGCGTCGGCCGACAACGTCGACAACATGGGCATCGGGCAAATCGACCGTCCCGAGGGAGTCCCGGGCTTCGCCCTGATCACCGAGTACACCGATTACGCGACCTGGCTCGCGGCGATCACCTGCGTGCCCGCCGAGAACCGTTATGCGGAGCTCGGAAACGGCGTCATCGTGACCAACCAGTACAACGGCGTCGGCGCGACCTACACCGACGGGAACGACGTGACGTACGCCTACGGCTCCTCGACGGACGGAATGATTCTGGACGGCGTCGGCCGCATCAACATCTCGTTCTCCGTTCCGGTCTGCGTGATCGGCGTCAACTTCCCCGGCGCCCTCCGGATCGTCGGTTACAGCGGCATGACCGTTGTTTTCACGAGCAGTGACTTCGCGGGTAGCGGCACCGGCTTCTTCGGCGGCGTGATCTCCGATACGCCCTTCGACCGGGTCGAGCTGATCGATTGGGTCGACGACTTCGTTTACATCGACGACGTCTTCTACTGCTGCGACGGCGGGACCGGCACCGAGGAGTCGAGCTGGGGTTCGGTGAAGAACCTCTTCCGGTAGTCTCTGGGTATTGCACTCATCGAAAGGGCCGCCCTCCGGGGCGGCCCTTTTCTGTCGAAACCTCTCCGCGTTGCCCATCCGAGCCTATGAGCTTCGGAGTGAGCGGGTGACATCAACGATGGACGACCACCGGGAACACGGGGGCTACCTCACCAGCACGGTCTTCACCGTCTCCGATGCCGCACCGCTTCCGACCCGAACAAGATAGACACCACTCGGGAGGTCTCCCGCGTTCCAGATGATCGCGTGTCGCTCGCCGTCGCCGGGGGCGTCGAAGAGGACCGCGATCTCCCTCCCCCGGAGGTCGTGGACGGTTACCGTTACCCGCCCGTCACCCGGAGCGAAGAACCGGAGTTCCGTGGATGGGTTGAACGGATTCGGACACGCGAGAAGGGTTCGAACGGCGGGCGGCGCGCTCTCCCCCCCGCCCGGCAGGCCCGTGTCCGACACGCCCTCATAGAGCCGGACCTTGCCGTCGCCGGCGCCGACCAGGAGATCGAGATAGTCGTCTTCGCCCCACGCGCAGACAAACGGCCGGGACCGGGCGGAGCCGGCGAGGTCGATCGAACTTCCGCCGGATTCCTCGAAGATGTAGCCGGAGAAGAGCGGCGCGTCGTCGGTGCCCACGTTCGAGTAGACCAGGATCTGCCCCTCCGTGTTTCCGGTGAGGAGGTCCCTCACGCCGTCGCCGTCCCAGTCGGCGAACTCGGGGCTCGACCGGGCGGTGGGGACAAGCAGATCGAGGCCGTCTTCGATCGCGAACGTCTCGATCCGGAAGACCGGAAGGGTGTCCTCTCCTTCGTTCAGAAAGAGGTGGATCTTGCCGTCATAAGCCCCCACGACCAGGTCCTGTTTTCCGTCGAGGTTCCAGTCCGTCACGATGGGCGTCGCGCGGTTGCCGACGTCGATGTTCACCTCGCTTCCCGGCTCACCCACCCGGATCGGCGTGCCTCCGTCGAATGTGGGCGACGGGTCGGTGCCGATGTTCTTGTAGATCCAGACGGTCCCGTCGGAGCGGCCGATGACGAGGTCCTTCTTCCCGTCGCCATCCCAGTGGACGACCCTTGGGAAACAGCCCATGCACCCACTACCGGGACAGATCAAATCCTCCCCATCCGACTGAACGTAGAACCAGCCGTCGAAGAGGGGTTCCGAGAGGGTGCCGACGTTCGGGTAGACCCGGACTTTCCCGTCGGGATACGCCCCGCCCCCCTCTCCGACCAGAAGATCGGGGAGGGCGTCGCCGTCCCAAAACGCGAAGGAGGGGACCGAGTAGCCGGGGACGGCGATTTCGACGCCGCCCGCGCTTATGGTCTCCTCCGGTCCATGGGCGGTACCGGCGAAGGCGGCCGCGGGGGAGACGACGATAACGAGAAGCACCAGGGTCGCGGGGAAGGGGATGGACCGGGGGGAGGGCGTCTTCATGGGTCTCCTCCGTGCGCAAGGTTTCCATGGCCGGCGGCGGCATTGGCATCGAGCGTCCGGAAAGCGCCGATTCCACACTTGCAGTATAGCCGAAGAGTGGTTTCGGTGACAGGCTACTGGATAGGATCCGAACGAACTGAGGATTCGTATCGAAGCCTGTCGAAGGACGAGGGGGGAAGGGACAGTCACAATCTTCTGTGCGCGGCGGGAAGGCGGACCGGCATCGGGGGGGACCGGGGCATAGACGGGGAGCTGTTGGCGGTCCGCGCAACGCTACCCGTACGAGCCCGGAGGGCTGTAGGCATCATCCTCCGCGCTTCCGCGCTCCGGATGCTTCCTCGCCCACCCACCTCCGCCTGCGGCTCCGGTGGGTACCCGGGCTCGGTCGCCGCAGCACGACGAGCGTTCCAGCCTGCCCCGATCCCCTCCCTCCTCCGATCCGCCTCCCCGCCACGGCCCAAATCCCTTTGACACGAATGTTTCGCAAGGCTTATACTTTGCCGAAGTTCGGCATCGGGTGGGGGGAGCTGAGATGATCGCGACCTCTTCGACAGTAACCGCTTACCCGACCCCACCCTACCCAGGGCTCCCGCCGACCTCCTTCGTCCGTAAAGATCGATCTCCCTTCCCCAGACCCCGCCTTCTTGATGGGGTCCGCGACGCGATCCGTGCGCGTCACCATAGTCCGCGAACGGAAGAGGCGTACATCGGGGCAACTTGTCATAGATTCCGGCACTCCTTCGCGACTCCTCTGCTGGAAGCTGGATATGATACCCGTATGATCCAAGAGCTGCTCGGGCATCGAGATGGGAGCATAGCCATGACCTACACGCACATCCTCGACAGGGGTGGCCGCGGAGTGCGCAGCCTTTGGATCGGTAAGAAGGATGCGGGGCTATGCAGAACTCTCTAATCGGCGACTATGCGGCGATTCATCGCAGCCCAGCTCCGAACAAGGTTCGACGGCACTGGCATATCCAGTTCGCCGACAAGGGACTGCGCCGCCGATGCGACAAGCGTGTTGGATGCTATGCGGCGGAGCTGGCCATTTCATGGGGAGTAGAGAGAACTGTCTAATGGTAGTTAAACGCATTTGAACGGGAGTCGTGCTCATGGATAGTATGACACAGACAGAGATGGTGGGCCGTCCCCGTAGGCTCTATCAGCGACCAGCATTGGCGATTGCCGTCCTTCTTATACTGTATGTCCTGACTGAAGCGATCTCGGAGTCTTTGGCGCGCTCAATCATCGGGAACAGTGAGGGCGCGGGAGTCTTTGTCAAACTGGGCTTCTTCTCGTTGCTTGTTTTCCTAGTTGTACCGCGGTTGCTGAAGCTCCCGCGAGGAGACATTTCATTCAGCCAGTACTTCCAGGTCGTAGGCTTGACAACCGGGGTCCCCCTCGGCCGAATCCTCATTCTGGCACTCTCCTGCTATGTCATCTTCGCAGCTAGCCAGCTTATTGGTTCGCTGATTTACTACTCAACGCACCCCGGGGGATATGCGCTCGACATTAGTAGACACAGTCTTCTTAGCACGAGATCAATAATCGCTGGCATATTCGAAGAGATAGTGATGAGGGGTGTGATTGTCACTCTCCTGCTGGGAGTATTCTCCAGGTTGAAGGCAGTGGTCGTCTCGGCAGCTATATTCGCTGGCCTCCATTTGCTGAACATGCTGAATCCCGAGTCTAGCACGGTGTGGGTACTGGCCCAGGCGATGTGGGCATTTGGCTTGGGGGTAATGTACGCGTACCTGTTCATCACCACTCGTACGATACTGCCCCTCATACTGATACACTATCTTCTGAATGGGACCGTTAGTATCTGGTTCCGAGGACTCGACGGGCAGGACTTGACATCGGCTCTGTTTGGGATACCGTTCTTCGGCCTGCTCCCGGCCGGCATAGCCATACTGTGGGGGCGCTACCTGTGGAGACGGTACGAGACCGTCAGTTAGGCATCACTACGAGGCTAGCGTTTAACTGTAGCGTGAACCTGACGGATCGCCCCTGTCACACCCCGTGCACAGCACGGCGGGCGCCAGGGCCGCCCGCAGGTTACGCAAACGTTAGGCCACGCAAATGAGGAGCATCTGGATGTCACTGCCTGAGTACGCCATCGAGATAGAGGTGGTCGAAGCAGGACCGTGCGTCGCTCACAAGGTGGGGGAGAAGTTCGCTTATCCTGATGAGGTCGGCAGCCTCTGTCCTTGGCTGCTAGACAGCCTCAGCGGGATTGTGCGTGTGCTTGAGCACGCTGGCACGCCATAAGAGAAGCAGCTCAACCCAGACGGCGTGACGACTGAGTACGTCCGCTGTCCCGATCCGACGTCGGCTGGCATCGTCGTGAAGATCACACGGACGAGGTTGGCTGATGAGGACTGAGGCACGACTGGGGAGGCCTAATGCCGCGCCTAAGCTGCCGCCGCAGCGAAGCGGAGGCGGACGGCTCGAGGCGCGGCGTTAGGCCAAAGGACGGAGTGTGGAGGTGATTGGATGAGACGTCTACAGATCATGTTTCTTATCCTGGGGGGAATAGCCTTCGCTGGAGCCGGCGTTTTCATGGGCACCGACACTGCCGAGATTCTGTGGGAGGTGGCCGTGGGCATTCTGCTGTTCGATGCAGTTCTGATCCTCCTGTGGCCAAGTCGAAAGGCGCAGTCTGGGAGTAGCGCTCACCACGGCGGGGCCTAACGACGCGCTGCACCCGCCGGCCCGCGGGGCCGGAGAGAGGCCGAGTTCCGCGCTCGGCGGGCGCGGGCCGCGGGTGAGCGCGAGCGTTATGCCTTTGGGAAGGAATTGATGGAGGTCCATCTCGTGCCCCGAGTCTTCGTTAGCTACAGTCACCATGACAGCCGTATCGCGATGAGGATTGCCAGGGACCTGGATCTGGCCGGGGCCGGAGTGTGGATTGACAAGAAGGGGATTCTGCCAAGCCAGGTGGTTTTCGAAACCATTGTGCAGGCTCTCGACAACTCGGACTTTGTCGTCCTTCTCCTGTCGCCAACATCCGCTGAATCCGCCTCCGTACGCGAAGAACTCGTTCTCGCCAAGCAACGAGAACAAGACGGCCGCCTACATATCGTCATTGTCCTGCTCGAAAGCGCCCCGCTTCCCACTCCCGTTGCGGGGCGCCTCTACATCGACTTCCGCAATTCGGCCGACGACGCCGCAAGCTTTGCCCGACTACTTGAGGCGCTCAGTATCAATCGGGCCTCGGCCATCCTCGATGCATCCTACAAGCAGTACAGATGGCATGGCTCACCCACTCGCTCGGCCGGCTACGAAGCGCTTGGGAATATCTTGGCGACATGTACGGTGCTACGGGAACACAAGACTGGCTACGCATCTCGTGATGCCCTGGAGGATGTCGATATCCTCGTGCTGCCCACCCCGTTCGGAACCCAGGTACCCTTTGGTGAATTCACAGTGATCGCAGATTGGGTGCGCCACGGCGGCGCCCTTGTGACGTTCGGGGTCTATCTGATGGAGCGCCATCACTACAACAATCTTAACCAGCTAATGAGGCTGTTCGGGATTGAGTTCGGCACGAATTTGCTCATGCCGGCTGGCAGGGACAGCGACATCCTCTGTCGGAGGCAAGCGGAGGCAACGGCCGAACAGCAATATTGGCTCGATGGCCGGGTGACTGCCATTCCGGTCAATCATGCTCTCTTTGCGAACGTCTCAAAGCTAGTGCTCGTGTCATCCTGCAGTGTGGAGGCCGATCTGCCCTGCGATTGCAGCGCCTTCACGGACGTCAAGTGCAGCGTCATGACGGCGAGGGGACTCAAGGACCCTCAGTCTGGCAAGATCGAGCGATTAGATCAATACATCAAAGACAAAGCGGCCTACGCGACGATTTGCGCGGCACGGACCTTCGGCGCTGGCAAGATCGTCGTTGTCGGAAGCTGGAAGGTATTCCACAACGATCTGATCGGGCAAGGTGACAATACGCAGTTACTTCGGAATATCTTACGATGGTTTGGCTCTAACAACGAGCCACTAAGCGTAGGCAATGGTGCTGCGATTAGGGCATAACAAGCGGTTGGAGCGGCTCGGGTCCGCTCCGCGGTCCCGCCCGCTCAACCACGGCGTTAGGCGCCAGTCTGGCTCAGGTGTCGCTTGAAAGAGATGAGGTTTGGGAATGTCCGGGATTCGTCACACGGCGATAAGGCACCCAGTCGGGTTCGCTCTTCTGGCGACGGTGGTCATGCTCTTGCTGTACATCGTTGCGAGCGCCGTCGCTGCTGTCGCCTCGACCGACGGCACTTCACATCAGCTGATTGAGGCGCTGGCTAGGCTGGCGGCTGCCGGCTTGGTCCTGCTCGTGACGTGGCGCTTGGGGATGATGCGAGACGCAGGGGTACTGCATCCGGGTGCGGGCTGGGTTTGGGTCCTGGCGGTGGCTGTCGCCCTCTATCGGACGTTCGCTCACTCCTACGCCTTCTTCGGCGACTTCGGGCTAGCGTTTGCGTGGGTTCCGCTCTCTGGCGTGGTGGCGCTGAATGGCTCAGCCGCGGCGCTGTTGGAGGAGCTGGTGTTCCGTGGTGCCATGCTCAGCGTGCTGTTTCTGTTTTGGCGCAAGCTGTCGGGCGGCTTGCTGAGGTCCACTCTGCTGACGGCCGCGCTTTTCGGAGCGTCACACCTCATCAGGCTTGCGATGGGGCAGCCCGCACCTGTCGTGGGCCTCCTGGTTCTGGATTCGTTCTTGGCGGGTATCTTCTACGCTGCCGTTGTACTTCGCGGACGCAGCATCTGGCCTGTTGTGGCCATACACCTTCTACTCAACGCCTATGTGGGTGCGCGAGCAGTTGGACTTGCCGGATTCGAGGAAACGACGTCGGGCTGGGTGATCATCCTGCTCCTCGGGCTGCCGCTTCCGGTACTGGGCCTGTACATGCTTCGAGGAGTCAACGGTCGAACGGCTGGCGCCTAACAACGCCTCGCACCTGGCAATCGCGTTTCGCGCGCTTGCAGGTGAAGGCTCTGCCGTTATGCAGTTTCGGAGGTGAGGGAAATGAACAAAAATAGACTTATAATAGCCACTCTCTGTTCTATTTTATGGATTGCGTTCCCATGTGCAGCGAATGCTGAAATCGTTGTGGAAATACTGAACACTGATGGGTACGTATTTTCAAAAGAAGAACGAGCTACAATCGAGGAGATTGCTGTAGCAGCTGAGGTTGAAATCAGATCCCTATTACCACAACTCCCTAAGAAGATTTTATTAACTGTTCTTTCAGGCAAGGATGTTATTCCTGAAACTGGTGAGATGGGAACTGCTGTTGCACTTGCGTACGTACGTTGGACAGTAGATCCTTCACGGCCTGGAGGAGTTATGGCTCTGGCAAAATCAAATTTGCGTGCTGCACTATTTCATGAACTTAACCACTTGGTTAGGGGATGGGTAGTGTACGGCAGATCTCCGGATAAGTCGTTCATGGACGGCGTCGTAAATGAGGGTCTTGCTACTGCGTTTGAACGAGATGCTGCTGGAACTCTGCCTCCATGGGGTATGTATCCTGAAGAGGTTAAAGACTGGGTGGATGAACTTCTTACACTTCCGTTATCAGCTTCGTACGAACACTGGATGTTCCGGCATCCGGATGGTCGTAGATGGATTGGTTACCGTGCTGGGACATACATTATCGATAAAGCGATGGAAGCGTCGGGATTGTCCGCTTCTGAACTTGTTCAATCGCCAACTGCTAAGATCCTTGAGCTGGCTGGTTTTAAATGACTATTCCCTCACTACGGGTGAACTTTTTATATGAAGTTCGACTATTGTATTTTACTTTCAATGCAACTGCATAACGCCAACGTTAGGCCGTTCGGATTGAGACTGACGTAGGAGAGGGGCTATGGGTCTCGGCGTCGTAGCTGAAGTGATATCGGCGGTCGCTCTAGTCAGCGGCATAATCTTCGCCGCCGTCCAGCTCAGACACATGCGCGCCGCGAGACAACGTGAGGCCGCTCTCGAACTGCTGCATTCTTTCCAGACGCCGACATTCGCGCGGGCGTTGCTCATCGTATGGAATCTCCCACTTGGCCTGGGCAGGATTGAGCTCGAGGAACGCTTGGGGGAGGACATGGGCCTCGTCGTTTCACTGATGGCAACATGGGAGAGTATCGGGGCTCTCGTGTTCCTCCGCGAGCTCGACTTCAGCATGGTGGACGAGTTCTTCAGCGGTCCCATTATCGTGTCATGGAGGGCGCTCGAGCAGTACGTCCGAGAGCAACGTGAGCATACTCGGCGAGCTACGGCGGCGGAATGGTTCCAGTGGCTCGCAGAGCAGATAGCGGAGCATGAGTCGTCAGTGCCGCCGGTGCCTGCGTACGAGGCTCACAGGGACTGGCGGCCGCGGAAGTGAGATTCGTGGCGAACGGCCTAACAACGGGATGAACCTGACAAAACGCTCTGTCATGCCCCTTGCATGGCAAGGGTCACGCCAGCCAGCTCCGCAGGACGCGTTTTGCAGGTTATCCCAAACGTTGGGCTGACCCCGTTTTGAATAGGCCAGGAGCGCGGATCTGATGATCGATCCGATGAAGATCACGCTTGAGGTCCTCCTGCTCGTGGCAGCGCTCCTGCACTTCCGGCTAGCTGCCGGGAGTCACTGTCAGCGTTTCTTGATCGGCTTCACTACCGTCACCGTTACGCTCAATCTCGCCTTCTACTATTTCGCCGCCTGGCCTCTTTATGTGTCGTTTGGGCAGTCCAGTGGCCTTGAGTCCTCCAGCCTGCACGCAATGGTCCTGTTTGATGTCGTCAAATGGGGTGTCTTCGCGTACGTCTTCGGGCGACTGGCCGTTGGGCTGGGGGATGCAGGCTTTGGTGGCGGCTTCGCCCTCCTGCGGGGCGACCCACGAATCAGCAGAGTTGTGGGAATCGGGATCGTTGGGGCCATTGTTGCGATCGGCGCCGGCTACGGGCTCAGTCTCGTGGAATACCGCCTGGGGTACCTCGAGGCACTGCCCTGGACCTGGTTCAGCGACAATCCTGTCTACTTCAAGCTGGGGCTTTGGGGCGGCTTTCGGAATCTCGCCGGTGAGGAGATACTGGCGAGGCTCGGTGCGCAATCCGTCCTCCTCTATGCGCTTCGAAGGACCCGATGGGCACCTGCCCTCGCCATCGTATTCTCTTCCTTCTATTTCGAGCTATGGCACAATGGATTTCGAGAGTTGTACTTTCTCAATTTCGCCGCATCGTGTGGATTCGGCTGGGCGTACCACAAGGGCGGTTACGAGAGCGCTGCGATCGCCCACTGTTTAGCAGACTGGCTCCTCATCGTGGTTCTGCCGCGCCTGCCGTTCTAGTCGGCACCGGCAGCCCAACACTTATGAGGCCCCCGGTGGCAAGTAAAAAGATCTCCCTGAGTCACCGTCTGCGAGAGAGGCGACCATGGTGTTCGGTCCATCTCGACGTCCTGTCTTCGCTTCGAAGTGGGTGCGGAGATCGGACTCCGCACCAAACACTTATCGAGGATCGTCACCGAGAGCTCGTCCGGCCAAGGACCGAACCAGATCGGCCAAGCGAGTCCGGGCCGGCTCGCGTCCTAGAAGCTCGTTCGTGCCCTCATACCGTCCCCTTCAAGAGTCGGGTTCGACGAGCCGGGCTCGTCCATCCAGTTATGCGCGGGCTCGGGCGAGGGGCAGAGCCGCAGAGAATGCCGTGCTGAGAATGGAGCGAAGGAGAGCGTCCAATCAAAGCGCGAGGGTTGCCCGGCAAGAGTCCCACGACCGCGGACGGACTCGAGTTCGAAGTGGATGGCGGTCGGATCCGGCTCGGCCGTTGGCGGCTCCAGTTAGACAGAGGGCTCACTCTCCTCCCTCCGATGGTGCTGGTTCCTCCTTAACCGGCCAGAAAGCGCTCCATCTAGAAAGCTCTCTTGCGCTTGCGCATGAAGTAGACCGCACGCCCGAGCTTATGGGCAAGAATGGCGAGGGACTTTCCCTTTCCGTGCTTGCGCTCGAGGCGTTGGCGTCGTTTCTTCAGTTCTTCGCTCTGCCTCAGCATCAGGAGGACGGCTTCGCCAAAGGCCCAGCGGAGATGCGCGTTGCCGATCTTGGCACCGCCGGTTCCCGGCCGCTTGCCGGCAGACTCGTGAGCGCATTTGACGAGGCGTGCGTAAGAGGCAAAATCCTGCACTCTCGGGAAGCGCTCGATGTTGTGGATCTCATAGAGGAGGGTCATGGCCAGGATCTTCCCGACGCCGGGAATGGATCGCAGCCTGTGGAAGTTGTCGGGGTCGTGCACCTTGACCCGACGGGTCAGGAACGCCTCCAGGTCGCGGATGACCCGGTCCAGTCGGTCGGCGACCGCGAGATCGACGGCGACGTTCTTCTGGACACTGCGGTCGGAGAAGGCGTCAGCGGTGCCAACGCGATTGGCTCGGTAGCGCCGCTTGGCGGAGGGCGCAGTGAGGTTATACTGGTGGTAGGTGTTCTGGATATGGGCCACGAGCTCGCCCCGCTTGCGGACGAGGTGGAGCCTCCTTCGGAGGGGGTCTCGTGTGGATCGCCACTCCCGGGGGTAGACATAGGCGACCGGGAAGGTCCGCCCTTGAGGAGCGCGGCGATCTTGGCCGAGTCGATCCGGTCGTTCTTGGCCTTGCCTCCGTGAATGGCCTTCATGTAGAGGGCATGCCCCAGGACGAAGGAAATCCTGGCGTCGCGTCACAGATCGGCCAGCCAGTACCAGGTGAACATGCACTCGGCCCCGACGACCAGATCGTCGGAGAAGGGCTGGACCGCCTGGAGGAAGGCGTCGGGTTCGGCGCGCAGATTTCGGTGCAGCACCTTGTTGCTTTCCCGGTCGAGAACGCAGACGTAGATCGATCGGGCGTGTAGATCGACACCGCAGTAGTGCTGGTGTTGTCCGGTGTAGAATCGCATGGTCATTCACCTCCTGGGTTGGGTGGATACTGGACACCACCAGCCTACCCCCTCACCGGGGTAGGTCCCAGGGGGCCTTGATGAGTATCAAGCGGTTGCAGCGGCCGGTCCGCTGCGCGGCCCGCCGCTGAACCGAAGCGATGGCGGGAAGAGGAGGGAGAATGACGCGACTTTGGATTCTGGTTGCCGCGGCGTGGATGGTGGCGAGCTGTGGTCGCAGCGTCACTCCTCCGGGTGGCGGAGAGGGCAACCTCGTTCTTCGCCTGGACTGGCAGCGCCTCGTGACGGAGGACGATGCGACCTGTGATCGCTGCAGTGGCACGCAGGAGGAGCTTCGCCAGGCGGCGGCGGCACTTAGGAAGTCGCTCGGTCCTCTTGGGATCGAGGTCGCGTACGTAGAGCAGGCGCTTAGCCGTGAGGAGTGTGCCGCGGATATCCTGCGTTCCAACCGGATCCTCATTCAGGACCGGCCCCTGGAGGACTGGCTCGGCGGTGAGATGGGCGCGAGTACATGCGGTTCATGCTGCGAGGCGCTCGGGGAGCAAGTAGAGTGCCGGACGGCGAGTGTCGATGGGGTGACGTACGAGGTGATTCCAGTGCGGCTGATCGTGCGGGCGGGGCTTCTTGCCGCTTCTAACCTGATGCGGCCTCCGTCATCCAGTCCGTGTTGTCCAGGGGCAGCGGGATCTTCCCAGGAGACCGCTCCCTGTTCCCCTGAGCCGACCAATTGCGGCGGCGGCTCGGGCTAGGGCGCCATCATGCGGCGGATTGCCCTTCGCTTTCTGTCCGGCGCTTCGCGCCGTCCATCAAGCGAATGCAGCCGACGCGGCCCTGTGAAAGCTGCGCTTTCTTCGGTCCGCGCGGCCGATCCGCGGCCCGTTAGCTTGGTGATCAAGAGGCATCTTCTGAAAATGAAATCCTAGAAGGAGTACGCATGCAGTACGCCAAGGCTCTGTTTGACATGCACGATCGGGCGCATCGAAACCTGACGGCAGTGTTAGTCCACTGCGGTGAGTTCGACGGTCCTGCTTTGAACCGCGAGCTTCCGGGGTTTGGCTACCCAACTATTCGGCTGCAGTTGCACCACGAGATTGGCGCTGAGAAATATTGGGTCGGAGTGCTTCAGGGTCGAATCGACGCTGAAGATGACGCCCCGGACTACCTGTCGATTGAATCGCTTGCGGCGTATCGCGAGAAGGTCTCCACGGTGACAGCTGCGTATTTACATGCCGCTTCACCTGGGGAGCTCACTACCGCGCACATGATGACGACTTGGGGGAACCGAGAGCAAATGCTTGTTCCTGCCCACGTAATACTGCGTACGATTACGCACCTATATCACCACCAAGGACAAATCGCAGCCATGTGCCGACTACTTGGCAAACCATCTAGCGGATGGGACTTTCCTCTCACATGATCTGTTGATGGCACCTGCCAAGGTTCGATGAGTCAATGGATGTTGAAGAGTGGAGTGTGGCGGCTACAATCCAACATGAGCTCGCAGCGGACCATCGGCCCTGTCACGAGCCATGCGGGTTACGGCCGCGCCAGACCCGCTGGCCGCTGAAGCCAACGTTAGCTAAGCTAGTGGCGATCGCGGAAGTAATGCCCCATCGGCCTGGCCTTTTGAGCCGCACGGAAGCGGCCTTCCGCGTCCTCTGGATGGGACATTAGAAATACGGAGGTCACTAGCTGGGTAGGAAGCACGACATTCATAGCGCCACAGTGGACAAGATCGGACAACGACTAGGAGGTAAAGCAATGACTGACAATAACAAGTGCCCGTTCAATCACATCGCCGGCGTCGGCAGGACGAACCGCGACTGGTGGCCGAACCAGCTGCGGCTGGAACTGCTGCACCAGCATTCGGCGAAGTCCGACCCGT
The DNA here is from genome assembly GCA_043809585.1 of Candidatus Eiseniibacteriota bacterium. Taxonomy (GTDB): domain Bacteria; phylum Orphanbacterota; class Orphanbacteria; order Orphanbacterales; family Orphanbacteraceae; genus JBDROZ01. The sequence goes on from JBDROZ010000023.1 coordinate 37,234, forward strand.
TGGGCGAGGCCTTCGACTACGCGAAGGAATTCAACAGCCTCGACTACAAGGCGCTGAAGAGGGATTTGGTCAAGCTGATGACCGACTCGCAGGACTGGTGGCCGGCGGACTTCGGCCATTACGGGCCGCAATTCATCCGCATGACCTGGCACGCCGCCGGGACCTACCGGATCGCCGACGGCCGCGGCGGCGGAGGCCGGGGCCAGCAGCGCTTCGCCCCGCTTGACAGCTGGCCCGACAACGTCAACATCGACAAGTCGCGCCGCCTGCTGTGGCCGATCAAGCAGAAGTACGGCCGGAAGATCTCCTGGGCCGACCTGATCATCCTTGCGGGCAACGTTGCGCTGGAGTCGATGGGCTTCAGGACCTTCGGCTTCGGCGGCGGCCGTCCGGACGTGTGGGAGCCGGATGAGGACGTGAACTGGGGTGCCGAGATCGAGTGGCTGGGCGTCGACAAGCGCTTCAGCGGCGACCGCGAACTGGATCGACCGTTCGGCGCGACCCACATGGGCCTGATCTACGTCAACCCCGAAGGCCCGAACGCCGGCGGCGACTACATGGCCGCCGCCAAGGACATCCGTGCCACCTTCCGCCGCATGGCGATGAACGACGAGGAGACCGTCGCCCTCATCGCCGGCGGCCATACCTTCGGCAAGTGCCATGGCGCCGCTCCGGAATCGCACAAGGGTCCCGAACCGGAAGGCGCGCCGCTGGAAGCGCAGGGCCTGGGCTGGATGAGCAACTACGGCACGGGGCACGGCGCCGACACGATTTCCAGCGGCATCGAAGTGACCTGGACCAAGACCCCGGCGCTGTGGAGCAACAACTACCTGGAGAACCTGTTCAAGTACGAATGGGAGTTGACCAAGTCGCCGGCCGGCGCCAAGCAATGGGTGGCCAAGGAAGCGCCGGAGATCATTCCCGACGCGCACGACCCGTCAAAGAAACATAAGCCGACCATGCTGACCACCGACCTGACGCTGCGCTTCGATCCGGAGTTCGGGAAGATCTCGCGCAGCTTCCTCGACGACCCGCAGGCCTTCGCCGATGCCTTTGCGCGAGCTTGGTTCAAGCTGACGCACCGCGACATGGGTCCGCGCGCACGCTACCGGGGACCGGAAGTGCCGAAGGAAGAGCTGATTTGGCAAGACCCGATTCCGGCGGTCAACCACAAGCTGGTCGAAGAGAAGGACATCGCCTCGGTCAGGAGCAAGGTGCTCGCTTCGGGGCTGTCTGTCTCCCAGCTGGTTTCGACGGCATGGGCGTCGGCGTCCACCTTCCGCGGCTCCGACAAGCGCGGCGGCGCCAACGGTGCGCGCATTCGCCTCGCGCCGCAGAAGGACTGGGAAGTCAACCAGCCTGCCCAACTGGCGAAGGTCCTGAAGGCGCTCGAGGGCATCCGGAGGGAGTTCAACGGCGCGGCCTCGGGCGGCAAGAAGATCTCGCTCGCCGACCTGATCGTGCTCGCGGGCTGTGCGGGCGTCGAGCAGGCCGCGCAGAAGGCCGGCGTCGAGGTGAAGGTTCCCTTCACCCCGGGGCGCATGGATGCGTCGCAGGACCAAACTGACGTCGAATCCTTTGCACCGCTCGAGCCGATCGCCGACGGCTTCCGCAACTATCTGAATGGCAAGTACAAGGTCACCGCCGAGGCACTGCTGGTCGACAAGGCACAGCTCCTGACGCTTACGGCGCCCGAGATGACGGTCCTCGTCGGCGGCATGCGCATGCTGGGGACCAACGTCGGCGGAGCCAAGCACGGAGTCTTCACCTCGAAGCCGGAGGCGCTGACCAACGACTTCTTCGTGAACCTGCTCGACATGGGCACGGAGTGGAAGGCGGTCTCGAAAGACGCTGACGTGTTTGAAGGCCGCAAACGCGCATCGGGCGAAGTCAAGTGGACCTGCACGCGTGTCGATCTCGTCTTTGGGTCAAACTCCCAGCTCCGCGCCCTGGCTGAAGTCTATGGATGTGCGGACTCCCAGGAGAAGTTCGTCCATGACTTTGTCGCGGCCTGGAACAAGGTGATGAACCTGGATCGCTTCGACCTCGCCTGATGACAGAAACGTCTTCGAGGGGTTCTCCCAGGCGGCGAAGAACGGTCAGCTGACAACCGGCTCCAGCGGACGGCGCTTCTCGCCGCCGCTGAACCGGAACGTTCGGCCGCAGCCCCACGGAAGAGAAAGGAGAGATGCAATGAATGACGATCGGGCACGCTTTCAGGAAATCAGAAAACAGATTGCGTCCCTGAACCTCGAGGCCGAGAAGATTCTGTTGGCCCACAAAGAAGGAAGCTCCAAAGGATATGGACGTTGCGAGCACTTCCCCTGCGCATGCGCGGGTTACATCCATGGCGACACCCCGGCCGTATGCGGCAGGTCGCATTGCGGTCATTGGGCATCCGAGCACGCATTCTGATAGGCGATGCAGTTGTCATGGAGCGGAAGCGATTCTTGAGACGCGGCGGCCCGCTGGGCGGCGACTCTTAGCGGGTCTGGAGGACCGCAGTGCAATGACTGAATACGATCCTCTTCAAGCGCCGGATGCGGCGGAGTGGCTGGCGACGGATGAGTCGGAACGTATCGGTCTCATCCTCGACTTCCACCGTCGCGCCCGAGTCAAGGCTCCGAGCATTCGAACCCATGCGATCGTTCACGCGGCCGTCGAAACTCAGGTGGCGATGGGGGCTGAGATTCCCGTGGCAGCCACGCTGACGCGGCTCTTGGTTGAGGGGCTGGATCGTCACGACGCCATCCACGCGATTGGCTCGGTGCTGGTCAAACACATGCGAGACATCATGGTCGCCGAAGGGGCGGAACCGGACCCGAATCGGGCCTACTGGAAGGAACTGGAGCGATTGAGTGCGAATACGTGGCGCCACGCTCGCTAACAACAGCGTGAACCCGGCGGTTCATCCGGTCACGCCGCGTGCCCGCGCACGCTCCGCGCCAGAAGGAAGAGAAGCAAGTGCGCGACTGCCGAGCACCGCAGCGGACAGCCCCGGACAGGGCCCGCCCGCACTCAATCGCGACCTGCCCGCCGTACTCTCGCCCGACCCCGTCCCCCTACTCCCTCAAGTCCCCCAATGACACCACCTCCGGCAGCCCCTTCCGGAGCGCCCGGATGCCGTCGACGGCGGCCCGGGCCCCCGAGAGCGTCGTGATGCACGGGATGTCCATGATCGTCGCCCCCCGGCGGATCGCGGTCTCGTCGTAGCGGCTCTTCTTTCCGAGAGGCGTGTTGATCACCATCCGCACCGCTCCCGCGCCGATCCGGTCGGCGATGTCCGGCTTCCCCTCCCCCACCTTCGCCACCGTCTCCGCCGGGATGCCACGTTCACGGAGATAAGCCGCCGTCCCCCCCGTGGCGAGAAGGGAGAACCCGAGCTCGTGCAGGTCCCGGGCGATGCCGAGGACCGCCGCCTTGTCCCGGTCGTTCACGCTGACGAAGACGGTCCCCGACTCGGGCAGCCCTTGCCCCGTGGCGAGCTGGGCCTTCGCAAACGCCTCGCCGAAAGTGCGGCCGATTCCCATCACCTCGCCGGTGCTCTTCATCTCCGGCCCGAGGAGCCGGTCGCTCCGCGGGAAACGGCGGAAGGGGAAGACCGGCCCCTTGACGAAGACCCGGCCCCGGATGCGCGGCTCCGTGACTCCCTGGTCGTCGAGAGAACAGCCGAGCATGCACCGCGTCGCGATTTTCGAAAGTGGCAGCCCCGTCGCCTTCTCGATGAACGGGATCGTCCGGGATGCCCGTGGGTTCACCTCGAGCACGTAGACCGTGCCGCCCAGGCTCGCGAACTGGATGTTCACCGGGCCGATCACGCCGAGTTCGAGGGTGATCCGCCGCGTCGACTCCCGAAGGATCTCGAGCTCGATCGGCGTCACCCGGTAGGGCGGAAGCACGGCGAAGCTGTCGCCGCTGTGGATACCCGCCTCTTCGATGTGCTGGAGAATGCCGCCGATCACGACCCGCTTCCCGTCGGAGACCGCGTCGACGTCGAACTCGACGGCGTCCTCCAGGAATTGGTCGATGAGCACCGGATGATCGGGGCCGGCCCGCGCCGCCTCGCCGAAGAACCGGCGAAGCGCCTCCTCGTCGTAGACCACGCCCATGGCCCGCCCGCCGAGGACGTAGCTCGGCCGGACCATGACGGGATAGCCGACCCCCGCCGCGACCCGGCACGCGTCTTCCGGGCTCCGCGCGCTCCCGTACGCGGGGCCGGGAATGCCGAGATCCCGGAGGAGGGCGCCGAAGCGGTCCCGGTCCTCGGCCCGGTCGATCGCCTCCACCGGCGTTCCGAGGAGGGGTACGCCGGCGTCCTTCAAGTGGCGCGCGAGGTTGAGGGGGGTCTGGCCGCCGAGGGTGACGATCACCCCCTCCGGCCTCTCCCGCTCCACGATGTGCAGTACCTCCTCGAACCGGAGGGGCTCGAAGTAGAGACGGTCCGAGAGATCGTAGTCGGTGCTGACCGTCTCCGGGTTGCAGTTGACGAGAATCGCCTCGATCCCTTCCTCTTTCAGCGCCTCCACGGCGTGACAGCAGCAGGTGTCGAACTCGATCCCCTGGCCGATCCGGTTCGGGCCTCCGCCGAGGACGATCACTTTGCGCCGGTCCGTGGGGCGGCTCTCGCACGGGCCCTCCTCCCATGTCGAGTAGAGATAGGGAGTGTCGGCGGCGAATTCGGCGGCGCACGTGTCGACCCGGCGAAAGACGGGACGGATCCCGTGGCGCTCCCGCAGGGCCTTCACCTCCGCCGCCCGGGCACCGACGGAGCCGGAGCCGCCCTGGAGGAGCCGGGCGATGCGGCGGTCGCTGAAGCCCTCCCCCTTCGCTTCGCAGAGGATCTCCGCCGAAAGCTCGCCCAGACTGTAACTCCGGAGGCGCCCCTCCACTTCGATGAGACGGGCGAGGTTGTCGAGGAACCACGGGTCGATCCCGGTGGCCTGGTGGATCCCCTCCACCGTGAATCCCCGGCGCATCGCCTCGTGGATGTCGCCGAGCCGTTCCTTGCTCGGCAGGGCGAGGGACGCGCGGAGTTCCTCCCGGGAGCGGCCGGTCGCCTTCGATTCCCAGCCGTCGAGACCGAGTTCGAGCGAGCGGAGCGCCTTCTGAAGCGCCTCCCGGAAGGTGCGTCCCATGGCCATCACTTCGCCGACGGACTGCATGGCCGTGCCGAGCCGGTCGGGAGTGCCGGGAAACTTCTCGAACGCCCACCGCGGGACCTTGACGACGGTGTAGTCGATGCTCGGCTCGAAGCAGGCGCTGCTTTTTCCCGTGATCTCGTTCGGGAGTTCGTCCAGGGTGTACCCGACGGCGAGGAGGGCGGCGATCTTGGCGATCGGGTACCCCGTCGCCTTGCTCGCGAGGGCGCTGCTCCGGGAGACCCGGGGATTCATCTCGATGACCGCCCGGGTCCCCGTCTCGGGATCGACGGCGAACTGAACGTTCGAGCCGCCGGTGACGACGCCGACCGCGTCCAATACTTTCAAGGAGTCGTCCCGGAGCTCCTGGTACTCCCGGTCCGTCAGGGTCTGGGCGGGGGCGACGGTGATGCTGTCGCCCGTGTGGACGCCCATGGCGTCGAAGTTCTCGATGGAGCAGACCACGATGCCGTTCCCCGCCCGGTCCCGGATCACTTCGAGCTCGTATTCCTTCCAGCCGAGCACGCTCTCCTCGACGAGGACGCTGCCGACGGGGGAGAGCCGGAGGCCCCCCTCCAGGATCTCCCGGAACTCCTCCTCCGTTCGGGCCGTGCCGCTTCCCGAACCGCCGAGGGTGAAGCTCGCCCGGAGGATGGCGGGGAGACCGACCTTCGGGAGGGCGGCGCGCCCTTCTTCATGAGAGGTGACGAGAACGCTCCGGAGCGTGCGGATCCCGGCCTTCGCCATGGCGGTCTTGAACAGATCCCGGTCCTCGGCGAGACGGACGCACTCGGCGCTCGCTCCGATCAGCTCCACGCCGTGCCGCGCGAGAACCCCCCGCCTCTCCAGTTCGACGGCGAGGTTGAGCCCGGTCTGTCCCCCGACCGTGGGGAGGAGGGCGTCGGGCCTCTCCCGGGCGATCACCTCCTCCACCATCTCCGGCGTGAGAGGCTCGATGTAGGTCGCGTCGGCGAGCCCGGGGTCGGTCATGATCGTCGCGGGGTTGCTGTTCACGAGGATGACGCGGATGCCTTCGCGCCGGAGCGCCTTCACCGCCTGGGTGCCCGAGTAATCGAACTCGCTCGCCTGGCCGATCACGATCGGGCCCGATCCCGGGATCAGGACGCTCCGGATGTCACTTCGTCGCGGCATCGCGGCCTCCCCCCTTCCGGCGGGTCCGCTCCGCGTCCAGGTTTTCCCGGAAGAGACGGAAAAGATACTGGCTGTCGCTCGGGCCGGGGGCGGCTTCCGGGTGGTATTGGACCGAGAAGACCGGCGCGCCGGGGACCTCGAGCCCCTCCACCGTCCCGTCGTTCAGACTGAGATGGGTGATGCGCGCCCCGTCCGGCGGGAGGCTCTCGGCGGGGACGGCGTAGTTGTGGTTCTGGCTCGTGATCTCCACGCGGCCGTCGGCAAGGCGTTTCACGGGGTGGTTCGCGCCGTGGTGGCCGAAGGGGAGCTTCACCGTGTCGGCGCCGAGGGCCCGGGCGAGGATCTGGTGGCCGAGACAGATGCCGAAGAGGGGCAGTCCGGACCGGAGGACGGCTTTCACCTGTTCCACGATGGCGGGGAGCGTCGCCGGGTCGCCGGGACCGTTGCTGAGGAAGACCCCCTCCGTCGGCGGCGCGAGGAGTTCCTCCGCCGGCGCGGATGCGGGGAAGACGCGCACCCGGCATCCTTCGAGGGCGATTCGATGGAGGATGCTCCGCTTGACACCGAAGTCGTAGACCGCCACCTCGAAGGGGGGCTCCGGTCCCGCCCCGGCCGCCTCCAAGGTCCAGGGCTCTTCGCTCGTCACCCGGGAGACCCAATCGACCTCTTCCATGAGGGGAAGGGCGCGGGCCTTCGCCGTGAGCGCCTCCGGTTCCCCCGCGCCGATCCAGGCGCGACAGGTCCCCCTGTCCCGGATGGCGATGGTGAGGGCCCGGGTGTCGACACCCGCGAGGGCGGGGACACCGGCCCGACGGAGGACATCGGCCAGGCTCCGGTCGGCCCGGCGGTGAAAGCTCCGGCGGCAGAAATCGCGGACGAGAATGGCCGAGGGGTGGATGCGGGCCGACTCGTCGTCGCCGGCGTGGACGCCGTAGTTACCGATGTGGGAGGCGGTGAAGACGACGATTTGGCCGGCGTAGCTCGGGTCGGTGAGGATTTCCTGGTACCCGGTCATCCCGGTGTGGAAGACGACTTCCCCGCCCACTTCGCGGGAAGCGCCGATCAGCCGTCCCGTGAAGCAGAGGCCGTTTTCCAGGGCGATCTTCGCGTGCAATCCCCTCCCCCGGGTGGAAGTGATACGGGTCCGGGCGAAGCCTAGTGGATGGAGGGCGGACGGGCAAGGGGAATGAGGGAAGCGAATCCGGCCGGATTCGAAAGCAGACGGGCGGGTCCCGCCCCTCGGGGGCTTTCCCCGCAGGACGCGGCTGAAGCACGGGCAGGTCCTGTCGCCGGCCGCCCGCTGCAGTGCTCGCCAGTCGCGCCGCGGCGGCCGTGGTCCTCTCCGCGTGAACCGCACGTTACGCCCTCGCTGGAGTACGGTCGCTCGGGATCTTGCGCTTGGTGGCTGCGCTCCTCGCGGGCCCCCGCCGGCGCCACCCGCCCGTGGTTTCGATTGATCAGCAAGGACTGCTGAAGAGGAACGAGCCAGCTCAATACGTACAATGTCATCCCTGCGCAGGCAGGGATCCAGGGAATCCAATCCACCTCCTTACCTTTCTCCATTCGCTTTCGCCACCCGTGGGGGAGAAGGGTGAATGGCGTCCGCTCACCCGGGCACTCGACCCCCGGCTCGTACCCGTGCCGCGCCCACCTCCCCATACATCCCTCGGAACTTCGGAGTGAGTCGGGGACTGCCGCCTCCCGAGCCTTCGGCGATGCGGGGGACATGAACTCGTTTCGTGTCCCCCCCATTCATCATCGACGGGGTGGGAGGGCGGCTCCGGGAGGGATAGAGGGGTAGACTTGAACGCTCGTCGTGCTGCGGAAGAAAACCCTCCCTTTCTCCGGCCTCGTAGAGGGAGCGTTGTAGGGGTCGGCAACAACTCCCCGGTTATGCCCCCATCCCTCCCGAAGCCGCTCCCCCGTCCCGCCGTCCTCCGGACGGGTACTGCCCGCGAGCACATTCACTCCAGGGTGCAGAGGAGGAGTCCAAGAAAGCCAGGAACTTTGGAATGAACCCGGCACGACCATTCCAGGGTGCAGAGGAGGAGTCCGAACAAGAGGACGACTCCGGAGCGCCCCCCTACTTCTTCAACTTCTCCGCGTACGTCTTCCGGAACTTCTCCACCTTCGGTGAGATGACGACCTGGCAGTAGGGTTGGTTCCCGTTCCGCTCGTAATACTCCTGGTGGTACTTCTCCGCCTCGTAGAACTTCTCGAGGGGGACGACCTCCGTCACGATCGGGTCGTCGAACACTTTCTCCTTCTCCATTTCCGCGATGATCCCCTCGGCGGCCGTCTTTTGCTCCGGCGAGTCGTAGAAGATCGCCGACCGGTACTGGCTCCCCGTGTCCGCCCCCTGCCGGTTCATCGTGGTCGGATCGTGGATCGTGAAGAAGACCTCCAAGATCTCCCGGTACGTGATCTCCCGGGGATCGAATTGGAGCTGCACCACCTCCGCGTGCCCCGTCCCGCCGCCGCAGACCTCCTGGTACGTCGGATCCGCCACCGACCCCCCCGCGTAGCCGGACCGGACCGCGCCGACCCCGCGGAGCTGCTCGAACACCGCCTCGAGACACCAGAAGCAGCCGCCTCCGAGCGTCGCCACCTGCATGATTTCCGCTCCCGACATGATTCCCTCCGATCAAACCGGCCCCGCGGGCCGGGTGGGGTTCCCTTTCCCTCAAGATACGACATCCGGGGGCGGGATGTGACCCGGATGGTCCGAGGTCAATTGTCGAGCATCACGAAATCCAAATGCCAGCTCATGTCGGCGGAGTCGAGGTGGAGTTGGTAGACGTCGCCCGCGTCGTCGCCGATGGAGAAATAGAAGAGCTTGCGCCCCCCCTCCCGGTCCTCCCAGCGGAGGTTGACCTCCGTCACCCGGTGGGTCCGGCCGCCCCTCTTGAAAAGGAGGGGCGTGACCTTCCCCCCCTCGAAATCGGCCCGGACCTTGATTCGCTCCTGGATCGATTCGACGCGCATGGCACCTCTCGGGCGGACGGTGAGCCTCGGAACCGGGCGAAGTGAATTAAGCGCCTTCAATCTACTAGACATTTGTTTGGTGGTCAATCGGAAAAAGAGGTCGAACCATGGTTGGACGAGGAAGGAGACGGCCCGGTCCGAGGCCCCCGGCGGGCCCCTTGCCAGCGCGGTTGCCCGGCCCGGGAGAGGCGGGTAGACTGAGGCCGTCGCCGACACGGTGCGCGGCCATGGGCCGGGTGAAAGGAAGCGAGTTGGAGCAGGTCCCCGAACGGCATCAGGGCGGGGGGGGGGTGGAGGGCCGTCGCGGTCGCGGCGCTCCTCGGCTACGCCCTTCTCTGTCTCTTTCTCTTCGCCGGCGACACGTGGCGCCCCGAATGGGACAGCGCGGTCTATGTCCTCACCGGCCGCTCCCTCGCGTCGGGCGAGGGGTACGTTTATCTCGGCGAGCCCTTCGTGCTCCGCCCGCCCGGGCTCCCCTGGCTGATCTCGCTCGCCGATCGAGGGCGGGACATCGACCCGGCGGCGCTGAACCGGATGATCATGGCCTTCGCCGCCCTGTCGGTGATCGCCGTCTACTTCGCGTTCCGGACCGACCACGGCCGCCCCATGGCGCTCGCCGCCGCGATGCTGACGGGAACGAGCCCCCTCTTCGTCAGCCGGTTCAACTGGATCCAGTCCGAGTTCCCCTTCCTCGCCCTCCTCTACCTCGGTCTCGGATGCCTCGCCCTCTCGCTCCGCTCCGGGGGCCGGAGGATCCCCTGGGCCCTCGCGGCCGGGGGGGCCTTCGCCGCGGCCTTCTACTTCCGGACCACCGGGATCCTGGTCGCACCGTTGCTCCTGCTCCTCGGTCTCGCGGCGGGCCGGGGGGGCGGCCGCCGAAGCCTCTGGACCGCGGCGGCGGTGACGGTCCTCATCGCCCTTCCCTGGTTCGTCCACACGGCTCGGGTCGCCCCGGCGCGGGAGGTGCCCCCCGACCAACTTCTCCTCCATGACTACAAGACCGCGATGTTTCACACCGACCCGGGCGATCCCCGATCACCGAGAATCTCGGCGGAGGCGTGGGGCCGGAGAATCCGTTCCAACGGGGCGGCCCTCGCCGTCGACCTCTCGGAAGGGCTGTTCGGCGGCGGCCGGTGGTGGGCGGGGATGATCGCGGGAATCGCGGCGCTCGCGGGCTTCGTGATCCGGCCCCGTTCCGTCTCCCGGGCCGCCGGCGCCTTCGGCATTCTGTATGGCGCCGTGCTGACCACCTACTTCGCCTACGCGACCCGGCTCGTGACGCCTCTCGTACCGGTCCTCTACCTCTACGGCATCGTCGCCCTCTCCTGGGCGGGAAGGCGGGCGGCCGATCGGTTCCGCATTCCCCGGGGGGGCGCCCTCCTGCCCGCGGCCTGCGTCTTCCTTCTTCTCGCCGTCAACGTCGCCCGACTCCCGGGGAGGCTCGGGACCCCCCAGATCACCGTCGAGGGGAGGGAGGTACGGATGGACGGGATGTGGGAGGAGACGTTCGCCACGGCCCGCTGGATCCGGGAACGGACGCCGCCCGGCTCGACGATCCTCTGCTTCAGCGCCCCCGTCTACGGCACGCTCACGGGGCGCACCGCCTACACCTACCGTTTCCCCCGGGGGGGGGACCTCCTCGCGAAATACGACCCCGACTTCGTCCTCTTCGACATCCGCACCCCCGCCTCGGACGACCTGGAGGGAAGGGTGGCCACCGCCGCGAAGGAGCGGTGGTTCGTCCCCTCCCGGATCCCCGGGCGGAGCATGACGGCGTACCGCCTGACCGACACCAAAGGGACCCCATAGGGCCTCTCGAGTTACCTGACCTTGCCTCGAGTCTTGGAGAACCGGCCGAACCGGGACGGGTCCCTCTTGCGGGGAATCGGACCCTCATCCGCCTCGACTACGTGAAGTTGAAAAGCGGGATGGCGAGGAAGGGGATGAAAATGACCGCGATGAAGAGCTTTTCCTGAATCGTCACGGCAACACACTCCCGGGGTCGAGATCGGAACCGGTTTCGAGAGACCGGTCACGGTCTTTCCGCGTCCGGCGGGGCCCCCAGCTCCGGGCATTCATACCTGTAGACGGTTCCCGCGCCCAAAAGGTTGCAAGAGAATCCAGGGGGGTCGGTCCGCCCCGGTCAGCGGTACCGGTTGGTGATCGGCAGGCGGCGGTCTCTGCCGAACGCCTTCGGCGTGATCTTGATCCCCGGCGGAGCCTGGCGGCGTTTGTACTCGCTCCGGTCGACCATGCGGAGAACCCGGCGGACCGTTTCGGGATCTCCCGTCTTTTCGGCGATCGCGCCGGCGCTGAGGTCGTGCTCGACATACGCCTCGAGGATCGGGTCGAGAACGCTGTAGGGCGGAAGGGAGTCGCTGTCCTTCTGGTCCTCCTTCAACTCCGCCGAAGGCTCCCGGGCAATGATGGAGGCGGGGATGGCGGCCCCCTCGGGCCCCGTGTTCCTCCATCGCGAGAGGGCGTAAACGAGCGTCTTCGGCACGTCCTTCAAGATCGCGAGCCCCCCCGCCATGTCGCCGTAGAGAGTGCAGTAACCGACGGCGGTCTCGCTCTTGTTCCCCGTGGAGAGGACGAGCCAACCATGCCGGTTCGAGAGGGCCATGAGGTAATTGCCCCGGATCCGTGCCTGGAGGTTCTCTTCGGCGATACCCGGCCCCCCTTCCCCGAGGCGGCCCTCGAGGGCGGAGAGGTACGCCGCGAAAACCGGTTCGATGGGGATTTCGAGGAGCTCGATGCCGAGGCATTCGGCCAGGAGATGGGCGTCGGTGTGTGTCCCCTCGGATGTGTGCCGGCTCGGCATGGTGACGCCGACCACGCAGTCCGGCCCGAGCGCGTCCCGGGCGATCGCCGCCACGAGGGCCGAGTCGATGCCGCCGGAAAGGCCGAGCACCGCCTTGGCGAAATCGTTCTTCCGGAAGTAGTCCCGCGTGCCGAGGACGAGGGCCTTGTACACCTCCTCCTCGGGAAACAGCTTCTTCTCCGGCCGGCTCCGGATCGGCATGCGGTCCCCCCCGCCGGGGAGATCGAGGCGTGCCGCGTCCCACTCTCCCGCCGCTCCGGGCCTCCCGTGACCGCCGCGGCCGTCCGGCCCGTCCACGTCGTAGAGGAGAAGGTCCTCGGCAAAACGTTCCGCCACGGCGAGCAGCTCCCCCTCCCCGGAAACGACCATGCTCCCCCCGTCGAAAACGAGTTCGTCCTGGCCGCCGATCAGATTCACGTAGAACGAGGGGATTCCGCAGCGGGCGCTCACCGAGGCGAGGACCTCCCGGCGAATCTCCATCTTCCCCCGGTGATAAGGGGAGGCGGAGATGTTGAGGATCAGGTCGGCCCCCGTCTCCCGGGCGCACTGGGCGGGGCGGCTGCCGGTGATCCACGAATCTTCGCAGATGTGGACCGCGATCCGGACCGGACCCATGTCGAGAACGAGGCCCCGCGAGCCGGGCCGAAAGTAGCGCTGCTCGTCGAAGACGCCGTAGTTCGGGAGCAGGTTCTTGTGGTAACGGGCGACGATCCGGCCGTTCTGGAGCACCCCGGCGCCGTTGAAGATCCCCCCGCCGGCCCGGTCGGGGAAGCCGACCACCGCCGCCGTCCCCTTCGTCTCCCCGGCGAGCCGCTCCAGTTCCTTCCCGCAATCGTCGAGGAATGCGCCGCGGAGGAGCAGGTCCTCGGGCGGGTACCCGGAGAGGGTCAGCTCCGGAAAGGCGACCAGGTCGGCCCCCTCCCGCTCCGCCCGGCGGAGGGCTTCCACGACACGGCCGCCGTTGCCGGCGATGTCCCCGACGACGGTGTTGATCTGGGCGAGCGCGATCCTGATCACCTCTGTCCCTCCAAGAGGATCTGAGCGTACGGGGGAGGACCCCACCGGGTCAAGGGGGCCGGCGCGGAGGGTACGGAAGGCTTGCCGGGGGCCCGGTGTTTCTCTACCATGAATCGGTCCCGGGCGCGGCGGACCGGTGGCGAAAGGCGGCGCGAACGATGATGATCGTGGTTCCCCTTCTGGTTCTGGCTCTCCTCTTCCTCGTTTTCGAGGTTCTTTCGATCGACCTCGTCGGCATCGCCATCATCCTCGTTCTCTCGATCACGGGCGTCCTCTCCCCGGGGGACGCGGTCGCGGGTTTCTCGAGCCGCGCCGTTCTCACCGTCGGCTCCCTCTTCATCGTCGGCGAGGGGATCCTCCGCACGGGGGCGGTCGGCTTCCTCGCCCGGCGGCTCATCGACCTCTCGAAGGGGGACTTCAAGGCGGTCCTCTTCCTCACCATCCTGTCCGTCGGGGTGGCCTCTATGTTCCTGAACAACACGCCGGTGGTGATCGTCTTCATCCCCCTCCTCCTCGGCATCGCGAGCGAGCGGCATATCTTCCCCTCCAAGATCCTCATCCCCCTCTCCTACGCGTCGATCCTCGGCGGGTCGTGCACCCTGATCGGCACGTCGACGAACATTCTCGTCAGCACAATGGCCGAAGCCCACGGGCACCCCCCGATCGCCATGTTCGAGCTGACCTCGGTGGGGATCTGCCTGTTCCTGGTCGGCGCCGTCTACTTGATGACGGTGGGCCGCAAACTCCTCCCCGAGCACCGGACCCTCACCACCCAGGCACGGGGCGGGAGCCTCAGGGAGTTCGTCACCGAGGTGGAAGTGCTCTGGGGGAGCGAGGCGGTGGGCAAGGGGGTGCGGGAGATCTTCGCTCCCGGCGGCCCGATCGTGCTCGCCCTCGTGCGCGGGGAGGAGATGGTCTGGCCCCCCTTCAAGGACGTGAAGGTCCAGGAGGGCGATCTTTACATCCTACAGGGGAACGTGAACGACATCGCGGCTCTCGAGGGGCGCGACGGCGTGCGCGTTCTGCCGGGGCTGATCGACGGGAGTTTCAAGTTCGAGCCGAAGACCATGACCTTCGTCGAACTCGTGGTGCCCCCCGATTCGGTCTGCGTCGGCTGCCGGGTGCGGGACCTCGGTCTCCGGCGGAAGGCGGACCTCGTGCCGATCGCCCTCATGCGCGGGGGCCGCCACATCCGGGCCAAGGTGTCGGACCTCGTCATTCGCCCGGGCGACGTGCTCCTCGCTTTCGGGAGCGAGGAGGGGGTGCGGGAGGTGAGCGAGGGGCGGGACTTCCTCCTCATGGAGGGGATCCACGAGACCTTCGTCAACCGTCGCCGGGCCCGGGTGGCCGTCTCGATCCTCGGGCTCGTCATGCTCGGCCTTTCGACCGGACTCGTGCCGATGGAGGCGGCCGCCCTCGGAGGGGCGTTCCTCATGATCGTGACCGGGTGCCTCACGCCCGCCCAGGCGTACCGCTCGGTGAACTGGCCGATTCTGATCCTCGTGGCCGGCACCCTCGCCCTCGGGCAGGCCCTCGAAGTGACCGGTACCGCGGGGCGCATCGCGGGCCCCCTCGTCTGGATCGGCGGGCAATGGGGACCGTGGGCCGCCCTCGCCGCCCTCTATCTCGCCACGTCGATGATCACCGCCGTCCTCACCAACAACGCCACGGCGGTTCTCCTCGTCCCCATCGCCCTCAGCGTCGCCTCCTCCCTCGGCGTCGACTCCCGGCCCTTCCTGATCACCATCGCCTTCGCCGCCTCCGCCGCCTTCGCCACGCCTCTGGGCTACCAGACGAACCTCCTCGTCTACGGCCCCGGCGGGTATCGCTTCACCGACTTCGTGAAGATCGGCGCGCCGCTGACGATCCTGCTGTGGATCGTCGCGACGGTCCTGATTCCGCTGGTTTGGAAGTTTTAGAGCAACAGCCTCATTGCAGAGTGCTGTTCTCCTCGGACTCCTCTTCTGCACCCTGGAATGGTCGTGCTCGCGTGCAGTACCCTTCCGGAAGACGGCGGGGTGGGGGAGCGGCGTCGGGAGGGCAGGGGGCATAACCGGGGCGTTGTTGCCGACTCCAACAACCCGCCCACTACGAGGCCGGAGAAAGGGAGGGTTTTCTTCCGCAGCACGACGAGCGTTCAAGCCTGCCCCTCTATCCCTCCCGGAGCCGCCCCCCCACCGCGTCGATGATGAATGTGGGGGACACGAAACGAGTTCATGTCCCCCACATCGCCGGAGGCCAGTCCTGAGTAGGACCGAAGGTCCGTATCGAAGGGCTCGGGCGGAACCAGTCCCCCGCTCATTCCAAAGCAACAAGCGCGGTTTGACTGATGAGGAGCCCACAGGCCCGGGTGGGCGGACGCCATCTCTCTTCTTCTATCCGGACGGCCCTTCGATACGCTCGCTCACTCCGCTCGCGAGCTACTCAGGACACACGGAGTATTAGATCCGAATTCGGCACTCCTTGCTGATCAATCCCCGCCACGGGCGGGTGGCCGGGGTGTTGGGTGGGGGGATGAAGCGGCGAGTTGCCGGGAGCGCCGGTGAGCTTCGAGCCGGCCACCGGAAGATCGAGTAGGCGCGGACGGCTTGTCTGAGCCGCCATCCCCCCCACCCACGCCCCGGACAGGCCCTGCCCGTGCTCCTACTCTTCCTGCACCGCCGCCCGTACTACCAGTACCTCTCCAAATGAATCGTGCCGTCCGGATTCTTCCTCCGGTTCCATTCCGAGAAGCCCCGGGTTTCCAGGTGCTTCGCCGTCTCCTCCACCATTCCCGGGTTCCCGCAGAGGAAGAAGTGCTGTTTCTTCGAGTCGATCGCCCGCCCCCACCCGGTCTCGAACCTCCCGTCCGCGATGAACTCGTTGACCCGGCCCACCGGGCCGCTCCAGGGGTCCCGCTTCGCCGTCCGCGTGATGCTCGGCATGTAGAAGAAGTTCGAACAGATTTTCTGGAACGACGAGAGCTCCGATCGGTATCCCAGGTCCCAACTGTGCCGCGCCCCGTGGAGCACCGCCCAGCACCGCCCCCCGCCGCATTCCTCGGTGAGCTTCGTCCGGAGCATGCTGATGTAGGGCGCGAGGCCGGTTCCCGTCGCGACCATCACGACGTCCCTGTCCGGCGGCACCGAGTCGAGGGTGAAGACGCCCACCGCCTTCGGCGACACGAAGAGCCGGGCGCCCACTTCCAGGGCGAGAAGCCGGGGCGTCAGCGCGCCCGTGGAAACGAGCACGACGAAGAACTCCAACTCGTTCTCGTCGCTCCCCGACGCGATCGAGTACGCCCGTTTGACCAGCTTCTCCGGGGCGGGCGGCTCCGCCTCCGTCTCGCTCTCCATCACCCGGGGCTCGCTCCCCTTCAGGGCGAGCACCGTGTACTGGCCCGGTTCGAACTCGTAAGGGCGCCGGTCCGGACGGACCCCCAGGATCACCAGCCCGCCCGTCACGATTTCCTTCCTCGTCAGTGTCGCGTTGTACTCGATCCCCATCAGGGTTTCTTCTCCGAGAGCGCTTTCGAGATGGCCTCCTTCAGCTTTCTGAGGTCGAAGGGCTTGTAGAGGACTTCCACGACGCCCTCGCGCCTCGCCCGGACCGCGATATGGGAAGGATCGTACCCGTAGGCCGTGATCAGGATCACCGGCAACTCCGGGGCGACCTCCTTCAGCTTCTGCACCACCCGGTTTCCGTCGAGCTTGGGCATCCGGATGTCGCTGATGACCAGATCATAATGAGACTCCCGGACTTTTGCGATCACCTGAGCGCCGTCTTCGGCGTCTTCCACGAGAAAACCGTCACCCTCCAGGATTTCGCGGAGGAACTTCCGCACATGGAGCTGGTCGTCCGCCACCAGGATCCGGATCTCCTTCGCGTTCGTCAACTTCTCGAGGGTGCGGTCCACGTCGACCATCGCGACACCGTCCAGATAGGGCTTGGTCTCGTACTCCTTCCCCTTCGCCATGAGCTGGAGCTTCTCCGTGATCTGGCCGATGCGGAGCGCTTCCTCCTGGATCACCCGGAGGCGGTACTTCTCCTTGTCCATCTCCCGCTTGAATCCCTTGTCCTGGAGGCTCCCCTTCACCTCCGGGTCCTGCAGGAAGCGGTGGGAGAGCTCGCACGCGGAGAGGATCGACTCGAGGAAGTTATTCACCTCGTGAGAGAGCATGGCGCCCACCTCGCCGAGGGTGGCGATCTTCTCCGCCTTGATCAGCTCCCGTTCGAGCTTCTTGATCGGCCGGAGGTCCTTCGAGATTCCGGCGAGGCCGATCTCCTCCCCGTCGGGGTTGTAGAGGATCGACGCGGAAAGGGAGACGGGGATCTTCTCCCCCGACTTGGCGCGCAGGCTCGTCTCGTAGTTGGAGATGCGGCCCGAGTCACCGCCCGGCCGCTTCGCCCGGAGGGCGAACCGGACGCGCCGCGCCTCGTCGACCGACTCGTAGATGAGGATCACCGAACGCCCCAACACCTCGTCCCGCTTGTATCCGAGCAGACCGGAGGCGCCGCTGTTGAAGAGGACGATCAGTCCTTCGGGGTCGGTGGTGATGATCGCGTCGGGGGAGCTCTCGATCAGGGGTCTGGAGGTAGGCCCGTGTATGCTGCATCTCCTCGATCAGGAGGCTCGTCTCGATGCAGATCGCCGCTTCCCGGGCGAAGAGCTCGAGGATCCGGATCGAGTCCGCCGTGGGGCGCCGCCCGTCGAAAGGGTCGTCCACGGAGAGCGTGCCGATCACCCGTCGGTCCCGGCCGTAAAGGGGGACGAAGAGCATGTCGTCCGGGTGCCAGTCGACGAACTCCGATATCGCGCGGCGGCTCGCGATGCCGTCCTTGAGGACCTCCCGGCCGACCCGGTCGTCGTGGGGGATGAAGAAGGAGCTGCCGAGCCGGTACCGATCGTCGAGAAGGCGTTTCCGCTCCTCCGGAGCGAGGGGCGCCCTCTTCCGCATCCGGTCCACGTCCTCTTTCTCGATGCCGGCCGATCCGATGCGGATCACGTTCCACTTGTCGTCGAGAAGGGAAATGAGGGCGCGCCGGTAGGTCCGGGCCTCGACGATCCCCCCGGCGATCAGGTCGAGCTTCTCCTGGAGATCTTCGATGCTCTGAATCCGGGTCGAGACGTGGAGAAAAACCTCGTACTGCCGATCCCGCCCTTCCTCCATCGGCGGTACCTCCGTCTTCCGGGGGAATCGCCCCGGTTACTCGAGAAGGGCCCGGGCGAACTCCTCGGCGGAGAACTCCATCAGGTCGCCGACGCTCTCGCCGACCCCCACGTAAAGGACGGGAAGGTCCGTCTCCTCCCGGATCGAGAGGATCACGCCCCCCCGGGCCGTCCCGTCCAGCTTGGTGAGCACGATGCCGTCCACCGCGACCGCCTCGCCGAACAGCTTCGCCTGAGAGACCGCGTTCTGGCCGGTGGTGGCGTCGAGGACCAGCAGCGTCTCCTGGGGATAGGCTTCGCCGTGTTTCTTCAGCACCCGGCGGATCTTTTTCAGCTCCTCCATCAGATTGGAGCGCGTCTGGAGGCGCCCCGCCGTGTCGACGAGGAGGACGTCCGCTTCCCGGGCGATCGCCGAGGCCAGCGCGTCGTAGGCCACCGAGGCGGCGTCCGCTCCCCGCTCCTGGCGGATCACCGCGGCGCCGGTCCTCTTCCCCCAAATCTCGAGCTGTTCGATCGCCGCCGCCCGGAACGTGTCGGCCGCGGCGAGGACGACCTGCTTCCCCTCGGCGGCGTACTTCGCCGCCAGCTTGCCCGCCGTGGTGGTCTTCCCCGATCCGTTCGTGCCGACAAGCAGCACGACGTGCGGCTTTCCGCCCCGGCGGGGGGGGGCGCCGGTCCCGTTTCCGGCCAGGATCCGGGTCACCTCTTCCCTGAGGAGGTCCCAAGGGTCTCCCGGCTCGGCTTCGATCCGCTCCAGAATGCGCCGGGCCGCGCGGACACCCACGTCCCCGCGGATCAGCGCCTCCTCCATCTCCTCGATCCGCTCCTCCCCTTCGGCCCGCGCGGCGAGACGGAGGGACGACACCAGGCCCTCCCGGGTCTTCTTCAGCCCCCGGCGCAGATCGTCGAAGAGGCCCACCCCCAACTCCCCCTGCCCCGTGATCGCGGCGATTCGGGCGTCCTCCTCCTCCCGGCTGAGGGTGGCTCCGCCGAGCCTCACCGAGACCGCCCGCGAGACCCCGGCCTCCTCCATGGTGACGCCGTACAGGTAGTCGGCGGCTTCCATGGTCAGGCGGTTGTGGGTGATGACCACGAATTGGGTCTTGTCGGTGAAGCGCTGGAGCATCGCGAGGAAGCGCCCCACGTTGGCGTCGTCGAGGGGAGCGTCGAGCTCGTCCAGAATGCAGAAAGGGCTCGGCTTCTCGAGGTAGAGGGCGAAGAGGATCGCGATCGCCGTGAGGGCCCGCTCGCCGCTCGAGAGGAGCGCGATCTTCTGGGGGCGCTTGTTGCCGGGCCGGGCGGTCACTTCGATCTCGCTCATCAGGGGCTCGTCCGGATCGGCCAAGGTGAGGTCCGCCTCCCCCCCTTCGAACAGGGCCTCGAAGGTCTCCCGGAAGTTCAAACGGACACGGTCGAAAGTATCTCCGAAGAGGGTGCGGGCCTTCCGGTCCACGGTGCGGATCGTCTCCCGGAGGGAGTCCCGTGCCTCGAGGAGGTCCTGTTCCTGCCCGCGGAGAAACTCGTAACGCTCGTTCTCCTCGTCGAACTCGTCGAGGGCGACCAGGTTCACCGGTCCGAGCCGCCGGAGTTGGTCCTTCCGGTCCGCCACGGCCGCCCGTATCTCCCCTTCCCCCATCGGCTCCTCCGGGGGCTCGAGGTCCTCCGCCTCCCCCGGGGCTACGTCGAACTCCTCCCGGCTCCTCTCTTCGATCGTCTCCCGCCGGAGGTCGATCTCCCGGAGCCGCATGTCGTGGGCGTGGACTTCCTCGCCGAAGGTCTCCTTTCGCTTCCGGTCGTCCTTGATCGAGTCCTCCCGTTCCCGGATGCCGCCGCCGATCCGGTTCACTTCGCCGAGGACCTCGTCCCGGATCTCCGTCTCCTTCTCCCTCTCTTCGGCGAGATTCGCCTCCGAATCCCGGAGCGCCTCCCTCCGCTCTGCGGTCTGCTCCAGGATGCGGCCCCCCGCGGCGAGCTCTTCCCGCTTCCGGGTGATCTCCTCGCCGAGTTCCCGTTCCCGGCGGCCGAGGGAAGAGAGTTCGGTTTCGATGGAGCGCTTCTTCCCCTCCGCTTCGGCCAGGGCGACCTGAGCGTCGGAGAAGAGGCGGCGCGCGTCGTCACGGTTCAGCTCCAGCTCCACCATCTCCGCCTCGATCTCGCGGAGCGAACGGTCCGCTTCGGACCCGTCGGCGCCGATCGACTGCATCTCGACGCGCATCGACTCGAGACGATTCCGGATCGCCCCGAGATCGGAGCCGATCTGGGACCGCTCCCGGCGGATCCCCTCGGCGCTCTCCCGGACTCCCTCGAGAGAGGTGCGGCGGCGCGCCCGCTCCCGGGCCGCCTCCTCCACCCGCTGCACGATCCGATCGAGTTCGGCGATCAGGGCCGCCCGCTCCTCGCGGCACCGGTGGAAGCCGGCTTCCGCCTTCTCCTTCACCTCGATCATGCGCTCCACGCCGATCGACGCTTCCTTCAGTTCCGCTTCCAGCTCGGCGATGCGGGACCGCCGCTCGTAGATGCCGACTCCGTCGCCGGATCGCCCGCCGCCGAAAATGACGCCGGGGAAGCGGGCCCCCTCGCCGGTGGAGGTGATGAAGCGGAAGCCCCGCCAGCGCCCGTCCCGGGAGAGGCGGATCGCCGTGTCCAGGTCGCGAACGAAGATCACCTCGGCGATGAGGAACCGGATCATCGCCTCGGTCCCCTCGCCGGGCCGAACGTACGCCGAGGCCGGACCGATCACGCCCGAGTCCCCGAGAAGTTCCGGCGGCGGATCGGGCAGGGCGTCGCCGAATCGCTCCCGGGGGAGGATCGTCGCCCACCCCTTCTCCCCTTCCCGGAGGTAGCCGAGCAGGTCGAGGGCGTCCCCCTCGCTGCCGACGAGAACGCACTGGAGCGCGTCACCGAGGGCGTTCTCGAAGGCGGGGAGGTACTCCGGCGGGTCCACCTCGATCAGCTCCGCCACGACGCCGAGGATCGACTCCGGTTTCGGGCGCTCCCGGAGGATGCTCCGCACGCCGTCCCGGTACCCTTCGTATTCGCGGCGCAGCCTGAGGAGGAGCCGGAGCGTCGACTCGAGGCTCTCCCGTTTCCCCTGCAGCAGAACGAGGCTCTCCGCCACCTCCGCCCTCTGAGCGCGGGCGTTTTCGAGAGCCTCTTCCGACTGGTCCCGCCGCTCCCGGAGACGCTTCGCCTCCGCCACCAGGCTCTCATGGTCCTCTTCCGTCCGTCCCGCTTCCCCGGCGAGCGCGGCTTCCTCTTTCTCGAGGCCGGCGAGGCGCGCGGCGAGGGTCTCCTCCCGCTCCGCCAGGTTCGCGAGCCGCGTCTCGAGATTGCCCACCTCGTTCCGCTTCTCCGACTCGCCCACGAAGAGATCGAGGTGCTGCTGTTTCCTCTGAAGGAGCTCCGCTTTCGTCTGGGCCACCCGCTCCTGAATGGCCCGGTTCTCCTTCTTCTTCCGCTCCCCGTCCTCTTCGAGGCCCCGGATCTCCGCGACCGCGGCCTCGAATTCCTCGCTCTTCTTCCCGCGAACCAGGGCGGTCTCCCGGATGCGCTCGTTCCCCTCCCGGATCTCCTGTTCGAGGGCGACCTGGCGGGAGCCCACGCCGCTCTCCCGCTCGCCCAAGACCAGGAGCTCGCTCTGGATGCGCTCGATCTTCTGGTCCGTTCCGTCGAGGGCCTTCTGCGCCCCCGTGAGGGCCGTCTCCTTCTCGCGGAGGACGAGCCGGTCCCGTTCGATCTCCGCCTCGATCCCGGCGAGGCGTCCCGCGATCTCCTGCTGCCCCCGGAAAGCGCTCTCCCGGCGCCCCTTCAGGTCCCTTTCTTCCGCGCCGAGCCGTTCGAGCTCCATGCGCCCCGCGAGAAGGGACAGGTTTCGGATCTCGGCGGTCAGCACATTGTGCCGCTTCGCCTTGCCGATCTGCCGCTTCAGGGCGCGGACCCGCTTCTCGACCTCCGCCACGATGTCCCGGATCCGGAGAAGGTCCCCCTCCGTGGCGTCGAGCTTCCTGAGGGCGATCTTCTCCTGGGTCTTGTACTTCATGATGCCCGCCGCCTCTTCGAGCATGAGGCGCAGGTTCACGGTGGTATTGCCGAGCAGGGTGTCGATCATCCCCCGCTCCAGGAGGAGGTACGACGAGTTGCCGAGCCCCGTGTCCATGAAGATGCCCTTCACGTCCTTCAGGCGGCAGGTTTGTTTGTTGATCAGATACTCGCTGACGCCGGAGCGGTAGACCCGGCGGGTCACGCGGATCTCCGGGTAGTCGACGCTGAACGCCCGGGCCTCGTTGTCGATGTGGAGAGAAACTTCGGCCATCCCGAGGGGCTTCCGGGAGCGGGTGCCGTTGAAGATGACGTCGTCCATCGTCTCCCCCCGGAGAAGACGGGCGTTCTGCTCGCCGAGCACCCACCGGATGGCGTCGGAGATGTTCGACTTGCCGCATCCGTTCGGCCCGATCACCGCGGTGAATCCGTCGCCGAACTGAAGCTCCAGCTTGTTCATGAACGACTTGAAGCCGAAGATCTCGATCTTTTTCAGGTACATGGGCTCTCCACGGCCCGAGGGCCTACGGATTCACCCGGACCGCGAGGCCGTAGTCGAGGCCGAAGGCCGCCTTCACCTCTTCCCCGTGGTTCTGCGCCTCGCCCGCCGTCGCGAATCGGCCGAGCAGGATGCGGTACCACGTGCCTTTGTCCGGGATGTTCTTTTCGACGATGGTGACGATCTCTCCCGCCCCCCGGAAACGGGCGGCGGCGCGCTCCGCGTCTTCCCTGGTCGGAAAGGACTCGACGTGCACGCCATAGTATGGCTCTCCCGCCGGAATCTCTTCCGCTCCGACCGGGGGCGCCTCCTCCGGGACAGGAGCGGGGGCCACTGCGGCCTCCGCGGTCTCTGCGGGCTCTCCGGTCTCGGTCCCGGCTCCCGCCCGTTCCGGCGCGATCGGCGCGGGGGCGGGGACCTCCTCACGGGGAACGGGCTCTTCTTCGGTGGTCGCGGGCGTCTCCGCTTCAGCCGGCGCCGGGCTCGCCTCCGCGTCCCCCGGCGCGCCGGCCGGTACGCCGGGACCGGCCTCTTCGCGGCTCCCGCCGCTCTCCTCCGGCGTCGTCCCGGCCTCCGGAACTTCGGCCCCCGCGCGGCCCCCCGCCGGGGGCTCTTCCGCCGGAATCCCGGTCGGCGGCGGGGCCACCCTCCCCGGCTGAAGGGGCGGCATGGGGCGCTCGGTCCGTCGCGTTACTGGCGCGTCCCCGGACCCCGACCGGCGGTCGAGATAAAGCCGGGAGAAGAGCACGCCGAGCACGATCGAGAGGACCGCGAGGAGTCCCAAGACCCGGAGGACCGGGAAGCCCTTCTTGGGCGGGACCGGCCGGGGAACGTCCTTCCGGGGCGCCGGCCCGGTGACGACCACGTCCTCGTCCGTCTCGCCGAACTCCTCCTGGAGACCGATCCGGGCGATCCGGCCCGCGGGGGCCTGCTCGGCCAGATCTCGCTCCTCTTTCGGATCGGACCCGACGAGCAGGGTCCGGTCCGATTTCCGGACGAGGAAGGAAAGGCCGCCGTCCCGTCGCCGCACGGGCCCGATGCCGATGACCAGCTCCGCCTCCCCCCGGAGGGCCCCGAGCACCGATTCGAACTCCGGCTTCTCCCCAAGCTCCTCGGGATCGGGAGGGGGCGAGCCGGCGCCGATGACCCGGATCCGCTCGTCTTTGGTCTTGCGAAGGGCGGCGTGGAGGGAGGCGCCCCAGAGGACCATGTCCGTGACCCCCTCTTCGGGTTGGTACGGAAAGGGCTTCTTCAAGACGGGCCGCTCGAAGGAGAAGTCGACGAGAAGCACCTCCATCCCCCGGGAGGAAGCGGCGCGGGCGAGGCCGATGGCGCAGAGACCGGCGTCCCGAATCGAGGAAGGGGAGGTGACGAAGAGGAACCGGGGGAGACCCCCCGCGCTCTCGAGGCGGCCGAGGAAACTCTTTAGAAGGGTCATCGACTCCGCGGGGAACGGTTCGTCCACGCCGAGCCTCTCCGGCGCGTTCGACAGCTCGAGTCGGATCGATCCCAGATCGAGAACGGGGGTGATGTCGGGGCCGGCCGTCACTGTACGTCGCCCTCCTCTTCAGCGCCCGCCGCGCGGGCGATCCCTTCGGCCACCAGGGGAA
Organism: Candidatus Eiseniibacteriota bacterium; assembly: GCA_043809585.1. Classification (GTDB taxonomy): domain Bacteria; phylum Orphanbacterota; class Orphanbacteria; order Orphanbacterales; family Orphanbacteraceae; genus JBDROZ01. The sequence goes on from JBDROZ010000023.1 coordinate 61,643, forward strand.
TCTCCTCCGGGAAGAGCGTGCGCGGATCGACGAGCACCCGGTCGTTCTTCACCCGCACGATCACGGGGGGATCGTTCCGCCGGAGCCGGGCGGCCATCTCGTCGGGAGAAACGGCGGCCACGGTCATCTCGACGACCCGCGTCGGGATCGGCGGCTGGCCGATCGCCCCGCCTCCCGCCTCCGATTCCCCGTCCACGATCTCCGCCTCCACACGCCCCCCGCCGAGCCGGAGGACCGCTTCCCGCAAGGCCTCGGCGTCTTTCTGGATATCATGAAGAGATCGGGAGATCAAACCCAAAACCGGGACGTTCGCCTCCACCCGATCCGGATCGAGGTAGGCGAGAAGGGTCGCCTCGAGGAGGGCGAGGGTCACCTTGTCGACCCGGACGGCCCGGAGCATGGGACATTGACGGATCCGGTCCAGCTCCGCCTTTCGGCCGAGGATGATGCCCGCCTGCACCGATCCGAGGAGCTTGTCGCCGCTCATGGTGAGGACCGCGACGCCGGAGCGGAGTTCCTCCATCACCGTCGGCTCCCCCTTCCACCCGATCTTCACGAAGGCGCCGCTCCCGAGGTCATAAAGGACGGGGACGCCCTTCTCCGCGCCGACCCCCGCCATCTCGGCGGGAGTGACGTTCTCCGTGAAGCCCTCGAGGCGGAAGTTGGAGAGATGGGCCTTCATGAGAAGAGCGGTTTCCGGCGTAACGGCGGCCCGGTAGTCCTCCGCCCGGGTCCGGTTGGTGGTCCCCACCTCGACGAGCTTCGCCCCGCTCGCCGCCATGATGTCGGGGAGGCGGAAGCTCCCGCCGATCTCGATCAGTTCCCCCCGGGAGACGATCACCTCCCTCCCCTTCGCCAGGGCGTGGAGGGAGACGAGCACGGCGGCGGCGTTGTTGTTCGTCACGAGGGCCGCCTCGGCGCCGGTGAGACGGCGGAGGAGGCCTTCGGCGTGGACATGCCGGGAGCCCCGGGCGCCGGTCTCGAGGTCGAACTCCAGGTTCGTGTAGCGCAGGGCGAGATCCCGGGCCCGGTCGAAAGCGCCCGCCGGGAGGGGTGAGCGGCCGAGGTTGGTGTGGATCACGATTCCCGTGGCGTTGATCACCCGCCGGAGGCTCGGGCGGAGGAGCCGCTCGCTCTCGGCGACGAGGGCGGGCACGTAGGTGGCGGGCTCCCGCAGGTCCCCCTCCGAGGGGCCGCCCCCTCCCCGGAGGGCCTCGCGGGTCCTGTCCAAAACCGCCCGCACCGCTTCGACGACGACCGGCCGGGGATAGGACTCCGTCGCCCTCCCCACTTCGGGGTCGGCGAGGAGGCGCTCCACGGAGGGGATATGGCGGAACGAGGAGGACCGGTCCGAGCCCATGGACATCTCCGACCAAAGAAAGAGGAAACGAACGCCCGCCCCCGGCGGAATGGGGCGAATCTAACAGAGCCCCCGGGGCCGGTCAACCGCCATGGGGCGGGGCCGGTGGCGATACCCTCCCCCTTCCCGATGGACCGGACGAGGCCCAGATTCCGACATCTTCCATTCCGGTGTAGGTCGGACAGGCGGACGGGCTCCGTGACGAGGATCGTGGGCGCAGGAGCGAGAGGCACTCTTGGACGAGCCGCTCCCGGAGGCGGGGCCCTAAGATCCTCCCCCCGGGCGCTAACACTTATCGCTCCTAACCGTCGCGATAAGTCAAAGCGCCCGACGGGCCCCGTCGAGGAAGCGGCGACGGAAAGTGAGCCTCGCAGCCTGCGAGCGCGATCCGCAGTAGGAGAACGGCCGACTGTCCGGCCTACTCGTGGACATTGGAGGGAGTGATCTCTTTCTGGGCCTGGTAGCGGCCCTTCTTGTCTTTGTAGGAGACCTCGCAGTCGCTCTCCCCCTGGAGGAAGAGGAGCTGGCCGATCCCCTCGTTCGCATACACCCGGGCGGGGCGGGGGCCCGTGTTCGAGATCTCCAAGGTGGCGCACCCCTCCCACTCGGGCTCGAAGGGGGTGACGTTCACGAGGACGCCCGAGCGGGCGTAGGTCGACTTGCCGAAGCAGATCGTGATGATCCCCCGAGGGATGCGGAAGTACTCGACCGTGCGGCCGAGGATGAAGGAGTTCGGCGGGATGACGCAGACATCGCCTCGGAAATCGTCGAACGCCGTCTCGTCGAACGCCTTCGGGTCCGTCTCCCCGCCGGAGGGCCCCCGGTGGACTTTGAACTCGTCGGCGAGGCGGAAGTCGTAGCCGTAGGACGAGAGGCCGTAGGAGATGACGCCCTTCCGGGCGCCCCCCTCCGCGAAGGGCTCGATCATCTTCGCCTCGAGGGCCATCTTCCGGATCCACCGGTCGGGCATCACGGGCATCGGTTCCTCCTCCCTTCTTCGTCCGTCAGCCGACCCAGAGCGGGCGGGAATCCTCCCGGGCCATGGGCGCCACGTCCACGACCCGAATCTCGCCCCCCCGATCGACGAGGACCGGCACGGATCGCTCGTTCTTGCCGTCTCCGTAGGAGGCGACGATCGCCGCGGCGGCCCGGAGGTCCTCCTCCGAAGGGTCCCCCTGCACGAGGCCGACGGGACCCCGGATCTCGTCCGCCTCGATCCGCCACCCGGAGCGGCGGTGGAAGTGGATGAAGCGGCACTCCCCCTCGTCCCGGGCGACGATCACCTTCGCCTTCGGAGATAGGCGGAAGTGGCGCCCCACCTTGAGGAGGTAGACCTCCTCCCGGGCGAGGGGATCGTCCTGGGTGCGCCGGGTTAGGAGGTCCATGAGGCGCTGCGCGAAGATCGGGTCCACGAGGCTGCAGCATCCCCCCGCCGGCGACGGGTACTCCTCGATGCCGAGTTTCGCCGCGAGTTCCATCTGGTTCTTGCGCCCCCGGCCGGCGAATCCGTACAGTTTCTCCCGGTCGACCCAACCCTCCTTCTCGGGCGTGGTGGGTTCGAGGAGCTTCGCCGAAAGGGGGCGAAGGAGGAGCCCTTCGAGGCCGCACTCCTTCTCGATGAGGCGGAGCGTGTGCCGTTGCTGGGACATGGGGCGCTGGCCGACCACTTCGCCCGTGAACACGAAGTGTTCCCCCCGCTCCCGGAGCAGGCGCCCGGCGATGCGGAGCATCATCGCCCGGCAGTCGATGCACGGGTTCATGGCCGAGCCGTAGCCGTGCTTCGGGCGGGTGAGGACCTCCCAGTACTCGTCGTAGATGTCCACCGTCTCGAGAGGGACGCCGAGGCGCTCCGCCGCCGCTGCCGCGTCGTTCCGGTAGATCTCGCCGGGTTTCTGCCGGATCTTCTCCCGGTTGTCGGAGAGACAGAAGCCGGTGTTGAAATGGAGCGCCGTGACGCCGACGCCCAGATCCTGGATGATCCGGACCGCCAGGGTCGAGTCGAGTCCGCCCGACAGGAGGGCGAGGGCGCGGATCTTTTCCGCCAAGGGTATCCTCCCGAAACGAAGGCGGGACGGGCGACCCCGTCCCGCCGATGATTCATCCGTAGAATATAGCCTCAGGCCTCCTAACGGTCAAGCCGGGCGATGACGGCGTCGGTCATCCGCTCCGTCGTCGCCGCGCCCTGGGCGATCGACTTCGGCCCGCCGGGGATCCGCATCATGTCGTAGGTGCGGACCTTCCCCTCGGCGATCACGGCCGCGACGGCGGCGCGGATCTTCTCGGCCCTCCCCGTCTCGCCGATATGGTCGAGCATCATGCAGGCGGAGAGGATCATGGCGATCGGGTTCACGATGGAAGGCTCGAGCAGGGCGTACTTCGGCGCCGAGCCGTGGGTCGGTTCGAAGATGGCGCACTTCTCGCCGAGGTTGGCGCTGCAGGCGAACCCGAGGCCGCCCACGAGGCCGGCGAAACCGTCGGAGACGATGTCGCCGAACATGTTGCCCGACACGAGGACGCCGTACTCTTCGGGGTTCTTGGTGAGCCACATCATCTGGGCGTCGATGTTGGTGTCCCAGAGGGCGATGCCCGGGTACTCCTTGGCGATGGTCTTGCCGGAGGCCTGCATCATCCCCGAGGTCTCGCGGATGACGTTCGGCTTCTCGCAGATGGTGACGCTCTTGTAGCCGAACTTCTCGGCGTACTCGAAACCGGCCCGCACGATCCGGTCGCACGCCCTCTTGGAGAAGATTCGCGTGGAGACGGCGAGCTCGGGACGGGGCACTTTCGCGAACATCTTCATCTTCGGGTGGGTCATGAGGGCGTCGTAGACCTGGTCGGGGGGGTTGGTCCACTCGACGCCGCCGTAGAGGCCCTCGGTGTTCTGCCGGAAGATCACGGCGTCCACTTTCGGTTCGTCGATCCCCCCCTCCCGATTCCGGCGGACGAAGTTCAGCGGGTTGCCGGGGAAGGAGCGGCAGGGGCGGATGCAGATGTCGAGGTCGAAGTGCTGGCGGAGGCGGACGATCGGGCTGTAGTAGACGAAGCCCTTTTCCCGAAGGCCCGGGTCGAGTTCGGCCGCCGCCTTGTCTTTCGGCTTCGAGGTGATCGCGCCGAAAAGGCCGATCGGGTGCTTTTCGAGAAGCTCGATGGTCCGGTCGGGGAGCGGGTTGCCCTCTTTGATCCAGAACTCCCAACCGATGTCGCCGTCAACGTAATCCGCCTCGAAGCCGGCCGCCTCGAGGACCCGGATCGCCTCGGAAAGTACGATGCCTCCGATGCCGTCGCCGGGCATCGCCACGATGGTTCGCTTCAACGGACCACCTCCATTTTCGGTGCCTCGCCGCTGTTTCCGTTCGCCGTACCGGGGTGATCGCCCCCCCGAGGGTGCGGACAAGGATCATATCGTGGAAGGGGGATTCGGGGAACGGGAATCGGAGGGGGGAGGAAGGCGGGGATGGGGGGTCCTTGGGAGCTTTCCCCACAGGACACGGCTCCGAACCATAGTACGGACGGGGCCTGTCCGCTCCTGTCCGCTGCGGTGCTCGTCAGTCGCGCATTTGCTCTTCTCCCTCCGCATCGCGTAAACCGCACGTTTCGTCTTCAGTGATACATCCGTGATCGGGATCTTGCGCTTGGTGACTGCGCGCCTCGCCTGACGCCCCTGTCGCGGCCACCCGTCCGTGGTTGCGAGTAATCAGCAAGGACTACCGCCCGGAAGGGACCATCTCCAGGCAGTTGATTGCATCCCCCTTCCCTGCTGGGGGGGGGAGGCGTTCGCCCACCCGGGCGCTCAATGGCCCGCTCATTCGTGCCGCGCTCCCCCTCCCCGTTCGCCCTGAGTGGCGCCGAGAGAAGCGAGGCGTCGTATCGAAGGGGGAACCGGGAGGAGAGGAAGAGATCGCTGCCTTTCCCCCGGTTCATCCTTCGATACACCGCCCGGAGGACCGGGCGGCACTCAGGACGAACGGGGAGAGGTATCACCGATCTCCGCCACTTCGGTGTGAGTCTGGAATGCGGGGGACATGAACTTGTTTCGTGTCCCCCGCATTTCTCAGCGAGCCCTGTCCCCCTCCGGGGGGATACCGCAGAGGAAGAGCACCATTCCAAGGTGCAGAGGAGGAGTCCGATGAGGATGGCAACTTCGGAATGAGCGGGGCACGACCATTCCAAGGTGCACGGGAGGAGTCCGAGGAGGATAGCCACTTTGGAATGAGTGGTAACCTCCGATTTGCTATTCTGTGCTCATGAAACAGCTATGGCTCCTCCTCCTTATGCTCCTCGCGGCCGCCTGCGGCGGGCCGCCTCCTCCTTCCAAGCCCCTCGATCGTCTCTACATGGAGCTGGCGGAGCGGCGGGAGGACTTCCGGGTCGAAGCCCTCCGGGGACGGACGATTCTGATCGATCCGGGGCACGGCGGGCGGTTCACGGGGACATCGGGGCGGGAAGGCCTCGCGGAGAAGGATGTCAACCTGGGTGTCGCGCTCTACCTCTGGGGGCTCCTCCGGGACGCGGGGGCCGACGCCCATCTCACCCGTCATTCGGACAGGGACTTCCTCCTCGCGGGCGCCGACTCGGCGGATGTCGCCCGGGACCTTGCGGCGCGCCTCGCGATCGCCGACTCCCTCGAACCGGATCTCTTCGTCTCCATCCACCACAACGCGGCGGCGGACACGAACCGGTCGAGGAACGGCATCGAGACGTACTACCCCCTCGGCGAGGAGGGACCCTCGCTCGATGCGGCGCGGGCGATTCATGCCCATCTGATGAGAAACCTCGGCATTGAAAAGGGGGATGTCCGGCCGGGGAACTTCTACGTGCTCCGAAACAACCGTTTCCCGGCGATTCTCGGCGAGCCGTCGTACCTCTCCCACCCGCCGGTGGAGGAGAAGCTCGTCCTCGCCGAGAAGCGCCGCCTCGAGGCGGAAGCGTACTTTCTCGGCATCGTGGAGTACTTCCAGCGGGGCGTGCCGCGGGCGGAGGTTGATTCGCCTGCGGATGTGGTGAGTTCGATGGACGGGCTCCGGCTCGCCGGCACGGTCCGGGACGAAGGGGGCGAGGGGATCGACCCGAGCACGGTGCAGGCCCTGCTCGACGGTGAACCGCTCATGGCTTTCTTCGATCCGGGAACCGGACGAGCGACGGGCGCGCTCCCGCCCGATCTTCCGCCGGGAGAGCACCGGGTCGCGCTTCGCGCACGAAACCTCGGCGGCAACGCGGCGCGGGGGGTGGAGCGGGTGTTCGAGGTGGCGTTCCCGCCGGTCCGGGCGGAGGCGGAGGCGATGGTTCCCCCCTCGCCGGTGAACGGATGCATTGTCATCGTACGGCTTGTTGATGAGCGCGGGATGCCCATCGCGGATGGCACGCCGATCATCGCTTCTCCGCGGCCCCTTGATGACGGCGATTCGATGATTCCGGGTTCTTGGGCTCATCGAACCGTGAACGGATCCATCCTCTTGGCCGATACGCCGGAGAGACCTTGTCCGGATACGATCTGGGTCCGTGTGAATGGTCGCGTCATCCCGGCACCTCTCCCGGAGGAACGGGTGGAGCGGGTCCCCGCCCTCCTCCGGATCTGGACCCCAGGACGGGACGGAGGTCCGACACCTTCGGAGATCCGGATTCTGCGTGACGATGGATGGACCGGTGTTCCCCGCACCTTCGGCTGGATTCCCCTCGACCGTTCCGTAGATCCGGAGGACCGGTTCTTCGTTTACACTCCCGGGTACCTCCCCTCCTGGATGAGCGGGGGGGATTTCCAAGTGCAGATGGGAGCCATCCACCTTGTTCCCCTCTCCGACTCCCCCCTCCGGGGCAAACGCGTTCTGATCGACCCGACGGGAGGAAGCGGTGGCGGCGTGGTCCCGGCGTCGGCGCGAACTCTTCGCCTCGCCCGGGACTTGGAGGAGATGGTCGGCTTCGCCGGGGGCGTCCCGGAGCTGACCCGGTCGGGCGAGGCCGTGCCCGACGTGGGGAAGCGGATCGCCTTGGCGAACCGGTTCGGTCCCGACTACTGGATCACGATCGAATACGGCGACCGGTACGAGGTGAGGCACTTTCCGGGGAGCAAGGAGGGGGCGCCTTTTGCCGAGGCCGTCGCGGAAGACATGGGCTACCGGCTCGGCGCGGATGTCCCGGTCCGGGACGGCGCGGAGCCGGTTCTCCGAGACACCCCCTGCCCCGCGATCGTGGTGACTCTGCCCATGGACATGGGAGAAGGACGCCCGGCCCGCGCCCGGATGCGGGCCACGGCCCAGGCGATCCAGACCGCCCTCGCGGACCGGCTCGACCCGGATCCCCCCATGCGGGGCCTTCTCCAGATCGACCTCCCCTTCCCCCACGCCCAGGTCCGCATCGACGACGCCGTCACCTTCCAGGATCACGGCGCCGCGGTCTGGCGCATCGGATCCATCCCCGCCGGCCGGCATCTCGTCCGACTGGAGACTGAGGAGGGGTGGACCGAGCACTTCCTCGACATCCCCCCGTACAAGACGACCGTGCTGTTCAAACGGTAGGCCATCACCCGAAGCGGCTATTCCCCTCGGACTCCTCCTCGGCACCCCAGAATGAACGTTGCGGACTGCAATGCCCGTTTGGAGAAGAACGCCGAATATCCGAGGGGGGGCGGCGGGTGAGGGAGAGCGCTGTACCGACAATCGATGCGTGCCGGAGGCTCGGGCGGAACCAGTCCCCCGCTCATTCCAAAGCGGCTGAGCTCAGTGGAGTGCCGCTCCCGCTCATTCCAAGGCTGCCGATCTCAGAATGGCAATGTGACCGGCCGTCGCCGGCGAGTGGTTTCGTCGCGAGGCGAAGTGGAGCGAGGCGAGAGGCGGATCCGGACGAATCGCCTCCCGCAGGCGTAGCCGAAGCTACGTCGAGGGAGGCGATGAAGGAGGATCCGTCTCGCAGCCCGCGATCACGAGCCGCAGCAGAAACCACTCGCCGGCGGCGGCCGGAGCTTACAGATCGACCTTGCCGAAGTCTTCGGGAGGGAGGTTGCGAAGGAACTCGCGGAGTTGGTCGGCCCGCTCCTCATCGCTCATCTCCACCTCTTCCCGGCCGAGTTGGAACAGGGAATCGGAAACGAAGATGGGCGACTTGGCCCGGAGGGCGAGGGCGATCGAATCGGACGGCCGGGCATCGACGCCGAGAACGTCCTCTTCCTGATTGATCAGCACCTTCGCGAAGAACGTGCTCTCCTTGAGCTCCGTGATGAGCACCTTGGTCACCTTGCCGTGCAGGCCTTCGATGACCGTCTTCAAGAGGTCGTGGGTGAGGGGGCGCTGGAACTTCCGGCCCGCGAGCTCCATGGCGATCGAACTCGCCTCGGCCGGGCCGATCCAGATCGGAAGCACCCGCGTCCCCCCGAGTTCCTGGAGAATCACAACGGGAGTCTTGTTCCGTTCGTCCAGCGCAAGACCGCTGACCCTGACTTCCACAAGGCTAGAACTCATTTCAAGACCCCTTCCTGCTGCGGGCGGCTGCAGGGACGATCGGCTTCGTCCTCGGGCGAGAATGTACTCACCGGCCCATCCAGGGCCGCCTCCGGGCATTCCCGCCCTCGATCCTCGCCGTCCGTCCCTCCGCTTACCCTCGCGACGAAAGGGGTCTTGAAACGAGTTCTAGGCACGGTTCGTTCTCCGAGTCGAAGGCGGTGCGGGGTCGTGATTCGATCCTCGTGTAACGTAGTCGATGGAGGGCCGAAAGTCAAGGCGGGGCCGCCGGTTCCGGCGCCCCGTCCCCCGGTGCATCGAATGAAGAAGCAACCGGTTGAGAGACTTACTCGTCCTCGAACTCGGGCGGTTCACTCCCCATGTTCTCGAGCATCCAGGTCGCGTTCTTCACGAGGTCGTCGCCGCACTCCGCCCCGTGGTCGATCACTTCCTGAAAAGTCGCCCGGGCCAGGTCGAAGTCGTGGAGCTCCTCCGCGTAAACGAATCCGATCATGAAACGGGCCTCGCAGACGTGCGAATCGTCCCCGTAGTTCACGACGATTTCCCGGTAGTATTTGATGCGCGTGAGCGGATCCGAGGACGACTGGGCGAGCTTGAAGAGCTTCTCCGCGGGGCGCTCCTCTTCCCCCTTCGCTCCTGTAACTCCGGCATCCAGAGCGCTCGGAACGATCTCGACGCCGAATTTCTCCTTGAGGAGGGCGACCTTCTCCTTCCGCACCTTCTCGGCGAAACGCTGCGAGTAGTTGCGCCGGATCGTCTCGCGGACCTTCTCGAAGGCGACCTCCGTTTCCGGATTCCGCTGCTCCACGGTGATCACGTGATAACCCTTGCCCGTCTTCACCACCGGCGAGATGGTTCCCACCGTCAGGCTGTCGATCATCATCATCAGCTCGTACGAGGACCCGACCAGGGGAATAATGGATGCGTTCTTCTGGATCGGGCCGATCCGGCCGGCCCGCGTCTTCGTCGGGATGTCGACGCAGTGCTCGGCGACGACCGCCTCCCAGCTGTCACCCCGGAGCAGGCGCCGTCTCGCCTCCAGGGCTTCCGCTTCCGTCGCCGCCACCACCTGACGCACCTCCGACTCCTCCGGCCTGGTGAACTCCTCGAGGTTCTCCTCGTAGTACGCGATCATGTCCGTCTCGGTCATCTGCGTGTAAGGCAGGACCTCCCGCTGATAATAGGACTGGATCAGGACCCCGCGCTCCGCGGATTCGATCCGCCGTTTCACCTCCGGGTTCTCTTCCAGCTTCATGTCGAGGGCGGCCAGGAGAAACGCCTCTTCGTCGAGCATCCCCTCGAGGAGTTTCTCCCCCCCCTCTTCCCCTTCGAACTGGCTCTGGATATTGGGCGGCATCTCCGCGAGTCGCCGCTCCAGGTCGGCGCGCGTGATGACATGGTCCCCGATGCGGGCGACTACGTCCCCCTCCTTGCCGGACCCGCCGCAACCGATGAGCAGCGTTCCCGAGAGGACGAGCAGCAAAGGAAAGCGCTTCATCTCCTCACTCCTCCATAACTGCGGGCGGCCTCTACTTCTTGACGACCCAGACCTTGATGGCGCACTCCACGTCCTTGTGGAGCTTGATGGGCACCGTATACACTCCGAGAGCCTTGAGAGGTTCTTCGAGGAGAATCCGCCGCCGGTCGATTTCGAACCCCTGGGCGCGGAGGAGCTCTTCGATGTCGTGGGAGGTGATGGAGCCGAACAGCTTGTCGTCCTCGCCCACCTGCGCGGCCGCGGTTACGGAAACCTTCTTCAGCTTCTCCGACATCCGCTCCGCCTGCCGCTGGATCTTGTTCTCCCGTACGGACCGGAGCTTCTCCTCTTCATGGAACATACGGAGGTTCCCGGGCGTCGCCTCCACGGCGAGCTGCTTCGGGATCAGGTAGTTGCGGGCGAACCCCCGGGCGACGTTCACGCTGTCGCCGCGGTCGCCGAGGTTTTCCACCGTCTCTCTCAGAATCACTTTCACAGCAAGTCCCTCGCTTTCCTAGGGCTTTCCGGAGTCTTCCGGCGCCCGCTCCAGCCGACGGAAGTCGAACCACGTGTCGAAAAGGCCGGTGCTGACGGCCAGGACCACAAAGAACGGGAAGACCAACAGCACCGCCACCGCGAAGAAGAGAATCTGGGCCGCGTAGGGCACTTTTCTCTTCCGGAACTGGCCGGTCAGGACGCCGAGGCCCTGAACCAGGTAAACCGACGATCCGAGCAGGAGGAGGTTCGCCCCCGCCTCCATCCACGGGGTCCGCCCGGTCAGCGTCCCCGCGAGCCCCGCCGCGAAGACCCAGACGAACCCGAAGGGGGCCCGCCAGGTTCCGAACCGGGGGAGTTCCTCCGCCTTCCCTCCGAACCGGCGGATCAGGGAGACGGAGAAACCGTAGACCAGAATCGTGATGCCGAGGTGGACCGCGTAGATCCAGCCCGGCACGAGGACCACGGCGAACCCGGCCGCATCCGCGAGCATCGAAACCGTGCCCGGATCGACGCCGAATCCCTGATACAACTCCCGGGCCGTCTCGGCCGCGCGGGCCGCCTCTTCGACGCGCCCCGGTCCGACGGCGATGCGGAAGAACTCGATCACCGCGAGGACCAGGTACGGAAGAGAAGCGACCCCGATCGCCCGGTCCGGCCGGTCCCCCCGGGAGATCCCCCTCCCGAGAAGAAGACCGGAAATCCCGACGGGAAGGGCGGCCGCGCCGACGCCGAGGGCGCCCCGGCCCGCGACGAGAAGGAGCGCCACGCCGGCCCCCACCGCCGCCGCCGCCCGTGCTCCGTTCACGCGGTAGAGCAGGGCGAGCGCCGGGGGCGCGAGCAGGGTTCCGGCCACCCCAAGGAGCGTCCCGGTCCCCGCGCCGGCGACGAGCGCCGCCGCGACGCCGAAGAGCACCCAGAATGGGGGCATCGGACGGGCCGCTGTTCCGCCTGTCATCGAAACGTCCCCGCCGGCTTATTCCCCCACGTACGGGATCAGCGCCACCTGGCGCGCCCTCTTGATCGCGGTCGTCAGCGCCCGCTGGTGCTTGGCGCAGGTCCCCGAGATGCGCCGGGGCACGATCTTCCCCCGGTCCGTGATGAACCGGCGGAGCCGCTTCTCGTCTTTGTACTCGATGGTCGTGATCTTGTCGGCGCAGAACTTGCAGACTTTGCGCCTTCCTCGACGGTCATCCTCGCGACCTCTCGGCATGGTGACGATTCCTCCTCGTGAAATGTCTCCCGGTTCCGCCGCTCCGGCGGCCCCGAGCGTTTCTGATTCGCCGTCCTAGAACGGGATGTCGTCGTCCTCCCCGGGGGGCATGTCCGTGTCGGCGTTCTCACCGCTCCCGGAATCGGACGTCCCCGAATCCCTTTTGTCGAGCACCTGAACGCTGAGGGCGTTCACCTCGATCGTGCTCCGGCGCGAGCCGTCCTGGGCTTCCCACGACCTGCTCTGGAGCCGCCCTTCGACGAACAGGGCGCTCCCCTTCTTCGCCTGGTTCGAGAGCCTCTCCGCGAGCTTCCGCCACGCCACCACGTTGACAAAACAGGTCTCGTCGCGCCACTCGCCCCCCTGGTCCTGGAAGCGCCGGTTCACGGCGAGGCCCATGTTGACCACCGCCGCGCCCCCCGCCGTATACCTCGTCTCGGGATCCCGAGTCAGCCTGCCGATGAGTAGGACCTTGTTCAGCGTTCCCAACCGCACCTCCGCCATCCCTTTCGCTCCTTTCCCCCCGAGTCCGCCGGCCCCGTCGCCGGCCGGATTAGGGCCATGGTCCTCGCATTCCGCCCCACCCCGGCCCGGCCGGGAGGGACGCCCGTCCCCTTCCGGGACTCTAAAACCGGTTTCACAACCTCCATTCTACTGCGATCGGCTGCAAGGCCCGGCGGCTGCGTACTCGGGCAAAAACGTCCTCAATGGCCTTCTTAGGCCACCTCCGGGCGTTTTCCCCCTTGATCCTTGCCGCCGGACCTTTCGCTCGATCTCGCGACGAAGGAGGTTGCGAAACCGATTCTACTCGGTCTCGACTTCGGGCTTCTTCGTCTCTTCGGCGACTCCCTCGCCGTGGCCGGGTTCCGCCGCCGGGGCTTCCTCGGACGCCTTCACCACGACGGGCGGGTCTCCGGCGGGAGCCTTCTCGGCCTTCGGCGCCGGAGGAGCGGCGTGCTCCTCGTCCCGGCGGGGGTGGCCGTGATCCTCTTCGAGCCCCACGGTGGGCCCGTCCGGGAGACTGTCCTTCCGGAAGACCATGTGACGGAGGACCGCCTCGTTCAGACGAAACGAACGCTGCAGGCCCGCGACGCGCGACGGCGAATCCTCGAAATGAAGCACGAAGTAGTGACCGTCCCACTCCTTGCGGATCTCGTAGGCGAGGCGCCGCTTGCCCATGCGCTCCACGCTATGGAGCGAGCCGTCGCCCGACTCGATCAGATTCTTGATTTTCTCCATCTCCGCGTCGACCTCGTTCGCCTCGAGGCGGCCGCTGAAGATCACCATGGATTCGTAAATGGCCAACCGATTCTTCCTCCTTCTCTCCCTACCTGAGGAATATGGGCGCCAGGACCAGGGAGACAACCGACATCAGCTTGATCAGAATGTTGAGCGACGGCCCGGCGGTGTCCTTGAAGGGATCGCCCACCGTGTCCCCCACGACGGCGGCCTTGTGGGCGTCCGAACCCTTGCCGCCGAGAGCCCCGGCCTCGATGTACTTTTTCGCGTTGTCCCAGGCGCCCCCCGAGTTCGCCATGAAGATGGCGAGGAGAACGCCGGAGACGGTGACGCCCGCGAGGAGTCCCCCGAGGACGCGCACGTCGATCAGGCCGACCACCACGGGAGTGATGACGGCCAGAAGACCCGGAGCGATCATCTCTTTGATCGCGCCGGCGGTGGAGATGTCGACGCACCGGGCGTAGTCGGCCGTCGCCTTCCCTTCCATCAAACCGGGGATCTCGCGGAACTGGCGCCGCACCTCCTCGATCATCTTGAAGGCCGCCTTCCCCACGGCGCGGATCGCCATGGACGAGAAGAGGAAGGGCATGGCGCCGCCCACGAGGAGTCCCGCCATCACCTTCGGCTCCAGAATGTTCAGCCCCTCCGAATGCAGGCCCACCTTGGCGGTGAAGGCGCTGAAGAGGGCGAGCGCGGTGAGGGCCGCCGAGCCGATGGCGAACCCCTTTCCGATCGCGGCGGTCGTGTTCCCCACCGCGTCGAGCTTGTCCGTCCGGGAACGGACTTCGGGGCCGAGATGGGCCATCTCCGCCACGCCCCCGGCGTTGTCCGCGATGGGGCCGTAGGCGTCGACGGCGAGCTGGATGCCGATCGTGGAGAGCATGCCGAGGGCGGCGATGGCGATGCCGTAAAGGCCCGCCTGGTTCTCGGCGATGACGATCGCCGCGGCGATGACGACCACCGGCGCCGCCGTGGACCGGAGCCCGAGCGCGATTCCCGAGATGATGTTCGTCGCCGCGCCCGTGGTCGAATCGTCGGCGATGCCTCGGGCCGGCTTCCTCGCCTCGGAGGTGTAGTACTCGGTGATGAGCCCCACCGCAACGCCCGCCGCCAGCCCCGCCACGGTCGCCCAGAAGACGCCCATGGCGGTGAAAGTCCGGTCCCCCGACACCCACGAGGCGGGCAGCATCCCGCGGATCACGAAGAACGAGACGATGAGCATCAGGATGCCCGCGCCGAAGGTGCCGACGTTGAGGGCCGTCTGGGGATTCCCCCCCTCGCCGGTCCTGACGAAGAAGGTCCCGACGATGGAAACCAAGATGCCGAAAGCGGCGAGCACGAGGGGCAGCATCACGGCGCCCAGGTCCCCCGGGAGGAACGCCACGCCGAGGATCATCCCGCCCACGATGGAGCCGACGTACGACTCGAAGAGGTCCGCCCCCATGCCGGCCACGTCCCCCACGTTGTCCCCCACGTTGTCGGCGATCACGGCCGGGTTCCGCGGGTCGTCCTCGGGGATGCCCGCTTCCACCTTGCCCACCAGGTCGGCGCCCACGTCGGCCGCCTTCGTGTAGATGCCCCCGCCGACACGGGCGAAGAGGGCGATGGAGCTCGCCCCGAGGCTGAAGCCGGAGAGCACCGAGAGCAGCCGGGACATGGTCCAATCGAAGCCCGAGTTCCTGTAGACGAGGAAGAGGACCGACAGTCCGAGGATGCCGAGGCCCACCACGCAGAGACCCATCACGCTGCCGCCGGAGAAGGCGACCCCGAGGGCCTTGGAGAGGCTGGTCCGGGCCGCTTGGGCCGCGCGCACATTGGCCGCCGTGGCGACGCGCATGCCGAAGAAACCGGCCAACCCCGACGCGAGGGCGCCGCAGATAAAGGAGAGCGCCACCAACGGATGGGTATCTTCCCCCCGGGAAAAGACGGCGAGAAGCACGGCGGCGACCGCCACGAAGACGGCGAGCACGCGGTATTCCCGTCCGAGAAACGCCATGGCGCCGGTCCGGATGTGCCCGGCGATGGTCTGCATTTCTTCGGTCCCGGGATCCTGACGGTTCACCCAGGCCGACTTCCAGAATGCGAACAACAGTGCGAGGACGCCCGCGGCGGGCACGAGGTAGATTGCCTGACTCATCACTCTCTCGCCTTTTCTCCGTTTCCCCCCTCATCCAGGGATGTCTTCCGATTACAGCGCCCCATCGCGCCCTCCACGCCGACCGCGGCCCACATGCGGACGCACGAGACGGCCTCGTCGATCATTCGCTCCACCGCCGGCGTCTCGTCCGCCGCGAAGCGGCGGAGAACGAAATCGGCGAGGTCCGCCGTTCCCGCGGGCGCCGGCCCGACGCCGAGGCGGATGCGCGCGAAGTCTTCCGTGCCGACTTCGCCGATGACGGACGCGAGGCCCTTCTGGCCCCCGTCGCTCCCCTTCGCGCGGATGCGGATCCGCCCGAGGGGCAGGTTCACGTCGTCGGATACCACGAGTAGATCGGCCAGGCCGAGACCCCGGTCATCGAGGAGATCCGCCACGGCCCCGCCGCTCCGGTTCATGTAGGTCGTGGGCTTGACGAGCAACGCCCGTTTCCCCGCGATCCTCGAACCGAGGCAGAGGTAGCGCGGCCTCTCCTCGAACGGTCCCCGTCCACCGGCCAGCATATCGACCACGCGGAACCCGACATTGTGCCGGGTGCCTTCGTATTCCCCTCCGGGGTTTCCGAGCCCGACTACGGCGAGCACGGGAGACTCCGGAACCCGGGGCCCGAAGGCGCGGCGTTCGGCGGGTGGAATGACATGGTCTCCCCGTCACTCCACGACTAGGAGGATTCGGCTTCCGCCTTCTCCTCCGACTCGTCGTCCTTGGCCCCCTCGGCGGCTTCGGCCTCGGCGGCCTCGGCCTCGGCGGCCTCTTCCTCGAGAGTCATCTTCCGCGGCGCCGCGACGGCCACCACCAAGACGTCTCCGTGAGTCGCGAACTCTTCTTTCCCATGGGGGATGTCGGCGACATGAACCGAGTCGCCGATCTCCATGGCGGTCACGTCGATTTCGTAATGCTCGGGGATCTCCCCCGGCAGGCAGCGGATCTCGATCTCCCGGGTCTGCACGTCCATGACGCCGCCATGGATCTTCACGCCGACCGCTTCCCCGAGGATCACGATGGGGACCGTGACGTTGTACTTCCGGGTCATGTCCACCTTCAGAAGGTCGCAGTGCAGGATCTCCCGGGTGAGCGGGTCCCGCTGGACCTCGCGAAACACGGTCGTCACCGGCGTTGCATCCCCCTCGATCTCGAGATCGATGAGGAGGGTCGCCCCGTGGGCCCTCTTCAGAACCGGCTTCAGCTCGGTCTGCTGGATCTCGATCCGGCGCGCATCCTCTCCGAACCCATAGAGGACGCCGGGAACGCGCCCGGCCTTTCTCAGCTGCTTCAGCTCGCTCCGCTTCTCCGTGCCGCGGGGCGCCGCCTTCAAGGTCGCTTTCGACATCTCCGAACTCCCGGGGGAATGGCCCCCTGATTCGCCCCGGCGCCGGACGGGCCGGCGGCCGGTTCCGTTCCTCTACTCCACGAAGAGGGAACTGACCGATTCCTCCCGGTGGATCCTCTGGATCGCCTCGCCGAGCAGGCCCGCGACGCTGAGGGATCGGATCTTCTTGCTTCCCCCCCGGAAAGGCACCGAATCGGTCACCACGAGTTCCGTGATCTCCGACTTGTCGAGACGCTCCGCCGCCGAGCCGGAAAGGACCGGATGGGTGATCGCCCCGTAAATGTCCCGGGCCCCCTCGTCCTTCAGCTTGGCGATGGCCGCCACCAGCGTGCCTGCCGTATCGACCAGGTCGTCGACGATGAGCACGTTCTTGTTCTCCACGTCGCCGATGACGTGGTAGACCTCCGCCACGTTCGGCTCGGGCCGGCGCTTGTCGATGATCGCGAGGCCCGCGTCGAGCCGCTTCGCGTAGGCCCGTGCCATCTTGACGCTGCCGATGTCGGGCGACACCACCACGAGGTCCCCGAGCTTCTGCTGCTGGTAGTGCTTCACCAGCACGGGGGCCGCGTACAGGTGGTCCACCGGGATATCGAAGAAACCCTGGATCTGGCTCGAGTGCAGATCCATGGTCAGCACCCGGTCGACGCCGGACGTGGCGATCAGGTTCGCCACCACCTTCGCCGAGATCGCCACCCGGGGGCGGTCCTTCCGGTCCTGGCGGGCGTACCCGAAATAGGGGATCACCGCCGTGACCCGCCGCGCCGACGCGCGCTTCAATGCGTCGACGATGAAGAGCAGCTCGAGCAGGTTCTCGGCGGGCGAGAAAGTGGGCTGAATGACGAAAGCATCCACGCCCCGGGCGTTCTCCCCGATCATGATGGAGATCTCGCCGTCCGAGAATCGCCGTACGTCGATGGCCGACAGATGGGTCCCCGCCGAGCGGGCGATCCGCTTCGCCAACTCCGGATGGGCCAGGCCCGAGAAGATCTTCAATCCGCCGTCCATGCCGCCTCCCCCGAGAGGGCACAATCCGGCCCTTCCGGACATAGACAAAGAAGTATAGAGAGGGATCGGAACCGGGTCAAGCAAAAGACCGGGAATGGAATCGGCCGGCCTCCGTATCCGATCCCGGTCGGTCGAAGGGCCGCCGCCGGCCGAACCCCGAGGGCCTGGGGTAATATAACACTTTGAAGGGGAAGGCATTGGTAGGGCCCGACGGACTGGCTTCCTCGGACTCCTCCTCTGCACTCTGGAGCGCACGTGCTCATGTGCCGTGTCCGTCCGGAGGGGCTCGAGGGTCCGCTGCGGAATACGGGGGACACGAAACGAGTTCATGTCCCCCGCATTCCGAAGGTCCGTATCGAAGGGCTCGGGCGGAGCCAGTCCCCCCCTCACTCCGAAGCTCTATGATCGGTCCGGTTTCGGTGTCACCCGTGGTTTCGATTCGGATTCGTGCCCGTCACCCACGGTTTTCCGTCGGATCCGTCTTCGGTCCCTTCCGGGGCACCCGGGGATCCGAATCGGTTTCGTCGCGAGGGCGGGCAGCGCGAGGCGAGAGGCCTGCTCTGGAGGAGCCGGCACCCGGAATCGTAGCCGAAGCTACGATGAGGATGCCGGCGAAGGAAGAGCTGCCTCGCAGCCCGCGATGATCGTCCGCAGCAGAAAGCGATGAGGATTCACGGGTGAAGCTGGGGCGGGAGGATTCGAACCTCCGATGCAGGTTCCAAAGACCTGTGTCTTAACCACTTGACGACGCCCCATCGGCACGGGTCGGGGATCGCCGGGCATTATAACAGAAACGCCCGGAGGGATCGCCTCGAGAAGACGACGCTCCGGGACGATTCCGTGGTCCTCCGGATCAGAGGCTCCCCGCGGTCGATGCCGGCACGGCGCCGGACTTCGCGATCTCCTCGTGATACAACCCCAGAACTTTCTCTTCGATCTTCGCCCTCATCTGATTGTTGATCGGATGGGCGATGTCCTGGTACGTACCGTCGGAGCGCCGCCGGCTGGGCATGGCGACGAAGAGGCCGCTGTTTCCTTCGATCACCTTGAGCCCGTGGACGACGAAGCAGTCGTCGAACGTGACACTGGCGAAGGCCTTCAGCCTGTCGTCGGGTCGGATCGTGACACGTACCTCACTGATCTCCATGGTGCTCACCACCTTCCTTCGAGAGGCCCGTATCGATCTGGGGCAGGATCCGATATCCGGAAGAGGTCGGGCGAGCGATCGCGGCGAACCGAGCGTCGGCGAACCGGGAGCGAAACCCTTCCTCTTCCGTCCAAGTGGGGGGAAGCACGCCGAAAAGAGTCGGCCCACTCCCGGACATGAAAACACCGCCTGGGCAGCAGGGCCCCATCCGACCCTTCATCTCCCGAAGCGAGGGACAGGTCGGCAGCACCGCTTCCTCCAGCCGGTTGAACAAGCTTCGAAGCAACAAGCCCGGGTCCGAAATCCCCCCGGGCACCCTCTTCAGATTAGACGAGGGGGGACCGCCTGTCAATCCTCGCCTTTCGAACTCTTCATATACAAATGAGGTCGAAAGACGGAGATCGGGTGTAACTACTAGAAATCTCGTCGATTGCGGGATCGGGGGCCAGGGGCTCACGATCTCTCCCCGGCCCTCGCAGAGTCGGGTGCCGCCATAAAAAAAGAAGGGGACATCACTTCCGAGCTCGCTCCCGATCCGGATCAGGTCCTCGAGAGGGGCGCGCACCCCCCAGAGCCGGGCGAGGGCGACCAGGGCGGCCGCCGCGTCGCCGCTCCCCCCCCCGAGCCCCGCCGCCGCCGGGATCCCCTTTTCTATGCGGATCCGGGCGCCCCGCCGGACCCCCGATTCCTCCCGGAGCCGGACCGCCGCCTTCCAGACCAGGTTCCCCTCCCCGTCCGGCACGTCCGGCCCGTCCGCCGTCACCTCCAGGCCCTCCGCCTCCTCGAAGCGGAGGGTGTCGGCGATCGACACGGTCTGCATCACCGTCGAGAGTTCGTGGTAGCCGTCGGACGCGCGTCCGAGAATCTCGAGAAAGAGGTTGAGCTTCCCGTAGGAGAGGACCGTCAGTTCCATCGGATCAGTACAAGATGAGCAGCACCGCCGCCGCCCAGAGGACGATGTTGACGAGGAGCGGCCGGTCGCTGAAGAGGATGTCCGCCGGCTTCCCGCCCAGACCTCTTTCATGGACGAGATACATGTAGCGGAAGAGTCCGTAGACGACGAAGGGGACCGTGTAGATCAAGTCCCCCGTTCCGAATTTCGCCGTCGTGTCGGGCCATATCGTGTAGAGGGAGAAGGAGAGGACCGTGATGCCCGCCGTCACCGCGATGATGTGGTCCGTGAGGCCGAGGGAGTAGTGGTCGAGACTGTCCCGATGCTGGCCCGCCTCCTCCTGAAGCAGGGTGAGCTCGCTCCTCCTCTTGCACACCGCGAGGAAGAGGCTCGCGAAGAAGGTGCAGACCAGGAGCCAAGGGGAGATGAGCACCTCCGAGTCGACCGAACGGAGCGCCTCCACCCCCGCGATCGCCCGGATCACGAAACCGAGGGAGATGGAGAGAACGTCGAGAATCACCAAGCGCTTCAGCCACGTCGAGTAGGCGAGATTCAGAACGAAGTAGATCGCCAGGGAGACGCCGAAGCCGGGCCAGAGGAGAAACCCGAGCGCCAGGGAAGGGGCGGCGAGGAGAACGACGCCGGCCGCGGCGGCGGTCCGGGGGAGCTTCCCCGAGGGGATCGGGCGGAACCGCTTCTCCGGATGGGCCAGGTCCTTTTCACGATCCATCAGGTCGTTGAAGAGGTAGATCGACGACGCCACGAAGGAGAAGAGGAAGAACCCGGCCGCCGCCCGGAGCAGGTAGGCGGCGTCGAAGAGGTGGTGGGAGAAGAGAACCCCCGCGAAGAGGAGCAGGTTCTTCGACCACTCCCGGGGACGGCACGATTCCACGAAAGGCCCCATAGTCATCGTTTCACCCGGGAGAGGATGTCCCGGACCCGCGCGAGAATCAGATCGAGGGCGACCTGGTTGTGGCCTCCCCTCGGCACGATCAGGTCGGCGTACCGCTTCGAAGGTTCCACGAACTGCTGGTGCATCGGCTTCACCGTCGTCAGGTACTGTTCGATGGCGCTCGGGATCGTGCGCCCCCGCTCCCGGATATCCCGGCGGAGCCGGCGGATCAGCCGCTCGTCCTCGTCGCAGTCGACGAAGATACGGATGTCCATCCGCTTCCGAAGCTCGTGGTTCTCGAGCACCAGGATCCCCTCGAGGAGGATCACGGGGCAAGGGTTGACGCGAACGGTCTCTTCCGTCCTCGTGTGGGTCACGAAGCTGTAGACGGGGCGGTCGATCGGCAGCCCCCGGGAGAGGACGTCCAGGTGGCCCATGAGAAGGTTGTTGTCGAAAGCCGAAGGGTGGTCGTAGTTGAGGTCGGCCCGTTCCTCGGTGGTCAGGTCGCTCCGGTCGACGTAGTAGGCGTCGTGATGGAGGGTGGCGACCTCTTCCTCGTGAAGCGACTCGGCGATCCGCTCGGCCAGAGTCGTCTTTCCCGAGCCGGTGCCGCCCGCCATTCCGATGACGACCGGTCGGGCCATGGCTCACCCCCCTAAAGACGGCTCAGGACGCGGACCGCGAGATCAGGAAGACTCCGAGGCAGATCACGAGCGTCCCGATCAGCCGGAGGGCGGTGACCCTCTCGTCGAAGATGTACTTGGACGAGACCACCACGAAAACGTAGCCGAGACTGACCATGGGGTACGCGAAGCTGAGATCGACCCGGGAGAGAACGATCATCCAGACGATCGCCGAGATCCCGTACAGGAGAAGACCCCCGATCACGTAGGGGTTCAGGAAGGCCACGGACATCTTGCTCAGAATCTGGGCCGCGTTGATCTTGCCGACCGTGTTCATTCCGTGCTTCATCACGAGCTGCCCGGCCGAGCCGGTGCCGATGCAGAAAACGATCATCAGGAGGTTCTTCAAAGTCGGCGACATGGCGTTCGCGGTTCTCCTCTGGGTTTCGGAACGGTTCGGGATCACGAAGCCCATGGTACCCGATCCCGCCGCGCCCCGGCAATTCCTCTTTTCGAGGGTCCCGGAAAAGGCGGTCAACGAGTGGAAGGCTCCGGATCGTCCCCCTCGGGGCGGAGGGCGTGGCGCACGAGATGGCGGGCGGTGAGGAAGAGGATCTTCACGTCGAAGAGGAGGGACCAGTTCTCCACGTAGAAGACGTCGTAGAGTGTCCGCTCCTCGATCGGCGTGTTCCCCCGCAGTCCGTTGACCTGGGCCCATCCGGTCATGCCCGACTTGACGCGGTGGCGGTCGAAGTAACGGGGCACGTCCCTCTCGAAACGGCGCACGAAATGGGGCCGCTCCGGGCGGGGACCGATGAGAGACATCTCACCCCGGAGGACGTTCCAGAGCTGGGGTAGCTCGTCGAGGCTGGTCCGGCGAATCAAAGAGCCGATCCGGGTCCGCCGTTCGTCCCCCTTTTTCGCCCAGACCGGGCCGGTCTCCGCTTCGGCGTCCAGGACCATGGAACGGAGCTTGGCGATGTCGAACACCCGTCCGTCCCGGCCGATCCGGCGCTGCCGGTAGAAGACGGGCCCCGGGGAATCGATCTTGATCGCGGCCGCCACGACCGGCAGGAAGGGGAGCAGGAGGAGGATCAAGAGGGAGGCGAGCACGATGTCGAAGGTCCTCTTCACGAACCGGTTCCACGCCTCCAGGGGGAACCCCTTGACGCCGAGGAGGGGGATGCCGTCCATCTCGGAGACCCGCATCCGCTCCCCGAGCCGGCCGAAGAGATCGGGAACGATCTCGAAGCGGAGGGGCAGGTTTTCGCAGGCCCGGAGGATCCCCACGATCGTCTCCCGCTTCTCCTCGGGAAGGGCGATGAAGACCCGGGAGACCTCCTCCCGCCGGCAGACCTCGGCGATCGCCTCGGGCCGCCCGAGATCGCGCACCCCCTCCGGCACGGGAAGGTCCTCGTCGGAGAGGGCGCCGACGATGCGGAACCCCAGGTCGGGCCTCGCCTCGATGCGGCGGCGGATCTCGTCGACGAGCCGCCCCCCCCCGACGAAGAGGGCGCACTCCACACCGAACCCCCGGGCCCGGAGCGCCAGCCGCACCTTCCGCCCGGCCCCCCGCGCGGCGAGGACGAAGAGAAAGGCGAGAGGCACGGCGAGCACGAAGAAGAGCCGGGAGTACGAGATCCCCCGGTAGAGGAAGGCGGTCGACATAGCCAGGAAGGTGCCGAGCATCGCCCCCTTGAGGACGAGGAGCGTCTCGTCGGACCAGTTCAGTCCCCGGTTCGGGGCGTAGAGACCGAGGAACGCGAAGATCACCACCCAACCGAAAGCGGTGAACAGGAAGCCCGGGAGATAGCTCCCGAAATCGGGGACGCCCCTTGGGGCGGCGATCCATCCGGAGCCGAATCGGATCCAGTACGCCCCCCCGAGGGCGAGGGCCACCGCGAGCCAATCCGCCACGGCGGAGAAGAACGCGAACGTGAGCGGCCCTTTCTGATGCACCGGGCTCTCTCCTACGATTTCGCCAGTTGCCGGAGCACGTACCTGAGGATGCCGCCGTGGCGGTAGTACTCGAGCTCCATGGGCGTGTCGATGCGCACCGCGACCGGAAATACCTTCTCGCTTCCGTCGCCGGGCGAGGCGGTGACGGTCAACTTCCCTCCCGGCCTCATGGCGGGGATTCCCTCGATCCGGTACGTTTCGAAGCCGTCGAGCCCGAGGGTTTCCGCGCCCCGGCCGGCCTCGAATTGGAGGGGAAGAACCCCCATCCCGATGAGATTGCTCCGGTGGATCCGCTCGAAGGACTCGGCGATCACGGCCCGCACGCCGAGCATCGCCGTTCCCTTCGCCGCCCAATCCCGGGAGGAGCCCGTGCCGTACTCGGGGCCGGCGATCACGAGAAGGGTCGTACCGTCCTCGCCGTACCTCTCGGCGGCGGCGAAGATCGTCATCGTTTCCCCGCCGGGCGGATAGGTGGTCCACCCCCCCTCGGTCCCGGGGGCGAGGCGGTTCCGGAGACGGACGTTCCCGAAAGTCCCCCGCATCATCACCTCGTGATTGCCGCGCCGGGAGCCGAAGGAGTTGAAGTCCTTTTTCGGCACGCCGTGGCCCGTGAGATACGCGGCGGCGGGCGAGTCGGAGGCGATCGAGCCGGCCGGCGAGATGTGATCGGTCGTCACCGAGCGGCCGAGGAGCGCGAGAACCCGGGCGCCGCCGATGTCCGCGAGGGGATCCGGCTCGGGGGTCATGCCGTCGAAGAAGGGGGGGCGCCGCACGTAGGTCGACTTGGGGTCCCACCGAAACCGGTCCCCCTCGGGCACGGGGATGGCGCGCCACCGGTCGTCGCCGGTGAAGGCGTCCGCGTACCGGGCGGTGAACATCTCGGACCGGACGCTCTTGGCGAGCACGGTCCGGATCTCCTCGGCGTCCGGCCAGACGTCCTTCAGGTAGACGTCTTCCCCGTCCTTCCCCTTCCCGATCGGCTCGGAGTAGAAATCGATATCCATGCGGCCCGCGAGGGCGTAGGCGACGACGAGGGGCGGGCTCGCGAGGTAATTCGCCCTCGTGTCCGGATTGATCCGGCCCTCGAAATTCCGATTCCCCGAGAGCACCGACGCGACCACGAGCTTGTTCTCCCGGACGGCCTCCCGGATCGCGTCCGGCAGAGGGCCGCTGTTTCCGATGCACGTGGTGCATCCGTAGCCGACCAGGTGGAACCGGAGCGCCTCCAGATACGGGGTGAGGCCCGCGTCGTTCAGGTAGTCCGTCACCACCTTCGATCCGGGGGCGAGGCTCGTCTTGACCCATGGCTTCACGGAGAGGCCCTTTTCCACGGCCCTTTTCGCGAGCAGGCCCGCGCCGATCATGACCGACGGGTTCGAGGTGTTCGTGCACGACGTGATCGACGCGATCACCACGGCGCCGTGCATCATGTCGAAGCGATCGCCGCTTATTCCGACGGAAACGGTCTTCGAGAGGTTCGCGGGCGCGGCCCCCTCCTTCCCGGGCGCGACGAGGGAAGGAAGAACCCGGTTCCAGTGCTTCTTCGTCCCCCGGAGGGGGACCCGGTCCTGGGGGCGCTTCGGTCCGGCCAGGCTCGCCTCGACCGTGGCAAGATCGAGTTCGATCGTGTCCGTGAAGACCGGGTCGGGCGTGGAGTCGGTCCGGTACCAGCCCTGCTCCTTGGCGTACGCCTCGGTAAGGGCGATCCGCTCCGGGTCCCGGCCGGTCATCTTCATGTATTCGATGGTCCCGTCGTCGATGGGGAACAGGGCGCAGGTGGACCCGTACTCGGGGGACATGTTGGCCAGCGTCGCCCGGTCCGCGAGGGAAAGGCTGGAGAGGCCGACCCCATAGAACTCGACGAACTTGCCTACCACCTTCTTCTCCCGGAGCTTCTCCGTCGCCGTGAGGACCAGGTCGGTGGCGGTGGTCCCCTCGGGGAGCGCCCCGTGCAGCTTGAACCCGATCACCTCCGGAACGAGCATGGCGATCGGCTGGCCGAGCATGGCCGCCTCCGCCTCGATGCCCCCCACGCCCCATCCGAGTACGCCGAGGCCGTTGATCATGGTGGTGTGGCTGTCGGTGCCGACCAGACTGTCCGGGTAGGCGATCCCGTCCTTCTCGAAGACGACCCGCGCCAGGTACTCGAGATTCACCTGGTGGACGATCCCCGTCGCCGGCGGGACGACGGCGAAACCGGCGAACGCCTTCTGGGCCCACCGGAGCAGCTTGTAGCGCTCGATGTTCCTCTCGAACTCGATCTCCGCGTTGATTCGGAACGAGTCGGGGCTGCCGAACGAATCGATCTGCACCGAATGGTCGATCACCAGCTCCGCCGGGAAGAGGGGGTTGATCTTGGAGGGGTCGCCGCCCATCTCGGCCATGGCGTCCCGCATGGCCGCGAGGTCGACCACGGCCGGCACCCCCGTGAAATCCTGAAGCAGCACTCGGGCGGGCATGAAGGCGATCTCCCTCTTCTTCCCCGCCTTCGGGTCCCAGTTCCCCAGAGCCTCGATGTCGGCGGCGGTGACGCCCTTCCCGTCTTCATGGCGGAGGAGATTCTCGACGAGAATGCGGAGGGAGAAGGGAAGGCGGCCGACGCTCATTCCCTTCTCTTCCAGCCTGCGAAGACTGAAGAAATCGATGGAGCGACCGGCCGCTTCCAAAGCGGCGCGCGTGGAAAACGAGTCTCGGGATCGAGTCGTCATCGGTACCATCCTCTCGGGGTTCGGGCGATCTCCCCCCCGCCGGCGCCGGGCGGCGGGAGACCCGGCTTCATGGGTCTTTCCCGAAGTCTAGTGCATCCGCCCCTTTCGTTGAAGAGGTTCCCCGCCCGCGGGCCGCCGGGGGGCAAAAAGACGGCCTGTTGACGGTGACAGGGGTAGGAACGATATGCCATAATAACCGGGAATACTACGGAGGTAGAGTCCCCATGGCCACGAGCGACAAGACCACCGGTAAAGAAGTTGTTTGCGCCTTCTGTGATCTCCGAAAGATCGGGCTCTTCGGAGCGCTGGAAGAGGACTTCCTGAGCCGCGTGGACGAAGAGAAGACGGTCCACTCCTACCGGGCCCGCCAGGTGATCTTCCACGAGGGTACCCCCCCCCTCGCGATCTACTGCGTTCGCGCCGGCCGGGTTAAGCTCTACCGGAGCGGCTCCAAGGGGGAGGAAGTGGTCCTTCGCATCTTGGGGCCCGGCGACGTGTTCGGGCACCGCCCCCTTCTCGCCGGCGAGCTGTACGCGGCCACCGCCGAGGCGATCGAGGAGGCGGAGGTGTGCGTCCTCCCGAAGCAGACCCTCACGGAGCTCCTCCGGGTCTCCCCCTCCCTCGCCTTCGAGATGCTCGCCCGTTTGTCCCGAGACCTCCGGATTTCGGAGGACCAGCTCATCGACCTCTCCCAGCGCTCGGTGAAACAGCGGGCGGCGAGCCTCCTTCTCACGTTTCTCGAGGGGAGCGGCGAATCCGTGGACGGGGGCATCAAGCTCTCCATTCCCATCCAGCGCAAAGAGATGGCGCAGATGGTGGGGACTACCCCGGAGACCTTCTCCCGCACGCTCCACGATCTCGCGGAGCGGGGACTGGTCTCCCTCTCCCGGTCCGAGATCATCGTCGTCGACGAGGCGGCGCTCCGCCGGGTCTCCGGCGACTAGAACTCGTTTCAAAACCCCTTCCTGCTGCGGCCGGCTGCAGGGACGGACCGCATCGTCCTCGGGCAAGAATGTCCTCTACGGCCCTCCAGGGCCGCCTCCGGGCATTCCCGCCCTCGATCCTCGCCGTCCGTCCCCTCGCTCACCCTCGCGGCGAAAGGGGTTATGAAACGAGTTCTAGCCTGAATCATGCACAATCCAGGCTAGCACGACTCAACGCACATCAAGTTCATAGTTGACCGTCCTCATTGATCCTGCCCACCCCGATGTGCGAAAATGTATGGTGTAAAATGCGATACGCCTCAGGGACTCATGAACCCGCGCCTTCGGTCGCCGCGGGTTCGCGCTCCCCCGGGTCCTCGAGGCGCAGTTGGCGACGGCCGAAATCGAGCCGATTCGCGCCGACGTTCCCCGGGCGAAGTCCCGGGAGACGATGCCGGGCACCCGGCGGCAGACCTGCGAATCCTCCCCAGTGAGAGGCCACCCTTCGGGGTGGCCTTCTCTCGTTGTTTGGTTGCCTTCCCCGCGCGGCGGGGTTACGCTGATGATGTTCGGCCCGATCGAATTCAAGGAGGCGAAAGATGGGGAAGAGAATCGTGAGGCTGGCGGCAGCGGCGGCCCTGGCCTTTCCCGTGTGCGCCTGGGGGGCCGTGGGGGACACGACGGCGGTGATCGGCGCCCCCGGCAGTTGCCCGACCGGACTCGCTTGGCACGGGGGCGCCCTCTGGGCGGCGGACTGGGAGACGGGGACACTTTACACGCTCGATCCCGCGACGGGGGCCGTGAAGAGCGAGATTCCGGCGCCCGGCCCCCATCCCGAAGGCCTCGCCTCGAGCGGGGAGATCCTTTACGTCGCCGACGGTTCGACGGGCCGCATCTACGGTTTCGACCCGGAGAGAAATCTGGTCCTTCACTCGTACCCCTCGCCCGAGAGCGCTCCCAAGGGGCTCGCTTTCGGCGGCGGATCGCTCTGGCTCGTCGACGACGGGGCCAACACGATTTACGAGATCGTGCCCGACGACGGGACGATCCTGAACTACTTCAAGGCGCCCCACAAGCTCTGCCGGGGCCTTGCCCACGACGGAAAATGGCTTTGGGTCACGGACCGGGGGAACGACGAAATCTACGCCCTCGAGCCGGAAGACGGGACCCCCCTCTTTCTGGCGAAGGCGCCTGGCCCGTTCCCTGTCGGGCTCGCCTTCGGCGACGGGGACCTCTGGCTCACCGACTTCCAGCGCATGAAGATCTACCGGATCCGGGCGGATGCCGGGGGCGAGCCGTTCCGCGTGACCGGCGAGGTGGACCGGGACTTCCGATTCCGGTACGTCATGCGGAATGACGGCGAGGGGGTCGTCGCCGGGGCGTCGATCCACATCGCCGTTCCCTACGAGGAGCTCGAGAACCAGAAGATCCTGGCGCCCGTCCTGTGGACGCCGGATCCGGACGAATTCGCCGAAGACCGCTGGGGGCAGAGGATCGCCGTGTTCCGGTTCGAGAACATCCCGCCGAGCGGAACCGTATCGGCCGGGTACGAGACGCGGGTGCGCCTCGGAGAGCTGCACTACGCCTTCGACCCGGAAAAGGACATCGACGAGTCGCGGAGTCTCGAGGGGGAGGAACGCGCCAAGTACCTGGCCCCGACCTCCCGCCTCCAGATGGACAAGGACCTCGTCACGAGCACGGCCCGGGAGATCGTCGGCGACGAGACGAACCCGTACCGGATCGCCCGTAAGATCTACGACTGGACCCGGGGGGCCCTCGAGTACGAGCGGGTCGGAGGCTGGGACGTTCCGACCACGCTCATCAAGCGGGGGACCGGATCGTGCTCCGAGTACGCATTCCTCTATATCGCTCTTTGCCGGGCGGCGGGACTCCCCGCCCGCTACGAGGGGAGCGTGGTGGTCCGGGGGGACGACACTTCGATCGACGACGTGTATCATCGGTGGTGCGAGGTCCACATTCCCGGAGTCGGCTGGATGCCCGTCGACCCGAGCGGCGGCGACCAGGAGTGGCCGGCCGATCAGGTCCGGTACTTCGGGGGGCTCGCGCCCCGTTTCATGATCACGACCCACGGGGGGGGCGATTCGGAGTATCTCGGGTGGGACTACAACGCCCACGCCGTCTACACGTACCGGGGCCGGGGAACGGTTCACGAAGAAGGATACGGAATCTGGCGCGCCGTCGCCGGGGAGGAATAGCCGCGGTCCGTTCCGCGGGCAGAACCACTGAGGGGAGATCCGCCGATGAGCGAAGAGAAGAAGAAGATGGAGAAGGTCGTCGTCCAAGTTCCGGCGGCCTCCCTCCGGGTGGAGGAGGTCCGCTGCCCGAAGGGGTGCGACCTGATGGACCGTTCCGTCCCGATCCACGGCCACCCGTCGATCGCGCTCCGCTTCTCGATCGACGACCGGGAAGGGACGATCCATCTCGACCCGCACTACGGGACCTTCGACAACATCAGCGACATCGAAATCCCGAAAGGCAAGATCGTCGAGCTCCGCTGCCCCCACTGCGGGGTTTCCCTCCAGGAAGAGGACGAGCGGTGCGGGACCTGCTCGAGCCCCCTGTTCGCCCTTCATCTTCCCAAAGGGGGGCTCCTCGAGGGGTGCCTCAAGAGCGGGTGCTTCTACCACACCCTCCGCATCGTCGATCTCGACGCCCACTTCCTCCGGGTCTCGAGGGACGAGATCGGCATGTCCCGCTACGACGTGTAGCCAGGACGAGGCAACGCGTTCCTCCTGCGGCTTCGGCTCGCGGGCCGCGAAGCCGCCTTTCACCACGCCAAATCGACTATTCCCTATTCTCCCCGGAGGGCCTCCACCGGATCGACCCGCGCCCGTGGCCCTGGCTTTTCTGAACTCCCATAAAATCAACAATTAATGACAAGATCGGCCATCCCATGTTCCCCCGGTGATTTTATCTTGCCACTATGTGTAACTTGTCGCTATTATCACCGTATCACACCTACGAAGGTGATGAATCAAGTCGCCCCGCCCGGTCGAGGACGGAGCGGTGACGGGAAAAGGAGAAGGTGGTGAGCGATCCCGAAACCCTGGTCCGGAAATTCCAGAAGGAACTGAACGCGGGGACCGTAGCCCTCGTGCTTCTCGGCATCCTGGAGCGGGCCGACTCGCCCATGTACGGGTACCAGATCGTCAAGGGGGTCGAGAGGGACGGGGAGGATGATCCGCCCATGATGAAGCAGGGCGCCCTCTACCCGGTGCTTCGCTCCCTCGAGAAGAACGGGCTGCTCGCGAGCCGGGTGGAACCGTCCGTTACCGGTCCGCCCCGGCGCTACTACGAAATCACCGGCTCCGGCCGGGAGACACTGAAACAGTGGAAAGAGACCTGGCGGCGCACGCGGGATTTCGTCGACGGGGTCGTGGAAGGAACAAGCCATGAGTGAAGCGATTCGAGCCTATCTCGAGAGTCTCCGGCGGGAACTCGCGGGGAGCGACCCGGCCACGATCCAGGACGCCCTCGCCGACGCGGAGGACCACCTGCGGGCGGACATGGAACGGGCGCGCGCTTCGGGAACGAACAGGACCGACGAAGAGCTCTTGGCCGAGGCTACGGAGCGTTTCGGAACGCCGGTCGAAGTGGCCGCCGCATACCGGGAGATCGAGAAACGCGTCGCCCCCGGGATCACGGGCGTCACGGAAACCCCAGGCGCGGGTCTTTTCGACCAGGTGTTCGGAGTCGTTCGCGATCCGCGGGCCTACGCGGCTTTGCTCTACATGGTCCTTTCGCTCCCCCTCGGCACGGCATACTTCACGTGGACCGTCACCGGCCTCTCCCTCAGCCTGAGTCTCATGGTTCTCATCATCGGGCTCCCCTTCTTCGGGCTCTTCCTGCTTTCGATCCAGGGGCTCGGCGTCGTGGAGGGGCGAGTGGTCGAAGGACTCCTGGGAGTGCGTATGCCGAAGCGCACGGTCTTCTCGAAGCGCCATCTCGGATGGTGGGGCCAGCTGAAGGCGTGGATCGTCGACGGGCGGACCTGGACGACGGTCGTCTACTTCCTCCTCATGATGGTGCTCGGCACGCTCTACTTCAGCATCTTCATCACGCTGATCGCTATCTCCCTCGGACTCGTCGCAACCCCCTTCGTGGAGATGATCGTCCGCTTCGGCGGCCTGGACGCGCAGACGGTCGGAACATGGCTCCCCGGGTGGCTGCTCTGGATCGCGATCCCGGCGGGGCTCTTCGACCTGATCGTCACGCTCCACCTCGCACGGCTGATCGGGCGTTGGCACGGCCGCATGGCGAAGACAATGCTGGTGAGGGGGTAGGCGGGCGCGGGGCGGACGGCGGAGAGGAGGCGGCCCTCGGGGGCTTTTCCGGCAGGACACAGCTCCGAGCGCTTCCGCGCTCGTAGTTACCCCGCCGTGGGTGAGAGAGAGCGCGGCACAATCCCAGTCCGAACTTCGAGTGCCCGGGTGGGCGAACACCCTTCTCCCTCTCCTCCCGATGGGGGGGTCCGGTAGTACGAAAGGCGAAATGAACGGGGCCGAAGAGGGATTTCCAGCCGTGCGGGTGAGAACGACGACGACGGCGGTTCCTGAATTCCGTCGCCGGTGCTTGGTGGCCGGGGCGCCGCCCGTCCCTCACGAGCGCTTGCCCAGCGGGAGCGGGCTTCCCCAGCGACTGACGGGACGGGCAAGCCCCGTAGCCGGACGTCAGGAGCATCCGGCGACTTCGAGATCGAAGGCGCCGCTCGGAGCCGTGTTCAAGAACCAGCACTCGAGGCCCCTCCCTACGCCCACCGGCCCTCTTTAGATTCATGTCCGTTTTCCGCCGGTCTGCCGGGCGCCCGTCGGCTACACTCCCATCATGAATCTCGACGGCGACCTCTGCTACGAAGCCCTCCGGAGCCGGGACGCCCGCTTCGACGGGCGGTTCTTCACCGGCGTTCGGACCACCGGCATCTACTGCCGGCCGGTATGCCCCGCCCCGCGGCCGAAACGGTCGAACGTCGTCTTCTACCCCTGCGCCGCCGCCGCCGAGGAAGCGGGCTTCCGCCCCTGCCGGCGGTGCCGCCCCGAAACGGCGCCCGGGACACCCTCCTGGATCGGGACCTCCGCGACCGTCCGCCGCGCCCTCCGTCTGATCGACGAGGGCGCTCTCGACGAGGGAGACGTTCCCGCCCTCGCCGAGCGCCTCGGTGTCGGCGACCGCCACCTCCGGCGTCTCTTCCGCGACCATCTCGGCGCCACGCCGGGCCGCCTGGCGCAGACGCTCCGGATCCACTTCGCCCGCCGTCTCATCGACCAGACCGACCTCCCCCTGACGGACGTGGCCTTCGCCGCCGGGTTCGGAAGCGTCCGCCGTTTTCACGAGGCGATCGCGGCGACCTTCGGCACGTCCCCCCGGAATCTGCGTTCCCGGTCGGGGGGCGCCCAAGGTCGATTCCGCATCGAGCTTCCCTACCGCCCCCCCCTCGACCGGCGGGCACTCTTCCGGTTCCTCGCGAAGCGGGCCGTTCCGGGGGTGGAGTCGGTGGACGGGTTCACCTATCGACGGAGCGCCCTTCTCGGAGACCTTCCCGGCGTGATCGAAATCCGATCGCCCGCCGAAGGGAGCCCCTTCCTTCTCTCCCTCCCCTTCGTTCCCCCCCGGGGCC
Source organism: Candidatus Eiseniibacteriota bacterium (assembly GCA_043809585.1). Lineage (GTDB taxonomy): Bacteria > Orphanbacterota > Orphanbacteria > Orphanbacterales > Orphanbacteraceae > JBDROZ01. The sequence continues at coordinate 94,147 of JBDROZ010000023.1, forward strand.
TGCTCTCCCTCGTGGAGGGGACGCGCCGCCTGTTCGACCTCGATGCCGACCCGTTGCCGATCGAAGAGCGTCTCCTCCCGGACCCCCATCTCGCGCCTCTTGTCCGGCGGCGGCCCGGCCTCCGGGTTCCGGGGGCGTGGGACGGCTTCGAGCTCGCCGTCCGGGCGGTCCTCGGACAGCAAGTATCGGTGGCGGGGGCGGCCACCCTCGCCGGGCGCCTCGCCGAGCGCTTCGGCCGCCCCCTTCCCCGGGAAGAACGGGGGATCCGCTTCCTCTTCCCCTCCGCCGGGGATTTGGCGAAAGCGCGGCCCTCCGGCGGCCTCCCGGCGAAAAGGGCCGCGGCCCTTCGAACGCTCGCCCGTGCGGCGGCTTCCGGGGATCTCGAACTCGGCCCCTGGGCGGATCCGGACGAGGCGACCCGCCGCCTCCTCGAGATCGAAGGCATCGGCCCCTGGACCGTCGCATACATCAGGCTCCGGGCCTTCCGGGACCCCGACGCGTTTCCGGCGGGAGATCTCGGCGTTCGCAAGGGGCTCTCGATGGGGGACCCCCCGATGACGGCGCGGCGGGCCGCCGCCCTCGCGGAACCATGGAGGCCATGGCGCGGCTACGGCGCCATGCATCTCTGGACCGAACTCGCCGAAAGGGAGAAACCATGACGACAAGGGAGAGTGTCGCGCTGCGGGAGGGGCGGTTCGAATCCCCCTTCGGCCCGATCCGGTTCGCGACCCGGGAGGGAATCCTCTGCGCCCTCGGCTTCGCCGGGCAGTGGCCCTCCCTCCGACGGGGCCTGGTGAAGAGGTTCGGCGCCGTCCGGTGGGAAAGGGGGCCGTCGGTGGAAACGGAGAGGATGCTCCGCCGCTATTTCGGCGGGGACCTCGGAGCCCTCCGGGATCATCCGGTCGACCCGGGGGGCACGCCGTTCCAACGGAACGTCTGGTCCGCCCTCCGGCGCATCCCCCCGGGCGAGATCGTGAGCTACGGGGAACTGGCCCGACGCATCCGGCGGCCCCGGGCGGCGCGGGCCGTGGGCGCGGCGAACGGGGCCAACCCGGTGAGCCTCGTCGTCCCCTGCCACCGGGTCGTCCGCTCGGACGGCGATCTCGGGGGTTACGGCGGCGGCGGCGAGAGGAAACGGAAGTTGCTCGAGCACGAGGGGGCGGTCATAGGCTAGCCGAGTTCTCTTTCCAACGCTTCGAGCCGGACGCCGAGCTCTTCCCACCGCTCGGTCTTGGAGGCGATCTCCGCCTTCAGCTCGTTGAATGTCCGGAAGATCTCCGCGAACCCGGCGCCTTTCTCGTAGAAACTCCGGTCCGCCATGAGCGTCTCGATTCCGGCGAGACGGGACACGAGTTCCCCGATCTCCCTCTCGAGCGCGCCCACCTCCTCCCGGAGGGGCGTGAGGGCCCGGTAACGGGCGTTTCGTTCCTCCGCTTCCCGGCGCCGTTCCTCCTTCGTCTTCTTGGGCCGCCCCCCCCCTTTCCGGAGGGTATCCTCCCCCCGGGCGGCGCTTCGGGCCCGCCCATCGGGCGACGCGGCTCCCCCCGATCCGGCCGCCTCCCGGCGGCGCATGTAGTCGTCGTATCCGCCGAGGTAAACATGAATCCCCCCGCTCCCCACCTCGTCGACCCGGTTCGCGAGCCTTTCGATGAAATGGCGGTCGTGGGAGATCATCACCATCGACCCGGCGTACTCGCCCAAGGCCTCGGCGAGCACGTCCCGGGAGGGGATGTCGAGGTGGCTCGTCGGCTCGTCGAGCAGGAGAAGGTTCGGCGGCCGGAGAAGTAGCTTCGCGAGGGCGACCCGCGCCTTCTCCCCCCCCGAGAGGACCTCGATCTTCTTGAAGACGTCCTCTCCGGAAAAGAGAAACCGGCCGAGAAGGGTCCGCACCCGCTGGGGCGTGAGGCCCTGGGTCGCCGTCATCACTTCGTCCAGGATCGTGCGCCGGTAGTCGAGGGCTTCCACCTGGTGCTGGGCGTAATACCCGATCGTGACGTTGTGCCCGAGGGTCCGCTCCCCCCGGTCCACCGAAAGGACACCGGCGAGGATCTTGAGGAGTGTCGACTTGCCCGCCCCGTTCGCTCCCACGAGAACGATCCGTTCCCCCCGTTCGATCTTCCACTCCAAGCCGTCGTACACCCGGTTCTCGCCGTACGCCTTCGCCACGCCCTTCAGTTCGATCGGGATCCTTCCCGCCCGGGGGGGATCGGGAAAGGTGAAGTCGATCTGCCTGACCCGGGTCGGCGCCTCGATCCGATCGATCTTCTCGAGCGCCTTGATCCGGCTCTGCACGCGCTTCGCGAGGGTGTTCTTCGCGCGGAACCGCTCGATGAACCGCTCGGTCTGGGCGATCTTCCTCTCCTGGGACTTGCGGGCCACCTCGAGCCCCTCGTCCCTCACGCGCTTCGCTTCCACGTAGGCGTCGTAGTTCCCCGTGTAGGGCGTGACGGCCCCCCGGTCGATCTCGAGGATCCGTTCCGAGAGCCGGTTGAGGAGGACCCGGTCGTGGGAGACGATCACCATGGAGCCCGCGTACTCGCGGAGGTACTTCTCGAGCCAGATCACGGAGTCGAGATCGAGGTAGTTGGTCGGCTCGTCCAGGAGGAGCAGATCCGGCTCGGTCAGGAGAAGACGGGCGAGGGCGAGGCGCATGAGCCATCCCCCCGAGAACTCGTCGAGGGGCCGGCCGAAGTCGCTCTCCCGGAAGGCGAGACCGCCCAGAATCCGTTTCGCCTCGGCGGGGACGTCGTACCCGCCGGCCCGGTCGAACTCGCGCTCCAGTTCCCCGTGCCGGGCCGCCAGCTCCTCGAGCCGTTTCGAGTCCTCCTCCTCGTGCATCTCCTCTTCCACGGCGTCGAGCCGGTCCCGGATGCGGCGGACCCGTTCGTGGCCCGCCATCATCTCGTCGAGGAGAGTCCGGTTTCCGGCCCGAGGGACTTCCTGCGTCAGGTATCCGATGGTGGCCCGCTTGTTCCGGCTCACCTCCCCCTCGTCCGGCTCGATACCGCCGGCGAGGATCTCGAGGACCGTGGTCTTCCCCGATCCGTTGGGACCGACAAGACCGATCCGCTCGTCGATGCCGATCGTGACATTGACGCCCGAGAAGAGGGTGCGGCCCCCGTAATGCTTCGCGACTCCGATAAGGGAAATCATGGCGGGAATGATCGTACCATAGGGGACGGGCCGGCTCCTCTCACGAACCGAGCTTCGACTCTTCCTCGAAGAGCAGGTCCCGGATCTTCTCGCGGAAGACGCCCCGGTCGAACCGCTCCGCGTGGGCCCGGAGGGCCGCCGGATCGTAGTCGGCCGGCCGGAAGGCGCGAAGCGCTTCGATCACCGCCTCCTTCTCCTGCCGCTCGAAGAAGAGACCCGTCGGCGCTTCCGCGCCCCCCGGGGCGATGACCGTCTCGAGGGCGCCCCCCGCCCGATAGGCGATCACGGGGCATCCGCTCGCCATCGCTTCGAGGGGGACGATTCCGAAGTCCTCGACGCCGGGGAAGAGAAGGGCCCGGGCCCGGCCGAGGAGATCCGCCGCCTCCTCGTCGCCGACCCAGCCGAGAAAGCGCGCCTCCGGCCCCGCGATCCGTTCGAGATGCTCCCGCTCCGGCCCCCTCCCCGCGACGACGACGGGCATCTTCAGTTCCCGGGCCGCCAGAAGGGCGATCTCGAGCCGCTTGTACGGGACCAGGGCGGAGAGCACGAGAAGAAAACCCTCCCGGTCCCGCGCGGCGCGGAAGCGGGAGACGTTCACGGGCGGGTGAATCACCTCCGCCCCCCTCCCGTAGATCGAGCGGATTCGGTCCCGCACGTGCGCCGAGTTCGCCACGTACCGGTGCACGCGGTCCGCACTCTTCACGTCCCACCCCCGGAGGTACCGGGCCACGCCGGGCATCACCGCCCGGGTGAGCGCGCCGGTCCGGGGATTCGCGAAATAGTCGTCGTAGAAATCCCAGATGTAGCGCATCGGCGTGTGGCAGTAGCAGACGTGACGGGCGCCGGCCCGCGCGACGGCCCCCTTGGCGACGCAGTGGCTCGAAGAGAGGACGAAATCGAATGAAGAGAGATCGAAGCGTTCCACCGCCGCCGGAAAGAGGGGGAGGTATCTCTGATGAAAGGAAGCCGCCCCGGGGAGGCGCTGCACGAAGGACGTGCGGATGTCCATCGACTCGATGCGGGCCGACACCGCCCCCGGCCGGTGGACGAGGGTAAAGAGGGTCGCCTCCGGGAGCAGCTCACAGAAGACATCGAGGCAGTGCTCGCCGCCCCGCATCCCGGTGAGCCAGTCGTGCACGAGGGCGATCCGGCGCCCGCCGAAGGGAGATGGGCTAGCCGTGACCGATCACCTCCCGGTAAACGGCGAGGGTCCGCCGCGCCGTTTCCTCCCAGGAGAACTCGGCGGCCCGCCGCCGCCCCTCCCGGGCATACCTGTCGTGCAGATCCCGGTCTTCGAGGAGGCGGGCCATGCCCGACTCGATCGCCTCGACGCTCCGGGGGTCGACGCGGAGACCGGCCTCTCCCACCACCTCGGTGATGGCCGGCGTGTCGGAGACGACCACCGGGATGCCGCACGCCATCGCCTCGAGCGGCGGGAGGCCGAAGCCCTCGTAGAGGGAGGGGAAGACGAAGAGGCGGGCGCCGCTGTAGAGGACCGGAAGGAACTCCTCCGAAACGAAACCGGGGAAACGGACGTGGTCCCCGAGCCCGAGATCGGCGGCGGCGCGGACGAGGTCGGGCGCCGCCCCTTCCCCCACACCCGCGAGGACGAGGTCCCCCTCGAAGCCGCGGCGGCGGAGTCCCGCGAAGGCGTGGACGAGCCGATCGAGGTTCTTGTGGGGAAGACAGTTGCTCACGCAGAGCACGAACTCCCTCTCCACGCCGATGGTCCTCGCCACCTCCTCCCGCGCCTCGCCCCGGTCCCGGAGATGAAACCGGCCGCTCACGGCGTTGCAGATCACATGCACCTTCTCCGGATTCACCCGGAGCACGCGCACGATGTCGTCCCGGCTCGCCCGGGAAACGGTGATGACCCGGGAGGCGCTCCGGGTGGCGGCGATCATCATCGCCTTCGCGTAGGCGCCCGCCGCCCTCGACGGAGGGTAGAAGAGATGGATCAGGTCGTGGATGGTCACCACGGCGCGGCAAGGCCTGGCGACGGGCAGGACGTAGTGGGGGGAGTGGAACAGGTCGATCCTGTGGCGCTGCATCTGGAGGGGAAGGGAGACGAGCTCCCGGAGGGAGTACTTCGGCGAGTCGTCGGCTACCGGCAAGATGTTCTCCCCCCACTCGGCCGTTTCCGCAGAATTCTGGAAGACCACGTACTCCCGGTCCGGATCGATCCGGGAAAGGCCGGTGACGAGGTTCCGGATGTACGTGCCGATTCCGAAGTCGTGGGCCTTCCGCGCATCGATGCCGACCCGCCCCCGGGGTATCGCGCTCCACCGGGGACGGCAGGGCAGGCGATCCCGCTCCCCCACGATCTTCGCCACCTGCTCGAGACGCACTTCCCATGTGTTCCGGCGCGCCACGGCGACCCGCTCCTCCGCGCCCCTCCCCCCCTCCGCGAGGGACTCGTCGAGGGCCCGGACGAACCCGTCCGGCGTGGAGGGCGTTCGGCAGTACTCCCGGAACTCCGCCAGCGACGGAAGATCGGTGACCACCACCGGCTTCCCCGTCGCCATGAACTCGTGGAACTTCATGGGGAACACGTTCACCGTCGTCTCGTTCACCGCGAAGGGGATGAGGCAGACGTCGAATCCCTTGAGATACCCGGGCAAATCCTCGTAGGGCCGGGCTCCGAAAAATCGGACATTCGGCATCGCCTCGAGCGCATCCACTTCGTCCCTCTTCGATCCCGGCCAGACCGGGCCGACCAGGGCGAGGGTCCAGCCGGGCCGGGCCCGGGCGATGTGCATCAGGAGTTGGAAGTCGACTTTGTAGTCCGAGAGGGCCCCGACGAAACCGACCACGGGACGGGGAAGATTCAGAATCGCCTCGGGGACCTCCGTCTCCGCTTCCCCGGCCTTCATGAAGTGGTCGGCGTCCGCCACGTTCGGCAGGTAGAATGTGTTTCCGTTGTACCGGCGCTTCCCCTCGTAGAGGGACTTGGAAGTGGTGAAGACGAGGTCCGATTTTCCGAGAAGGGACCGCTCCATCTCCTGGATCTCCCGGGCGGGCACTCCCGGGTTCGCCCCGTACTCGTCGACGCAATGGTAAATGGAGAGGCTCTCGCCGAGGTGGCCCACGAGGTCGCTCGACGTGGGGAGGAACGTCCAGAGGATCGGGTCCCGGAACCCCCGGGCCCGAGCGATTCGTCCGAGGCCGGTCCGGAGGATCCAGTAGTTCAGCCGCCGGACCCAAGGCCGGTTGTAGAGGGGGAGGACGAGGGGGGAGTAAACGTACAGGCTGTCCGAGACGCGCCGAACGCCGCGCGTCCAGTTGCGAACCCGGCCGCCGATGCGATGAAGATCGCGCCACCGCGCCATCGGCCGCCGGAGCCCGAGGGACTCGACGAAGAGAACCCGGTTCTTCCGGGCGAGGCGGCTCATCAGGTGTTGGGAGTTGGTCCAGAGCTCCGCCTCCCAGTTCGCGGAGGCGATGCAGACGATGTTCGCCCCCTCGAGGGGCGGGGCGGGTTTCGGGTCCATTGGATCCATGGCTCAGGTCCGGAAGAGCCGCTCCTCGATCACCAGGCAGAGGAGGTGGCCGAGGGCGATGTGCATCTCCTGGATCAACTGGGTGTCCGACGAGGGCACGGCCAGGGGATAGTCGACGAGACCGGGCTCTCTCATTCCCTTTTCGCCCGTGAAGGCCACGTGAATCGTCCCGATCTCCCGGCCCCGCCGGAACGCCTCGATCACGTTCCGCGATCCGCCGCTCGTGGAGATCCCGACGAGCACGTCCCCCGGACGGGCGTACGCCTCCACCTGCCGGGCGAAGATCATGTCGAAACCGTGATCGTTCGCGACGGCAGTGATCAGCGACGTGTTGGTCGTCAGGGCGAGCGCCGGTATGGCATCGCGCTTCATCGTCAGCCGGTCGATCAGCTCCGTGGCTATGTGCTGGGCGTCGGCGGCGCTCCCGCCGTTCCCGAAAAAGTAGATCTTCCCCCCCTCCCGGAGGGAAAGGGCGACGCGATCGCTCATGGCCTCGAAGGGCCCGGCGAGTTCCTTCCTCACCCGCTCCAGCACCCCGAGCCGCATCTTCATGAGATCGTCAAACATCATCGTCGCTCCTCTCGCCGATGCGGACGAGGTATTCCTCCAGGGCGGCCCGCCACGGCCTCATGGAAGGCACGCCCGCCTCCGCCAGCCGCTTCCCTCCGAGGGTCGACCGGGCAGGGCGCTGGGCGGGACGATCGACGTCGTCGCTCTTGATCGCCTCGATCGCCACCCCTCTCCTTCCCGAGAGATCGAGGATCGCCCGGGCGAAATCGTAGCGGCTCGCCTCGCCGGCGTTCACCCCGTGGAAGATCCCCTCCCCCTTCCGGCGGGCGAGCCGGACGAGGGCCGCCCCGAGATCGACGGCGTAGGTCGGCGAACCGATCTGATCGTCCACCACCCGGAGGGGCCGGCCGTGATCGGCGGCGGCGAGGATGGCGGTGACGAAGTTCCCCGTCCCCCCCTCGCCGAAGAGCCAGGCCGTGCGGACCACCGCGGCCTCCGGGTACGCCTCGAGGACGGCCCTCTCGCCGGCCCGCTTCGACCGGCCGTAGGCGGAGACGGGCGTCGGCTCGTCGGCCTCCACGTAGGGCTCCCCCTTCCGGCCGTCGAATACGAAATCGGTGCTCACTGCCACGAGCCGCGCGCGCCGCGCCGCGGAGGCCGCCGCGACGATCGCCGCCCCCTTCTCGTTCACGAGAAAGGCCCGATCCGGATCGCGCTCGCAGCCGTCCACGTCGGTCCACGCCGCAGCGTGGTAGACCACGTTCGGACGGTGGCCGGCGAAGTACGCGCCCACCGCGTCCGCGTCGGTGACGTCGAGTCGGTCCACGTCCGGCGCGTCCACCGACGCCTCCCCGATGAGAAGGTCGTGGAGCGCGCGTCCGAGTTGGCCGTCTCCGCCGGTGATCAAGACCCGCATCGAATCCTCGTCGCTCCTCAGCCCGCCGGCCGGGAGGGGACCGGGCTCCCGTGGATCGCCCGGGCGAAAGCGCGCAATGATTCCGCCGATGAGTCCCTCTCGAGCGCGTGGCCGATCACGACCCAATCGGCTCCGGCGTTCCGGGCGGCCGCCGCCTGTTCCGGCGAGCGGATCCCGCCGCCGACGATCAGCCGGGACGAGACGTAGCCGCGCACGGCGCGAATGACCGCGGGGGGGACCGGGTCGGACGCGCCGCTCCCCGCTTCGAGGTAGACCGTCGTCATCCCCATGTACTCGGCGGCGAGGGCGTGGGCCATGGCGAGCTCCGGACGGTCGCCCGGGATCGCCTCCGTCCGGGAGACGAAGTGCACCGTCCGCCGGGCGCCGTCTCCGATGAGCAGGTACGCCGTCGGAATCGACTCGAGGCCCGCCTCCCTGACCCGGGGGGCCGCGCGCACCTGCTCTTCCGCGAGAAACTGGGGGTTCCGGCCGGAGAGGAGCGTGAGAAAGAGAATGGCGTCGGCCCGGCCGCTCACCTGATGGGCGCTCCCCGGGAATAGAATCACCGGCAGGTTCGTCCCTTCCCTGATCGCGGCGAGGACGACGTCCAGCCGGTCCCGGAGGGTGAAACTGGATCCGACGAGGATCCCGTCGGCGCCGCACTCCTCGAAGAGCGCCGCCCGCCTCACGCACTCCGCCGGTTCGATCCGGTCCTGATCGACCAGAGGAAGAAAGAGGGCGCCCTTCTCGCGGCCCCCCGCGTCCAGTCTGTCCAAGACTCCGGCGATGGCCCTACCCCCTCTCGACGATCTCCCGCACCAGATCGGGCACCGACCGGAGCGCCTCGTCCAGCTTCTCCGGTTCCCGGCCGCCGGCCTCGGCGAAGTTCGGCTTGCCGCCCCCCCGTCCGCCGACGAGGGCGGCCACCTTGCCGACCAGGTCGCCCGCGGAGAGACCGGTCCCGATCAGGTCCCGGCTGACCATTCCGACCAGGAACGCCCTCTCTCCGGTCCGGGCGCCGAGTACCGCCACGAGGGATTCCTCTTCCTTTTGGTAGCGGTCGACGATGCCCTTCAAGGTCGGCCCGTCCGCCCCGTCCAGGTTCGCCGCCACGACGCGGACGCCGCCGACAAGGGCCGCGTCCCTGAGAAGGTCCCGGGCCCGGTCGCCGGCGCCGGAGGTCCGGGCCTTCTCCAGCTCTTTCTCCAACAGGGAGATCCGCTCCCTGAGCGATTCGACCCGCTCGACCAGCTCTTCCGGAGCGGCGCGGACCGTATCGGCCAGCCGGGCGATCATCCCCCGGTCCTCCTGGATCCGGCGGAAGGCCGCGGCGCCGGTGATCGCCTCGATCCGGCGGATGCCGGACCCGACGGCGCTCTCCGAAACGACCAGAAAGGGGCCGATCTCGCCGGTCCGGCGGACGTGGGTACCGCCGCAAAGCTCCCGGCTGAAATCGCCGACCGACACCATTCGCACCCGGTCGCCGTATTTCTCGCCGAAAAGGGCCGTGGCCCCCCTCTCCGCCGCCGCCTCGAAGGAGACGACGTCCGTCTCGACCGGGCGGTCCTCCTGCAAGACTCGGTTGACGAGGGCCTCGACCCGCCCGATTTCCTCCTCGCCGGTTTTTTGGAAATGGACGAAGTCGAAGCGGAGCCGGTCGGGGGCCACCAGGGAGCCGGCCTGCTTCACGTGATCGCCGAGGACCTCCCGGAGCGCCCTGTGAAGCAGATGGGTCGCCGTGTGATTCCGGGCGATCGCGAGGCGACGTTCCTTCTCGACCACCGCCCGCACCGGGTCGCCGGCCCGGAGCGGGGCCGACGCCTTCCCGTGAAGGAGGGGCTTGTCGTCGGCGGTGCGGGTCGTGCCGTTCACGAGGAAGACCGGGGCGCCCCCCGGCGTTTCGAGATGGCCGGCGTCACCGGTCTGCCCCCCCGATTCGCCGTAGAACGGGGATCGCCCGAGGACGACCGCTCCTTCCTCGCCGGCGCCGAGCGTTTCCACGGGCGCGTCGCCGCGAAGGAGAGCGGTGATCTCCGTCTCCGTCGTGATTTCGTCGTAACCGACGAACTCGCTCTCCGTCCCGGCCAGTTCGAGGTCCCTCGTCCCCCCCTCCCCGAGGGTCCACGCCGACCGACCTCGCTGCTCTTCCATGGCGGCGTCGAAGGCGGCCCGGTCGAGGGTGAGCCCCTCGGACTGGGCCATCTCCTCGGTCAGTTCAAGGGGGAATCCGTAGGTGTCGTAGAGACGGAACGCTTCCCGGCCGGAGAGGAGGGTCTCCCCCCTCCTCTTCAGGCCCTCCGTCACCTTCATGAAGATGTCGAGGCCCTGGTCGAGGGTCCGGCGGAACCGTTCCTCCTCGGCCCGGATCGTCCGGGCGATGCGATCCCGGTTCTTCACCAGACTCGGGTATGCCGGCCCCATGGTGTCGACCACGGTCTCGCCGATGCGGTCGAGAAAGACATCGTCGATGCCGAGACGGTTCGCCCGGAGCAGGGCGCGGCGGAGGATGCGGCGGAGCACGTAGCCCCGCCCCTCGTTGCCGGGGAGGATCCCCTCGTCGATGGCGAAGACGAGGGCCCGCGTGTGGTCCGCGATCACCCGCGCCGCCGACCGCCCTTCGCCCGTCTCCGATTCGGCGCCCCCCGTGAATCCGGCCACCGCGGCGAGAATCGGCTTGAAGAGGTCGGTGTCGAAGTTCGACGGCACGCCCTGCATGATCTGGGCGAGGCGCTCGAGCCCCAGGCCCGTGTCGACCCCCCGGTTCGCGAGGGGGCGGCGCGTTCCGTCCTTGTCCTGGTCGAACTGGGGGAAGACGAGGTTCCAGTATTCGATGTAACGGTCGCAGTCGCATCCCGCCCGGCAATCGGGCCGCCCGCAGCTCCGCTCCTCGCCGAGATCGAGATAGAGCTCCGAGCAGGGGCCGCACGGCCCGCTCTCCCCGGCGGGGCCCCAGAAGTTGTCCTTCTCGCCGAGACGGACGATGCGCGCCGCCGGGAGGCCGACTTTCTTCTCCCAGATGGCGGCCGCCTCGTCGTCGTCGGTGAAGACGGAGGCCCAGATCTTGTCGGCGGGAAGGCCGAGCAGGTCGACCGAGAACTCCCACGCCCACCGGATCGCCTCCTCCTTGAAGTAATCGCCGAAGGAGAAGTTGCCGAGCATCTCGAAAAACGTGTGGTGGCGCGTCGTGACACCGACGTTCTCGAGATCCGACCCCCGGAGGCAGGGCTGGCAGGTAACCGCCCTCGTGTAGGGGATCGGGCCGGTGGCGACATAGTACGGCTTGAACTGCACCATCCCGGCGGTGGTGAAGAGCAAGGTCGGATCGTCGTGGGGTGCGAGCGGCGACGGCGGCCGGACCGGGTGATCCCGGTCACGGAAGAAGTCGAGAAAGGCCCGCCGCAGCTCGTCACTCGTCATGCGGCTTTTCTTCCCCATCCCCTTCCTTCTTGGGCGTCCGGGCAAGGCCCGCCTTCTCGCGTATCGTGTTCTCGATGTTCTCGGCGACCTCGGGGTAGTCCTTCAGGAAACGCTTCGCGTTCTCCCGCCCCTGCCCGATGCGCTCGTCGCCGTAGGAGAGCCAGGTGCCCGACTTCTGGATCACGTCGTGCTCCACGCCGAGATCGATCAGGTCCCCCACCCGGGAGATCCCCTCGCCGTACATGATGTCGAACTCGGCGATCCGGAAGGGCGGGGCGATCTTGTTCTTCACTACCTTGACCTTGGTCCGGTTGCCCACGACCTCGTCGCCGTTCTTGATGGAAGCGATCCGCCGGATGTCGAGCCGGACCGACGAGTAGAACTTCAGCGCGTTCCCGCCGGAGGTGGTCTCCGGATTTCCGAACATGACGCCGATCTTCATCCGGATCTGGTTCGAAAAGATGATGCACGTGTGCGACTTGCTCGTGATTCCGGCGAGCTTCCGGAGCGCCTGGGACATGAGCCGGGCCTGGAGGCCGACGTGGGAATCGCCCATCTCCCCTTCGATCTCCGCCCGAGGCACGAGGGCGGCGACCGAGTCGATGGCGATCACATCGATGGAGCCGGAGCGCACGAGCATCTCCGTGATCTCCAGGGCCTGCTCGCCCGTGTCCGGCTGGGAGACCAGGAGGGAGTCGACGTCCACGCCGAGCTTGCGCGCGTAGACCGGATCGAGGGCGTGCTCGGCGTCGATGAACGCCGCCATACCCCCCGCCTTCTGGGCGTTGGCGATGATGTGCAGGATGAGCGTGGTCTTCCCCGACGACTCGGGCCCGTAGATCTCGACGATCCGTCCCCGCGGAACCCCGCCGGCGCCGAGGGCGATGTCCAGGGAGAGGGAGCCGGACGGAATCGTGCGGATCTGCTGCTGGATCCCATCCTCTCCGAGGCGCATGATCGCCCCCTTGCCGAACTGCTTCTCGATCTGGGCGAGGGTCGAGTCGAGAGCCCGCGAGGTTCCCCCGTCTTCCGGCCGGGCCTTGGGTTCCTTCTTTCTCTTATCTGCTCTACTGGTCATAGGTTACTGGTCCTTTCCCATCTTACCCCCCCCGGAACGCGAGCCCCTTTCCGGCGCGGGAAAGTATAGCAGCCGATCGCGCGATCTGTCCCCTCAAAAGTACGGATCGAGCGGGTCTTCCGGCCCTACCGGCCCCCCCCGAGGGCCCCGGAAAGGCCGGATGGGGAAAAACGGAAAAAATCCTGCAAGTCCTTATCTATCGCTAGACATGCAATTGCCGATCATGGTAATATGTAGACGCTCCCATAGAAAACGGCGCTCTGCTCCACGGGCACCGTGCGCAAGATCAACGTCGTCGGTCTGCGCGTTGTCCGTCTGGGGCGACTTGGGGTTCGATCGCGAGGAACCCCATGGACCCTTCCAAGGGACCCGGTCCCGGTGCGCACCGGGTATCGAGAATCCGAGAAGGGCCGCCATCCTGAGGCGAGTTCGAAAGGAGGATTCCGGGATGAAGAAGACTTTGGCACTGCTCGCGGTCGTGGGCTGTTTGGCGATCGCCGGTAGCGCGTTCGCGACCCTGCCCTGTGCCGCCAACTCGTCGTGCGCCATCGAGGTGCAAAACGGCAATGGCTGCACCACCGCCGATCTGCGCTGGTGCCCCGCCGGTGACATGGATCACATCATTATCCGCGTCACCGTGCGGAACTGCCTCGATGATCCGCTCGAGGGTTGCGTCGTGCGTCTCGACTTGTCCGGCCAGTCCGACGCCATGGACGGCACCTCGGCCATGGGCGTCTGCGGCACCATGTCCTCGACGGCCACTTCGGACGCCAACGGTGCGGTCGCCTTCGACCTGACGGGCGGCGGCTGCGGCCGGTTCGTGCTCGATTGGACCGCGACGGCCGAGTGCGCCGATCCGGAAGTGGAGCTCTGCGCCAACTCGACCGAGCTCTGCGCCAAGTCGCCCGACTTCAACGGCGACCTGACGATCAACTTCTTCGACACCTTCAAGTTCTTGCCCGCCCTCAACGCGGGTACCGGCTACTGCGCCGATTTCAACTGCGACAACGTGGTCAACTTCTTCGACACGTTCCAGTTCCTGCCCCACCTGAACCATGGTGGCGGTTGCGTCGGTTGGACGCTGACGGATGCCGCTCTCGGCACCTGCCCGCTTCCGTAGGGAACGACAAAGTAGAATGCAAAGCGGCCTCCCTTCGGGGAGGCCGTTTTATTTTGGTTCGGGGACGCAGTTCCGTTCGTTCCGCAATTCGCGTGAGCGGAAGCAACGGAGCTGCGTCCCCGGGCCGAGAAAGACCGTCACTTCGGAAGGAGGACGGATTGGTGCTCGGGGATCATCTCCCGCACCTTCGAGAGGCGCTTCTCCGCCTCCACTCCGCGGGGGTCCTCGCTCCGGAGGATGTAGTCGGCGAGAACGTACTCGGCAAGATGAACGAACTCCATCGTGAGCACCGTGTCAATGACGCCCTCGGCGAGGAGCTCGTGGTGCTCGCCGGCAATCGGTTTCAGGCCGTACTCGAGGGCCCGGGAGACGTTGAAGACGTTCTCTTCCCGTTCGAGACGGATCCGCTCGAGAAGGAGTTCGTACTTGGCGAGGAGCCGCTCGGCGGGGGTGCCGGTGCGGATCATCTCCTCCTTGTCCGGATCGATGGAGAGGGGGGGCGCGTCCCTCTTCCCGGCGAGCGCCCGGGCGGCGGCGGTGTCGACCGCCGGGGACCGTTCCCCGTCCGACCGGTCCCCTCCCCCGCAGGAGAGGAGCAGCGAAGAGACCAGGACACCGATCACCGTACGTTTCATCTCCTCTCCTCCCCTTCCCGCTCCAGGCGGAACACCCGGAGTTTCTCGTAGATCGCCCCCTTCGGCGTCAAGACGCTCCTCATGAGATCGAAGGCGGGGGCCTCGCGCCTCACGGGGTCGAGGGCGAGACCGCCGAAGCGCTCCCGGAACCGCTCCGAGAGACGCCCCTTCGTCCTCCCCACGGTGATGTGCGCGTGAAACCGCTTTTCCTCCGGGAATCCGAGCCCCGCGAGGGTCTCTTCCACATTCCCCGCGAGGGAGGATGCATCCCTCTCCCCCTCGGAGACGCCGACCCAGAGCACCCGGGGGGCTCCGAGATTCGGGAATGCCCCCGGCCCGCCGAGCGTCCAGGCGAAGGGGGCCGTGATCCTCGCCGCGGAAGCGAGGCGATCCTCGACGCGGGAGCGGAGATCGGGCCCCACGTCGCCGAAGAAGCGGAGCGTGACGTGCAGGTTCTCCGGCGCCACCCAGCGGACCGGTTCCGGCCCTCGCCGGAGCGGTTCGATCTTCGCCGCCACCTCGTCCCGCTGCCCGCCGGAGAGAGGGAGGGCGAGGAACATTCGGATCATCATCCCGCCGCCGGAGCTCACGCCGGATCCTCCCGCCCGCCGAGCAGGTGGAGCCGGACCAGATTGAGCACGCTGCGCGCCGCCCGCTCCTTCACCCGGTCCCGGTCCCCCGGGAGGTCCCACTGCCGGACCGTGGTCCCGCTCCGGGAATCGACGGCGCCGAACACGCGGCCCACGGGCTTCCCCTCCACCGTGTCCGGTCCCGCGACGCCGGTGACGCCGACCCCGAGGTCCGCGTCCGACAGGGTGCGGGCCTGCCGCGCCAGGGCGGCGGCGGTCTCCGCGGAAACCGTGCCCGAGCGGAGGATCAGTTCCTCGGGGATGCCGAGGGTGATCACCTTTCGCGACGGGTCGTAGGGGATGAAGCCCTCCCGGAAGTAGCCGCTGCTCCCGGCCACCGAGGTGAGGAGGTCGGAGACGCGCCCCCCCGTGCACGACTCGGCCACGGCGATCGTCTTCCGGTGGAGCATGAGGAGGTAGCCGACCACTTCCTCAAGCTCCTCCTGCCGGGTCGAGTAGACGAGATTGCCGAGCAGGTCCGCCGCCTCTTCCACCTGGCCGTCGAGAACGCGCCGGGGATCGCCATACTCTCCCTCTTTCAGGCGGAACCGGAGCGTGATACCCCGGCGCTCGGGGAGGAACGCGATCGACACGGGGCGGCGGGCGGCGCAGTAGTCCCGAAGCTTCTCGGCGAGGGCGTTCTCGCCGATCCCCCAGATCCGGAGGACCCGCTGTTCCACCGGCGCGTCCCCGTTCCGCTCCCGCAGCCAGGGGATGAGCCCCCGATCGGTCAGGTGGCGCATTTCCGCGGGCACGCCGGGGAAGGCGAAGACGACCGCCTTCCGGAGGCTCATCCGGATGCCCGGCGCGAGGCCGACCTCGTTCGGAATCTTCTTCGCCCCTTCGGGGAGGGACGCCTGGGCCACGTTGATCGACGGCATCATGATCTTCCGGTCCCGGTAGAAGACCTCGATCTCCTGGAGAAGTTCCGGATCGGGGACGAGACGGACGCCGGCGAGATCGGCGAGGGCCTGGCGCGTGCGGTCGTCGGGCGTCACCCCGAGGCCTCCGGTCGCCACCACCAGGGGGGCCCGCCCCGTCGCCTCCTTGAGGGCGGCCCGGATCTCCTCCTCCTCGTCCCCCACGGTGACGTGCCGCGTGACCCGCACCCCGGAGGCGGAGACCCGGGCGGCCAAGTATTGGAAGTTGGTGTCCGGGATCTCCCCGAGAAGCAGTTCGTCCCCGATGGTCACCATCCCCGCCGTCCGGATCGGGTCGCCGCTCATGAGAGCCTCCCGAGAAGGGCGAGGAGGAGACGGAGGGCGACGTGGGCGTAGCAGCCGGCCAGCACGTCGTCGAGCATGACGCCCCATCCCCCCCGGGCCCTTTCCACCGCCCGGACCGGGAAGGGCTTCACGATGTCGAAGAAACGAAAGAGAAGAAAAGCGCCCGCCACGGCGGCCGCCGAGTTCGGCAGGAGGAAGAGGGCGACCATCATGCCGGCCACCTCGTCGATCACCACGATCCCGGGATCCCGGCCGAACCGGGCCTCCGCCCTCCCCGCCGCCCACACGCCGGCGAAGAAGACGAGCGCGATCGCCAGAGCCCATTCCGGGCGCTCCCACGCCGGGACTCCCGGCACCCTTCCCGGAAGCAGGAGAAGGAGGGCCGCCGCGGCGGAGCCCGCGGTCCCCGGCGCCACGGGGGCCCGCCCGGAGCCGAAGAACGAGTAGATCAGCCACGCGAGACGGTCGGTGAAGGACACCCGGTTTCTCCTAACTTAGTGTTCGTTTGATGAACTCCCTGTTCGCGAGAAGATAATGCAATCCGGTCAGCAATGTCAGGAGCATAGTCGCCGTGAGGAGTCCCATCAGGATCCCCTCGATCCGTTTGTCGCCGATGATGAGGAGGGGCGTGCCGAATCGCTCGTTGGTCGCGGCGGCGATGATGTGCACGAGGGTCAGGTTCACGAAGACCATCTGGAAGACGGTCTTCCACTTCGCCGCCGTCGACGAGGGGATCAGGAGCCCCCGGTAGGCCGCGATGGTGCGGAGGCCCGTGATGAAAATCTCCCGCGCCACGATCACCACCACCATCCAGCCGAACACGTAGGGCAGGTCGAGGGCGACGAGGGAGATGAGGGCCATGCTCGTCAGGAGCTTGTCGGCCAGGGGGTCCATGAACTTTCCGAAGTTCGTGACGATCCCCGTCTTCCGGGCGATGTACCCGTCGTACACGTCGGTCAGCGACGCCACGACGAAAACGAGGAAGGCGGCGTACTTCGACCAGAGATTGTCGATCAGAAAGAAGACCATGAAGACCGGGGAGAGGAAGATCCGCGCGACGGTCAGTTTATTGGGTAGATTCATGGCGCCTGGTTCCCGGAGCCGCGATCAGTCGAGGGTGCGCCGGCCTTCCAGGGCCCGGGCGAGGGTGACCTGGTCGGCGAACTCGATCTCCCCCCCCACCGGAACGCCTCGGGCGATGCGGGTGACATTGACCGGAAGCGCCCCGAGGGCGTCGGAGAGGTAAAAGGCGGTGGCGTCCCCTTCCACGGTCGGATTGGTCGCCACGATCACTTCCGCGACGCCCCCCTGCCGGATGCGCGCCGCCAGTTCGTCGATGCGAAGCCCTTCGGGGCTGACGCCCTCGAGAGGCGAGAGCACGCCGTGCAGCACGTGGTAAAGGCCGCGGTAGGTCCCGGTGCTCTCGAAGAGGGCGATGTCGCTCGGCTGCTCCACGACGCAGATGATCGTCCCGTCCCGCCGCGGGTCCCGGCAGATGTCGCAGGCATCGTCCTCGGTGTAGTTTCCGCAGACGTCGCAGAGGCGGACCCTCTCTTTCACTTCCTCCATCCGGCGGACGAGGGCGTCCACTTCCTCCCGGGGGATGCGGAGGAGGTAGAGGGCGATCCGGACCGCGGACTTCCGGCCGACGCCGGGAAGCTTCTGGAGCTCTTCGACGAGTTGTTCGAGCGACGCCGATTGAAACAATGGGGATCTCCGCGATTAGAAGAGGCCGCCGAGGCCGCCCATCCCGCCGAGGGGCCCGGCCGCCTTGGCGAGTTCTTCCTTGGCCAGCTCGCCCGCCCGCCGCATCGCCTCGTTGACGGCGGCCTGAACCAGGTCCTGGAGCATCTCCACGTCCTCCGGGTCCACCACTTCGGGGGCGATCCGGACCTCGAGGACTTCCTGCTTGCCCGTGACGACCACCGTCACCTTGCCGCCGCCGGCCGTGGCCTCGACGGTCATCTCGGCCAGCCTCTCCTGGGCCTCGGCCATCTTCCTCTGCATTTCCTGAGCCTGCTTCATCAGATTGTTCAGCTTCACCGCCGCGCTCCTCGATGGGGAAAGCCCGCGCCCGCGGGCCGATTCACGATCAGGATCGGGATCATCATAACGGATGAGGGGCGGAAGGCAAAAGGGAAGATGAAGGGGGGATGGGGGGGATGGGGTAGGCGGTGAAGGACGGGTGGGGCCTGCCCGCCGGGGAAAGCTCGTGAACGGGCGGGGCCTGTCCGCCGGACATGGCTCCGACCGCGGCGTCAATATCGTGTCGTTGCCGGATGCTCGGATCCGGCTACGGGGCTTGTCCGTCCCGTCACTCGCTGGGGAAGCCCGCTCCCGCTGGGCAAGCGCTCGTGAGGGACGGACGGCGCCCCGGCCACCAAGCACCGGCAACCGAATTCAGGAAACGCCGCCTTCTCACCCCCGTTCGTCCTGAGTGCCGCCGAACGGAGTGAGGCGGTGTATCGAAGGATGAGCCGGGGGAAGGCGAAGACTCCCCGTCCGCCCCAGGGGGGGGAATGGCGTCCGCCCACCCGGGGGCGGGGTCCCCGTCCTCCGACCGTGCCGCGCTCACCACCCCCCGTTCGCCCTGAGTGCCACCGAACGGAGTGAGGCGGTGTATCGAAGCCTGTCCTGAGTAGGGCCGAAGGCCCGTACCGTAGGGGGTCGAACCGGGGGAAGGGCCACTACCCGCTTGGGGGCGGGATCCCCGTCCTCTGACCGTGCCGCGCTCACCATCCCCCGTTCGCCCTGAGTGCCGCCGACCGAAGGGAGGCGGTGTATCGAAGCCTGTCCTGAGTAGGGCCGAAG
>JBDROZ010000024.1:0-9282 GCA_043809585.1 Candidatus Eiseniibacteriota bacterium
CCTCACAGGGAGCCCAACCCTCCTCGAGAAGTTCCAAAGCCCGACGCCGACGCTCTTCCAAGAACTCCGGACTGCCGTGTGGCCTCATCATCCACCTCCTGCCCGGAGTATAGGACTTTATTTATGCGATTGTCAATAGCCAACATCCCGGAGGTCTGCCGGTGAAAAACTCGTCATTCTTCATCGTTCTCTTCGCGCTCGTCACCCCATCGTTCCTCCTCGCCGAAACTTCGCCCCCGGAGGAGACGGAAGAGGAGTATTGGGGCCGCCCCATCGTCGTCACGGCGACCCGGTCGGAGCAGGATCTGACCAAGGTGGCGGCCAACGTGACGGTGCTCACCGAGAGCGACATCCGGGCCGCCGCCTCACAGACGGTGGACGATCTTCTTCGATCCATCCCCGGTTTTTCCACGCTCCGCCAGTCGAGCAGTCTCGTGGGGAGTTCGACGGCTCAGGCCGCTTCGCTCCGGGGCGTGGGGGCCACCTCGGCGAGCCGGACCCTGGTGATGGTGGACGGGGTGCCGGCCATGGATCCCTTCGGCGGATGGGTCGTCTGGAACCGGATCCCCCTGGAGAACGTCGAGCGGATCGAGGTGGTGCGGGGAGGGGGCTCCGGGATTTGGGGAAACCTCGCCATGGGGGGGATCGTCAACATCCTCACCGAGCGGCCCCGGGGGCGCTCGGTCCGGCTCATGGCCGAGGGGGGATCTGCGGGGACGGCGAACTTGAACTTCTGGGGCGCCGACCGGGAGGGGCCCTGGAGCTACTCTTGGGGCGGCCGCTACTACGAGACGGACGGTTATCACATCGTGCGCGAGGACCAGCGCGGGAACGCCGACATTCCCGCCTACCTGCAGCACGAGGGAATCCAGGGCCGGTTGGCGTACGACCTCTCGGCGGGGTCGAACGTGTACCTCCAAGGAGGCTACTACGACGAGGACCGGAAGAAGGGGACCCCCCTCGACTTCGGGGGGACCATCACCCGAAGCTACGGCGCCGGCGGCGACTTCGTCACGCCGGGCGGGAGCGAGTGGGACGTCAACGTCTTCACGATCTTCCAATCCTATGACAGCGCCACCGGCCGGCTTTCGAGAGATCGGAATTCCATCACCCCGAACGCCTATCAGTACGACGTCCCCTCCTCGTCGATGGGGGCCAATTGCCAGTGGTCGAAGAAGGCCGGCAAATCGCACCACCTCTTTCTCGGCGGCGACTACCAGAGGATCGAAGCGGAGAGCAACGAGTGGCTCGACTACTCGGAGACGATCTTCACCACCCAGAAGGAGGTGGGGGGGACCCAGCAGCTCGCGGGCGCCTACGCTCAGGAGATCTACACCCCTTCCCTCTATTGGAGCATCGTCGCCGCCGCACGGGTCGACTACGTGCGGAACTCGGACGGCTTCTACCGTACCATCGATCTCGAAACGGGCGGGCTGGAGCGCCGCGACGCGTACGACCCGTCGTCGACCACCTCGCTCAATCCGAGCCTGGGCGCGGTCTATCACGCGAACGACGATCTCTCCTTCCGGGGCTCCGTCTACCGTTCCTATCGGGCCCCCACGGTGAACGAGCTGTACCGGGGCTTCGCCTCCCGGGGCGTGGTGAACGAGGCGAATCCGAACCTGGAGCCCGAGTACCTCATCGGGGGCGAGGCGGGAGTCGACTACCGGCCAGGGCGGGTCTTTTTCGGGAGGATCACGGGCTTCTGGAACGAGGTGGAGAACACGATCACCCAGAGGACCATCGGCATCGCCGAGTCGAACGGCGATGTGATCGAGCCGTGCGGCCCCCTCCGCGAGGGGGAAGTCTGCCGCATCCGGGACAACGTGGGGCGTCTCCTCACGGCCGGAGTCGAACTGGAACTGAACTACCGGCCCTACAAGGAATGGACACTCTCCGGGAGCTATGTCTTCGACCACACGGAGATTCTCGAGTCGGACGAGGCGGAACTCGTCGGGAAGTGGCAGCGCCAGGTGCCGCGACACCAGTTCGTCCTGAAGGCGAGGTTCTCCGACCCCTCGATTCTCACTCTTGCCGTGCAGGGACGGTACGTCGGGGAGCGTTACGAGGACGATCTGAACGACCAGGAGGTGAACGACCTCTTCGTGGTCGACCTCCATCTCGCCCGGGGCCTCGGCGCCGGACGGGAGGTCTTCGTCAGCGTGGAGAACCTGCTCGACAACGAGTACGAGGTGCGGACCTCCACCACGGGCATCGTCGAGACGGGAATGCCCCGCTTCGTTCACGGCGGCGTCCGAATTCGGCTCTAATTTCGGGGGACACAATACTGAATAGGTTCACTCGGGGACACAATACGGAATAGCCGGTTCGGGGGACACGATACCTGACTCGCGAAGGTTCACTCGGGGACACAATACGGAATAGCCGGTTCGGGGGACACGATACCTGACTCGCGAAGCACCTGCGGAGACGAAATCCGGCGGTTTGTCGTTTGAAGAGAACGATTTGAACGTGACGATCCCGCTTACCCACCTCACCGGGGAAGGGGCATGGTGTCCCCCGAACTGCGAGTTCGGTATTGTGTCCCCCGAACTACGAGTTCGGTATTGTGTCCCCCGGTTTGCGGTTGTTCTTCCGCAAGTCCCGGAGGAGGCGGGCGAGGTCCGTGAGAACCCTCCGTCCCCCTGGAACGACGATCCAGCCGATCCCGTCGAGGGCGAGGAAGAGGGGAAGGTCGATCCAGAGCGCCGAGAGGGGGGAGCCGGGATAGCCGTCGAGGCTCATGAGAAGGGCGAGTCCTCCCCCCGCGAGCAGGGCCGCCGCCGCGGGCCTCCCGATCGTCCCGTAGAAGTCGCTCATGCGGATGGGCGATCCCCGGAAGCAGTAGAGCGCGCCCGGCAGGAGGAGGATCCCCGACGCGATCGAGAATCCCGCCGCCACCCCCGCCGGTCCCCACTTGATCCCGATCAGGAACGCCGCCGCCGTGACCGCGGTCGCGGCGATCTCCCACCGGAGCTGCCTCGCCGCCCGGCCGAGGGAGACGTACGCCCAGCCCGTGCCCATGTGGAGGAGGGTGACCAGGGCGACGGGAGAGAGGATCCGGAAGATCGGGATCGCCGCCTCCCACTGATCGCCGAGGAGGAGGTAGATCACTTTCCGTGTGTCGAGCACCAGAAAGCAGATGACCGGCATGCCGAGAGTGGTCATGAGGAGCATCCCCTGCCGCCAGTAGCGGCGGTAGCGGTCGGGCTCGTCCTGAAGACGGGAGAGCACGGGGACGGCGACGCGGGCGACGGGGAAGGAGAGCTGCTGGAAGGGGGCGACGAGCCACCCCGCCGCCTTCGCGTAGAGGCCGAGGAGCCGGGCGTCGGTAAATCGGCCGATCAAGATGCGGTCCAGGTTCCGCCCGACGCTCCGGACGAGGCGTGATCCGCTGAGGTACCCGCCGAAGGCGATCATGCCCCTTACCTCGGCGGGCCGGAACCGGCGATCCGGCCGCCAGTCGCAGATCCGCCAGCAAAGCAGGGTCTGCACCGACGCGGTGACGAGCCGGAGGACCAGGAGGGACCAGAAACGCCCCCCCTTCCATGCCGTGGCGACCGCCGCGGCGACCCCCACGAGTTGGGAGAAGAGCTCCACCGCGGCGAGCGCCCCGAAACGCATCCGGCGGCGGAGGAGGGCCCGGTGCTGGAGGGAGAGGGCGTCGATCAGGGAGACGACGCCGAAGAGGGGGGTGATCCCGAGGAGCGCGGGCTCCCCGTAGAACCGGACGAGGAGGGGGGCGAGGATGATCGTGATCACCGCGACGGCGAGGCCGAGCAGGCCGTTCAACCAGAAGAGGGTGCTCACCTGTTCCTGGGTGACGACCGCTTGCTGCACCGTGGCCGTCGGAAGGCCTAGGTCCCGGAGGATCACGAGGAACATCATCACCGCCACTACCATGGCGATGAGGCCGAAGTCCCGGGGCGTGAGGATGCGGGCGAGGATCATGGTGGAGCCGACGGTGAGAGCGAAACGCCCCGCCTGGGCGGCCATGGTCGCCGCGCCCCCCCGGATGGATCGTCCACGGAGATCCTCTTGAAGGCCGTCGGTGCGGAGGTGTCTGTCGTTCCGTTCCAGGATCCGGTCTCCTTGCTTCGCCCCTCGGGGGCCCGCGCTCCTCGCAGACCCGAAGATGCCCGAACTCCGCACTCGCCTCTCGGAGAGGTCCTGCCCAGGATACACGACCCCGCCGGCATGGGACCAGAGATCCCTCCGGGGGACCCGGTGGCCCTCCCGGGAACCGGGCCCGGACAATCATCGAGTTTTGACTGGACGGTTTTCGGGGTTGGCGCTACTCTTAAAAAAAGAGAGGGGTCCGCGGCAAGGACCGCGGCGGCGCTTCAGCCTCGGGCGGGCATGGCGCCGGGCGAGGATGGGACTCGCCGATCGCTCCGCGCCCGGGAAGGAGGTGATCCGTTGAATAACGACCGATGCGGCTTGTTGGAGGTGGCGGCCCCGTAAGGGCACCTACCACGCAAGTGGCACCAGGGTCACCCCGGCGGGGGAACCCACCGCCACCGATAACGGCACTGTGACGGCCCCGCTCCGGAAGGAGTGGGGCCGTTCTCATGAGACCGGGTTCGAGTGAGGATCGTCATCGATGACGATCCTCACGTATGATGGTCAGACGGCACTGTGACGGCCCCGCTCCGGAAGGAGCGGGGCCGTTCTCGTGAGACCGGGTTCGAGTGGGGATCGTCACCCATTGCCTAAATAGGGACAGTCACCTATTAGCCTTCTCCGTCCTGAGGCAATAGGTGACTGTCCCTATTTGACGCGCTCAGCGCACCCGCTTGCCGAAGTGCTGGTCCACGTTGCGGGGGTAGACGTACTCCTCGAAGGAGTAGGTCCGGCCGTCGTCGCCGGTCACGGCCATTTGAATGATCAGTGTGGTCCGGAGAGACGCGCTCTCCCTCTGATACTGGACCCGGAACTTGGTGACGTTCTCGCAGAGGGGCAAAGACTCGGTGATTGTCTTCGTTTGGGTGTATTCCCACAGAACCCCCGTCCCCGAGTACCACCGGTACCACCGGGGGTTGAGAGAGTCTTCGTTCTTCTGCCCGTCCTCGTCGTCGTCCTTCTTGTCCATTTGGTCCACATTGCCGTCTCCGTCGTCGTCGATCCCCCGGATTCCGGAGTAATTGTCCCCGTTCATGTCTTCGCCGAGGTCTTCGTCGATGGAACCGTCGCCGTCGTCGTCTCGTCCGTTCAGGTTCTCCTCGTTCTTCAGCCTGTACGGCCAGTAGTCCTCGTCGTCGTCTTCTTTGTCCCCGCTCGTGTCGATGTAGCCGTCTCCGTCGTCGTCCACGCCCTTGATCCCCGGCACATCGTTCAGGACCATGTCTTTATCCGTGTCCTCGTCGATCCGGGGGAAGAGGGAGTCGCCGAAGTAGAAATCCCCGTCGTCGTTAATGAAGCCGGAGAGGGCGAGGATGTCCCGCTCCGGTTCGTAGCCGTTCGGGATGAGGAGGAAGGTCGCCCGTTTCGCGGCGCCCGACATCCGCTCCATGGCGGCGAGGCCGTCGTAGTAAGTGGAAAGGGTCCCCCCCTCCCGGGCGTTCGCCTGGAGAAGGGACCGGGTGAAGCCCGAAAGGGCGACCGCGATGAGCGCCGTGATCGAGACGGCGATCATCAGTTCGAGAAGGGTGAGCCCCTTCGATCCGAGGGGTTGCAGGGTGCTTCTCATGGGATCTTCTCGATGTCGCCCTTCGTGTCGACCACGACGGTGGAGAGGGAGTCGCCCCTGAAGATGACGGTCACGAGCTTGACGTCCGGCTCGTTGCTCCCGTCTCCGTTCAGGTCGATGCCGGAGACGCGGCGGGTGATGGTCTCGGCTTCTCCGCCGATCCAGGTTTCCATGGAGGCGGCGCCCAGCTTGTCGAAGGGGGTGGCGATGGACAGTTCCAGGGCGCTCCGGAGATGGCTTTCCGTCGGAACCCGGGTCACCGCCGTTCCCTCCGCCTGCAGGCCCGAAACATAAGCGCCCGCGACGGCGGTGACGATGACGCCTAAGATCGCGAGGGAGAGGGCCACCTCGACGAGCGTGAAACCTCGCCGTCCCGACTGAATCCTCCGGCTATTCATGAACCGATACCCTCCCGGTCAGAGAATCGACGGCGATTCGGACGCGTCTATTCCCCCGCTCGATCGTGGCGGCGCCGGAGGCCGACGCGGAGCCGATCTCGTCGAACTCGACCCATTCGACACCCCCGAAGTCGGCCTCGATCCGATCCACGCCTCCGCCTCCCACACTTCTGTCCTCCGACAGCTCGATGACGTAGTCCAGGCCCCGCGCGAACGGGTGTCCGGCGGGGGCGAACTCCCAGTCGTCGGCCTTGGTGGATCCGATCGACACGATCGATGTGTCCCGAAGGTCGTCCCCGCCCGCGGAGACGAGCCGCTCCACGGTCACGGTCATCGTTGCGCCGTCGAAGCTGACCCGCGAGGGGAGCCCGGAGTTGATCGCGTAGAGACGTCCGTACTCGAGGGCCGTGACGATCCCGTCCGTCGCCGCCCGAATCGCTCCGTCCTCGAGAGAGGACCCGAGCCAGGAAACCGCGAGCCCGCCCGCCAGGCCGAGGATGATGACGACGAGAAGCGCCTCGATGAGCGTGTAGCCCCGGTCCGTCTGGTTCTTTCGCGTGGCTCTCACGGCCTCGTCACCGCCATGTCGAAAACGAAGCTCCCGGAGGTGTTCACGTAGGTCACCGCCTCCCCGGCGCCGAAGCCGCCGTCATCGTGCACGGAGCTCACGAGGGTCTTCAAGTTGTCCACGACCAGGCAGACGGTCTCATCGGTTCGGGCGACCGACTGAAGCCGGAGGCGATGGATGTTCATGCTGATCGCCGGCCCCGACTTCACGGGGATCGAGGAGAAGCCGGTCCCCTTCGTCCACTCGAGGTAGAAGATCTTTCCGTACGATTGCTTCCCCCACGCGAAGAGGGCCTCGTCCCCCGTCGATCGCCACGCCACGTCGAAGGAAACGACCTGGTCTGAAGGGAGGTTGGTCTCCACCTCCCGGTGGTCGGTCCATGCGCTCCCGTTCCAGACGACGAGATGGAGGTCCGAGAAACCGTCTCCGGCGGCGAGGAGCATGTAATTGTCCGTCGGATCGGGCTCGAGCCGGAAGAGCTGCCCCTGGCGGCCGAAGTCCCAGATGTCTTTGGCCCCATCGAAGCCCGTTCCGGTCCATTCCCGGTACCTACTCTTGTTGTTTCCCTGCTCGCCGTAGACGACGAGGGCGTGCCCGGAGAGCCTCTCATAGGCCAGGTCGAAGGCCCCGGTATTGAGGAGGGGAATCTTGTCGTCGATCTTGCCTTCCGAGGAGAACCCGTCGCCGTCCCAGACGAAGGCCTCCAGCTCATCGTCCCCGTTCAGGACCACGGCGAGAATCTCGTCGGTCTCCGGATGGGACGCCATTTTCACCACGTGCGCTTCCGGCTTGTTCAATTGGAAAGCCGTGTCCGGCGGATTCGGAGCCCATGCGGCGCCGTTCCAAACGGAGTACATGACCGCGTTATACCCGTCGGTTCCCGCGAGGAGCAAGGCATCTCCCGTGACGGACTCGTACGCCAGATCGAAGCACTGTTCGCCCCCGTAGGACGGGAAGCCCATTCGGTTTCCCCACGCCGACCCGTCGAAGACCGAAACCTCGACGGTGCCGTCCGACTTCTGCACTCCCATGACCATCTCATTCGACCGGGGGCTCCCCTCGAGTTCGACCCAGAGCGCCTCCGCCGGGTCGGCGTAGGCGAAGGCGTCGTCGGTCCAGGTGCTGTCGGTCCACTCCCGCCACTTCGGCCCCGGGTTGCCGGGGTAGGCGACGCCTCCGATCACGAGGTAGTCGGACCAGTAGGCGGTGTAGAGGCGCTCCTGGAATCCCGGGACTCCCATGAAGGCGACGTACGACTGCCGGGCGACGAAGTCGCCGTACTGCCCGATGGCGGCGATGGTCGCGAAGGTCGTCGAGGTGGGAACCCGGACCCTGTAGCCGTACCGGCCGCCGGCGAGGGAGTGCATGTAATAGGTCGTGTCGTTCTTGATCGAGCCCGCGTCGTTCCGGATCGCCCACAGCCCGTGCTGGATCGCCGTGTCCGCCAGATACTCCGCTTGGATCCGATCGTGCCGGCCGAGCACCGCGGACGAGAGGATGCCGGACCGGCTGATGAAGGCGAGGGCGAGTGTGGTCAGGATCATGGTCATCACCAGGATCGCCACGTAGGAGAAACCGGACCGGCTCCTCCACACTCTTTTCGCCGGAGGGAGATTCTGTTCACTGCCGCTCATGACCGAACACACTTCTCCTCGAGGGGGGAGGGACGATCCCCGCAATCGGTTATCCGCGGATCTCTTATCCCCATGTTCGGCACCGCCGGCGATCCGGGTGAGGGGGGACGGGGGAGCGAGAACAGGGCGGAGAGCAGGCTGTCAGAGGGTTACTGATTGCAGGACAGCGAGTTGTGCCGGTTACTCTGGGGCCGCGCTCCGACCCCTGCCTTCCCGAATCCATTGACGTACCGGCCCCGCTCGGCCATGATGACTCCATTCGCGATTCCGTGATTCTTACGAAAGGAGCTTTGTGATGATGCGTCGATTCGCGTGGATGCCGGTCCTCCTCCTCGCGGCCATGGGACTCTTCGGGTGCGGCGGCGGTGGTTCGGAAGAGGGGGCGGAGAAGGCGGCGGAGACCGTGGCGGAGACCGTGGAAAACGCCCCCCAGAAGTCGGAGGCGCCGAAAACGATGACGGCGGACGAGATGAAGACCGCTCTGGCCGAGAAACTGCAGATCGATCTGAGCGACATGGTCGAGCATGAGAGCGGTTTGAAGTGGATCGTCCGCGAGGAGGGGACCGGCGCGGTTCCCCAGAAAGGCCAGAGGATCAAGGCCCACTACACCGGTTATCTCCTGAACGGAACCAAGTTCGATTCGAGCGTCGATCGGGGCGCGCCCTTCGAGACACCCATCGGAGTGGGCCGGGTCATCCAGGGGTGGGACATCGCCTTCACGAACATGAAGGTCGGCGAGAAGCGCGTCCTCTTCATCCCTCCCAGTCTCGCCTACGGCGCTCAAGGCGCCGGCAACGTCATCCCGCCCAACGCGGAGCTGGTCTTCGACGTTTCGCTGATCGACATCATGCACTAGCCTGGATTATGCATGAATCTCCGTCACGAGGGCTCGGATCGCCTGACGAGAAGCCGACTTGGACGAGCCGCCACCGGAGGCAGGGACCCGTCGGGCAGTTGGGCTTATCGCGCCCATCGAAGCGATAAGCCCTAGTG
>JBDROZ010000025.1:0-71416 GCA_043809585.1 Candidatus Eiseniibacteriota bacterium
CGCTCAACCCCCTCCCCGGGTAACGGCTGAAGGAGAAGTGACTCGATAGCCCGATGTAGTGAAGACCTCTTGAATCGTTTTGTTGATTTATAACGACTTAGGATCCCTCAAACTCCCGAATCCGCGAAGTCGGGTTAGGGCTCTGCGGCGAGTTCCGCAGCGCGCCGGCCTCACCCTGTGTGGCGGAACGCCACGATGCCTGGGCCGGCGCGCGAGGACTGTTTGAGCAAGCCAGCCCTGACCCCCTGGCTCCTGCCCACCGAATTCGGGGCCGCAGATTCTGCAGGATCATGGCTAGGCGCTTTTCCGGTTCCGATACCCCTTTCACGTCCTTCGCGATCTTCATGTCCTTCGTGGTGGGTTCTCCGAGATTCAGTCATGGAGAAGACCATGAAGAGTACGGAGCCAAAGAAGAAGGCGGGTAACCGATCCCCCGCCTTCGTCGTCTTCGATGATTCGACGCCGCTACCTCTTCTTGCGGGTCGTCTTCTTCTTGGTCACCGGCCTCTTGGCCACCGGCCTCTTGGCGACCTTCTTCTTGGTCACCGGCCTCTTGGCGGCCTTCTTCTTGGTCACCGGCCTCCTGGCGGCCTTCTTCTTGGTCACCGGCCTCTTGGCGGCCTTCTTCTTGGCCACCGGCCTCCTGGCGGCCTTCTTCTTGGTCACCGGCCTCCTGGCGGCCTTCTTCTTGGTCACCGGTTTCTTGGCGGCCTTCTTCTTGGTCGCGAACTTAGCGGGAGGCGTCGTCCCTGCCCGCTCCGCCAGGGCCGCATGGGCTGCGGCGAGACGGGCGATCGGCACCCGGAAGGGGGAGCAGCTCACGTAGTCGAGGCCGAGCCGGTGGCAGAACGCGACCGAGGACGGCTCGCCGCCGTGCTCGCCGCAGATGCCCACCTTCAGGTTCGGCTTCTTGGACCGGCCCTTCGTCACGCCGATCTCCATCAGGTAGCCAACGCCTTTCTGGTCGATCACGGCGAAGGGATCGTCGGGCAAAATGCCGTGCTCCACGTAGAAGGGGAGAAACCGGCCGGCGTCGTCCCGGGAGAGCCCGAAGACGGTTTGGGTCAGGTCGTTCGTCCCGAAGGAGAAGAAGTCGGCCGCCTCGGCCACTTCTTCGGCGGTCAGGGCCGCCCGGGGCAGCTCGATCATGGTCCCCACCAGGTAGGGTACCCTGACCCCTTTCTCCTTCATTACCTGCTCGGCCGTCCGCTCCACGATCTCGCGCTGGAGCACGAGTTCCTTCTTCGTCGCCACCAGGGGGGATCATGATCTCGGGAAGAACCTTCTTCCCTTCCTTCTTCACCTCGCAGGCCGCCTCGATGATCGCCCGGGCCTGCATCTCCGTGATCTCCTCGTACACGATGCCGAGGCGGCATCCCCGGTGCCCGAGCATCGGATTCATCTCGTGGAGCGTGTCGACCGTGTCCTGGAGCCTCTTGGGGGTGATCCCCAGCTTCGCCGCCAGATCCTCCACCTCTTTCCCCTCGTGGGGGAGGAACTCGTGGAGCGGCGGGTCGAGGGTCCGGACCGTTACCGGCAGACCATCCATGACCCGGAAGATGCCGACGAAGTCCTTCCGCTGGAGCGGAAGGAGCTTGGCGAGGGCCTCCTTGCGGCCCTCCTTGTCTCGAGCGACGATCATCTCCCGCATCGCGTCGATCCGGTCCCCCTCGAAGAACATGTGCTCCGTCCGCGCCAGGCCGATGCCCTGGGCCCCGAACTTGCGGGCCCGGTCGGCGTCGACCGGCGTCTCCGCGTTGGTTCGGACCTCGAGGCGGCGGACCTTGTCCGCCCACGACATGAGCTTTTCGAAGTACCGGTAGAGATCCGAGTCCTTCGCGTTCTTCTGGCCGAGCAAAACCTGGTTCACCTCGGAGTCCATGGTCGGCACCTGGCCGAGCATGACCTGGCCGGTGGAGCCGTCGAGTGAGATCCAGTCCCCCCGCCGGACCGTGTGGGAACCGGCCGTGAATTCCCCCTTCACCCGGTCGACGTGGATGGACCCGCAACCGGCGACGCAGCACTTGCCAATGCCGCGGGCCACCACCGCCGCGTGGGAGGTCATGCCCCCCCGGGCGGTCAGGATTCCCTGGGCCACGGCCATGCCGTGAATGTCCTCGGGCGAGGTCTCGGTCCGGACAAGAATCACCCGGGTCCCCTTGCTCTCCTCGACCTCCGCCACCGCCTCATCCGCCGAGAATACGACCCTTCCCGTGGCGGCACCCGGCGACGCGTTCAGGCCCTTGGCGATCACCTGGCGCCTCGCCTTCGGATCGAACATCGGATGGAGAAGTTGGTCGAGCTGGCCCGGATCGACCCGGCGCACGGCCTCCTCGCGGCTGATGAGCCCTTCGGCGACCATGTCCACGGCGATCCTGATGGCTGCGACGGCGGTCCGTTTGCCCGAGCGGGTTTGAAGCATCCAGAGCCTGCCCTGCTGGACCGTGAACTCGATGTCCGCCATGTCGCGGTAATGCCTCTCAATCCGCCGATAAAACCCCTCGAGCTCCTTGTAGACCTCGGGCATTTCCTCCTCGAGCGTGACCCGCCCGCTGTCCCCCTTGCCGACGATGTTGATCGGGTGGGGCGTCCGGGTGCCGGCCACCACGTCCTCGCCTTGGGCGTTGGTCAGGTACTCGCCGTAGAAACGCTTCTCTCCCGTCGAGGGGTTCCGTGTGAAGGCCACTCCCGTGGCACTCTCTTCGCCGAGATTGCCGAAGACCATGGACTGCACGTTCGCCGCCGTGCCCCAGTCGTTCGAGATCTTGTGGAGGCGGCGGTACTCCACCGCCCGCTTTCCGTCCCACGAGCCGAAGACCGCGCCCACGGCGCCCCAAAGCTGCTCATGGGGCTCTTCCGGGAAAGGCCTTCCCCCCTCTTCGGAGACGACCTTCTTGAACTCCCCCACGAGCTCCTCCAGGTGCTTCGCCGAGAGGTCCTTGTCGAGTTGAGTGCCGGCCGCCTCCTTCTTCTTCTTCAGAATCTCCTCGAAGCTTTCGCCGCCCACGCCGAGAACTACGTTCCCGTACATCTGCACGAAGCGCCGGTAGCTGTCGTAGGCGGTGCGATCGTTCCCCATCGCCGCGGCGAGTCCCTTCACGGTCTCGTCGTTCAGGCCGATGTTCAACACCGTGTCCATCATGCCCGGCATGGAGACGCGGGCCCCGGAACGGACCGAGAGGAGGAGGGGGTTCTTCACGTCGCCGAACTTCCCGCCCATCACTTTCTCGACCCTCGCGATGTGCTCCATCACCTCTTCCTTGAGGCCCGCGGGGAACCGCTTCCCGATCTTCTGGTACTCGTTGCAGACTTCGGTGGTGATCGTGAAGCCCGCCGGCACCCGGATTCCGATCCGGTTCATCTCGGCCAGGTTCGCGCCCTTGCCGCCGAGCAGATTCCGCATGTCCGCGCTGCCTTCCGCCTTGCCGGCGCCGAAGAAATAGACCATTTTTCTTCGCTTGCTCTTTTGGGTGCTCATGGACAAGCCGCTCCTTCTTTCGAGTCTCTGCTCGGAAGTAATAATGAAGTACACCGGGTGGATCGGAAACCGCGGGGCCGCCTCGGGAACTCCAGCGGGAAATTCCGACAAAACCTATAGATTTTGCAGAGTAGCACAGCCCTCGGGGAACGGCAAGTTTACCGTAAGCCGCCCGGGGCCCCCCAGGAAGGGGGCCGCCGGGCGAGAGAAGCTAGCCTGGATTATGCACAAATCTCCTACTGCGATCTCGGATCGCCGCCTGCGAAGCCTCCTTTCCTTCGCCGCCTCCTCGAAGTAGTGCATGACTACACCTCCGGTGGCGGCTCGTCCAAGTCAGCTTCTCGTCAGGCGATCCGAGCCCTCGTGACGGAGATTCATGCATAATCCAGGCTAGAAGACGCTGAGAGCCTCGGTGAGATTCTCGATCGCCCTGATCAGCTCCAGAACGAAGGTAGCCGAGTTCGGGTTGAGGAGGATCGCCGAGTCGACGGCCTCGATCTGGTCGAGGGCTTCCAGATACTCGCCGAGGGCGAAATAGGACTGGGCCATGGAGAGCCGCACGTCCCGGACGTCGACGGTGATATCCGCTTCGAGCTCGAACCTGGAATCGATGGCCAACACCGCCTGGCCCGCGAAGACGCACTGGCGGTATTCGTCGAACCGGTTCAGGATCACGCACCGTCCCGCCTGGGCGTCTGCACCCACGAACCCCTTGGCCACCGCCATGTTGAATGCATCCAGGGCCGTTTCGAGCGAATCGAGCCGGAGGTAGGACCACCCCCGCCCGTTGTGACCATCGCCGATGCCCCCGTTCATGGCGACGGCTTCGTCGAACTCGATGATGGCGCCGGTGTAGTCTCCCGCGGAAAAGAGGGCCCATCCGGCGTCGAGTTTCTCCACTACCGGATCCACCTGGGGGCCCGGATTCTCGTCGCCGCAGCCGATGAGAAGCGCGGCGGGAAGGAGCGCGATCGCCGCGACGATCCGACGGGGCCGCTTCGATTGAGTCATGACGAACTTCCCTTCCTCCACGCTAACGGATCAACATCATCTTGCGGACGGCCGTGTCTTCGCCCGCCGTGAGACGATAGAAGTAGACGCCCGAGCCGACCGAACGACTGTGATCGTCTTTGCCGTCCCAGGAATAGTCGTAGCGCCCCGCCGGCAGGGGGGCGTCCTCGAGAACCCGGATCTGCCGCCCCCGAATGTCGTACACCCGGAGCGAAACCTCTTCCCGGACGGGAATGTCGAAGACGATCCGCGTGACCGGATTGAACGGGTTCGGCGTGTTCCCGTAGAGGGCGAAGGTCTTCGGCACGACCGTCCCGCTCCGGATTTCGGCGGAGTGGAAGAGCGCGAAAGTGCCCCCCCCCTCGACGGTGGCGACCACTTCCTCCCGCGCGGGATCGACCCGGGATTCCACGTGAGCCCAGCCGTCTTCCTCCAGCCGGTAGAGGGCGAGACCGGAGAAATCCTCCGTTTCCACACCGAGGCCGGCCGCGCCGACGGTCAACTCGATCGGCCCCCTCGGTGCGATCTGGGTCAGGTGCAGCGTGTACGGTCCGGCGAGAGGCCGCTCGGGCCCGTCGTTCTTCTCGAGGACCTCCATGAGCGCCACGCCGCTCTTCCCGAAGGACGAAGCCGGAACCCGGACGAGCAAGCGCCGGTCGGTGCTCCGCATGACCCCGTCCTTCCCCGTCACGAACTGACGGGACGAGAAGAACCGCCGGACGGTGCCTACCTTTCCGCAGAGGTCGACGGCCCTGGCCTCCACGATCAGCGTATCCGCTGTCCGAAGCTCCAGATTGTCGCTCCGGAAGATCGAGAGAGCCGTGTCGCTTCGTTCCATCTCCACTTCGGTCGAGTCGAAGTTGTACACGGTCAGGAGAAGCGTATCGTTCCCGATGACGACCTCCTCCTGCTCCTCGTCGGCGTACATCATCCGGAGGAGGATCGAGTCCCGTCTGATCGTCTCGGTAGGGATGACGTAGACGTTCGCCGCTCCGGGAATCGTCGAGTGAAGCACGAACGCGATCGTGAGCCCGGGGCTCACCGTGTCGGCGCAGACCGGATCGCTGAGACGGGCTTGGCCGATGTGGGCGTTCAGGTCCGAGAGGGGATCGCTCCCCGCGAACAGCATGGGCGAACACTCCTGATAAGTGAAGAAGTCCGTCTTCGCCCGGTGGAAGAGGGTATCAACCGGGTTTCGGGTGTTGCAGAAGAGCGGATTCGTCGAGACGGAGCCTTCCCCACCCTCCAGGTTGCGGAACTGCCCGGACGAGTTGGCCCAGACGTTGTTGTAGGAGAGTTCTGGTTTGCGGATACCGTCGAAGTAGGGGAAGAGACCGATGCCGTACCCGCCGTTCCGGGTGACCACGTTGTTGCGGATGATCACGCTCCCCTCGGGCTCCGAGAGGGAGATCGCCCCGCGGGCGTTCTTCCGGAACACGTTGTTGTCGATCGACGCCCCACCCGTCAGTTTCTCCATGCGGAGGCCGCCGTACTCGTCCGCCTCGTTCTCGGAGAAGATGTTCCCCCGAATCACCGGATCGGAGGTGCGGAAGAGATAGACGGCGCCTCCGACCCCCCCCTCGTTACGGTAGAAGTAGTTGTCGTAGATTCGGGGAGAAACCGCGTCGGACATGGAGATGGCGCCTCCCCAGTTCTTACTCGAGTTCTTCTCGAACCAACAGTCCCGGATCGTGGGGCTTGCCCCATCCAGGCAACGGATCGCGCCGCCGTTCGTCAGCTCCGCCCGTCCGTTGACGAACATGATGCCGGAAACCACCGTGGAAGAATCGATGATCAGCGTGCCGTTCTCGGCCGCCTCCCCGGACTGACGGATCGTGAGAAGGGACCCCGCGCTGCGCTGGAAGTTCCGCCATCCCGGCGCGGCGATCACGGTGCGGAGATTGAATGAGTCGGGGTGGGGGTGCTCCAGGGTAAACGCCGCGTCGAAGCCGCCCCGGAGCACGACCGGCTTGTCGAGGGTCAGCACGCCGTCGTAGACCGCCCCATCCAGAGGAAGATCGTTGTTCGGGCCCGAACCGGCGACATCAATGGTGTCTCCGGGATTCACCCGGTCGAAAACGACCGACAGGGAACGGGCGGCGTTCTGGGAACAGACATAGGGGAAAACGGGCCGGTTGATGTTGGTATGGTCCCAATAGACGAGGAAGCGGTGTCCCGGCCGGGTGCAGCCGACGCCCTCCGACCCCCAGACCGTGACGGCGCACTGGTCCCGAATCGGGCTTTCACCGGCAGTGATCGCGTCCAGATCGAAGAGCACGCCGTACTTCTCCGCCTCGCGATCGCAGAATCCGGGGTCCGCGATCACGTGGGCGCCGCCATGTCCCAGGGGGAGCGAATCGCCCCCCGCGTTCTGCCAGAAGAGGTTGTTCCTGACGTAAGCGGTGTCCCCCTCGAAGAAGAACCCGGATCCGCCCGTCGAGTAGGCGACGATGTTCTTGTAGAACCTCGGATTGGAACCGGTGAGGTGCACCACGCCCCCCGTGTCCACGGTGCAGTGATTGTCCGCAAAGGTGTTCAACGTGCAGCGCGAGGTCGTTTGGAACTCGGCCCCGACGCTCTGCACCATATAAAGTCCGGCCCCCACTTCGGCCGTGTCCCCGTACACCAGGTTCCGGGCGAGAATCGGGACGGCCCCCTCGGCGACGTAGATCCCGCCTCCGAGAGTCGCATCGCAATGGCGGATGTAGTTGTCATAGACCTGGGGGCGGCCGGCTTTCTCGACGCGGATCCCTCCTCCGAGATCGCCCTTTCCTCCCTGGACCGTGAACCCGTCGAACCTCGTGGTCCTGCGCCCGACGCCTCCGGCGCCGGAGTCGATCACCACCGCCGTCCCGCTCCCCGCGGCGTCGATGATCGTGCGGTTCGCGTCCGGGTCTCGAACTCCGAATCCCGACGTGTAACCACCGAGCACCCTCACGTTGGTGGGCACCCGGATGGACCCGGTGTACGTTCCCGCCGCGACACGCACCTCGTCGGTCGAGTCCGCCGGGTTCGAGAACCCGGCCAGCGACGCAACGTCGAGGGCGTCCTGCAGGTTGTGGGCGGCCGTGGCGGCCGTCGCGTAGGGGTACACGTTCGATCCAGAGAGACTCACAAAGTGCCGGGGAGTGCTGCAGCCGACGCCCAGCGCCCCGATGATGGTGCCGTTCCGGCCGGCCGCCACGTTCGGGGAATGATCGAAGACGGTGTAAATGTACTGGTCCCGCCGGCAGTAGAGCGGGCCGTTCGAGATATTCGCCTGGCCCGTCGAGTCAAAGTCGACGTCGTAGTCGACGTCGTGACGGAACACGTTGTTGTGATCGAAGATCACGCCCGTGCTCCCCGTCGCCCGCACTCCGTTGTCGTTGTAAGTGATCGAATTGTTGTAGAGCTCCGGAGCGCACCCGTCCACCCAGACCGCCCATCCGCCGCCCCGGTTGTCGGTGATGGTGTTGTCCGCGAGAAGCCCCCCGGCTCCCGCGAGATGAATGATCGCACCCTCATCGTCCACCGAGTTCAAGTAGAACTGATTGTTCTCGAATCGCGGAGCGGCGTCCTCGATCGCGAGGACCGCTCCGCCGGTGATATTCGCCCGGCTCTCGATGATCTTGCAGTTCGTGAATCGGGGTGTGGCGTTTCCCCTCAGAAAGATGGCCCCGCCCGAGTCGGCCCGGCCCCCCGCGATGTTGATCCCGTCGACCCAGGTGGTGCTGTCGACTCCGTCCCCTCCGAATACGACTCGATGGGCCGAGTTCCCTGCGATCCGGGAGACCCGCCCCCGGTTGTTGTCCCGGAAGGTCTCGACGCTGTAGCCTCCCTTGTAGACAACGCCCCCCACGAGCTCGAACTCGTCCTCGAAAGAACCCCCGCCGATCTTGACCGTGTCTCCCGCGGTGAGGAGGGAATCGAGCCACGAGATCTTCCGGGACGCCGAATTCCGTCCCGAGAACGGGAAGCGGGCATTCGATGAGGCCGGGTTCACGAGCCAGACCTCGTTATCGCAAATGCAGCGGGACGAGATCTTGAGGGCGCCGATCACCGTGTCCCCCGAGACGCTCGCGATGGCCGGAGAACAAGTGCTCAGTTTGAAATCGCCCCCCTCCGTGTCGCAGAAGAGAGGGTCCCGGACCTTGATCTTCGTGGAATCGAACGTGACGAACGGGGAGACGGAAACATAGTTGCTGTCCGCGGCCGCGGCGTTCACGTTTCCGAAGCTTATGTTGCGCACGAACTCGACCCACACGTCGTCGAGGACGAGGCCGGCGCGGCCCCCCTCGTTGAACGCGAAAATGTTATCCCTGAAGCTGAACTTGTCCGTCGAGCCGACTCCGGCGAACCGTATGAATATGCCCGACGCCGCAAGGTCCGAGGTCGCCGCGCCTTCCATGACGTTCTCGGCGATCGTGTTGTTCCGTAGCGTCGCCACCGACTGGCTGTCGACGTTGGCCCCTTGGATGATCACGCCCGCCGCCCGATGGTCCGGACGGGAAACGAAGTCGACCCGGTTCGCGTGAACCGTGTTCCTGCGCAGAACGGGCCTCGCTCCCCTCCGGACCAGGATTCCCGGACCGTTCACGCCGTCCGCGTGGGTGATGAAGAACCCGTCGAGTCCCCCCTTCGGGGCGAACTGGGAAGCGAACCCGTCGAAAGTCACCGTCGGCTCTCCGGCGACGGTTCCCCGGAGCACGGTCGGGTAGACCGCATGGTTTCGCTTGGTGAAAGTGCTGTCGTTCCACCCCCCCTCGAGGTAGATCCCCTTGGAGACGGTGAAGACCCCGTCGTACGTCCCGCTCGCCAGCCGAATCGTGTCGGCCGGAAGAGCGATGGCGAGAACCTTCGAGATGTCCGACGTGGCGTTCGCGGGGGATTGATAGGGGAAGACGCCGTCCCCGGCGGTGGTGAAGACGTAGTGGGAGGAGAAGTTGCAGCCCACCGAAAGGGCCCCGAGGGGCGTTCCCCCCGGCGCCGGGTCGTTCAGGTCCCCTTCGGAATAGAAGCGGAAGTCTCCGTTGGCGGGGTCGCAGAAGAAGGGGTTCGTGCGGGTCGTGTCGGAAAGGGAGGGGGAACAACCAGGCGCGAACTCCTGCTCGTTCTCGTAAAAGTTGCTCTGCTCGATGGTCAGGCCGCCGTCGCACTCGAAGACGGCCGCTCCTTCGTTCATCGCCGCCATTCCGTACCGGAACAGCATCGACGCCCCCGAAGAGATCCGGATGAGGGAGCCCGAGAAAGCCGCGTCGTTGCCCACGACGGAGATGTGGTCCAAAGTCGCCGCGCCTTCGCCGATATCGAGAAGCGCGCCGTCCCCGTCAAAGGCCCCGGTCAGCACGAGATAGGAGAAGTTCGTGGCGGCGCTTCCCTGGATCCGGATCGCGGGACTCTCCGCCTCGGCCGGCCGGATCCGCGTTCCGAGGAGGAACGGATCGAACACGTTGAAATTGGCGTCCCACCCCCCCTCGAGGACGATCCCCGCGGGAATCACCACGTTTTCGACATACGTTCCGGAGGCGACACGGATCGTGTCTCCCGGAGAGGTGATGGTCAGCACATCGGCGATGGAGGTCGCCGCCTTGTTCGGTTCGTCGTAGGGGAAGACGTCCCGACCCGTCTGGATCGAAACGTACTTGGTCCCCGCCCGGCAGCCGATGCCCCACGCCCCGGGGGTTTCCCCGTTCGCACCGGCACCGAGGATGGGTGATTCCAGGAAGATCCGGTAGTCCTGATCCACGTCGTTGCAGAAGACCGGGTTCGTGGCGAATAGGTTCGTCCCGTCCCCGGAGCACCCGACAATGTCGTTTCCCCCGTTGTCGAAGAACACGTTGTAAGCGATCAGCGGGGAATCGGCCGCGCCATCACAGGAGATCCCGTAGCCGTCGGCGATGGCGTAGATGATGTTGTTCCGGATCGTCGGACTGCCCCCCGCGACGTGGATTGCACCGGCCTCCTGATCGGAAACCGTGAAGGCCACCGTGTTGTGCTCGATCCGGGGCGAGCCCCCCCCGACGAAAACGGCCCCGCCTCTTCCGACGGTCTTGTTGTCGACGAGAACGTTGTGCGTGATCGTGGGGGACCCGACTCGGATCGTGACGCCCCCTCCGTCCCCGGTGGTCCGGTTCGTGCCGAGAACGGCGAAACCGGAGAAGACGGTGTTGCTGTCCGGCCCGCTCAAGACCCACGCCGTGTCGATGACGAGATCGGGGTCGGTTCCCGTCGTGTCGAACACCATGAAGGAATCGACCTCGAACTCCACCCCCAGGTTGCCCGCCGGCGTGAGGAACGTCCAGAGACTGTCGGGGGCGAAGAGCCGCTGGTCGACGGATGCCCCGAAACCGGCGAACGCGGCCGCGATGTCCCATCCGCCGAGGAGCACGACACCCTTCGGAATCGTGGCGGAGCCCGGGTACGAACGGCCGGTGGTGAGAAAAGCGCGGAATGGAATGCCGGCGACGAGCACCGTATCGCCGGGGACCGAAAGGTCGAGCGCTCCTTGCACCGTTCCCGCCGCGAAGAAAGGATTGTCGTACGGCGGGACGGGGACGTTGCCGAACTGAGTCGTGTTCGCGACGTACCGGGTCGCCCCTTCCGCGCCGCAGGGCGGGATCAGGAGCAGGCCCGCGAGGATCAGGAAGAACGCGTTTCGGCCCTTCATGGCAACGTATGGCTCCTTTCTCGTATCCGAACGGGGAGCTCCCGCGTCGGGCCGCAGCGTCCGAGGCCGGCACCCGGGGCTCCCGCAAGAGGCGCAACTATACCAACCGATTGAAATCGTGTCAATTGTACCTCCCGGGCCAGTCGGCCTCGGGGGAGGCCGCGAACCGGAAGTCGCATTCCAGCCGTCCCACCTCGCGGCCCGCCCAGTTTCTCATCGGCAAAGCGGTGATTCCTCCGTCCGGTTCGGAGAGAGCGCCGAGCAGTCCGAGCGCGTGCCTCACCACGGGCCCCATGTCCTCGAAGTAGCCGTCCTCCATCTTGAGGGCGAAGCCGAGCCTCCGGTCGAGGAGGCCGACCCCGATGATTCCCATGGCGCCCTGCTTCGAAAACACGCGTCCCCCTCCCTCCCGCATCACGTCCGTGTCGACCCGGTCGGTGCCCGCGATCAGATCCGGGCGGGCGACGGCGGCGCTCACGATCCTGGCCGCGGCGGAGCGGCGCGGTTCCGGCAGGTCCCCCGTCGCCACCCGGGCGAAACCACGGGCGACGGCCCTCACCGGAAGCGCGAAGGTCGGGATCCCGCATCCGTCCACCCCGGTCTCCGCCGGGCCGAAGCGGACGCCGGTGACCTCCTCGATCGCCTCCTTGACCGCCCTCTGCACCGGGTGGTCCGGGTCGAGATACGAATCGAGGGGCCAGCCCTTCAGCTTGGCGAGGGCGAGCATACCGGCGTGCTTCCCCGAGCAGTTGTTGTGAATCGGTCCGAAACTGCCGCCCCGGCAGATCACCTCGTATCGGGACCTCTCGTGAAAGGGGGGATGCACCCCGCCGCGGAGATCCTCTTCCGAGATCTCGACCCGGTCGAGGATCTCGCGCACCGTATCGATGTGAATCCTCTCGGCGTTGTGGGAGGCGATCATCACGGCCAGGTGACGGTCTTCGAGACCGAAGGCCTCCATTCCCCCCGCCTCGACGAAGGGGAGCGCCTGAAACGGCTTGGCGGCGGACCGTAGAAAGGCGACGTGGTCCGGGTTGCCGATGGAGGCGACCAAACGGCCCTCCCCGTCGACGACCGCCGCGTGTCCACGACGCTCGCCTTCCGTCACACCCCCGCGCCGAGCACGAAGCAAGATGTTGTCCATTCGGCGACTCTCTGCTCGTTCCGCCGCGGTCCCCGGCGCGAAGCGGAGGCGTCCCGGAGAACCCTCCGCTTCGTCCCGCCCCCCCTCGCCCCCCCCAATGCCGTGGTTCCGGCGCGGGGTCAGCGAACGATGATGAACTTGCCGACCCGCTCTCCGCCGGCGGGCGACTTGACGTAGTAGACATACACGCCGCTCACCACGAGATCCCCGCCGGCGTTCCGGGTGTTCCAATCCGAGTTCCCGCCCCCCGAGGGATCGTCATGCTCCCACTCGCGGACAAGGTCCCCTCCCACCGTGTAAACTCGGATCGTGGCCCGCTTCGGAAGATGGGTGAACTGGACCTTCTCCGAATCCTCCTCCCATGCCACGTTCCGCTTGTACGGATTCGGGACGACGAGGATTCGGGAGAGGTCTTCGGTGGCATCGGTCCGGGGGAAGACCCGGTCCGTCGCCCGAGCCTCGCTCTCACCACCGGTGAGCGTATCGAATGCGGTCACGAAGTAAGTGTAGGGGAATCCGTTGTGAACCCCTTCCCGGTCCACATAGCGGACCGGACTTGCGAGGAGGGTCTGGAGCTGGTCGTCGTCACAGAACGAGAGTTCCCTGAGAAGAACGAAGCGGTCCGGATTGGTGATGTCGCCCCGGTAGACCCGGTATCCGTCGATCTTGCGGTAGAGAACCTGCATGACGCCGAGGCTGTCGCCTCCGCTGGGCACGCTCCCCACGATCTCGGACTCGGTCACCGCCGATGTGTCGATGTCGACCGAGAGGGTCTCTCCCGATTCCGGGTCGATCTCGTAGGTCGTGTCGTAGACGGTCGTTTCGGTGAAGACGGTGTCCACGTCGATGGTGAGGGAGAGGCCGAACCGGAAAGGAACCACTTCCCCCGGCCGGCAGATCGTGATCTCCGTCTCTGCCGGATCGGAAGAAGAGACCCGGTCCGTCTCCGTCCCCCCATGGAGAACGTAGTCCCAGGCGAGCTGGACGTCGTTCGACCTGACCCGAATGGTCAGTTTGTCTCCGGCGTTCACGTTCCCCGGTCCGAACCCGACCAGGACGCCATTCGAAACCGGGATCGAATCAATCCCGGCGCGGTAGTCGGCGGGAAGGGTCAGCGTGTCCGTGACCGGAACGTCGATCCAGAAGAACCGGACTCCCCCCCCGGAGGCGGTCCCCTCCGCCGTCAGGGTGTCGGAATCGAGCGCCACGAGCTGGATGTTATGGTTCTCGCAGACGTCCGGCGCGCCCCCCGCGTAGGGAACTGCCGTACCGATCCAGTAGTTCGGACGGTCCGGATCGGCCGTTTGGGTGAGGATCCTGTCGACGAAAGGATCGGTGAACGTATCGACCGAGTTCGTGGTCCGGAAACTCATGTCCATGTCGCAGTGACCTGAATAATCGCCCAGCACCTTCAGGGTCGCCGTCCCCCCCCAGCTCGAGTCCTCCACGACGAGGTTCGAGATCACGGAGAGAGAGGGGTTCTGCCACTCGATGACGACCTCCCGGTCGAGAGGGGTCACCGTGATGTCGATGGGGGGAGTTTCTACCACGTTCTCCGCCCCGGCGGCGCCCGCCCCGGCGATCAGACCGACCACGGCGCCCGCGATCGCGAGCCGGAGACCAAGCCTCGCTCTCATCATCGCCGACCCCCGTTTCGCCGGCCCCGGCCGCCGGGCAACGTCAATTGCGAAGAACACATACAGCTCATTGCCCTCCTGCTGAGACTACGTGGGAGGTATTCTACCACCCACAGGCTTCTACTTCGAGAAAAAGGAGCCGATCCGGGAGGCCTGCCGGTGTCACGATCGAGGCTCCTCGCCGCGGGAATCCGTCAGGCTCGTCTCCACGCAGAATGATCGGGCGGCGACGGGTGGGACGCTCCGGAAGGCACGCATCGGACCTCTCCCCTCTCGTGCGCCGGTCAGAGAAACCGCCTGGAGATCTCCCCGCGAACCCGCGCGGCATGGGGCGCGGGGAATCGGTTCCCGCCGTCGCGGGAGCGGGCCTCGGGGGGCGTCCGGGTCAGGACCGAGAAACCGGACCAGGTTCCCCCCGGACGATTCTTACATTCGCGTGTCCTCGCCGAACAAGGCGGTCAGAATCGTCTCGATCAGATCCCTCGTCTCGGTCGATCCGA
Organism: Candidatus Eiseniibacteriota bacterium; assembly: GCA_043809585.1. Taxonomy (GTDB): domain Bacteria; phylum Orphanbacterota; class Orphanbacteria; order Orphanbacterales; family Orphanbacteraceae; genus JBDROZ01. The sequence goes on from JBDROZ010000025.1 coordinate 14,417, forward strand.
AGTAGTAGAGCGGCATCCCCATGTACACCACATGGCCCCGGATCCCGTCCGAGGGAACCCAAAGAGCGACCGCCCGCATGTTCGGCGGTTCCGTACTGGTGAGGGGGTCTTCCGTCCGGCTGTAGGCGTAGAGCGGAACCACCCCCCGGTCCTTCCGGAACGTGAGACGTTCGCAGTTCCAGAGTCCATGGCGCTCGAAGAACTTCGAGCGCCTCTTGTCGACGTGGAGGTCGGGGAGGTTCGGCAGCAGCGCTTTCGCGCCCCATAGGAAGTCGGCGGTCTCGTCGAGCCAGGTCGTCTCGAGGGCGCAGTACTCGTACAACGGGTGGGGGAACGAGTCCGCCAACAAGGGTTGGTACCAAACCAGCTTCGACCCGCAGCTCTTCGGACTGGACGTCGGAAAGCACGGGTCGGGTATGGGGAGGGGCAAGGTGTCGTTGACTATGAAGTTGTTGTCCGGCAAGAAGTTCCATGTAGGGAAGAACCCCAGAAGCAGCAGATTGCCGCCGGCGTCCACGTAAGACCAGATCGGGTTCACGTCGTTTCGGTGCCACTCGGCCACGAGCGGAACCTGGCCGCTCGACCCATCCTCCGTCGGGAGAATGATGGTGGTGGAGCGGCTCATGATCCGGATCGGCGGATCCGGTTCACCCTCGGTCCGGGGATCGTAATACTGGTAGTTGAAACCCACGAGAACCGAGTCGGTCCAGAATCTCTGGTATTTCACTGGATTCGGATAAAAGGCCTCGGCCGCTTCCACGTGGAAGTTGTTCAGGAGCAGAACACGGGTGGTGTCGAGGTTGACCGGCCCCGCGAACACTTCAAAGGGGAACTCGCCGGTGACGATCTGTCCCGCCTCGTCCTTGGCGCGGGAGAAGAACGAGTGGCGGCCCCGGAGGGGGATGAACTCGCCTTGCTTGGGGAATCGGGTGTCCAAGATGTCCCAAGCGGACCAGAGGAGATTGTCGTAGGCGTGACTGTATCCCGTCACCACCCCGTCGTAGCTCCCGAGGTTGGCCGACCAGGAGAAGACGATGCGGGTCCCCTCGAAGATCTGCCCCACCTGATCCACGTTCGTGCCGCCCGTTCCCATCACGTTGGTCCGGATCGTGATGGAGCCCGCCGCGTTGTTGCTCGCCCCCCACTCCCGGTAGTTGACGCCGCGGACGGGGAGCTGTTCCACAGCGCCGGCGTCGTCGATGGACCGAATGAAGAACATATGCCGGTTCGCGCCGTCCACGCCGAATCCGGTCTCCAGGCCGCGGAGCACGACCTGGGTCGTGTCGGCCCCCACCCGGATCCAATCGAGCGTGTTCCACATCTTCTTGGTCACCCCGACGGCGTCGACGAAACCGTACCTCTCCCGGAGCCGCCCCTTGGTGGCATGAAAGTACTGGTAGGCGGCCACGGAGTTGTCGGGGCTGTCCGGATCGAACCCCTCCCAGTGGATGCTGACCGCACGACCGCTCACGGAATTCATCGGCGGACCCTGAGTGATCTCGCTGCTCGGCGCGACGGTCGTGGAGTTGAAAGTCCGGTTCGCCGGACTCGGATCCCGGGCCCCCTTGTTATCCATGGCCCGTACGAAAAAGGTGTGATAGCGGAAGAAGCGCTCCACCACCGAATCGGTCCCCGCCGAAGCCGTCAGGGTGTCGAAGATGCAGCAGGTGTCGCTCGACACGACGAAGGTGGACCCGGTCAGCACGGTCTCGAACCACTCAGAAGTGTCGTCCCAGGCGTACTCGTATCCCTCGATCGCGCCGTCCACGTCGATGCCGAACCACTTGAGATCCACGAGGTACGAGCTCTCTTTGAACCCTGCCGGCCCGCCGGAGATCGTCGTCGAGGGGGGCACGTTCGATTCGGGCGCCGTCGAGTCTACATCGTCGCACGCGCCCGCGATCCAGAGGAGCGCGAACAGGGCGGCGGCGATTACGCTGAATCTGACGATTCTCATGATTTCTCTCCAGCCCTACTGGGGCCTGACGCGGAATCGCACCGTCCGGGTCGGACCGGCCTTGCCGCGGCCTACTCGATCAATAGGGGTGACCTTGAACTCGACTCGCTCCCGGATGCCGAAAGTGGCCAGCCGGACCTGGATCACTCCTTCTGAGGTTCCAAAGAGCCCGGAGGCGTCTCCGTCGTCGAGGAACACGTTTCCCACGGTTCGGAGCTCGTATTCGTAGATGAGGTTCCGAGGCGGTCCGTCATCGTCGAACCCCCGCATTGTGATCGTGACACTGTCGCGAGCGACAACGTCGGAGTTGACGGTAGGACTCTGAATCTCCACATCCGGGGGGAAGTTCACCTGGAAGCTGAACCGCGCGCCGAAGCGCTCCCGGCGCCCGAAAGAATCGACCCCCCCCACCTCGAGGATGTAGCCGCTCGGGGGACTCGAAACGAGGGGCCCCGCCACGTCGCAGGAAACCATCGTCGACTCCAGGCTGTCCGCCGAGAAGAAACCGGCGCCTACGACCCCCCACCATGAGCCGACCACCGAGTCGCCCTGCACCGTGTCCCTGTCGGTGTGGCGCCAGCAGAAGTGGATAATCGTCGAGTCGGGAAGGAGCGTGTCCGCCGCGGTGAGCGGAATCGGACCGGCGTCGGTGTAGGGGCCGGTCGCCCAAATGGTGTCCAGATAGGACTCGGGGTCGAAGTTCACCGTGAAGTGCCGCTCGGCCTTCTGTTCGCCCGAACTCCAAAGCCCGGTTTCATCCTTCGTCTCGACGGCGAAAACGTATTCGTCCTTGGGAGGGAGGTTCCGGTAAAAGATCTCCGTCGAATCGGGCGCGACCTCGACCGGCTCGTTGTCGATCCCCTGGAGCTGGTAGCGGTACGCCACCACATGGCCGCCCGGGGAGACGCCGGACCAGCAGAACTTCACGGACGAGAAGGCAAGAAGCGTCTCCGCTTCGGAGGGGCTCTCCGGACAGAATTCCGTGGCATTCTGCTCGAACAGGGTCACCGCCGTCGGGTCGGACGCATCGAGAATACGGAGCCCGCGGTCGCCGTTGCCGGCGATCAGCGTGTCCCCCAAGAAGGAGACGCCGGTGATGTTTCCCGAAAACCCGACGTGGGAGCAGTAGGAAGGATCGGACGGATCGGCGAGGCTGAGGACACACACTCCGTTGAAGCTGTTCGCGACATAGACGTAATCGTTCCGGACCTTCACCTGGACCGCCCGGCCCTGGAGGTTGCGGCTCGACGTTGCCGTGAGGACTCCGTCCGCATCGACCCGGTACGTCGCGAGCCCCCCCTCACCGTTCGCGACGTAGAGATAATCGCCCAACGATTCGAAATCGAAGACCTCCTCTCCCGTCACGACCGGGGCGGGGTCCCCTTCGGGCAGGGAGAGAAGCACCAAGTCGCTCCGGCCGGGGCGGAACGCGAGAACCACGATTCCCCGCCTCCCCCCCGCCGCGAAGACGAGACCGTCATTCGCCTCGACGCCGAAGAACTCGAAGGCGGGCGTCGGACGATAGCGGGCGAAGAAGACCGGTTCCTCGGGCACGGAGAGGTCGAGCACGACGATTCCGTTGAACCCGTCGGCGACGAAAAGGTAGGGCGCCTCGTAGTCGAGGGAGCGGGCACCCCCGAGCGTGTCATACCGGGTGACCAAGACTGGATTCGCCGGGACGGCGACATTGAATACGGCGATCCCCTTGTCCCCGTCCGCCATGAACAGGTAATCGCCGTCGGCAACGATATCGGAGGCGTACCCTCCCGTGAAATATGTGGTGATTCGGTCGATTCCCCCGCCTCCTAACTCGAAAACGTCGAGGCCGTTGTCGCCCCCCGCGAGGAACACGTGGGACCCGATCACGGCCATCCGGTTCGCCGTGTCCGTCAGCAGGATCGATCGCGGCGCGGCCTCGGTCTCGGCGAAGAACTCGACGAGCGCCGGCGTGGGGTCCTCCTTCCCTTCGTTGTCGATGGCCCGGACGTAGTAGCGATGATACCGGCGCTGGAGCTGGCCGAGAGGCTCATCGGTGGCCGTGTTGAAGACGAACTCGGAATCGCTCTTCGTGGTGAAGGCCCAAAACCCGCCACGGCTCGTATCGTCGACGGCGTACTCGAAGCCCCGAATCAGCCCGTCCGAATCGAATCCCTTCCAGAATAGATGGACCCGATAGAAGGCCCCCACGCTGTCTACGGGACCGCTGGTCAGCTCGGTTTCGGGCTCCTTGTTCTTGTCCGGCTCCGGCTGCTCGATCCCTTCACAACCCAACTGAAAGATGTAGAGCGCAGTAAGCGCCAGGGTCAGGACGATCAACTCCAAGACACGCCGTCGCGCCATTTTCCATTGCTCCGATCGTGCAACCCCAAGGGATTACAGGTGTAAGGGGACTTTTCCCTAACTCTTCGCGACGCGACTATACCAAACGAATTGGCGTAGTGTCAACCCAATTGCCTGTGACCGAAGCGGTTCCCGTATCGTGAGTTGCGGCGTTCGAGACCCCGTCGGGCGTGAGTGGGGGGCGCTGGGAAGTGGATTGAATCTTCCTCTATATATATATGCAAAGGCCGCCGGAGCGGATCACCCCGGCGGCTCGGAGAGAGAAGAGGGTCCCGGTCGGGGGGCTGCCGGAGGAATGGAGTGCGGTACCATCAGCCTGATCGACCGCCGGGAACGTCCCCTCCCCCTTCGAAGAAGAAGGGCCCCGGACTTGCGCCCGGGGCCCCAGATGGCTTGACTGGCCGTTTCATACTACCGGAGCAGCACCATCTTCTTGGTCGACGTCTCCTTGCCGGCGTCGAGCCGGTAGAAGTAAACGCCGCTGGTCACATCACGACCATTGTTGTCCTTGCCGAACCAGGTGATGTTGTGCTCCCCGCTCTCCAGGGTGCCGTCCACGAGCGTGCGAACCTCGCGGCCCGCGATGTCGTAGATCTTCAACGTCGCCTTGCTCTTCGAGGGCAAGTTGAACTTGATGTTCGTGACCGGGTTGAACGGGTTCGGACGGTTCTGGTGAAGCACCAGCCGGTCCGTCGAAGGAACATCGGGCACGCCCGACGTGGGGCCGATCGTGCAGTTCGTCCGCGGTGTCGGAATACCCACGTTGAAGCAGCCGCTCCCCAGAATACCCTGGGTCACGCAGTCCCGCTCCTGCACGCTCGCCAAGAACTCCATGCTGATGAACGACAGGACGACCTTGGAGCCGCTCGGATGGGTCTTGAGGAACATCGCTGATTTGAGATCGTTAGCGTACTTCAAGATCGGTGTCGCGGTGGAGGCATTCGCCCCGTCATCGGGGTGCTTCCGGAACGGACAATCCCAGTATCCGGCGGCCTTGGTGATACCCGCGAGCGGGCCTGTTCCACCGCTGGTGAGATAGTACTTGTACGTTCCCGGCGCCACCGTGGAGATGTGGCCGCCGTCGTCGGGACAACCGCCCGGAACGGCCGCGAGACCACAGAGGACGGTCCAGAAGTGCGCGCCGTTCGTCGTCTGCACGCCGTTGCCGTCCACCCATGTCGGATCGGTCAAGCCATCGTCCTCGCAGAGATCGTCGCCGATAACCCAGACGTTGGCCGACCCGGGGAAGTTGACCCCGTCCTTGTCGATGAAAGTGGCGAGTTCGAGCTGGGTCGAGTCGACCACGGTGAAGTAGTTGAACTCACCGAAGAAGTAGATCACGGTGTCGTAACGGCGCGCGGGCGTCCCCAAGTTGTGGTTGATGACACCGCCGTACCCGTCGTGATCGAACGGCTGTGAGTAGATGGGAGCGGTCCCCCGGCTCACGCCGTACCCTTCCCGGTACGTGTCGTACTGAATGCCGAGACGGTCGAGGGATTCCGAGTAGATCTCCAGGGCCGTCGGGAACGCCTCGATGCCCGCGAAATCGAAACCCTCGTCCGACGCGACGTCATAGACGGCACGCCCAAAGCTGTCGACCAACAGAACCCTTTGGTTCTGGCCGTCCGGCAGAGGGTCTTTCGAGGTCGGGCAAGGCAGGACCCTCACGTTGAAGGGCCACGGATTCCGGCGGTCGTGCTCCTTGCCGGGGGTATCCTCGACGAGCAGGAGCGAGTTCCGGGCGAGGGAGTTCCGGTTCGGAACCGTGTCCGGTTGCGCTCCCGGTGTGCTGTCCAGACCGGTGAAGAAGTACTCGATGATCGTTCCCTCGGGCCAGAGCGTACCTCCGCCCAGGTAAGCGCTGTTGTCGGCGACCGTAACGATCGTACTGTACACACCGTTGAACTCGGCCTTCGTTCCCACGGCTTCGGGATCGTCGGGCACCGAGAAGTTGCAGGTCTTCACGTTCCACGGCACGCTCGGGAACTGGGTCGCCCCGAAGGGTCGGGCCGGTTCTTTGTCCCACGTCTGGCCGCAGTTCGTCGAGATCCGCCAGCAGATCTTGATGCTCGAGTTCAGAGGCGGAGGGCCGCCCATGACGCCGTCGGGGTCCCGCACCTGGATGGTCATCGAATCTTCCTGCTCCCAGATGTCGGTCGGGAAGAGTTCCCAGTTCTCTTTGAAGAGGGAGTGCATCGCCACGTCCCTGGCGTACGTGTCGGCGAAGGCCTCCGAGGCGCCTTGAGCCCAGCGCATTTCGGTAGACTCGAAGACACCCACGCTCATGTTGTCGACGATGTACACCGCTTTCCGGTGGGTGCCCATGCAGGGCAACTTCGAGGCCGCGTTGTAGTCGCAGCGGTCCAGGAACTCCCAGGAGAACTGGATCGAGTCGATGTTCTCGCCGAGGTACTCGGACCAGTCTTCCGTCTGGTCGACGTTCCAGAACTGGCAACCGCCGACGATCACGTAGTTGTCGCCGTTCCACTGGCTCCAGCGCTGAATCGAGCCATCGAAGACGCGGACCTGAGTGTCCGTCACGTCGCCCACGTTGCTCTTGATGCAGAGATACTGGTCGCTCTCTACCGCCACGCCGGTCCACCGGTCGTTGGGATCTCCCGATCCGTTTCCGTCCGGATCCCAGTACGGGTTGTTCACGCCGGTCTCGAAAACCGGAGTAACGAGACGGTAGTGATAGCTGTCTTCCGTGTTATTGACGTTCGTCGCCTCGTCGGCGGAATCCCACATCCAGTTATTGGAATACTCGCAGGTGTTCCCCTTGTTCGCATAGTTCGGATCGAGCTCCAGGTGCCACCAGTCTACGTAGACCGGGGTACCGTTCACCCAAACGCCGGCGGTCCAGTAACCGCCGATCTGCGCCTGCGGCAGGGTCGGCGTGCTCCACTCGGCGGGAAGACCGCTCTCGAAGTCCTCGTACGCCGAAAGGTCGAACGGGTAGCTGCCCGTCCCCCCCGTGGCCTCCGCCCAGATGTGGTCGATCCGCCACGCGCCGAGGGTGTGGACACCGCCGGACGCGTCCTCGTCGTCCCACGCGCTGTCCGAGGCGAAACGCCAACGGACCATGAGATCATTGGTCGCGTTGTTCGCCGGAGGACCCACGACCGTGAAACTGTCGTACTGGGCACAGCCGTAGTCGGCGCCGCCCGTCCCCGAGCAATTCGAATCCGGGAGGCTGGTACCGTTGTAACGGGCCATCTCGAACCAGATCGCCGTGTTCACGTCGTTGCTGAGGCTGTACTCCAGGTAGCAGTAGTCGTAGGCGATCTCGACGTCGTACAGGTGAACGCCGCCCACGGTGAAACCGGTGGCCGCGTTAAACCCGTTGACGTCGCCCTGGTCACCCAGGTTCAGGATGATGGACCAGTTGTACTGCGGACCATAACCCCAGTCGTTCTTCCAGACCAGGGGGTCGCCGAATTCACCGCACCAGGGCGTCGAGTCCTCGGCCCCGCCCAGCGGGTAGTTCATGAAGGTGTCGAGGTGCCACTGGTTGGCGAGAAGGGTGTACACGTCGTAGTGAGTGAAGCACCCGGGACGAGGAGGAGAGCCTCCGTAGAACGTCGTGGACGAGCACGAATCGTAGGCGCCGGGGGCGTACAATCCGCGCTCCCAGCACCACGTGCCGTATCCGGGCGCGAGGCCGACACCCTGGCCGCCGTCAGTGGGAGATCCGGTCTCGTCACAACGGTCGTCGTCGTGAACCCGGATCCAGACGGTATCGCCGGGCGCGGCCTGTTTGGTAAAGAGAACATCACCGGTCTTGGTGATGATCTCTCCGGGGACGGAACTGAGCGTTGTCATTTCTTTGGGGGTCTTCTCGGTCGCGGCCATCGCCGAAACGGCCATGACGAGACTGAGCCCCACCGCCAACGCGATCAGCGTCAGGAGTTTGGTGTTCCTCATACTTCTGCCCTCCATCGCACAAGGAACGTGAAGTCCGTGGAATTTCCCCTCCCAGGCCTCTCCCCAATTGGAAGTCGGCTATGGCCCCGGGAAAAAGATCTCCCGTCCGCAGCCTCACAGGCACGCCGGCGACGGAACAACGCCCCCGCCCGGCTGCGGGCTTCCGAAATCGCGAATTCAAAAACGATTTGTTTCCCGATCACCTCCTCGTTGGAAAGGACACGTACCCCCTCGGCACCCCATGCTTTGCTCTATCCCATTACGGGACAAGCGGTTGTAGAGATTGCCGCGCCGTGGGAGGTACTATCGCCACAGTATTGCCCAATGCTGCATCGGTGGCCATTATACCAAAAGAAGAGTGACAGTGTCAACCGCTTACCTGGCGCATTTCGAAGTGGTTAGGGCCGTTTTTCGAGGCGGGCTTATCGTCCCGTCACGGTGCTCACGTCCACCATCCAAGCATCGTATTCCGTCCCGTTGTTATCCGATGACGGCTTGTCGATGCATGGGCTGAGGGAGACCAGAATCTTGGTCCCGTCCGAGGACCAGGCGGGGAAAGCGACCTCCCGATAGCAGATGTTGACGCCCGTGGCGCCGGGCAGAGGGATATGGGTTTCCACGGTCCAATCACCTTCCCCGTCCCGCGCAATGAGCTTTAAACTATTAAAATCAACCACATAAGCAATGTACTCCCCGAAGGGATCGATCGCCGGGTAAGAAGGGAACTCGTGGCGCTGAGAGATCGGAGCGTACGCCCCCGAACCGGCGTCGTAGGACCAGAGGGACTGGGTTCGCTCGTCCTGGAAGAGATCGCTCGTTTTTCCGGCACGCCGTTCGGGGCGGACCCGGACGGAACCGGCGTCCGGTCTCTTGCCCGATCCACAGGAAGCATCGAGTCTGACCAGGAGGGTTTCGAGTTCGGCCACTTCGGCCCAGACCGAATCTCGCTTGAGATTCCCGAGCGAGTCCCGGCAGGTGAGGGAACGGATCTTCAGCTCGTGGAGCCCGGGGAAGACGCAGTCGATGAAGGTCGTGTCCGCCCTGATCGACGTCTGCTGCCGGCCATCGTAGTAGAAGACCGATCCCAATGGCCTGGCGATAAGACGGATCGCGCCCCGGGGGTTGTCGAACCTGAAGACCGCCTCGCTCGTGTCGTTTTCGAAGACGGCAATCGGCGTGGTCAGGAGGGTGTCGCAATAATCCTCTTCGGCGCCGCTCTGATTCCGGAAAGTGGCCCCCACGAGATAACCGCCGAGAGGACGGCCGCCGACGACACTCGGGGTGAGGACGCCGGTCTCCACACCTTCGAGGGAGATTTCCGCGCCGAGTTCATCACCCGATTCGGTGTCGAAGGCCTCGACCAGGATCGACCCGAGGGGCTGGCGACTGTCGGAGACGAAGAAGATGAGATCCCCTTCGGGAAGACGAATGCCCGTCGGCTGGTTCTCCACGAAATCGTTGGTTCCGGAGAAGATGAAGTCCGAGGGATCGTTGATCACTTTTTGCGTGCCGGCCGTTTCATCTCCGTCGAGGGAGACGATATAGACATTTTGACCATCCGAATAGAGGATGGTGTCGTCGTCGAGCCACGTGGAGGCGGAAGGTTTGGAAACCGTCGCCTCGTCGGAAAGGTCCGTGTTCGTGAGGCGCACTTCGTCTCCCGGATTGTCGAAATCGCCTACGTGAATCAGGTAGAGTTCGTAGCCCGCGACCGTTTCATTCTGGGGGCTCGTGACCACACGGGTGAAGGCGATGCGCTCCCCGTCGGGGGACCAGGAAGGATCGAAATCGTCCGCGGGCGATTCGGTGATCCGGTGATAGACGATTTCTCCCGAGCCGTCGCCGAGTTCGGCCACCCAGATTTCTTCGTTGTTGTCGGTGTTTCCGCGGTCGGAGTTGAATGCGATGACGTCGGTGCCGCCGGGCCGGAACGAGGGGTACCGGACGTTGCCTTCCAGGAGCTTGGTCCAGTCGCCGCAGTTTGGACAGTCGAAGATGGGCGTCGGGTTGTCGTCACTCCCGCAGCCGGCGACCGAGAGAAGGAACGCCGCGAAGATCGTGAAAGCACCTCCCGTCCGCCACAGAGAACCCGCCACTGATCCCATCCTCCTTTCCCATCGCCGGGAGAACGGAGCCTCGCAAGGCTCCGATCGCTAACCTCATGGATTTCAAGCCCGTTCACTATACGGGAGGCCCCCTTGAGTGTCAAGCCTCCGGCGGAGTCTCCCCGGCCCGTTGTGAACGGTCTCCGGCCGTGCTACGGTCACGTCCGAACGGGACGAGGCGACCGACGCTGGGGGGGAGGGTATCACGAACGTGCGGGAAAAGCGACTCAGCCGAGACCGCTTGGCCGGCGCCCTCGGGCTTCCGGTGGCTCTCGGGCTCACGGCCTATTTTTTCCGCGCCCATCCGCCCCGTCCCGCGTTCGGCGGGCCGGCGCCGTGCGACGGAGCGTTTCCGATCGGGGTCCATGCCGCCTCCCTCCTCGGGGCGGCGCTCTTCGGTCTCCTGCTTCTCGCCGCCGGGACCGGTCTCCGACGACTCCTCCGGGCGGGCCGGGGCGACGGCGGCGCTTCTTTCGCGCTGGGCGCGGCTTACTGCTCGATGCTCTCCCTCCTTCTCCTCACGATGGGGGCTTTCCGGCTTTGGATTCTCGTCCCCCTCCTCTTCCTTCCCGCGCTCCTCGCCGGCCCCCCCCGCATGCCGGGCCTTCCGAAGCCGATCCGGCCGGGACCGGGGGAGGCGGCCGGGGCAGTTCTTCTCGCCTTGGCCTTGGCGGACCTCCTCGTCCGCGCCCTCGCGCCCCTCACCGCCAACGATCCGATCGTCTACCATATGACCCTCGCCCGGGGATATGCGGCGGCGGGCGGCCTCGACGGCGCGCCCGATTTGATCTACGCCAAGATGCCGCACGGGGGGGATCTCCTCTACGCCGGCGCCTCACTCTTCGGCGGCGAGGGGGCGGCCCGGCTATTCCACGTACTCCTCGCGGCGGCGGGCGCCCGGCTCGCCGCCTCCCTCGCCCGCGCGCTCCGGCCCGGATCATCGGGGCTTCCGGCGGCGGCGCTCTTTCTCACCCTTCCCCTCGTCCTCGATTCCCGGATCGTGGGCGACGTGGACCTCGCGGCGGTCCTCTTCTTCGGAGGCGCCCTTCTCGGTATCGTCCCCCGGGGCCGGAGCCGGGGCGATTTGATCGGCGCCTCCCTCCTGGCCGGGGCCCTTCTTACGGTGAAGTACAGCGCCCTCGCCGCCTACGTTCCCCTGGCGCTCGCCCTCTTCCTCCCGGCGTTCGGCCCCGCGCGCCGGGGCGGCCGGGGGGGGAGAATTGCGCTCTTCGCCGCGCTCTCCCTCGCTTTCTTCCTCCCCTGGGGGTTGAAGGCGTGGGTCCAGACCGGCAACCCCCTCTTTCCTCTCCTTCCCCGTCTTCTCGGAGGGCGGGGGTGGGACCCGGTACTCGACGGCCGGCTCTTCGCCTGGCAGCAATCGATCGGCATGGGGCGCGGCGTTGCCGACTGGCTCCTCCTCCCGTGGAACGTGGTCTTCCACGGCCAGCCCCGGTACGACGGGTTCGACGGGGTTCTCTCGCCCGTGCTCCTCCTCTGGGGTTTTTGGGCGGCGGCCCGAGGAGGGTCCGCCGCGCGGGCCGCCCTCATATTGGTACTCGTCGGGCTCCTGCTCTGGGGACTCGGGTCGCAGCAGCTCCGGTTCCTCCTGCCGTTGGTGCTCCTCCTCGCCGCCGTCGCGGGGGCGTGGTGGCGTACCGAGAGGGGATGGCCGGGCGCGGCCCAAGCGACGCTCTTCTTCGGCGTCGCCGCCCTCCTGCTCGCTCCGGCCCTCCGGGAGACGGCGAGGGACACGCTGCCCGTCGTCCTCGGCCGGGAACGGTCGGAGGCCTATTTGGAAAGGAAGATCCAATCCTACGAAGCGTTCCGATCTTTGGACCGGGTGGTGCCGGAGGGGGAGCGGGTCGCTCTTCTTTGGGAGAACCGGGTCTACTACTCTCCGAGGCCGTGGATCGCGGATAGCTTCTTCGAGGCTTCCGAGATGGCCCGGCGCGCCGAGATTGCAGGCTCGGCGGACCGCTTTCTCGCGGCCCTCCGGGCCGAGGGGGCTTCCTGGATCCTCGTCAATCACGCCTTGGGGGGCGCCTTCGCCCGCTTTTCCTCCGCCGAGGCGCTCTCCGTGATGGAAGGGGCCTTGCGGCGTTCGGAGAGCGCCGGAGCGTGGAAGGGGCTCGAGCTCTACCGGATTCCGGCGGATTCTGCACTCCAATAGGACAAGAACCGATCATCGCCCGCCGCCGGCCCCTCCGAGTAGGGCGCGGATCGCCGGGTCCTCCGGTCCGCCGGACCGGAGATAACCCTCCGCGCAGCGCCTCGCCTCCGCCCCGTTCCCGGACCGGGCGGCGAGCAGGGCGGCACCCCTCCATGCCGGCGCGAAACCAGGCTGCGTGCCGGTCTCCCGAATGAACCGTTCCATGGCTTCGGCGGGCCGCCCCCCGGATTGGGCGATCGCGCCGAGACCGAACTGGACGTAGGGCGCCCCCGGGTCGGCCGCCTCCACCCTCTCGAATCTCGCCCGCGCTTCTTCGAGCCGGCCGGCCCGGAGAAGAGAGAGCCCGTAGATCAAGATCGCCGCCGGGTCCCCCCCCTCCTCCGCGGTCCGGTAGAGACCGTCCGCGTCCGGCCGGTCTTGGAGGAGCTCGGCGACCACCGCGCGGCGGGCCGCTTCGGGAAGGGGGGCCGACTCTCCCCGGACGAGACGCCACCGGCCGAGGTTTTCCAGCTCCCGGGCCCGGGCCGCCGCCTCGGCGGCGACGGCCCGGTTCGAATCCCCTTCGGGGAGCGCGGCGAGCGCCCTCCGGGCCTTCGCCTCGCCGTCGCCGGTCCCATCGAGCAGGGCGAGGGCGGCGAGGTGGAGCCACGCCTTCCCGTACTCCCGGTCCAGTGCGACCGCACGCTCCAATGCCCCCTTCCCCTCTTCCGTCCGTCCCTGCCGGTAGAGAAGGGTCCCCAGGTTGAGGTACGCCTTCGGATAGTCCGGATCGATGGCGATCGCCTCCCGAAAGAAGTGCTCCGCCTCTTCCATTCTCCCCCTGCGGGCGAGCAGTGCGCCGAGGTTGACCCGGGTCAGGGCGTGGTTCGGATCCCCCTCCGCGCTCCTCCGGTACTCCCCCTCCGCCTCCTCGATCCTCCCCTCCCTCTCGGCAATGAGTCCGAGGCGGAAGTGGGACTCGGCGACGCCGAGGGTCGGCGCCACGTGGAAGAAGTTCATGTTCGAGAGAACGAAGAAGGGGAGGGTGGCGCCGGCGTGAACGAGGACGGTCCGCCACCGGCCGCGCCTCGCCTCCTCGACGATCTTCGAGAGGAGCCAGGCGGCGAAGAGCAAAAGAAGAGGCACGAAGGGGAGGCGGAACCGGGTGACCACGAAGAAGAGGACGAGGGAGAAGGCGTAGACATAGAGAAAGGAAACGGGGAGGAAGGTGCGACGGGTCCGGAGAAAGACCGTCGCGCCGAGGCCGAGGGCCACGATCAGCCCGAAGGGGATATGGAAGATCGTGAGAAGCCGGCTATAGGCCATCTCCACCGGGTAGATCTCGATCTGGGGGATCTCGAAGTTCGAGAAGGTGAAGACCAGCTTGCGGAGGAGCAGGTCCGCCTCCCTCCCCGGATTCTCAGCGATCCACCGGAAGGAACGATCGAGCCAGATCCGGGAGGCCCCCGCGGGCGTGACCTCGCGGCCGAGTTCCTTCTCGAGCAGCCGGCGCCCCGCCGGATCCGTGTATACATCGAGGCCTTTCGGCCGCCGGTATCCGCCGTCCGACTCGGGGCCGTTTCCGATGTAGAAGTTGAGACCGCCGTTGGTCGTCACGAGAACCACCTCGCCCCCGGAGGCGTAGTTGCGGGCCGTGACGGCGCCGATGACGACCAGAAGGCCGGCGAGAGCGAACGCGGGCGGGGCGAGGCGCCAACGGATCTTGACCTCCGTCCCCCAGGCGAGCCCGAGCAGGGCGAAGGGGAGAAAGAGGACGACGTTCCCCTTGCCGATCACGGCGAGCCCGAGGAGGAGCCCCGTCAGAAACCGGTGGAGGCCGGGCCGCGCCCCCGGGACCGCAGTCAAACGGTCGAGGATCCAGAGAAGGAGCGTCACCGCGACGGTCGTGTAGAGGAGCGCCGCGGCGTAGAAGATGAAGGGCCCGTAGAACGCGGCGGCCGCCGCCGCGACCAACGCCGCGGTGGGCGTGAAGACCCTCGATCCGATCCGGTAGAGTAGGACCGGGACGAAGGCGGCGATCGCCGCCTGCAGAATCCGGACCAGCAGGATGTTCCGCCCGCCGAGGCCGTACACCGCCGCGAGCAGGTGCGGGTAGAGGGGCCCCATGAAATACGGCTCGTCGCCGATCAAACCCTCGTCCAGGATCTCCATCGCCCGCTTGTCGTAGTAGCGGGCGTCGAGGCCCAGGTTGTCCTCCGACTGGAACGGGTTGTCCCCGGACTCCCAGAGGTAGAAGAGACGGAGAACGAAGGCGGCGGCATAGAGGGCGAGGAGAATCTTCCTCCGGGAGACCCGCCGCCGGCCGGTCACGGAGACCCTCCTTCCGGGGCCTCCCGGGAACCACCGAAGAATCCGCGAAGTCCATAGACCACCCCGCCGATCAGTCCGTTGAAGACGAAGATGCCGTAAATCAGGATGGCGAGGAAGACCGATTGGGTATCGGTCACACCGAAGAGACGGAGCATGAGAATCATCACGCCTTCCCGGATCCCGATCCCGGAGAGGGAGATGGGGAGCATCCTCCCCACCTCGACGAGGGGCATGATCAGGAAGAAGTGGGCGGGCCGGAGGTCGATGCCCACCGACTCGGCGAGCACCCAACAGCTGTACACCCAAACCGCCCGGGAGAGGAGCGAGAGGAGGAGCGCCGCGAGCACCGGCCCCTTGCGGTCCTTGTAGGCGTCGAGGCAGTCGTACAGGCGCCCCGCCTTTCTCTTCGCGTCGAACCGCTCGAGCATGGGCGTGAGGGGCCGGAGGAGAGGCTCGATCCGACGGATCGTGCGACGGCGGATCGCGAGGGTGCCGAAGAGGAAGAGCGCCGCCATCCCGGCCTCGGCGACGAGGAACCACCCGCGCTCGGGGAGCCCCGGATAGAGAGCGGCGAAGGCGACGATGCCGATCGGGAAGAGCGCGTAGAGACCGAGCAGGCGCTCGACCATGATCGAAGCCATCGCCGACGACCGGTCCTTCGTGTGCCGGGCGAGATCGAGCACCCGCATCACGTCGCCGCCGATCGACGTGGGCATGAAGTTGTTGAAGAACATGCAGACGAAGTAATAGGAGGCGAGCCTCGGCAGGGAGACGATCGCCCCGAGGGGCCGGACCAGCACCCTCCATCTCCAGGTGTTCAGCGCCACCATGACCAGGTTGAGCGCGTACCCGAGAAGAAGGAGGCCCACGCGAACCTCTCCCAGCACCGACCGGAACTCCCCCCAGTCGACCCGGGAGATGACGAACCCGACCAGGACGACGGTGATGATGAGACGGATGATCTTGCCCGTCAAAGGCCCGCTTCCTTTCTCCGGTAGATTACCAAATTCCCGAATTCCTCGACCGGCTCGAAACCGCGTTCGATGGCGGCGTAGGCATTCGGGGCGAACCGGGAGAAGCGGCGCTCGTTCCGCCCGTCGAGGGGGGTGTCCCGGAGGAGCACGATCTTCGTCGGCTTCTCGAGAATATCCCGGGCGTACCGCTCCTCCTCTTCGGGGGAATCGAAGGCGCGACGGACGTGGACGTAGGCGGTCGGGTTCGCGCGATCGAAAAGGAAATAGAGGAGTTGGAATCCGGGGACCGTGACCATGTAGTCGCCGGGCTTCGAGTAGCGGTCGATGGCCGATTGAATCGCGCGGAGGTAGGCCGCTTCGTCCGGCGCCATTCGCACCCGGGCCCGCCGGATCGGCAGCCGGACCGTCCCCCCCCGGAGCTGGGAGACCGATCCCAGATAGTAAGGCGGGATCGGCTGGAGGCCTTCGGAGGCGATCAAGGCCGGTCCGATCGGGCTTTCATAGGTCCTCGCGTAGACGAGAGTTTGGAGGAAGATCAGCGCCGGAAGGGCGAACGCCGCCCCCAGAGCGAGGCCGGCGCTCCACCGGCGGAGCCGTTCCGCCCCCCACGGGAGGAGGAGCCAGCAACAGGCGAGGGCCTGGAGGAGATGGGCGAGATCGCTCCGCCAGACGGCCTGGTTGAACGACGCCGCGCCGAGAAGGGCGGCGAGGAAGAGGGCCGCCCCTTCCCCCCGCCGAAGAAGGCCGAGAAGCCCCGCGACCCCCGCGACGACGTAGAGAGGGAGGGGAACATAATAGAGGAGGCGAAGCCCGAGAAACGCCGCCCCCGCCGGACCGCCCGAAACCGGGTGGAAGAGGGGCGGGAAGGGGAGGGCGTTGGCCCGGTTGTCCGTCGCCCCCGCGAGGAGCACTTTCGACGCCGCCGCGCCGAGGGCCCCCTCGGCGGTGAAGTAGATCACGACCGGCAGAACGGCGAGGAGGGCGGATAGGGAGAAGAGGGCGGCCCGCTTCGGCGATTCGCCCGTCCACCGGCCGAGAACGAGGAGCGCCCCGTAAGACACGCCCACGAAGATCCCCAGATCCTGCCGGAAGAGAAACGTGACCCCCGCGAGAAAACCGGCCGTCGCCACTCCCCGCGCCCCCTTCCCCCGGAGACCGCCGAGGACGAAGAGGTTCGCGAGGAGGAAGAGATGGAAGAACGACTTGTGCCACGGCCCCGGCGCCGCCATGAAGAAGAGCGCCGCCGCGACGGCCCCGGGCCTCGACAGGAACCGGCGGCCCGAGAGATAGGCGAGAACGACGACGACGACCCTCATCACCAGCCAGAGACCGCGCAGGACGAGGAGGTCCTCCCCGAAAAGGCGGAAGAGAAACGCCACGAGATAGAAGCGGGCCGGTCCGTAGGTGTGGTGGAAGTCGCGGTAGGGGACCTGGCCGTCCAGAATGCGCGTCACGCCCCCGAGAAGATACCCCTCGTCGTCGTTCAGGCCGTAGTCCCAATACGTGAGGAAAACCGCCAGCGAGCCGAGTGCGAGGACCAGAACGACGACGAGGTCGCGCCGGTCAACCGACATACCCCATCCCTTTCAGGCGGTCGATGATCTCCTGCCGCTCCGAGTCGCCGAGATCGAGCTCCTCCTTCGCCTTCGTCTCGTAGGGCGGGCGGAAGCGCACCGGGTGCTCCCGAAGCCAAGTCTCGCGGAGCGCCCTCTCGGCCACCTTCCCGTCCATGTCTTCCGGGACTTCGAGGCCGAGCAGGTGGAGGATCGTGGGGGCCATGTCGCAGATCGAGAACCCCTCCATCCGTTCCGCCCCGGACCGGACCGGGCCGCCCCGGGCGAAGAAGACGCCGTCCATCCGGTGATCGCCCGAATTTCCGAAGGTGGGCTCCACGAAACGGCGGGTCGTGAAGTCGACGATGCCGAGGGCTTTGTACTTCATATCCGAAGGGATGAAGAGCACGTCGGGCATCCGCTCTACGTAAGGGCCCTCGTACCGCTCCTCCCGGGTGAAGACCTCACCGAGAAGGGGACCGTTCCCCGCCGGGTCGGGAATGGCGGCGAGCTTCTCCCGGAGGTCGGCCACCACGGCGTCGTACTCTTCCGGAGCGACCGACCCGGAGGGTTCCCGCCCCCGGAGATTCACGTAGATCTGGCCGTAGTTCCCTTTCGAGTAGGCCCGGGTCCTCTCCCAGTCGATGTTCTCGAGGGAGAGGAAGATCCGGTTGATCAGGTCGAAGAGGCCCGAACGCCCCCCGACCCCCTTCGAGAGTCGGAGCCCCGCGAGACCGAGACGCATGGCGGTCCGGTACCCGAAGGCGGGCGTGATGCCCATCCGGAAGAGGACCTTCTTCAGGCGCGTGGCGGCGTCCCGCTTCAGCGCGAGAAACCCCTTGTCCAGGAGCCAGACGTTGAAGTTCAGGTAGTCGTGGATCGGCCCGAAGCCGTGGTCGGACATGACGATCTCCGTCACTTCCCCCTTCGACCCGGCGGTCTCGGCGATCTCCCGCGCCGCGTCGTCCACTTCCCGATAGAACTCGAGGATTCGCGGCTTGTACCGGGCCACCTCCTTCGGGTCCGAGTGGGGGTGGTTCTCGTCGAAGATGTGCCACACCTCGTGCTGCAGGCGGTCGGTCCCTTCGAAGTAGGCGATGGCGAAGTCCCACTCCCGCTCGCGGAGGAGCTTCAGCGCCACCTTCCGCCGGTATCCGAGAATCTCGAACGCCTCGTCGAGGACTTGGCCGACCTTCCCCTTCTGATAGACCTCTTTGTGGTAGATCGGGTACGGCCCGAACTCCCTTTCGAGCTCGGCGAGAAGTTCCGGCGGATGGGTGAAATCCCGCGCCCCCCGAGGCGTCAGGAATCCGCTGATGAGACTGCCGTTCACCTTGTCGGGCGGGTAGGTGACCGGGATCCCGAGAACGACGACCCTCTTCCCCTCCCGGGAGATGATCTCCCAGAGAGGGATGCCGTCCCGCACGGTGGCGTTCACCGGGCGCTGCTCTTCGAGTCCGCCCCGGGTGTAGAGGAATTCGAAGATCCCCGTCTTGCCCGGATTCTTTCCGGTCATGAACGACACCCAGGCGGGGGCCGTGATCGGCGGGAAGACCGACCGGAGCGGGGCCGTCGCCCCTTCCTTCCGGAGGGAGGCGAGGTAGGGCATGATCCCGTCGTCCATCCACGGGTCGAGGGTGTCGAAGGTGACGCCGTCGATGCCGATGACGAGCACGCGGCTCATTCCGTTCTCCTCCGCCGCGGCGCGGCGGCGAGCAGGATCATAACGAGCAGGGCGGCCGACGAGAGGGCCGCGCCGAAGCGCAAGCTCCGGGGCCGGTAGCGGAAGTCTATCACATGCTCCCCTTCCGGCACCGGGACCGCCCGGAAGGCGTAATCGGCCCGGTAGAGGGTCGCCGGCCCGCCGTCCACCGTCGCCTCCCAACCCGGGTACCATGCGTCGGCGAGGAAGAGGAATCCCGGGGACCGGGCGACGACTCCCACGGTCACCCGGTCCGGTTCGTACCTCTGAATATCGGCAGAACCGCCGCGGGGCGCCACCGGAGCGGGCGGCCCCTGCCCTTCGAGCAGGAGGGTTTCGGCGGGATCGAATTCCGGCGAGCGGAGGCGGAGGAGGATCGCCGCCCCGCTCAGGTACTCCCACCGTCCGTGGAAGGTCGCCCGGGGGAGGGGCCGTGGTCCCGGCATCGGGAGAATCCCCCCCGAATCGTCCACCCCGTAGACCCGGGCGCCGAGAATCCGAAGCGCGGGCGACTTCAGGCTCTCGAGCCGCTGGAGCGGGCGATAACGGCGGTAGGAGTAGAGTCCCGGCTCGATCGTCTCCATCAGCTTCCGGTAGCGCTCCAGGTTGAGGGCGTTGATGCCGGCCGTGTCGTCGATGCCGAAGAGAGAGGCCGTGGCCGGAGGAAGGAAGTCGGTCGCCGCCGGCCCGTACCGGGCGATGCGCCCGTCCGGTCCCACGTCCTCCCGGATCCGGAGGATCTCCGGCGTCTCCCGAAAGGTGGAGTCCCGGGGAAGGTCGAGATGGAACCGGGCGCCGAAGAGGTAGAGGTCCGCCCCGGCGAGGAGGGCGAGGAGGGCGACGATCCCGGCGGAAGGGATCCGTCTCCGGACGAGAACGAGAAGGAGACCGGCGGCGGCGAAGAGAGCGGTGGTCGCCGAGGAACGGAGGGCCGTGGCGGAGAGATTCGCGAGGGGGACCCTTGCCTTCAAGAGCAGGACGACGCCGTTCGTCACGGGAGCCCGTCCCCGGAGAAGCCCCTCGATGATCGGTTCCCGGAAGAGGGCGAGGGCCGCCGCGCCGGCGAGAAGGACGACGAACCCGGCGAGGACGAACGGCGGGGTTTTCCGGGCCCGGTCCGAGAGGCGATCCACGCCGAAGCCGAACCCGATCGCCGTCGCGAAGAGAGGGAGCAGGATCAGGCGGTCGGGACGGGAGAAGCGGAAGCCGGGAAGGCGCCACGCGATGTCGGCGAGGGGCGTCCCGGCGAGCACGAGCAGGGGGAAGAGGAAGAGCCCCGCGAAGAAGAGCCGGCGCCGGCCCGTGAAGATTCCGTACAGGCCGATCACCAGGGGAAGGGCACCGAAGTAGTTCAGGGTGGAGACGTAGTTCTGCCGGAACATCCCGTTCCCGGTCCGGAAGAGCGTGGACCAGAGCGTCTCGTTCACCGGGTTGCCGAAAAAGTCGGGGGCGAGGATCCGGAGCGCCATCAGGGGGTGGTGCGTGCCGGAGCGAAATGTGGCGAGATCCGCCGCCTCCCGGGTGGAGAGCCGGAGGAACTCGAGCGTCGGGAGAAGCTGCGCCGCGGCGAGAAGAAGGGAGAGCGCGATCGCGGCGCCGAAGGTGCACGCCGTCCGCGCCCGCGGGCGCTCCTTCGAGATCAGCGCGGCGAGGGAGAAGAAGGCGAGGACGTAGTAGATGTGAAGGAGCATCTGCGGGAAACCGGCGAAGGCGGCGAGGGCGAGGGGGAGGGCGAGAACCCCGGTGCTCCGGAATCCCGGGCGCCGGGCGGCCCGCTCGGCGGCGAGGACGACCGCCGGAAGCCACGCCGCCGTGGCGACGAAGGTCGGGTGGCCGATCCGGGTCATGAAGAACGGGTTCAGCTCGAAGACGAGGGCCGCCGCGACGGACGCCCCCCGGCCGATCCCGAAGGCGCGGGCCGCGAGGTAGGCGAAGAGCCCGCCGAGGAAGAAGTGGATCGCCACGAACCATCCCATGCCGGTCATGGCGTCGGTTGTCAGGGCGAGGATCAGGTTTACCGGATAGAAGAGGGCGGACTGGAAGTTGGCGAGGAAGGGCTGGCCTGCGAAAGTGGTCGGGTCCCAGAGAGGGAAATCACCCCGCCTCATCCACTCGTGGGTGAAGGCGCGGCGCGGATAATAGGCGAGGGCGCAGTCCGTGTTCACCGCGGGGGGTGCGATCTCCCCGGGCGAGGCGTGTTCCTTCCAGGGGACCCAGCGGTTCGGATTGCACGGGATCTCGGCCCGGCCTTGAAAAAGGGACCCCCGGAAGAAGATCAAGACGACGGCGAGAAGAAGGAGTGGTGGAAGGATGCGTTTCGCCATGGCACCCGCAGGCTATCGGCTTTCGGAGCCGCGGCGCAAGAAGATAAACCGGCGGAAGAAGAGAAGAAGCGCCGCAATCAGAAGAGAGACCTGGGTGATCGCGGCGCCCGTCCGGAAAGAGCGCGGATCGTAACGGAACTCCACGCGATGCACGCCCGGGGGCACCACGACGCCCCGAAAGATCCGGTTCGTCTTCAGGATCTCCGCCCTCTCGCCGTCGACGGTCGCCACCCACCCGGGGAAGTACGGGTCGCGGAGGAGAAGCAGCCGGCCCCGGGTCGCCGCGCAATCGACCACTACCCTCTCCGGCTCCCGGGAGACGATCTTCGCCTGGTCCTCGATCATCGACGAAGGATCGAGGGACGTTTCCCTCCCCCCGTGGGAATCGAGCCAGCCGCCTACGGTGGTTCCCGAAAGGACCGAGTCCTTCGAGAGGGCGGGGGGCTTTTCTTCGAAAACGGCGGCGTCTCTACCTCCGATCATCGCGAGCACCCTTTCCGCCTCTCTCCCATCGACGGCCCGCACGACACGGCCCGCGAGAACCGCGCGGGATCCGGCCCGGAGGTTCTCGTAGATTTTCACGGGCCCGTCAAAGCGCAATTGGACGCCTGCGGTTCGAATCGTCTCCTGAGTGATGATCCAGCGGGCGCCGAGTTCGGCCAGCTGGCCCGACCCGAGGTCGGCGAGGGATTCGAGAGGATTGATCCTCCTCTCCCTGACCGACTCGGGCGCGAATGACTCGTAGTACTCCCGGTAGTCCCGGATGTTGAGCGCGTTGTAGCCGGCCACGTCCTCGATGCCGAACAGGCCGGGCAGGTTCGGCGGGAGGACCGGGTCCCGGTAGCGGACGATCCGCCCCTCCTTCG
Source organism: Candidatus Eiseniibacteriota bacterium (assembly GCA_043809585.1). Classification (GTDB taxonomy): domain Bacteria; phylum Orphanbacterota; class Orphanbacteria; order Orphanbacterales; family Orphanbacteraceae; genus JBDROZ01. The sequence continues at coordinate 36,642 of JBDROZ010000025.1, forward strand.
ACCACTCCCGGAGGAGCCGGATCTCCTCCGTCTCCCGGGGGAGCTCCTCCCTTCCCACCGTCACGTGGCAGGGGCGGGAGACGAGGGCCGGGTCGAGCACGAGCATCCCACCGGCGAAGATCATGAGGACCGCCCTCCGGCGGAATCGCGCCGGAACGAGAAAGAGGGCCGCCGACCCGAAGAGAAAGACCGAAGCATGAAACGCGCGCGCGCCGTGAGGGGCGTCCGAAAGAGAGGAGACCGCGCCCGGCCCCGCAAGGAACGAAACGACCGACTCCCGCCCGAAGTAGAGTGCCGCCGTGGCGAGGCCGAGAAGGAACGCCGTGGCGATCGCCGTCCTCCCCCCCTTCCCTTCCCGCCAGCGGTCGAAGCCGAACGCGGCGACCGCCGTCAGCGCGAGGAGGGCGACGTGGACGATCCGGTCGACCCGCGCCCCTCCGGCGAGAGGAAGGGCGGAGACGACGCGAAGGAGGGGCGTGCCGAGGAGAATCAGGGCGGCGACGATCCCGGAGAGGACGAGGAACCGCCCGGACCGGTCCCGCCACGCCCCGCCAAAGCCGGCGGCGGCGAAGACCAGGGCCCCGACGCCGACGTACGCGGCGGTGGAGAGGTAGGACTGCCAGTAGTGGGCGTCCCCCCGGAGCAGGAGATGAATCCACGAGTCCCCGTCGAAGGGGGTGCCAAAGAAGTCGGGGGCGATCATGCGGACGAGCGCCGCCGGGTGCCAGGAAGAGGAGACCAGCGCCGGGTAGGCGAAACGGACCCGGTCGGACCAGGCGGCGAGCTCGGCCGTCGGAAGGAGCTGGGCCGCGGCGATCCCGACGCCGAGGAGGAAGCCGGCGGTGATCTTCACGACCGGCCCGTTCCCGGCCTCCGCCCTGACCCCCCACCACCGGTGGAGCGCCCACGCCCCGGCGAGAAGGCTCGACCAGATCAGGATCGGCGGGAAACCGGCGAGGATCGCCCCGGCGTAGACGAGTCCGAAAAGCGCGAGGCTCCCCTTCCCCTCCGCCGTCCGCCCCGCGACGTGCGCGAGGAGGGGGAGCCACGCGGCAGCGGCGAGCATGGTCGGCTGGCCGGTCCGGACCGCGAGGGCGCCCCCCGTCGCGTAGAGAAGGCCTCCCACGAGGCCCCCCCCCAGGGAGCGCCCCATCCCACGGAACAAGAGCGCCCCCCCCCACCCCGCGAGCACAAGGTGGAGCCAGACGAAGATCCCCATCTGCCGCGCCGGAGAGAAGGGGAGCAGCGCGAGGTTCACGGGATAGAAAACGCCGGACTGGAAATTCGCGAGGAAGGGCTGGCCGCAGAAGGAGGTCGGGTCCCAGAGGGGCACCCGCCCCGCCCGGAGCGCCTCGGTGGCGAGAACGCGCCTCGGATAGTAGGAACGGATGCAGTCGGCGTTGAAGGAGGGCTCCCCGGGCGACTCCGGGCCCCACGGCGCGTACCGGTCCGCCCGGAAGGTGATCAGGTACCGGCCCGGCGCGAGGTCCATGGAGAAGAGGGCGAGAAGGGCGAGGGGCACCGTGAACAAGAGGAGGAACGTTCGCCTGGAGGCGGTCCCGTTCATGGGCGGCGAGGGTCTCCCGTGCCGCCGGAGCGGAAGTAGATCTTGATCCACATGTCCACGAGTTCCCGGATCGTGGAGAACACGTGGCTCGGCCGGACCGTCGAACTGCCCGCCTTCCGCGGGTAGTGGCGGACGCCGATCTCGGTCACCTTGAGGCCGTGCTTCCGCGCCTTGGCGAGAATCTCCGTGTCGATGAAGAACTTCTTCGACTCGATGCGGATGACGTCGAACACCTCGCGACGGAACAGCTTGAACGCGCAGTCGATGTCCCGGACCCGGATGCGGAAGAGCGTCCGGGCGACCAGGTTGTACCCCCATGCGAGGAAGAGGCGCGAGAGCGGGTCGAAGCGGTAGATGCGGAAGCCCACGACCATGTCGTAGTCCTCGATCGCCCGGAGGAAGTTCTTCAGTTCCTTCAGGTCGAACTGGTTGTCCGAGTCGGAGTAGAAGATGTACTTCTTCGCGGCGCCGTCGAAGCCCGTCTTGAGGGCCTGGGCATACCCCTTGTTCTTCTCGTGCTTGAGAAGGCGGATGCGGGGCTCCGCGGCGGCGAGGGCTTCCACTCTGGCCGCCGTGGAGTCCAGGCTCCCGTCGTCGACGAAGAGGACTTCCCAGTCGGGGACGCCGGCGAGTTCCACCGCCTCGATCGCGCGGCGGGCCGCTTCGTCGACGTTCTCCTCCTCGTTGTACGCGGGGAAGACGATGCTGATCTCTTCGACCATCGCGGCGCTCCGGCCCGTTCCTCGTACGGGAGGGCGGGCCATCCGGTTGGATTACGTCTTCTCCCCCTCGAGGACCACTTTAGAGAGATCGGCCAATCGGAGGAATAGCTGAGAGACGCCACGGAGGAGGGCAATCCGGTTCGCCCGGACCTTCTGGTCCTTGTCCATGACGAGCACTTTTTCGAAGAAACGGTCGATCGGGTCCCGGAGGGTCAGGAGCCTCTCCATCGCCTCCCGGTACTCCGCCCTCTCGAGGGAACCCTCGTAGGGGGCCCGGAGACTCTCGGCCGCTTCGAAGAGGGCCTTCTCCTCGTCCTCTCGGAAGAGGGACGGATCGGGAGCGCCCGTCTCTCCGGTCCCTTTCAGGATGTTCACCACCCGCTTGAATCCGAGCACCAGCTTCACGAAGGACTCGCTCTCCCGAAAGTCCTGGATCGCGAGGGCCCGGCGCTCCACGTCGGCGGGCCGGTCGAAACCGGTCTCGAGCACCCCCTCGACCACGTCGTAGGGGAGCCCCTTCTCGACGAGCATATTGCGGAGCCGCCCCCGGAAGAGCGCGAGCGCGGTCTCGATCGTCTTCGGGGGATCGTTCAGGCGATCCCCGTACGACTCCGCCCCGATCTCCAGGAGCCGGCGGAGGGGGAGGGCGGTCCTCTCTTCGGCGAGAATGCGGAGCACCCCGATCGCCTGGCGGCGGAGGCCGTAAGGGTCCTGAGAGCCTGTCGGCGCGAACCCGGCGGCGAGGCAACCGAGAATGTTGTCGGTCCGGTCGGCGAGGGAAAGGACGAGGCCCCCGTCGGTCGCCGGCAGTTCGTCCCCCGCGAAGCGCGGAAGGTACTGTTCCCGGATCGCCCGGGCCACATCCTCCGGCTCCCCCGCGGCGAGGGCGTATTCCATGCCCATGTACCCCTGGAGGGCGGTGAACTCCTTCCCGTCCTTGATCATCTCCGACGTCAGGTCGGTCTTGGAGAGAAGGGCGGCCCGTACGGCCGTCTCCTTCGCCGACGGAGCCGCCTCGGCGGCGATCTTCCCGGCGAGCGTCTCGAGGCGCCTCGTCTTCTCGAGGAGCGATCCCATTCCCTCCTGCCAGACCATCCGGCCGAGACTCTCGACCCGGTCCGAGGGGGAAAGGGCCCGGTCCTCGTTCCAGTAGAACTCGGCGTCCGAAAGCCGCGCGGCGAGCACCCGTTCGTTCCCTTCCCGGACGCCCGACTCGTCGCCGGCGACGCCGTTCGCGAGCGTGACGAACCGGGCTTGGAGCGCGCCGTCCTCACCGGCGACGGCGAAGTAGCGCTGATGGGAGCGCATGGCTGTGGTCACCACCTTCTCGGGCAGATCGAGGAAACGCTCGTCGAAACGGCCCGCGATGCCGCGGGGCATCTCGACGAGATAAGCCACCTCGGCGAGGAGACCCGGATCGGCGATGACTCGGCCGCCGGTCCCGGCGAGCACCCGGCCGATCTCGGCTTCGATCTTCGCGCGGCGCTCCTCTTCGGAGACGATGACGCCCCCCTTCCGAAGGGCCTCTTCGTACGATTCCGGGCTTTCGATCGTCACCGGCTCCGGATGGAGCACCCGGTGCCCCCGGCTCATCCGGCCGGAGGAGACGCCCGCGATCTCCACGGGGACCACGCCCTCGCCGTGAAGGGCGACGATCCACTCGATCGGGCGGGCGAAGAGGAAACCGGTCGATTCCCATCGCATGGTCTTCGGGAACGGCAGGGAGGCCACGATCTCGGGTATTAGGTCGCCGAGGAGATCGGCCAGGGGCCGCCCCCGGTCCGTCACCGTCACGGCGATATACTCCCCCTTCTCGGTCTCGACCTTCCGGAGGTCCTCCACGGCCACGCCGTTCGTCTTCGCGAAGCCGAGGGCCGCCTTGGTCGGGTTCCCGCTCTCGTCGAAGGCGATCCGCGCCGGCGGCCCGGTCACTTCCCGCTCGGCGTCGGGCTGCATCTCCTCCACGTCCGAGATCCGGAGGGCCAGCCGCCGGGGCGTGGCGAAAGTCTCGACCGCACCGTGGGCGACGCGCCCTTCGGAGAGCCGCCTGGCAAGCGTCTCGGCGAAGGCCCGGAGCGCGGGCGGCACGTACCCGGCCGGGATCTCCTCGGTGCCGATCTCGATCAGGAGGTGCTTCGTCACGGCTTCGCCCCTCCCGGGACCAGCGGGAACCCGAGGGCCTGACGCTTCTCGATGTATCCGAGGGCGGCCCGGCGGGCTATCTTCCGGATGCGCCCGATGTACCCGGTCCGTTCGGTCACGCTGATCGCCCCCCGCGCTTCGAGCAGATTGAACACGTGGGAGCACTTCACGATGCAGTCGTACCCCGGGAAGATGTGTCCGAGCTCCAGGAGGCGGGCCGCCTCCTTCTCGTAGAATCGGAAGAGCTCGAAGTGGAAGTCCACGTCCGCCTCTTTGTAGTTGATGTGGCACCACTCGACTTCGGGCTCCCTCATCACGTCGCCCCAGGTGAGGGAATCGTTCCACCGGATGTCGAAGATCGAGTCGACGCCCTGGATGAACATGGCGAGCCGCTCGAGGCCGTAGGTCAGCTCCACCGAGATCGGGTCGAGGTCGAGGCTCCCGGTCTGCTGGAAGTAAGTGAACTGGGTGACCTCCATGCCGTCGAGCCACACTTCCCAGCCGAGGCCCCACGCCCCGAGGGTGGGCGATTCCCAGTCGTCCTCGACGAAGCGGAGGTCGTGACGGGCGAGGTCGATGCCGATGGCCCGGAGCGACTCGAGATAGACCTCCTGGGCGCCCCGGGGCGTGGGTTTCAATACGACCTGGTACTGATGGAATCCCTGGACCCGGTTCGGGTTCTCCCCGTAGCGCCCGTCCTTCGGCCGCTTCGAGAACTCGACGTAGGCCGTCTTCCACGGCTCCGGGCCGAGCACCCGGAGAAACGTGGAGGGGTTGAACGTCCCGGCGCCCACCTCCGAATTGTAGGGGGTCGCGATGACGCACCCCTTCTCCGACCAGAAACGATCGAGGGCCATCACGATTTCCTGGAAGGTCACGGTCTCCTCCTGCCGCCGTCCGTGCGGAGCAAATCGAGGGAGCGGAACGGCGCCCGACCCAGCCCGTGCTCCACGAAAAACCGGCGGAGCCCCTCCCTCCCCTCGGCGGTCTCCCGGGGCGTGAGGGGGGCCGCGGGCGCTCCCCCCTTCGAGAGACGGCGAAGGGCGTCCAAGGCCCCCGCCGAGAGCAGAAGCCCCCCCTCTCCGTGGGCCGGACAGAGAACGCCGCCGTCCCGGGGATCGAAGCGGGCCCCTTTCTCCATGGGAGAGGACTTCCCGCATCGAAGGCAGCGCTCCAGCTCCGGCCGGTAGCCGGCGTCCGCGAGCGCGGATAGCAGGAAGCCCCAGAGCGCCGGCTCGAGACCCCACGTCTCCGCCGTCTCGACCGCTTCGAAAGCGTCCACGGCGAGATCGAAGAGCCGGCCGGCGGGCGTCTCTTCCCGCTTCAAGCCGGCGAGGGTCCCGATTATGGCATAGCCGTAGGCGAGCCGCAACAGACTCTCCCGGAGCCCCCCGAAGGAGCGGACCACGTCGGCCTGGGAAAGGAGGTAGAGGTCCCGGTTCTCCTTCCGGTAGTAGACTGCGTGGATCCGATTCGACGGCTCCAGGACGCCGGCGAAGCGGCTTCGCCCCTTCCGGGCCCCCTTGGCGATCACTTTCACCGGGCCCCGGCGCCGGGTGAAGAGGGTCGCGATCAGGCTCGTCTCGCCGAACCGGATGCGGCCGAGCACGATCGCGTCGTCCCGCTCGATCGCCATGGGGCTTTACATCCGCCCGAGGAGAAGGGCAGCGACGAGGAAATAGATGAGAAGATTCAGGAGGTCGTTCGACGTGGTGACGAAGGGCCCCGTGGCGAGGGCCGGATCGAATCCGAGCCGCATAAACGCCATGGGAAAGACGGTGCCCGCCGTGGCGGCCACGAGGATCGAGGCGAACATGGAGATCCCGACGATGATGCCGAGATCGGCCTCCCCCTTCCAGGCCAGCGCGAGCAACCCGAGAATGGTCGCGAGAATCACGCCGTTCAACGCGGCGATCAGGAACTCCCGGAGGAGTCGCCGCCCCATGTGGTGTGATTCGATCTCGTCGAGGGCGAGGGAACGGACCACGATGGAGGAACACTGGATGCCCACGTTCCCCCCCATGGCCATGATGACGGGAACGAAAAAGGCGAGGGCGATTTTGGCCTCCAGCTGCCCCTCGAACTGGCTGATCATGAGGGCCGAGCCGACGCCGCCCAGAAGCCCGATCATGAGCCAGGGGAGGCGGATCAAGGAGATCCGGAAGACCGATGTCTGGCCGATCTCCACGTCCGTGGTGCCGGCCATGCGGGAGATGTCCTCCGTTGCCTCTTCTTCCATCACATCGAGAACATCGTCGATGGTGATGCGCCCGACGAGGACGCCGCCGTCGTCGACCACGGGGACCTCGAGAAGGTCGTACCGGCGCGCGACGCCCGCCACCTCCTCCTGGTCCATGTCCACGGGCACGCTGATGACGTCCCGCTCCACGAACCGGTCGACCGAAGCGCCGGGCTTCGAGATCGCCACGCGCCAGAGGGGAAGAATGCCGGTCAGACGCCCGCCCTCGTCGACGACGTAGACGTGCTGCACCTGCTCCACCACCTCGGCCCGCTCCCGGAGCACGCCCACCGCTTCCTCCACGGTGGCGTGCTCCTGGACCGCCACGAACTCGCTCTCCATGATCCCGCCGGCGCTCTCCTCGGGATGCTCGAGCAGCTTCTGGATGCTCTCCTGGTCCTCCTCCTCGAGGAGCGCCATGACCCGGTCCGCGTCCTCGTCGGTGAGCTGGCCGACGATGTCTGCCGCGTCGTCCGTGGGGAGTTCGTCCACGGCCCGAGAGATTTCCTCGTCCGAGAGGCGGGCGAGGAGCACGGTCAGGGTGGTGTCGTCGACCCGGGAAAGGACCTCCGGCCGCCGGTCCTTCGAGAGGGTGAGAAAGAGGTCGCACTTGTGGTCTTCGTCGGCGAAGTCGATGACCTCCGCCACGTCCCCCGGGTGGGCCTCGGCGAGGAGGGCGGCCGCGCCGCGCATGTCCTTCGCATCGAGGAGCTCTTCGACCTTTTGGAAGAGAACGGGAAGGGCGTTATCCATCGCTCCCTCCTGTCCGCGCCTCCTCCATCGACTCGACCTCCGCCGACGCGCGGAGCCGCTCGATCCACTCGTCGGGGACGACCGCGCCGCCGGAGATCACGAACTTCACCCCTTCCTCCACGGACATCGGGAGCGGGTGCATCTGGTCCCGGGGAACGAGGAGCAGGAAACCGGACGTCGGGTTGGGCGTGGTGGGTAGAAAGACGGCCATCATCTCCGCGCTTTCGGCGCCCGGCACGACGGAAGGCATCCGGTTCGTGAGGAACGCCACCGCCCAGATCCCCTTCCGGGGGTACTCCACGGCGACCACGTCGCGGAAGAACTTCTCCTGCTCCCGGAAGATGACGGCGCTGATCTGCTTCACGCCGAGGTAGAGCTTGCTGACGATCGGGATCCGGTGGACGATGCGCTCGCCGGTGCCGATCAGCTTCCGCCCGATCAGGTTGGAGGCGAAGAGTCCGACGAAGAGGATCAGAAAGACGGTGGCCGCGAACCCGAGCCCCGGGATGGACCGTCCCGTGTAGCGGACGAAGAGGGGGCCGAGGTAACCGTCCACGGAGACGAACATCTTGAAGAGGAACCAGACGGTGACGAGAATGGGCAGGATGACGAGGAGTCCCGCGGCGAAGTAGTTCCGGAGCTTTCGGATCAATTCGCCTCCCATCGCCGACCTCTCTCGTCGAATGAACGGATCACCGGAGCGTTCCGGGGCGGCGGGGGCTACCGTTCTCCTCCCGTTCCTTTCCTCCCCTCGGAGATCTCGTCGGACGGGAGCCGGCGAATCCGGACCCGGGCGATGCGCTGCCGGTCCACCTTCTCCACTTTGAAAAGCAGACCGCTTTCGGGGTCGGCAAAGGTCTCCCCCTCCACGGGCACCCGGTCGTTCAGATCGTAGAGATAGCCCCCGAGCGTGTCGTGCAGTTCCGCCGGAATGCTGATATTAAACCGCTCGTTCAGATCGTCAATAGGGATCTTGGCGTTGACGAGCGCCGAATCGGGTCCGGTCGACTCGAAGAGGACGTCCTCCCGGTCGTATTCGTCCTGAATCTCGCCGACGATCTCCTCGAGCACGTCTTCCATGGTGATCAGCCCCGCCGTGCCGCCGTACTCGTCGACCACCACGGCGAGGTGGACCTTCTCCCGCTGGAACTCGCGGAGCAAATCGTCCACCCGCTTCCCCTCGGGCACGAAGAACGCCTCCCGCATGGCCGTCTCCACCGGGAGTTCCGGGTTGTCGAAGTACGGGGCGCGGAGAAGGTCCTTGGCGTACACGACGCCGACGATGTTGTCGATCTGCCCGTCGTACACGGGAATTCTCGAATGTCCCCGCTCGGTGATCTTGGCGAGGGCCTCCCGCACCGGGCTCCGCCGCTCCACGGCCACCATGTCCACCCGGGGGATCATCACCTCCCGCACCGCCGTGTCGCCGAGTTCGAGGATCGAGTGGATCATCTCCCGCTCTTCCTCCTCGATCTCCCCCTTCTCCTCTCCCGCCTCCACCACGGCGATCACGTCCTCGGCGGTGAGATAGGGGATGGCCCAACGGAACCCGAACAGCGTCGCCGTGCGCCGTAGAATGCCGACCAGGACCCGGAGGAAGGGCCCGCTGAGCAGGTCGAAGACGGTCATGATCGGTGCCGCGCGCAGCGCGACGTCCCTCGCATGGGTGATCCCGTAGGCCCGGGGGATCACCTCCGAGGGACCGACGATGACGATCAGGGCGACGGCGACGTGGATCGCCAGGAGGAGAGCGGTGTGAATGCCGAGAACCGGCGCGAATCGGAGGGCGAGAACCGTCAGGAGCGTGACGGCGAGCGTCCGGAGCGTGACGTTCGTGAGTCGCAGGGAGAGGGTCAGCCGGCGAGGGTCATCGAGGAGGGCGAGCAGGCGCGTGGCCCGGGGGTCCTTCGCCTCCCGGAGCCCCATCCTCTCCGGTTTCGGGAGGTGGAAGAACGCGCTTTCCGCGGCGGTCAAAAAGGCGCTGACTCCGAACAGGGCGAGCGCCCCCACGACACCGATCAGATACAGCTGGATCAACGAAGTTCCTCTCCGCCGGGGTTCCCCCGGCCGTTCGGGAGTGTTCCCGAAAGAGGGACGCACGACGCCCCTTCGAGCAGCATGCGCCGGATCTCGTCCGAAGGACGCCCGGGGGCGCCGACGAACTGAACCAAGTACTGGAAACTGTTCGGCGGATAGTACCAGGTGATCGCGGCGAGAGACCTTCCGCCGTCCTCGTAGGTGGACCAGAACGCCGGCTCGCCGGAGATCGTGGTCCGCCCTTTCTCGGTCTGTCCGGAAAAGAGACGCTCGAGGGTGAGCAGGAGCTTCTCCTCCGCGAAATCCCCCCGGGAAATGGCGACCATCCCGAGTTCGTCGCCGGCGGCGCCGATCATGCGCGCCTCGAGGCGGTAGGCGAGGAGCGGCCCCTCGGCGCCCTCGAGGCGCTCCTCGGGAAGCACGGTCCGGTTCATGTTCGCCACGCCGCTTTGCCACGACACGGGCGACGTGAAGCGGAGGCCCGCGAGGGCGTAGTCGATCGTGTTCCCCTCCTGGCGGATGTGGCCCGTCAGGGGGTACCTGTTGTACCGGGGGAATGCATCCAGCATCGACTCGAGGATCTCGGACTGGAGATACGAGTCCCGGTGCCGGGGGGCGCTGAACTCGATGATCGGCAGGTTGTCCGTGTTGATCGGCCCCTCGCCGACGTACTCCCGGGCTTCCTCCTCGCCGAAGAGGAAGTAGCCCAGAAGCAGGTAGGGCGTCCCCACGTTCACCCTCTCCAGATCCGCGGCCACTTTCGGCATCCTCATGCGCTCCGCCATGACCGACGTGTCGATCATCAGCGGGTCCTCGGAGCCGAGAAGGAAAACGTTGTTGTCCACGTTCCACACCTGCACGTAGGGGAATACGGAGAGGAAGGTGCGCACCGTGATTTTGAAGTCCCGGGGGCTCATGCTGTAGTAGTGGAACCACTGGCAGGCGACCCCCCCCTTTTTCAGACGCTTCTTGTAAAGCTCGTACGACTCCCGAGTGAAAAGATTCGACACGCCGCTGATCCACGGTTTCGACGGCTCGGAGATGACCACGTCGTAGGTCTCTTCCGAGGCGAGCAGCCGGTTCCGGCCGTCGTCGAGAATGACATTCGCCAGCGGGTCCCTGAGGACATCGTCGTGCCAGTCCCTGAAGTAGTCGGCCGCACGCACGACGGCCGGCGAGATCTCGACGCAGTCGGCGCGGTCCACCGGATGGGTCAGGACCGAGCCGAGGGTGATACCGCTCCCGAGGCCGATGACGAGCACCTTTTTCGGGTTCGGGTGCACGAGCATCGGGATCTGGGAGACGAGGATCTGGTTCGACATGTCCGAAGCGGTGGACGCCTCGGTCCGCCCGTTGATCTGGAGGAAGAGGTTCTCCGCCTCGAAGCTGACCGCCACGTTCGCGTAGGTCCCCTCCTCGTAGTAGCGGATGTCGTAGGAGCGGACGAACTCCTGGAACCCCTTCTGCCCCACCTGGTGCAGGGAGTAGCGGGGGCTGTCGAAGAGACCCGAGTTCAGCATGTACCGGTCCCAGTTCCCCCCGAGGGACGAGGCCGCCGCGAAGACCAGGACCGCCGCGGCCGAAAGCCCCAAGCGGAGCGGCCGGCCGGGCCGGGGCAGGAGCATCAGGATCATCACCGCCACGGTGATGTTGACCGCCGAGGCGGCCAGGATCGTCTTCTGGGTCCCCACCAGGGGGAGGAAGACGAAGCCGGCGAGAAAAGACCCCGCAATGGCGCCCACCGTGTTGCTCGCGTAGACGGTGCCGACGCTCCGGGCCACCCGGTCGAGACGGCTCGTGAACGCCTTCGCGGCGAGGGGGAGCGTCGCGCCGATGAAGAGGGTCGGCAGGAACATGACAACCACGCAGAGCAGGAACTCGGCGATCTGGAAGACCCAGAACGAACCTCCCATCTTCCCGAAGAGGATCAGGAAGAGCATGGGGAGGCGGTCGAGGAGGGGCGTCACGCCGAGCACGCCGAAGGCGACGCACACCTGGACCACCGCGAAGGCGGCGAATGGGCGATCGAGACGGTCGGCCAGTTTGGAGATGATCATGCTTCCGATGGCGATGCCGAGGAGGAAGGTGGTCAGCATGGCGGTGAAGGCGTAGACCGAGCTGCCGAGGACGAGGGAGAGCAGCCGGGTCCATGCCACCTCGTAGGTGAGAGAGGCGAACCCGGAAAGGGCGATGCCGGCGAGGATCGCGCCGTGGAGGACGGGGAGCTTTCCCCCCTCCACCGAGGTCTCCTCCGCGGGCGACGGCTCCCGGGGACCTTCGGACCGCCAGAGGGAGAAGGCGAGAAGGGCGACCACGCCGTTCACGGCCGCCGCCGCCACCGTGGTGGCGAAGACACCGATCGTTCCGATCAGCAGGTATCCGGTCAGGAAGGTGCCGGCCACGGCGCCGAAGGTGTTGACGCCGTAGAGGCGCCCCACTCCCGAGCCGAGCCGGTCCATGCGGCGCACCACGTAGCGCGAGAGGAGCGGGAGGGTGGCCCCCATGAACGTGGTGGGCAGCACGAGCACCGTCGCGCAGAGGAGGAAACGGACCAGGCTCATCATGTAGAAGCTGCCGCCCACGGACCGGGCGGTGAGCGTGTAGACCGTCGTGACGCCCTGGAAGAGGAGCGGGATCAGCAGGCAGTAGACGCCGATGCCGAGCTCGAGCCAGGCGTAGAGCCGGAGCGTGTCCCCCCGGCGATCGGCGATCCGGCCGAAGAGCCAGCTGCCGAGGGCGAGCCCCCCCATGAATGCGGCGAGCACGGTGGAGACGGCGAAGGAGGTGGTGCCGAAGACGAGCGAGAGTTGGCGGATCCAAAGCACCTCGTAGGCGAGGCCCGCCATGCCGGAGAGAAAGAAACAGAGAAATACGATCGTCGAGGCCTGCCGCTCTTTCGCCGATTCCATTCTGTCCTTACCCCTCTCCCGTCGGTTCGCCGCCGGCCGTTCCGATCCGATGGGCCGCGTACAGCTTCTCTTCCAGCTCTCTCATGCGCCCCCCGTCCTCCTCCCCGTCGTGGGTGTGCCCGACGAGGTGGAGGAGGCCGTGGATCATCAGCCGGGTGAGCTCCTCCTCCAGGGAGACGCCCCGCTCCGCCGCCTGGCGCCCCGCCGTCTCCACGGAGATGAAGACGTCGCCGATGACGCCTCCGCTCATCTCGTCATTGTAGCAGGAGAAGGAGAGGACGTCGGTGGGCAAGTCGATCTTCCGGTAGTCCCGGTTCAGCTCCCGGATCCGGTCGTCGGACACGAAGACGACGCTCGCCTCGCCGGAGGGGCCGACCAGAGAAGTCAGGATCCGTTCGGCGGTCCCGCGGAACGACTCCGTATCGACCTCAACGTTTCTCTGGAGATTTTCCGAGTAGACCTCCAACCGCGAAACGGTCCTCCTCGCGCCGGACTTCGTCCGGGTAGCGAATCCGGGAGTGCATGGAGCTGGTCAGGATCGGCACGAAGCTCTCTTGAATGAGCCGGAGCTCCCGGAAAGTCAAATCGCAATCGTCGAGCTGGCCTTCGGCGAACTTCGCGTTCGTCACTTCGATGATGCGCTGACGAATGCGCCCGGGCGTCGGATCCACCAGGGCCCGGGTGGAGGCTTCCGAGACGTCGGCGAGCATGATGATGCCGTTCTCCTTCGTCCTCGGCTTCGGCCCGGGGTACCGGAACTCCCCCTCGGGCACTTCGGCGTCCGGCGCGGCCTGGGACGCCTTGTCGTAGAAGAACGCCATCAGCGTGGTGCCGTGGTGCTCCCGGATCGCGTCTTGGATCTCCGCGGGGAGCCGCTCCTTCCGGGCCATCTCCATGCCCTCCCGGACGTGGGAGATGAGCACCAGGGCGGAGAGTTTCGGCGACAGGCGGTCGTGCTTGTTCTCCCGCCCCACCTGGTTCTCCACGAAGTACTCGGGCTTGGTCATCTTCCCGATGTCGTGGTAGTAGGCGCCGACCCGGGCGAGCAGCGAGTTCGCCCGGATCCTCTCCGCCGCCGACTCGGCCAGATTCCCCACCATCAGCGAGTGGTGGTACGTGCCCGGGGCCCGGAGGGAGAGGGTCTTCAAGATCGGCCGGTTCAGGTCGGAGAGCTCGAGCAGGGTGATGTTCGTGGTCACCCCGAAGAGGGGCTCGAAGAGGGGCAGGAGGATCATGGCCACCCCCGCGCTGCCGAAGGCGGAGAGGAGGCCGAAGCCGATCTTCCGGAGGGTCTCGAGGTTCGGCGTGAGATGGAGGAAGTCGGACGCGCCGATGGCGATCACGTACGCCGCCCCGACGTAGAGGAGAGAGCGCCAGAAGCCGCTCCGCTCCCGGACCCCCGCCACGCCGTAGACGGCGGTGGCCCCCGCGGTCCCGAGGGTGAAGATGAGGGGGAGCTGCAGCCCCTCGACGAGGGAGATCGTCAGAACCCACGCCCCCGTCAGGGCGATGCCCACGTGGTCGTCGAAAAGCAGGGTGGCGAGCATCCCGACGAGCACCACCGGCATCAGATAGGGCGAGAGGCCGAGGGCGCCGAAGAGCGCCGAGAGGCCGATTCCGATCAGCCCGATGGTGGAGAGAAGCAGGAGGAGCTTGTCCCTGGCGAAGATATTCCGGCGGTGGCGCCGGAGGAAGGCGAGGAAGAGGGTGACCACCGTGAGGGAGGCGAGGAGCCGGCCGAGATGGGGGTAGATCCGCTGCCACGGGACCGTCTCGATCCGCTCCTCGGCCCACTTCTTCTCGAGGGACCGGAGGACCATGACGTGGTTTCTCGTCACCCGCTCGTGGGCGCCGATGATCTTCTGACCCTCGAGGTAGAGTTCGGTATGGGGCAGGACCGCCTCCCGCCGCGTCTGCCGCCTCACCTCGGTCTCCCGGACGTCGTAGAAGAGGTTCGGACCGGCGAAGTGGGTGACCACTTCGTAGAAGGTGGTGAGCAGGGCCCGGTTCTCGCCGAACACCTCCCGGCCCCGCTCTGTGGCGAGGTTGGAAAGCTCGTCCACGTCGACGAAGTTGTCGAGCCCGAGGGTGTACTCCTCGCCGTCCCGCTGGAGCGTGATCCGGTCGTACCCCTGATCGGTGAAGACCGACTTGTCGGCCAAGATGCCCTGGTCCAGGACGTCCTGGAAGAAGGAGACGGTCTCGAGGCGCAGGCGGTTTTCGCACGCCATGTCGAGGAGCACGTTCCGGGCGGACTCGGTGAGGGGGACGCCCAGCTCGCTGATCATGCGGTGCTGGTCCTCCGCCTCCCCTTCCGTGTCGATGACGCGCTCCACGGCGAGGAAGAAGTCCCGGACCCTGAGCTCCATCTCCCGGGTCGTCTCGTCGCCGACGCGCGCCACCGGCAGCTCTTTGGCCGCTTCCTCCGCCTGCTCCCGGCGGTACTCCTCCTCCGGCTTCAGCACGTGGAAGTCGAAGGGGGCGAGGATGTCCTCCTTGACGATAACCCCTTCGGCGGGGACGAAGACCTGGCTCGTGCCGAGGGGGAGATAGAGGGCGAGGACGACCCCCACCGTGAGGGCGGCGATCCCGACCCGCGCCGCGGAGACCCGCGCCTCCGACGGCGCCGGCGAGAACCGGACGGAGTTCTTCCGGTCCTTTCCTTTTTTCGAGAAAGCCGATGAGGCCACGCGGAAGGGGAAAATCTTCATCCCTCGCCCCGCTCTCCCACCCCGCCGCCGTTCCCGGCCTCCGGAGACGAACCGGAGGAGGAATGATTGGCGAAGGCGCGGATGATGCGCTGGACCAGGTAGTGGCGCACCACGTCCCGGTCCGTGAAATAGCAGAATCGGATCTCGGGAATGTCCTTCAAGATCGGCTGGATCTTGATCAGCCCCGAGTCGGCGGGGACCGGCAGATCGACCTGAGTGACGTCCCCCGTGATGACCGCCCGGGAGTTGTTCCCGAGACGGGTCAAG
This sequence comes from Candidatus Eiseniibacteriota bacterium, assembly GCA_043809585.1. Taxonomy (GTDB): domain Bacteria; phylum Orphanbacterota; class Orphanbacteria; order Orphanbacterales; family Orphanbacteraceae; genus JBDROZ01. The sequence goes on from JBDROZ010000025.1 coordinate 51,989, forward strand.
AACATCTTCATCTGCCCAATGGTCGTGTTCTGCGCCTCGTCGAGAATCACGAAGGCGTCATTCAGGGTGCGCCCCCGCATGTAGGCGAGGGGCGCGACCTCCAGGATCCCCATCTCGAAGGACCGCTGGATCCGATCGGCGCCCATGAGGTCGTGTAGTGCATCATAGAGAGGGCGCAGGTAGGGATCAACTTTTTCCTGAAAGTCCCCGGGCAGGTAGCCGAGGTTCTCCCCCGCCTCGACGGCAGGCCGGACGAGCACGATCCGGTTCTTCTCCCGCGCCCGGATGGCCGAGACCGCCGCCGCAACGGCGAGGTAGGTCTTGCCCGTCCCCGCGGGCCCGACGGCGAAGACGATGTCGTACTTCTCGAGGGCCCGGACGTAGTCTTCCTGGTTGTGGGTCTTCGGCTTCACCGACTTCTTCAGATGGAAGTAGCTCTTCCGCGGCTCGTAGAGGTCGGCGATGCCGTTGCCGTTATCCTCGAGGGCGAGGCTCACGGCGTACCGGACGTCCGTGTCCTGCAGGATCTTCCCCTGCTTCACGAGCGAGACGAGGTCGAGGAGGAGCGACTCGAGTCTGCGCACGTGCCCCTCGACCCCCTCGATGTAGATGTCGCCCCCCCGGGCGACCAACTGCACGTCGGGGAAGGAGTCCTGGATCAGGCGCAGGTTCTTGTCGTTCTGCCCGAAAAGATGAAGAGGATCCACCTCGACGAGGTGAATCCTTTTGACGATGACGGCTCCCACCTGGAGCGGAACCCCCTTCCGGGATCGACCCGGGTCGATCCCCCGTCCGGCGCGGACGGACGATTCAATCTAAGTCAATTCACGAGAATCTGTCAATCTACCCTGGACGAGGCGATGGTTTTCTGCTGCGGGCTCGGCTCGCGGGCTACGAGGCCTCCGTTCCTTCGCCGCTTGCTCAACCGGGCCCGTCGGGCGCTTTTGACTCATCGCGACGGCTAGGAGTGATAAGTGTTAGCGCCCGGAGGGAGGATCTTCAGGCCACGCACCTGGCGCCGGGAGTACCCGGAGCGCGGAAGCGCGAAGGGTGCAAGTCGGCCTCTCGCCGCGCGATCCGCGCCCTCGCGACGAAAACCCTCACCTCGTCCAGGGTATCGAATCCACGCTCTATTACCTTGACCATCTGTCGAAGGTCGAACTACGACACAGACCGCCATTATGACAGGAAAGCCGAAGACAGGAGAAACTGGGCAATGCCGATCTCTCTAACCTATTTAACAACAAATGGTAAGGGGCTTCGCTCAGTCTCCGGCGAGGTGCCCGGCCTTACGGAGGGTTCTGACGTGGTCTTCGGTGAAGAAGAAATAATTGACGCTCCGGACCGCCTTTTCGCGGCGGACGAGCCCCCCGGGGGAGATCCAGTACGGCTCGTATCCGAGGGAGGCGAGGAAGGCGAATAGTTCGCCGGTGCTCGATTCGGGATCGTCCGGGTTCCGGGAGACCTCGATCAGGAGGGCGGGCTTCCACTTTTCGAGGGTCCGACGGGCGCCGTGCGCGACGGGAAGTTCGTGGCCCTCCACGTCGATCTTGATGAAGCGGATCGGCTTGGTGTTCTCGGGAAGGGCGTCGTCCATGCAGCGGAGGGGGACGGTGAACTCCTGGCCGGGGGACCCGAGCTTCTTTCCCTCGGCGACGAAGGACTGGTAGTAGTTGCCGCCGCCGTCCCGGTAGGAGGGGCACTTCATGAGACCTTCCCCCCGCCGGTCGGAGAGGGCGAGCGGGTAGGCTTTCACGTTCGCCACGTCGAGTCGGGCGAGGCAGGAGAGGAGCACCCGGTAGGTGTGAATGACGGGCTCGAAGCTGTGCACTTCCCCCTCGGCCCCGACGAGGTTGGACAAGAGGCGGGTGTAGATGCCGAAGTTGGCCCCCACGTCGACGGCGCCGTCCCCTTCCTTCAGGAGGGGGGGGATGGGGGCGAATTCGGGTTCCTCGTCCATGGGGAGATGCCGGAGAAGGCGGCAGTAGCGCCGGGCCTTCATGCGGATGAGAAGAAACTCGGGGGCGCTCTGGAGGACGAGAGATTTGAGGCTCATGGTTTTCCTCGGGATCGGGCCGACGATCACCTTTCTACTATAAGGAGTTTGGGGGACACAATACTTAATTCCGAGTTCGGGGGACACAATACTCAATGGGAGTTCGGTATTGTGTCCCCCCGATTCTTCCTGTCCCCCTCCGGACGGATATGGCGCGCGAGCACAACTGCTCCAAGGTGCAGAGGAGGAGTCCAAGGAGAATGGAACTTTGGAATGAGCGAATCCTTACCTCCTTCCTTATCTTGTAAGAGAGACATCCGCGGTCCCCCCGTCGAGAAAGGACCCACCACTCATGCCCAATCGCCTCGCGAAGGAGACGAGCCCCTATCTGTTGCAGCACAAGGACAACCCCGTCGACTGGTACCCGTGGGGTGAGGAAGCCCTCGAGGAGGCGAAGAGGACCGGCAAACCGATCTTCCTCTCGATCGGCTACAGCGCGTGCCACTGGTGCCACGTGATGGAGCGGGAGTCCTTCGAGGACCCGGGGACGGCGGCGGTGCTGAACGATCGGTTCGTATCGGTCAAAGTGGACCGGGAGGAGCGCCCCGACCTGGACGCCATCTATATGGAAGCGGTGCAGGCAATGTCGGGGCACGGGGGGTGGCCGATGAGCGTCTTCCTGACGCCGGAGGGCGTGCCCTTTTTCGGGGGGACCTACTTTCCGCCGGAGCCGCGGCATGGGCTGCCTTCGTTCCGCCGGCTCGCGGCGAACGTGGCGGACGCCTTCCGGGACCGGAGGGACGAAGTCCGGGCGAACGCGGATCGGGTCCGGGAGCGGATCTCCCAGACGGTCGTCCTCTCCCGGGAGGAGGAGATCCGGGGGGACATCCCGGAGAAGGGGGCGAGAAACCTGGCCACCTCCTTCGACCCGAAGAACGGGGGATTCGGCGGCGCGCCGAAGTTTCCCCAGCCGATGAACCTCGACTTTCTCCTTCGCCACTGGCGGCGGACGAACGACGAGGGCGCGGCCCGCATGGTCCAGGAGACGTTGGAGAGGATGGCCCGGGGAGGGATCTACGACCAGATCGGCGGCGGGTTTCATCGTTATTCGGTCGATCCGTTCTGGCTCGTCCCCCACTTCGAGAAGATGCTCTACGACAATGCCCTTCTCGCGAGGCTCTACCTGCACGTCTACCACGCTTCGGGCCGGCCCCTCTTCCGGAAGGTGGCGGAGGAAACGCTCGATTATGTGATGCGGGAGATGACGGACCGGTCGGGCGGTTTCTATTCGACTGAGGACGCGGACAGCGAGGGAGTGGAGGGGAAGTTCTTCGTCTGGACGCCGGCGGACGTGAACGCCGTTCTCGGCGAGGAAGAGGGGAACCTCTTCTCACTCGCCTACGGGATCACGGAGGAGGGGAACTTCGAGGGGAAGAGCATCCCGAATCGGCTCGGTCACGGCGACGATGAACTCGCCGCCCGGGCGGGGACCCCGCGGGAGGATCTACTGGCGCGGCTCGCCCGGTGCAGGGAGAAGCTCTACGAAGTCCGCGAAACGCGGGTGAAGCCGGGCCTCGACCACAAGGTGCTCACCGCCTGGAACGGGCTCATAATCGCCGCCCTCGCCGACGGGGCGCGAATCCTCGGTTCAAGGGAATACCTCGAAGCGGCGACGAGGGGCGCGGCATTCCTCGAGAGAGAGATGATGAGGGAGGGCCGGCTCCTCCGGACGTGGAAGGACGGGAATGCCTCCCTCGCCGGGTACCTCGAGGATTACGCCTACGTCGCGGACGGGCTCCTCGCCCTCTATCAGGCGACGTTCGATCCGAAGTGGTTCCGCCTCGCGAAGGGGTTCGCGGACGTGATGCTGGATTGCTTCGCCGACACCGCCGAGGGGGGCTTCTTCGACACGGCGGACGATCACGAGAAGCTGATCACCCGGCCGAAGGGGGTGCAGGACAACGCGACGCCAAGCGGGAACGCCATGGCGGCGCGGGTGCTCCTCCAAATTCACGCCTACACGGGGGACGACCGTTACGGCGCGCCGGCCCGGAAGGCGATCGCTTCGATGCAGGAGCTGATGGAGCGCCATCCGGCGGCGTTCGGGCAGTGGCTCGGCGCCCTCGAGTTTCTTCTGGCGCCGCCGAGGGAGGTGGCCCTGGTCGGGCGGCCGGGGGGGGCGGACACGGAGGCGATGGTCGCGGCGGCCTTCGGGCAGTACAACCCGAACCAGGTGGTGGCGTTCGGCGACCCGTCGGAAAAGGACCCCGCGGTGCCGCTCCTCCGGGGCCGGCACATGGTGGACGACACGGCGAGCGCCTACATCTGCACGGGTCAGACCTGCGCCGCGCCGATCACGGATCCGGAGAAGTTGGCAATGGAATTGGGTAGGTAGCGAAGAGCCGGTCGGGTGGTCCTCTCGTCCTAGTACGGGCGGGGCCTGTCCGGGGCGTGGGTGGGGGGATGGCGGCGCAGACAAGCCGTCCGCGCCTACGCGATCTTCCGATGGCAAACCTCGAACTCAACGGCGCTCCCGGCAACTCGCCGCTTCATCCCCCCACCCAACACCCCGGCCACCCGCCCGTGGCATGGTATTCTCAACAAGGAATGCCGAATTCAAACCCAGTGATACCGTTTGTCCTGAGTAGCTCGTGAACGAAGTGAACGAGCGTATCGAAGCCTGTCCTGAGCCTGTCGAAGGGGGCCGACCGGATCTTCGCAGGGAGGAGAAGAGAGGCGTCCGCCCACCTGGATCTGCGGAGGTCTGTGGTATTCCTACCGCACCTGCTCCCGGCCACCCGCCCGTGGCAGGGCAATCTCAGCAAGGACTACTGACCGGATCTTCGTAGGGAGAGAGAGACGTCCGCCCATCTGGGCGCTCGAAGAAGAGCAGCGTTTGTGCCGCGCGCTGGTTCCCCCCCGTTCGCCCTGAGTGATCCGACCGGAGGGAGGATCGTATCGAAGGGGGAACCGGGGAGAAGCCCCGGAAGACGCCGATACCATACCTATTGTGATATGGCATGACAAGGGGACAGACACTCCGCACGCAAGCCATCCAGCCACGCCTCGCACCGGAGCGGAGTGTCTGTCCCGACAAGAGTTGGCAGGCAGGCCGCCCGGGGAGACACAGGTGCCTGTCGCCGGGTTACCAGTCTAAGATTGCTCTTCACCGAAGTAGAATCAGACGCTGGCTCTCGACCTCCTCCCCGTCCTGGAGCCGCACGAAGTAGACGCCGGAGGGTGCGCGCCTTCCGGATTGGTCGCGGCCGTCCCACTCAAGAACGTGGCTCCCCCGGCCATAGCGATCGTTCGTGAGCCGCCGCACGAGTCGTCCACCGATCGAGTAAACATCGAGAGAGACTGATCCCTCGTCGGGAATATCGAAGAGAAGCGTCGAAGCCTCGCGCGCCGGATTCGGATAGAGGAGAAGGGATGGCCTTGCGCCACCGGGCAAAGAAGAAATGCCGGTCGTAACCGCCAGGCGTTTGCCCGCGTATAGGTCACGATTGCCTGCGCGTTCGTCCACCCAGAAGAACAGGGCAGACAGCGAATCCGTTATGAACGGCCGTGGGCGTATTTGATTCTGTTCCGCGCAGCAGATCACCTCCCCGTCGATTGTCCAGAGGGGATTGCCGGCCCCATCGAGGTACTGGGAGTAGATGTCCATCCCGTTCGTTGTTCCGTTGCGTAGGTCCTCCCAGACGACGAACGCGCCTCCGAGACTATCGCTCTCGATCACCGGGTTCGCCTGGTACGCCGGGTCCGCGCAGACCGGGATACCGCCTGTTCCCCATAGGGCCTGACCCGCACTATTCAGGCGTTGTGCGTAGACGTCCTGGTCGCCCGACAATGACAAGATTATCCAGGAAACGAACGCCCCTCCGGAACCATCGGAGGTAATCGAAGGGGTATAGCTGCCGTATTCACCGAGCACAGAGCCTCCCACCAGAAGACCATCGGAATCCCACACGGGACCTGAGACCGGATCGAGCCGCTGGGCATAGACGAACGCCCCGAGGCCGTATTCCGCCCAATGCCAAACCACATAGGCCCCGCCGAGGCCGTCGCCGATGATCTCCGCATATGAGTATCCCCCGGCATTCCCCAGCCGGCCGATGCGAGCACCGTTTGAAGGCCATCCGGAAACGCTGTCGCCCGACGCCGTAATGTGTTGCGCATAGACCGAACCCAATTCCTCCCACACGATGAATGCTCCCCCGACCCCGTCGCTCGTCGTTTGAGGGAGAGCTACAGAGGACCCCACCCGAGTCGAGACTCTGGTGCCAGAGGCCCCCCAAAGCAGGTTTCCGTCCGCATCGACCCGCTGGGCGTAGATGTCGGTGTCCTGCTCGTTAGGGTGGCTGGAGCGGTAGTCCATCCACGCGACGATCGCTCCGCCGGCACCATCCATGGCCAGAGTTGGTAATATTTGCGAACTGTCACTATCGCATAACAGGTGGCCGTCTGGAGTCCAGAGTGGTGTTCCCAGAGAGTCGACTCGCTGGGCGTAGATGTTCCAGCCCGCTCCAATCCGCAAGTCATCCCACACCATGATGGCGCCGCCGTCGCCGTCGCCGATGATCTTATGTTCTTTAGTCGCCCCCCCCGCATTGAATCTGAGATCAGTCGGGGCCGTACAGATCGGCACGCCGCCGGCCTGCCAGAGAGTGTCCCCGACTGCGTCGATCCGTTGTGCGTAGATATCGAATATCACTCCATCTCGAAAGTCCGGCCACATGATGATCGCGCCGCCAGCGCCATCGTTCGTTGCATACATCAAGCCTTGTTGCCCCGGCGCGTCGCAGACGACATTCCCGTTCGGTGCCCAATCGGCGTGCGCGTGGATTCCTGCTACCAGAGTGAGACCAACGGCGAAAACGAGAGAGGGTGATCTGCCCATTGTCTTCTCCTCCCCGAAGGGCGGGTTGCCTCCGGCCCACGGTCCCTTGCGACACCGACGACTCACCGATATGAATGACTAAAGGGAGGAGATGACCGATGGGACCGGCCAGCACTTCCCCGGGAACAAGGTCTGGCCACCGCTCAACCACAAGGGTAAACTCGATGTTGTAGAGCATATCAGACATGAAGGTGCAGTGCAACACATTGGGGAGCTTGGCCCTGTTCCTAACCAGATACCCCATTCCCGCTATTCCTTTCGGAACCAGATACCCCTTCGCATCGGTAAGTTCGGGGACGTAGTTCCGTTGCTTCCGTTGACGTGACTTGCGAGACGAACGGAACTACGTCCCCGGGTCGGGGGGAGGACGAGCGCGACACAGACGCTGCTCTTCTCAGAGCGCCCGGGTGGGCGGACGCCTCTTCTTCCCTTTTCAAACGGGAGTTCGAGGCTCTCCCCGGTTCGCCCTTCGATACGAACCTTCGGTCCTGTTCAGGACGAACGGGATCTCTAAATCCTGTTTCGGCAGTCCTTGCTGATCATTCCCAGCCACGGGCGGGTGGCCGGGGTGTTGGGTGGGGGGATGAAGCGGCGAGTTGCCGGGAGCGCCGGTGGGCTTCGACCCGGCCATCGGAAGATCGAGTAGGCGCGGACGGCTTGTCTGAGCCGCCATCCCCCCACCCACGCCCCGGACAGGATCTGCCCGTGCGACTACGACTCAGCCCGAACTCCCGCCTACTTCTTCTTCATCTGCAGCCCGAGGTCATCCAGCAGCGCCGGATCCACATCCGACGGGCAGCCGTCCATGAGAGAGAGCCCGCTCATCGTCTTCGGAAACGCGATCACGTCCCGGATCGACTCGCCGCCCGTCAGGATCTGCACGATCCGGTCCCAACCGAACGCGATCCCCCCGTGGGGGGGCGCGCCGAATTTCAGGGAGTTCAGGAGAAACCCGAACCGCCGGTCCTGGTCCTCCCCCTTGATCCCGACAACCTCCATGATCTGCCGCTGCACCTCCGGGTCGTGATTACGGATCGAACCCGACGCGATCTCCACCCCGTTCAGCACCATGTCGTAGAGATGCCCGTGCACCTTCCCCGGATCGCTCGCGAGGAACTCCGCCTCCTCCTCGAAAGGCATCGTGAACATGTGGTGCGCCGGCTCCCACCGCTCCTCCTCCTCGCTCCACTCGAAGAGGGGGAACTTGTTCACCCAGAGGAACCGGACCGCCCCCTTCTCCGCGAGATCGAGGCGCCGCCCCACCTCCACCCGGACCGCGCCGAGAGAAGTGAGCGCCTTCTTCCACGGCCCGGCGATCATGAGAACCAGGTCCCCCTCCTTCGCGCCGAGGGCCCCCGTCAGCTTTTCGAAGTCGAAGAACTTCCCGACGCCGCCGTCGAACCCCCCCCCTTTCACCCGGGTCCACGCCAGACCGTGGGCGCCATGTTTCTTGGCGAGCTCTTCGAGCGTGTCGATCTCCTTACGGGAGAACGACGCCCCTCCCGACACCACGAAGCCCCGTACCGCCCCGTCCTTCCCTTCCAGCACCCCGTGAAACGCCTTGAACTCCGACGCCCGCGCCGCCTCGTCGAGGTTCACCAGATCCAAATCGAACCGGACGTCCGGCTTGTCGCTCCCGTACCGCTCCATCGCCTCGTGATAGTTCAGGATCGGGATGGGAGTCGGTATGTCGACACCGAGCGTCTCCTTCCAGACCGCCGCCATCAACCCTTCCATGATGCGGAAGACCTCAGCCTCCGTCGTGAAGGAGATCTCGATGTCGATCTGCGTGAACTCCGGCTGCCGGTCCGCGCGGAGGTCCTCGTCCCGGAGACACTTGGCGAGCTGGAAGTAACGGTCGAAGCCGGAGATCATCAGGATCTGCTTGTAGATCTGGGGGGACTGGGGGAGGGAGTAGAACTTCCCCGGATGAACGCGGCTCGGCACGAGGTAGTCCCGCGCCCCCTCCGGCGAGTTCCGGACGAGAAGGGGCGTCTCGATCTCGAGGAAGCCGCGATCGACGAGGTAGCGCCGGACCGCCTGGGAGGCGACGCTTCTCTGGACGATGCGCCGGGACATCACCTCCCGCCGGAGGTCGAGGAAGCGGTACGTGAGGCGCATCTCGTCGGTGGCGTCCACCTCCTCCTCGATGACGAAGGGGGGCGTCTCGGAGCGGTTCAGCACCCGGAGCTCCGACGCCACCACCTCGACGCCGCCGGTCGGCAGGTTCTTGTTGCGGAGCCCCTCGGGGCGCTCCCGGACCTTCCCGGCCACGGCGACCACGTACTCCCTCTTCAACTCCCTCGCTTCGCCGAGATCGACCGGGCCGTCCGGCTCGAACACCACCTGCGTCAGGCCGAACCGGTCCCGGAGGTCGAAGAAGAAGATGCCGCCCTGATCCCGCATTCGGTGGACCCATCCCATGAGCACCACCTCTTCCCCGGCGTGCCCGGCCCGTAGCTCTCCGCAGTTGTGGGTTCGGGTCCCTTTCATCCCATCGACTCCTTCTCGATCTCGTCTTCCAACCGGTCCCTCCGGACCGTGGTCTGCTCGCCCGTGTCCAGCCGTTTCACGGTCACCGTCCCCGACGCGAGTTCCTCCTCGCCGAGGAGGATGAGCAGGTCCGCCCCCGCCCTGTTCGCGTGCTTCAAGACGGTCTTCAGATTGCGTGTCTTGTTCGACCCGTCCGCGTGGTACCGGTCCCGAAGTCCCGTGATCAGGGGGAAGATCTCCCCTTCGGCCCCCTCGGCGAGGGGGGCCACGAAGAGCCGCACCTCCTTCTCCGTTTCCCACGCGATGCCGAGCTCCTCCGCCACCGTCACGATCCTCTCCATGCCGGCCGAGAAGCCGACTCCGGGGGTCCGGGGCCCGCCGAGTTCCTCCACGAGCCCGTCGTACCGGCCGCCCCCGCCGAGGGCGCTCTGGGCGCCGAGCTTCTCGTGGTGGATCTCGTAAACGGTCCTCGTGTAGTAGTCGAGCCCCCGCACGAGGGCGTCGTCCCGTTCGTGCCGGATGCCGGCGCCGCGGAGGGCGCTTCGCACCTCCTCGAGGTGCCTCCCGCACTCGTCGCAGAGGTGATCGAGGAAGGGGGGCACCCCCTCGATCACCGCCCGGTCCTCCGTCTCCTTGCTGTCGAGGACCCGAAGCGGATTCCGTTCGAGCCGCTCCCGGCTGAGTTCCGAGAGATCCCCCGCCCGGTCCCGGAGATACGCGACCAACAAGTCGACGTACTTCGGGCGGCAGGCTGGGTCGCCGACGGAGCCGAGCCTGACGGTCACCTCGTCGAGGCCGAGAACACGAAGGATCTGGACGAAGACGGCGATCGTCTCGGCGTCGTAGAAGGCTTCCTCCGAACCGAGCACCTCGATGCCGAACTGGTGGAACTGCCGGAAGCGCCCCTTCTGGGGACGCTCGTAGCGGAACATGGGGCCCATATAGAAGTACCGGGCGATCGGCCGCTCCCGGCCGAGATTGTGCTCGAGGTAGGCCCGGCAGACCGACGCGGTCCCCTCGGGGCGGAGGGTCAGGCTCCGTCCCTTCCGGTCGGGGAACGTGTACATCTCCGTCTGGACGATGTCCGTGTCGCTCCCGATCCCCCGGGCGAAAAGCTCCGTCGCCTCGAACAGGGGTGTCCGGATCTCCTCGTACCCGGCCCGGCCCGCCACCATCCGCACGCCGTCCTCCATGATCCGCCAACGGTCCACGACGGGACCGAATAGGTCCTGGGTCCCCCGAATCGCCTTGATACGCGCCACTGGTTCTATCCCTCTCGTTTCTTTCGCGCCCGGGTTTCCTGGATGACCTGGGCGATCGCGACACCGGCGCCGTCGGCGAGCCAGTCGTTCCGGTCCCGACTCCGGCCGACGGTCCCCTGGTAGAATTCGTCGATGGCGCCGTAGAGGAGGCCGCCCGCGATCACGATCGCCCACGCCCACCGGCGGAGACCGGGGCGGGCCGACCGGCGGAGGACATCCCCCCAGAGCCAGGCGAGGATCCCGTATTCGATCAGGTGGAAGATCTTGTCGTAATGGAAGAGCGGTGGGGCCTGCTCCGGCAGCCTCGGGATCGACGACACCCCGATGATGAGAAGCGTCCAGGCGATCGCGAGAGGCAGCCTCGGAATCTTCCACCCTTTCCCGAACATTCTGGGGGCCTCCCGCCCGGCGCCGGGAGAGCCCGCGCCCGTTCTCTGAGAATGACGCTAGCATCCGCCATGCGCCCGGTCAAGGAGGGGTGGCGGCCGCTAGAGTTTCACCGCCTCTTCGACGAGACGCCGCCGGACGAGGTCTACGTCGTCCGCCGTCGTCCGGATGTTTCCGATGGTGACCCGGAGGGCGTAGCGCCCCTTCAGGACCGCGTGGGAGAGGTAGGCGTCACCGCTTCGGTTGATCCCCTCCAGGATCGACCCGTTCTTCGCCACGAGCTCCTCTTCCCCCTTCGTCGTCCCCCCCCCTCCCCGGTGCCGGAAACAGACCGTCGAGAAGGGGGTCGGGGCGAGGCGTTCCCACTCCTCCTCGCCGTCCACCCAATCGGCGAACCGGCGGGCGAGATCACAGTGAAACCGGATCCGCTCCTCGATCCCCTTCCTGCCGAAGGCGCGGAGCACGAACCAGAGCTTGAGCGCCCGGAAGCGGCGTCCGAGCTGGAAGCCGTAGTCCATCGGGTCGTCCGCCCGCTCCCCGGTGCGGAGATACTCGGGAAGGATCGAGAAGGCCCGGCGGAAGGCCTCGGCATCCTTGAAATAGAAAGCGCTTGCGTCGACGGGGGTGAAGATCCACTTGTGGGGGTTCACGACGATCGTGTCCGCCCGCTCCCACCCGGCGAAGAGCCCCCGCTTCTCCGGGAGAAACGCGGCCGCCCCGGCGTAGGCGCCGTCGGCGTGGAGCCAGAGATTCTCCTCCTCGCAGAGGTCGGCGATCCCGTGCATCGGATCGACGCCGTTCGCCGCCGTCGTGCCGAGGGTGGCGACCACGGCGAAGGGGCTCCGTCCCGCCCCCCGGTCGACCCGGACCGATTCCCGAAGCGCGGCGACATCCATCCGGTAGTTCCGGTCCGACGGCACCCGCACCACGTGGTCGAGTCCGAGCCCGAGGATGACGGCCGCCTTCTCCACCGACATGTGGGCCTCTTCGGAGCAGTAGAGCCGGAGGGGGGACTCCTGCCCGTAGAGCCCCTTCCGGCGGACGTCGAATCCGGTCGCCTTCTCCCGCCCCACCGTGAGCGAGAGGAGGGTCGCCGTCGACGCCGCGTCCGCCATGATGCCGTGGAAACCGTCGGGGAGCCCGAGCCCCCGGGCGAGCCAGCGGAGGGTCCGCTGCTCGAGCTCCGCCGAGGCCGGGTTCGTCACCCACTTCATGCCGTTCGTGTTCAGCGCCGCCGAGTAGAGCTCGCCGAGGATCCCGGGAACCGAACCGCTGATCGCGAAGTAGGCGAAGAAGCGGGGATGGTTCCAGTGGGTGACCCGGGGAACCACGAGTTCCCGGAAATCCCGCTCGATCCGCTCGAGGGACTCCCCGTCCTCGGGCATTTCCTCCGGGAGGTCGGCGAGAAGGTCCCCTTCCGCGGCCCGGGCACGGACCGGATGGTCTCGTGTGCGGTCGAGATAGTCCCCGATCCAGCGGAGCGCCCTCTCTCCGCCGGAGAGAAGCTCCCCCGAAGGGAGGTCTCCGGGCCCACAAAGATTGATCTCCTTCTTCGACATGGGGTTGGACCCCCTTTCCTCATTCGGTTTCGAAGTGAGAACCACCGGTGCGACGCCCCTCGAACCGTGCTATAGTAACCTCATATGATCTGCTTCTCTTCACGGAATCCGCGCGATCGGTTCCCCCTCCGAATCGCTTTCATCCTCCTCGTCCTCGCGGCGGCACCCGCCCGGGGAGAAACGTATCCGGACGTCCGGATCCGCGTCTCGGCGGGGGAGTACGAGATCCGGGAGGTGACCGTCCAAGGGGCGACCTACCGGCGCGTCATCCCGGACCATCCGAGGTCCGTGGGCGAAGCGGGCTTTCCCGATCTCCCGAGGCGCACCTACCTCGTGGCCGTGCCCGACGGATACCGCGCTCGGGCGACGGTCTTCGCGAGCGAGCATGTCGACCTGCCCGGCCCTCCGGTCGAGCCCTTCCCCAAGGATACGATCGTCGGCCCCGACGGGACGCCGGTCGCCCTCCCCTTCCGGGACGAGGGGTTCCATCGCTCCTCCGCCTGGTATCCCGGCGAACTCGTCACCGTGGGCGAACCGGCCGGCTTCCGGCGCCACACGGTGGTGCCCGTCACGGTCCACACCTTCCGCACCGTGCCGGGGAGCGGACTCCTTCGGGTCTACTCCTCCGTCGACGTCCATGTCCGCTTCGAAAAGGACCCGGGGAAGGCGCCCCCCCTCACGGAACCGGTCGGGGACGAGGGGGCTTGGGAGAGCGTCTACCGCAGCGCCATCGTGAACTACGAGGAGGCCCGCGCCTTTCGCTCCCGGCCCGCCCGCTCCGGACCGCCCCCCCGCCTTCCGGGCAAACGGTTCGGTGAGGAGGAGTGGAAGCTCCGCGTGAAAGAGAGCGGGCTCTACCGCGTCGGATACGAAGAGCTTGCCGCCGCCGGGTTCCCGGCGGGCGTCGCGATCGGGGCCCTCACCCTCGCACGCCGGGGGTTCGACGACAAGGAGATGGAAGAGGGGCGCGACCCGTTCACGGTGAAGATCCTCCCGATCGAGGTGGTCGACGAGGGGGGCGACGGCTTCTTCGGCGCCGGCGACGCGCTCGTCGCCTACCTTCCCGGATTCCGGGAAGACCGGATGGAGCGGGACGACGGCGACCGCTTCGCGACGAAAGCGGTCTATTTCCTGACCGAAGGGGAGGGTTCGCCCCCCTTCGAAACGAAGAGCGGGTGGCGCGGATTCGCCGGCCTCACGCCCCTCCCCTCCTTCCCCGACTCGGTCCGGTGGGAGGAGGACATCTTTTACGACATCGGCCCCGTCTCGGACACGACGGACTACTACTACGGATCCGGCAAGACCGAAGACCTTCTGGAGACGACCGTGGACCTCCCCGCCGCCGATCCGGCGGGGAGCTTTCGCGTGAAAGGAATGACCGTCAGCACTCTCCAGAGCAGCCGCCGCTACCACCGGTACATGCTCGTTCAAGAGGCGACAGGGGACACGGTCTTCAATGAAGTGGTCAACCGAGAAAGCCCGGCCCTCTTCCGGAGCGACTCTCTCTTCTCTTCGGCGTCGTTGACGGTGGGGGAGAACGGATTCACCTACCTCGGCTTTCGGGGCTCCAGCCAGGACAACACGGACGTGGCCGGCGCCGGCGGCTTCCTCGACTGGTACGAGATCCATACCGACTTCCTCTACCGGACCCGGAACGGCTACACCCGGTTCAGCACCGGGAAGGCGTCCGGGTCTTCCCAGATGGAAGTCGCGGGGTTCCCCGGAGCGGACCTCTTCGTCCTGGACGTGACCGACGGGTACGCTCCGGTGAAGGTCTCCGTCGACTCGGTCCGGAGCGAAGGGGACGGGACATTCACCCTCGTGATGCAGGAGAGCGCCCCGTCGACGCGGGCTTACGTGGCGGCGGCGGAGGGGTTCTTCCGGCCCCTCGGCGAAGGGTCGATCGTCCGCTCCACGCACGCCGATCTCGCCTCCCGGGAGGCGGACTATCTGATCCTCGTTCACGACGATCTCGCGGGCGCGGCCGTCGAAGAGCTCGCCGCCCACCGGGAAGCCCAAGGACTCTCGGTGACGACGGCGAAGATCAGCGAGGTGTACGACGAGTTCCACGGCGGCCCGAAAGACCCACGGGCGATCCAGCGCTACTTCCGCTTCGCCATGGAGTGGTGGTCGAACCCGCCGGAGTTCGCCCTCCTCGTCGGCGACGGTTACGAGGACTACAAGGGGATCGCGGGGAACGCGGACTCGACGGAGTTCGACTTCATCCCCGCCTACCCCATCTGGGATCCGTTGCCCGTGGGGGGGGTCGATCACTGGACCGCGAGCGATCCGTGGTACGCGCTTTTGGATGGGTATTACGACTATCTGCCGGAAATACTGATCGGCCGCTTTCCGGCGGGGAGCGTCGAGGAAGTGGAGACCCTCGTGGAGAAGACCATCGCCTACGAGTCCGAAGACCCCGGCGCGGCCTGGCGGAGGCGGGTCTTCTTCGTGGCCGACGACGCCTGGACGAAGGACGGCGCTCTCCTCCCCTACAGGAACTCGAACCAGACCCAGTTCGAGACCGGGTCCCGGGCGCTCGCGGAGAGGGTCACGTCCCAATCGGCGGTGCGGGCGGACACGTCGACCCTCTGGCTCTCGCGGCACACCGACATCTACCATCCCCTCTGCCCCGCCGCTCCCCCCTACGACAACGATCCGAGATATGCCGATCTGCTCTGCACGGTCGAACTGGTCCGGGACCCCGCTACGGGGGTGACGGCGGAGTTCTTCGACCGATCGAACGGGGAGGGGGCCTTCCTCGTGAACTTCCAGGGGCACGGGAGCCGCTCCTCCCTCACCCACGAGATCTTCCTCGTCGAGGGGAAGGAGGGGGCGTACACGAACCAGGACCTCTTCGACCTGAGCGACTACTCGACCCCCGGGAGCGCCCCCTACGTCTTCATGGGATACGGGTGCAACATCTCCGAGTTCGAGCAGTTCAACTCGTTCGGCTTCGACGCCCTCGGCGAGGTGATGGTCCTCATGCCCGGAACCGGCGCGGTCCTCACATACGGCTCGACCGCTATCGAGTACCTCACGGCCAACCTCCGGCTGAACGACTGGGTGCTCGATTATTTCTACCCCTCCCGGGGGGACTCGGCGAAGGTTCGTGACTCATGGGAACCTCGAAGGGCGGGCGAGATCTTCGCCCCCGCCATGGCGGAATACGCGGCGGACAACTACGCGTACGCGACGGCCCGCCGCTACGTGATCCTCGGCGACCCGGCCCTCCGGATCGGTCCGTTCCCGCCGGAAGTGACCGTCGCCGCCGGCGCCGACACGCTCGCCGACGGCGCGGCCGTCGTCCCCCCCGCGGATGGCCCCCTCGCGGTGGAGATGAGCTACGCGGGCGACCTCTGGGTCGACGAAGGTGAGGACATTCTGGTCTTCGAGGGGGGCTCCCCCGCCGACTCCTCCCGGGTGAGCGTGACCTCCGGAGTCGACGCCGAGAGCGCGCGCTGGCTCTGGACGGTCCGGTACGAGCGCCCCGCGGGGGAGACGGGGGGCGAAATCCTCTTTCGGATCGACGACGTCTGGGGGGGCCGGACGTCGCGCACCGTCAAGACCGATGTCCCTCTCGCCGTCTTCTTCGACGGGGTCCTTTACGACGACACGCTCGGCGTGGCGCCCGTGACCGACCTGGAGGTCCGAATCTCCACGGTCTCCTCCCTCGACACCGGCGACGTCCGCGCGACCGTGGGGGACCTCTCCCGCCACACCGATTCCCTCACCCGGGAAGGGGACTCGGTCTGGGTCGCCCGCTTCGATGAGTTCGCCCTTCCCGAGGGGATGCAGAACGTGGAGATCGCCGTCGGCGGTCTCCGGCGAACCTATCCGGTGTGGGTCGCGGGGAACGCCCTCGACCTCGCCGCGACGGTCGACGGGAAGCCGGTCGCCAGTGGCCACCATCTCCTCGGCCACCGGGACGGGACGGCCCCCGAGATCGCCCTCACGGCGCGGGACCTCCGGGGGGGAACGGTCGACTCGGTCCGCGTCCTCCGGGGGGAGGCGTTCGTCGACCGATCGCTCTACTCGGTCACGCCGGACACGATCGGCGGCCGGCACGGGCTCCTCGTCCTGTACGCTCCGAACCTCGGCGCGGGGGAAGGGGAGATCCGGATCGAGGCGTTCGGAGAGAGGGGAACCGCCCTCTTCCTCTTCGGCGCCTCCCTCCCGATCACGCTCCGCATCGGCGGGGCGGCGGTCCTCGACGGCGACTTCATCGCGCCGATGAGCGAGGCCCGCGCGGAAGCGGTCTACCCCCACGACCTTCCCGCGGAGGAGGCGGAGTTCCTCTTCGACGGAGTCTCCCTCCCCATCGACACGCTCAGGAAAGAAGGGACGGACCGGTGGATCGCCGTGGCGAAAACGGACGCGGGGGGGGGCGGGCACGAGATCGTCTTCCGCGCGGGGGGATTCTCGGCCACCCGGAAGGTGGTCGTCGAGAACCGGCTCCGGGTGGTGGAGCCCCTCTGCTACCCGAACCCCGTGCGGAGCCGGGCCGGGTTCGTCTACTCCCTCACCCTCCCCGCCGACGACGTGCGCCTCGAGATCTACACCGTCCGGGGGCTCCGGATCCGGACGCTCGGCGGGCTCTCGGCGAACGCGGGCTACAACGAAAACCGGGAGGTCTGGGACGGGCGCGACCAAGATGGTGACCCGCTGGCCCGGGGGGTCTATCCTTTCCGGGTGACCGCCTCCCGGGAAGGCGAGAAGGCCGAGGCGATCGGCACTCTCGTCATCGGGCCGGAAGGCGATTGATCCGGCCCTCGGACCACGAGGATCCCCCCATGTCGATCCGCCTCTCCCGACTCCGCCGCTTCCCCTTCACCCTCCTCGCCCTCCCCTTCCTCCTCTCCTGCGGCGGAAGGCCGGCGGCGCCGAACATCCTGCTCGTCGTGATCGACACGATGCGGGCGGACCATCTCGGCTGCTACGGTTACGGCCGGCCGACGAGCCCCGCCATCGACCGGATCGCCGCGGAGGGGGTGCGTTACGAAAACGCCTACACGTCCGCCCCCTGGACCCTCCCCGCCGTCGCCTCCCTCATGACCGGAACGAGACCGTGGGAGCACGGCGCCGTGAACGACTACCTCGCCCCCCGGCCGGACCTCTCGACCCTCGGCGGTCTTCTCGGGGAGGCGGGCTACGAGACGGCCGCCTTCGTGAGCCACATCTACACCTCCCGCGTCTACGGCTTCGACGCCGGCTTCGACCGGTTCGAGGATTTCCGCATCGCCGAGGGGTACGTCTTCGATCAGGGGCTCGAGCCGCGGGCGGAAAGGGTGATCGGCGAGGCGGTCCGCTGGCTCGAGGGGCGGGACCGGTCGAAGCCGTTCTTCCTCTGGATCCACCTTTTCGACCCCCACTGGGAGTACGGCGCCCCCGAGCCGTACCGGGCCATGTTCGACCCCGATTACGACGGCCCCGTGGACGGGACGTATCGCACCATCGAGCGGTATCTCGAGCACGACTCCCTGATGGCGCCCCGGGACCTCGAACATCTGATCGCCCTTTACGACGGCGAGGTCCGGTACGCCGACGCGTGGATCGACACCCTCGTCCGCCGCCTGGAGAAGTCGGGCGATTGGGGGCGCACGGTCGCGGTGGTGACCGGCGATCACGGCGAGGAGTTCCAGGAGCATCGCTCCCTCGGGCACTCGTTCACCTTCTACGACGAGGTGCTCCGGGTCCCCCTCGTCTTCCGGGACCCGGAAGGCCCGGCGGGGGCGGAGCTCCGGACGCCGGTCGGGCTGGTCGACATCTTCCCCACCCTTCTCTCCCGGGCGGGGGCTCCTTCGCCGGAGGGGATCTCCGGCCGGGAGCTGCCGGCGAATGAAGATCTCAGGTCCCGTCATCTCGCCGCCGGCACCACCCGGGAGGGGCAGTACGGTCGCGCCCTCGTGGAGGGCCGCCGGAAGATCGTCTGGGACCGGGAAGGAACCCGACTCTATCATCGCGGCTCCGACCCGGCGGAGACCGTCGACCTTCTCGCCGGGGGGGCGGAGTTCCCGGAACTGATGGACGCCCTCTTCCCCGCGCCGTCCGACACCGGATGGGTCATCGCGTGGGACGCCTGCGGGCGAGGTCCGCGGGAGTGGGCGGGGGCCGTGGAGGCTTCGGGCATCGTGGTCGAGGTCCTCCCCCTCCGTGGGGCGGAGATCGCCGTGGAGGCGGCGAACAACCGGGGCTTCCGCTTCGTCTCGCGCGCCGCGGGGAGCGGCGGCCTCCGGTTCCGCACGGTCCCCCCGGACGGGCCGGTCCGGTTCTCCCTGACCATCGACGGCCGGCCCGGGAAGGGCTCGATCGCCGTCGGGCGGGAAGGCTTCGCCCCTCCCGCGCCTTCCTTCGGCCTCGACCCGGCCTCGTCGCCGGCGGGGACCTTCGCCATGCCGGACCTTTCCCCTCCCTTCGACGGCTACCGAGTCTGGAAGGGGAGCGATCCGCCCCCGCCCCCCCGGATCGATCTGACGGCCGAGGAGGAGGCCCGCCTCCGGGCCCTCGGCTACGTGCGCTGAGCCCCCCCCGGCGTTTCCTCCTGCTGACGAGGATCCGCCAGGATCTCCGCATTCAACATTGATCCTTAATTACTGCAATAACTTATCCGGTTCTTCTCGGCCGGATTCGACGGAACGCCCCCCTCCGGCGCCTCCGGGCGGAAGTGAGAATCTGTAAACACGCCTCCATCTAGCCTGGATTATGCATGAATCTCCGTCACGAGGGCTCGGATCGCCTGACGAGAAGCCGACTTGGACGAGCCGCCACCGGAGGCAGGGACCCGTCGGGCAGTTGGGCTTATCGCGCCCATCGAAGCGATAAGCCCTAGTG
>JBDROZ010000026.1:0-65428 GCA_043809585.1 Candidatus Eiseniibacteriota bacterium
CTCGCCCTCGCGACGGAACCGCTTTCTCCGCCCGGACCTGTTCTCCCGGAAAGAATAAAGATACGGACCCGATGAATTTACACAAACGACATCGATACGGCCTGATGGGCGCCCTTCTCCTCCTCATCCTGCCCGCCATTACTTATGCCGGGGAGATCCTCCGTCTCGAGGGGTACGGCGCCCGGGACCGGACGCCCGCGGAAGGGGCCCCGGTGCTCCGGCGTTTTCCCCACGTCATCGGCGGGGGGGAGCTCCGCCCGATCGTCCCCTCCTTCCGGCGGACCTACGAGGATCTCCTCAAGAGCACGGCGCCGGCGGAGCCCGAAACGGTGAGGGTGGCGGTCTTCCGCATCGAGTTCGAGAACGACACGGCCGGGGACGCGACGACCGGCGAGGGGCGTTTCCTGACCGGTGAAGACGACGGGACCTGGTTCGTCGACGCCCCGCCTCACGATTCGACCTACTTTCACACCCATCTCGAGACCCTCCGCCGCTATTACGAAGCCCAGTCGTACGGGAGGCTCCGCATCGAGTGGGAGATCTTTCCGAAATCGAAGGACGCCGGCGAGTACCGGCTCTCCGACAGCCAGGACTACCTGCCCGAGGGGGATCCTGCCGACTGGGACCTCGAGGTGCGCGTCGACGGCCTGATCCGGCTTTGCACGGACGCGTTGAAACTGGTGGACACGGTCGACGCGGCCGTCCACTTCTCCGAGTTCGACGGTTACATGATCATCCACGCGGGTCCCGATCTGCAGACCGACGTGGGCGGCGACTCGCCGGGGGACACGCCGAGCTTCTTCCTCGCCTACGGCGACGAGGACACGGTCTGGGTCGACCGGGACGCGGGGGACCCCCACCTGATCCGCGGCACCACCATGATCCCCGAGTACACCGCCCAGGACGGGTTCGTGTTCGGACTGAACGGCGTCATCGCCCACGAGTTCGGCCACCAGCTCGGCCTGCCCGATCTGTACAACACGAATTACAGCTGGCCCGCCATCGGGGTCTGGGGCCTGATGGACAGCGGCGGAATGGTCTCCATCGACGCGGGGGACATCTACCTCGGCAGCGTCATCCCCGCCTCGCTTTGCGCATGGTCCAAGCTCTATCTCGGCTGGGCCTCGCCGGAGATCGTGACCGAGACGGAGGACCTCTCCCTCGCCTGCGCCACGCTCCTCGAGAACCCGGAAAAGCTTCCTCGTTACGCCCTGATCCCCGTGAACGACCAGGAGTACTTCATCCTCGAGAACCGGTGCGGCCTCGCCGAGGAGGGGGAATTCGCGGCGAAGCTCGACACGGTCAACCGGGTGATCCTCGGGCCCGTCAGGAACGACGACACCGAGGCGTTCACCTTCGACTACGACTACGCCCTCCCCGGCTGGGGCGTGCTCGTCTGGCACGTGAACAACCGGCACCTGACGCCGGAGCGGATCGTCTACTTCAACGACGTGAACAACGACTACAACGACCGGGCCGTGGAAGTGAAGGAGGCGGACGGGATCAAGGATCTCGGCAACCCGTACTCCGCCTACTGGGACGGCAGCCCCCACGATCCCTTCTATGAAGGAAACGCGACCCTTTTCGGCCCGAACTCGTGGCCGAACTCGGATCTCCGGGACGGGGGCAGGTCGCGGGTGACCGTGAAGGAGATCGGCGTGCCGGGGAAGACGATGAGCCTCCGGGTCGAAGTGGACCGGAACCTCGCCGGTTTCCCCCTGCCCATGCTTCCCGACTCGTCGGCGGTGGAGCCGGTCGGGATCGTCCGGGCCCGCGCCTCGGGGGCGCCCGTCGCCGCATTTTGGAGCGTGTCGGATTCGACGGACATCCGGTACGGCGTTACCCTCGCCGCGCGTGCTTCCGATTCCCTGGATGTGGTTCGTGCGTTCTTTCCCGGTTCTGCTCAAGGCCCGCCTCTCGCGGGAGACCTGTACGGGGATCCGGAGGAGGAGATCTACGGGATCGCCGGGGGCTCGGTGTATCGCATCGACCGGGAATCGGAAGGCCTGTTGGTCGACTTGGGAAAGCTGCGGGGCGACTCGGTCCTCGCCGGCCCGCTCCTCCTGGACTCCGACGGGAAGGGCCGGGAGGAGATCGTCCTCTTCGACGAGTACGGTTTGGTCGCCTACGGGGTGGACCGGGACTCGATCCGGTCCCCCAGGGTCATCTCGATCGGGGACCGGCCCGCGTCGAACCTGGCCGCCGACCCGGACCTCCGGAGCCTCTACTATGTCGCCACCGACGGCGTTTTCGTCGGCTTCGGTCTCGGCGCGGGGAAGGGGGCCGCCCGGGCCGGCCTCCGGGCCGCCGCCGGCGGGGGAGCCCTCGCCTCGCTGCTGACCGCCGATTTCGACGGCGACGGAACCCGGGAGATCGCGGTCGTCCTGGAGGACGGATTCGTCTTCCTCTTCCGGCCGGATGCCGAAGTCGTGGAGGGCTGGCCCGTCGACATCGGCAGGGCGCCGACGGGGGAGCCCTTCGTCTGTGACCGGAACGGCGACGGCTTCCTCGAGCTCGCAATTCCCGCGGGGGAAGAGCTGGTGCTCCTCGACCGGAACGGCCTGATCGCCACGGACACGCCCTACTCGATTCCCCCTTATCTCCGCCGGGGCGTGCCTCTCGTGGGGAACGGGATCGCCGGACGGGGCGTGACCGGCGACGACGTCTGGCCGGTGATCGCCGACGGCGGCGGCCGGCTCTGGCGGTGGAACGGATGGGAGGAGATCGCCGAGGGGTGGCCGATCTCCACGGGGACCCGGAACGGCGCGATCGTCGCCGGCCCCGGCCCGGCCGGAACGGGGGCGGCGGCGTACGCCCTCTCGGCGGACGGCTTCCTCTACGCCTACGATCTCGATGGTTTCGATCCGGACCGCCTCCTTTGGAGCGGGCCGGGCGGAGGGAGCGCCATGCGCTACGCGGCCAGCGACGATGCCGCGGCCGAACCACTTCCCGCGGGGAACGGCGAAGCGATGATCACCTCCGCCTTCTGCTACCCCAATCCGGTCCGGCAGGGCCGGGCCCTTCTCCGATACGCCCTCTCCTCGGACGCGGCCGTGACCATCGAGGTCCATGACGGCGCGGGGGGACGGGCGAAGAGCCTCGCGGGAGCGCCCGGCAGGCGGGGGGAGAACGAGGTAACCATGGACACATCCGATCTCGCGAGCGGCGTCTACGTGGTCCGCATCGAAGCGGGAACGGATGTGACCTTCGTGAAAGTGGCGGTATTGAAATAGCGGGGAGGCTCGGCGCCGTGCATCGATTCGTCTTTGCTCTACTCGCCCTCTTGATCGTGTCCGGAACGGCCTCGTCCGTTTCTCCGGGGAGTGTCGAACAGACGCTGCGGGCGGAGATCCGCCGGCTGCCTCCCCCTCCGTCGTCGGACGACCTCGCGGACATGACCCGGACGAACGCCCTTTCGCCGAAGCGGGCCTTCCTCTACTCTCTCGCCCTTCCCGGCCTCGGCCAGGCCTATGCGAGTGGATGGAATCCCTGGTCGTGGCATATGGCACGGGGTGTGGCGTACGGCGCCTTCGAGGCGGTGGCGTGGGTTCGACAACAAGATAACCACGGCCGGGGCATGGACAAGCAGACCGAGTACCGCGCCTACGCGAGGGAGAACTGGCAGTGGCGGCCCGACGCGTGCGCCAATTGGAACGGGGGGGACGGGGCGATTGACGACGATCCCTTCCAGATCGATCCGATACCGGGAGCCGACGGCGTGGATTGGTACATCGACACGGAGGCGGAGTGGCTCGAGTTCTACGAGGACATCCACAAGTTGCAGAAGTGGATGTGCGGCTGGGACGACTACCTGGCCGACCGCTACTACGAGACCGACAGCGACCGGGAGAACAACCTCTGGTCGACACCGATGCAGAAAGAATACAGGGCCATGCGCCAGGAGCAGAACGACCGGATGGCGACGGCGGACCACTGGATGTGGGCGATCGTCGGCAATCATCTCGTCTCCGCCTTCGACGCCTACTGGACGGCCAAACTCCGTGGCGCGGGGGGATTGGAGGCGGTTTCACGCTTGCCTCGGGTCAAGTTCGATGAGACCCTATCGGGCGGCGGAGCCGTGGTGGCCCTCGCCTGGAGCTTTTAGGTGATGCCTGTGCGAAAAGCGCTTCTCCTCATTCTCTCTCTCGTCCTCGCGGCCCCGGCCGCCCTCGGCTCCGATCTGGACGCCCGGTTCCGCCGGGCCGCCGGCGAGGAGATGGACCTTCGCTTCCCCGCGGGGGAGGAAGGGGAAGGAGGGGGCCACGGCGCCTCCCGGGTGAAGCCCTTCCTTCTCTCCGCTCTTCTCCCCGGTCTCGGCCAGAGGGAAAACGGATCCGTGCTCCGGAGCCGGATCTTCTTCGCGGCCGAGGCGGTCATCTGGACGAGCTTCATCGTCTTCAAGAGCCAGGAGCATCTCCGCACGAACGATTTCGAGGAGTTCGCCGAGGCCTACGCCGGCGCGGAAGGGACGGGTAAGGATTTCGAATTCTACCGCATCCTCACCATCTACGACGACGTGGACCAGTACAACGAGTCGGTGCGGATCGAGGCGCGGGCGATCTACCCGCCGAGCCAGTATCCCCAGGAGGTCCGGGACCAGTACCTCGCCGAGAACGGGTTCGGGCCGGACAGGGCTTTCCGGTGGCGGACGAACGAGGCCCGGCTCGACTACCGGCTCATCCGTAACGACGCCCTGAACTCGGGCCGCCGCGCCGACTACGCTCTCGTGGCCGCCGTGGTGAACCGAGCCCTTTCCGCCGTGGAAGCGGCCCGCGCCGCCGGCCGTCTCCACAAACTGGCGGCCGCGGCCTCGATGGTCCGGGTGGCCGCGTCGGACGACGGCGGCCCGGCGGTGCTCCGGGTGGGTGTCGCCGCCCCCTTCTGATCCCCTCGCAAGGAGACCGTCCTTGGGCCTCCTCATTCCTCTTCTGGTTCTCGCGCTGACCGGCGCATGCGCCCGCGCCGACATCGTCCCCGTTGCCGTGTGGACCGGCGAGGGGGAATCGAAGCTCCTTGCCCCGATGGATCTCTCCGTGGGACTGGGCGGCAAAGTGTACGTCGCCGATTCCGGAAATCACCGGGTGGTCGTCTTCGACACGAGCGGCGCCGTGATCTCCCGCATCGGATTCGCCGGTTCCGCGCCGGGGCGCTTCGTGGAGCCCACCGACGTCTCCGCCGCCGAGGGGCTTCATCTCTACGTGCTCGACGAGGGGAACGAGCGGATCCAGGTGTTCGACCGGTTCGAGCAGGGGGGCGAGGTGGTCCTCTCCCGGGAAGCGGGGACCGTCGGCATCCCGGCCGGCATCGCCTCCGATCCTTTCGGCGCCCTCTACGTCGCCGACACCGAGGAGGACCGGGTGCGGGTCTACCGCTCCTTCACCGGAGAGGAGGAGTTCTCCATCGGCGGGTACGGCAGGGAGCCGGGGCGGTTCATCGGCCCGGCGGACGTGGCGGTCGACCGGGCCCGCCGGATCTACGTCACGGACCGGGAGAACGGACGGGTTCAGGTCTTCGATTCGCTCGGGGGTTATCTCCGGAGCTTCGGAGACGGGAAGGGGCCGGGCCGTCTCTCGTTCCCCACCGGAATCGCCGTGGACATGAGGGGCCGGGTCTATGTCGCCGACACGGGAAACGACCGGGTCGTCCTTTTCGGAGAGGACGGAACGTTCTTGGACGAAGTCCTGCAGGGCCCGGGCGGGCTCCCCCTCGCCGCCCCCCGGGGCGTCGCCCTCGGCGACGACGGGACCTTTTACGTCTCCGATTCAGGCAACCACCGGATATGCGTCTACCTTTTCCGCTCCGGCGCGCCGTGATCCCCCCGTCCCGGACGGGGTGGACCGCGTTCCTCCTCCTCGTCCTTCTTCCGTCCCTTCTCTCTCTCTTCCCCCTTTCCGCTTCCGGCGAAGGCCGGACCCTTCTCTCCGAAAGAACCTACCGGCTCGGGCAGGGGGCGGAGGCCGTGGCGGGCGAAGATCGGTCCGGGCCGTACACACTCGCCCGCCGTCCCCTCTTCGCGGGGAGTGAGCGAATCGAGCTGCACGGAGAGGTATTGAAGGCGAACGAGGACTACTGGATCCGCTACGACCGGGGGGAGATCACTTTCGCCTTCGACCTTCCCGCGGGGGACTCGGCGACGGTCCGTTACCGGTTCCTCCCGCTCCCGATCCCGGAGGAGCGCTTCCTTCATCGCCTCCGCCTCGTGGAAGGGGAGGAGGAAGGGATCCTCGTTCCCGCAAAGTCGCCGGCGCCCCTCGCCGGTCCCCTCGACACGGGGGCGCTCCGAGTCGGCGGGAGCAAGTCCTTTTCGGTGCTCATCGGCTCCGATCGGGAGCTGACCCTGGAACAGGCCCTCCGGGTCCGCGTAACGGGGCATCTGACGGAGGGGGTCCGCGTCACCGCCCAGCTCACGGACCAGAATCTTCCCTTCCAGCCGGAAGGGCGATCGGAGCGACTCGAGGAGCTCGACCAGGTTCTCGTCAAGGTCGAGGGGGATCGGTTCGGTGCGACCCTCGGCGACTACGAGATCCGCTACGACGACTCCGAGTTCGGCCGTTACCAGCGCGTACTGCAGGGGGCCTCCGGGATGGTCCGGGGCGAGGGGTACGAGGCGGAGGTGTCGGGCGGGCTCTCGAAAGGGGAGTACCGCTCCGTCGAGATCCGGGGCGTCGAAGGCAAGCAGGGACCGTACCGGCTGCAGGGCCCGTCGTCCCTCGGCGAGCTCGTGGTCGCCGGGAGCGAACAGGTCTGGCTCGACGGGCGGCGCATGTCCCGGGGGGACGACAACGACTACGTGATCGACTACAGCGAAGGGTCGGTCACATTCAACCCGAACGTCCGGATCTCGTCGGACAGCCGGGTGGCCGTCGACTTCCAGGTCACGGGGGACCGCTACCGCCGGAACTTCTTCACGAGCCGGTTCCGGCTCCGGGGAGGGGAGGGGCGTTACCGGCTGGGAGGGACCTTCCTCTCCGAGCGGGACGACGAGGGCGAGCCGGAGGCGATCGTGCTCACCGAGCCGGAGTACGATTCCCTTCGCGCGGCGGGGGACTCCTCCCCCCTCGGTTCCTCGGCCCGCCCCGTGGAGGAAGGGGGCGACTACGACACCCTCGGAGGCGTGTTCGTCTTCGCCGGCCGGGACTCGGGCGACTTCGCCGTCTCGTTCCGGCAGGTCGAACCGGGGGCAGGGGATTATGCCGACTCGATCTCCTCGGTCTGGGGGCGTCGCATCTTCGTCTTTGTCGGGGAGGGCAGAGGCAGCTACACGCCTGCCGTGCCGATCCCCCTCCCCGAGTCGCACCGCGTCTTCAGCCTGGCCGGCGAGGCGAATCCGGGCGGGCCGCTCCGGGTCGGCGGAGAAGTCGCGTGGAGCGACCGGGACCGGAACGTGCTCTCCTCCCTGGACGACGGCGACAACACGGGGACGGGGGCCAAGCTGGAGGCGCGGCTCGACGAGGTTCCCCTCCATGCCGGTGGGGTCTCCCTCGGCGGCGTCGAACTCCTCGGCGCCTACCGGAGGATGACGGAGAACTTCGAACCCCTCGGCCGCTACCGGGAGCCCCACCGGGACGACCGGTGGATGACGGCCGACCTCCGCCGGGCCGTCGGTCCCGGCCGGCAGGAGGAGGACCGGCTCGGCGCGGGGGACGCCTTCGCCCCCCGGGGGGAGGAGACGATCGTCAGCGGCGAGGGGGCCTGGCGGCGGGGGACGGCCCTCGGCCGGATCACCCTCGGGAGCGAGGGGGGCACCCTCCGAAGGAGGGGATTCGATTCGGACCGCTGGTCGTGGAGGGGCGATCTGGAGCAGGAGGGGCGCTATCGGGCCGGGTACAAGGAGGAGCGGATCGAAAGCGCCGACGGCGACACGATCCGGGGAGAGACGTCCCGGCGGACCGGGGAGGGTTCCCTCCGGGTCGGTCCGGTCCGGCCCTCGCTCCGCGTCGTCAGGAGCGAGCGGGCCTTCGACCGGGAGGGCGTTCTCTTCCGGGGGGACCGGGGCGCCCGCGAGAAGATCGGTCTCGGTTTCGGTTCCGGCCCGAGGTTCGATGTGGAGGGGGCCGTCACATTCGAACGGAACGAGTACGCGGACACGGCCTCCGCCTCGGGATGGTCGGACTGGTACGACGGGCGGACCGACGAAGTCTCCCTCCGGTGGCGGGGTGCCCTCACCGTCGCCGCCGCGTACAGCCATCGCGCCCTGGATTACGGGGAGACGGTCACCGAGGGGAACCGGCGGAGCGACCTCGGCCGGCTCGAGGTGCAGCACGGCGGGATCGGCGGCGCCCTCCGAGGCACGTGGAGCTACGAAGTGACCACCGAGGAGCGGCGCCCCCGCCGGCGCCTTCTCCTCCGCGCGCCGGCCGGGGAGAAGGCGGACTACGACAGTCTGGGGAACTACTTCCCCGGCGAGGGGACGTTCAACCAGGAGATCGTGGACGGCGACCCGGAGCCGGTGGTGGAAATCGAGGTGGGCGCCACGATACGGGTCGAGCCCGGGCGGCGGAAGGGCGCCTCTCCCAGCCGCCTCTGGAAGGGGATCCGGACCGAGACCTTCGCCCGCGTCGAGGAGCGGTCCCGCACCGACGACCCCGCGTCGCTGCTCCTTCTCGATCCGGATGCGTTCCAGCGGAACGGGACGACGATCCGGGGGAACACGGTCCTTCGCCAGGAGGTGCGCTGGAGCGATCCCCTTTCCGAGGGGAGCGTGAACCTCCGCTACCAGAGAGAGGACCGGGAGGAGAACGAGTTCGCCCTGATCCACCGGGACGACTTGGTGCATACATTCCTCGTCCGGGGGAAGGCGCCTCTCGGCGAGCGCTGGAGCGGCGAGCTCGAGTGGAACCGCCGCCTCGAGCGGGAGGACTCGAACGACTCGAGGGCGGTGGACCTCGCCGGCGATGACTGGAAGGCATCCCTCGTCTACCTTCCCGGCCCGCGATGGCGCCTGATCTTTCCCGGCGCCTACCAGATCGAAAAGGAGACGGTGCGGCGGGAAAAGGTCGCTTCGTGGCGGGTGGAGCCGGAGGCCTCGGTGAACCTCGCCGCCCGGAGCCGTCTCGACGGCCGCGTCTCCTTCGTCCAGTTCCTGAAGGAAGACCTCGACCGGGCAGGGTCGTTTCTCCGGAACCGCCGGGAGGGGCTCCGGTGGCGACTGCAGTTCGCTTACGAGTGGAACCGCGTTCTCTCGTCGAGCCTCGCGTACAGCGGAGAGAACCTGAAGGGCGAGGAGACGAAACAGCAGTTCCGCGCCGAGATGAGGGCCTTCTTCTGATGAAATCCCGTATTCTCGCGGCGGCCGTCCTTCTCCTCCTCCTCCCCGCTCTCGCCGGGGGGGCGACGATCGGCTCCGTCCGCATCGAGGGGACCGGCACTCTTTCCCGGGAGGTGGGGGCGCGGTTCTTCGGTCTCAGGGAGGGGGACGAGTGGAGCGCCGGCGCGGAATCCTCGGCGGTGGCCCGTCTCCTCGAAGCGTACGGGGCGCGGGGAATGCTGGCCGCGGAGGCGACGGTCCGGGTGAGCGAGGACCCGGAAGGCGTCGTCCATCTGGAGATCGAAATCCGGGAGGGCCCCGTGCGGCCTCTGGCGAGAGTAGGGATCGAGGGGATCGAGAGCGTGCCCCTCGATGAGGCGCGGGGCCGCTTCGACACGCGGCCGGGCCGGATCCTCGAGCCCCGATTGCTCGAGGAGGACGCGGACCGTCTCCTCCGCGGCTACGCCCGGCGGGGTCGGCCCTTCGCGCGTCTCCTGGTGACGGGCGTGACCGAAGAAGATGATGGCATCGGTCTCGACCTCCGGGTCGTGGAAGGACCGTTCCTCACCCTCGGGGACATCAAGATCGCCGGGAACCGGAGAACGAAACCGGCCACGCTCCGGCGCCTTTCGGGGCTCCGCTTCGGCGAGCCCTACGATCAGGACGCCGTGGACGGCAGCCGCCAGCGTCTTCTGCGAAGCGGGCTCTTTCGAATCGTCTCGGAGCCGGCGGCCCGGATCGACTGGAAGGAGAAGACCGCCGTCGTCGAGATGGAAGTGGAGGAAGCCCGGACCAACCGGGTCGCGGGCGTTCTCGGTTACGCGCCCGGCGCGAAGGGGGAGGACGGGGCCTTCACCGGCTACGCGGACGTGGAGTTCCGGAACATCCTCGGGACCGCCCGGAGCGGCGGCGCGCGGTGGGAGCGGATCTCCCCGGAGTCGCGTCACGTCCGCCTCTTCTACCGGGAACCCTGGCTCCTCGGCGGGCCCTTCGCCCTCGGCGGCCGCGTCGAGCAGACCCTCCGGGACTCGACCTTCTCCCGGGTCTCCGGTGTTCTCGAATCGGACGTCGATCTCTCCCGGCGGGTCTCGGCGTCGTTCACGATCGCCGGGGAGAGCATGAAACCCCGGTCCGACCGGACCGCCGTCCCCCGGAGCACCCGGACCACGGGGGGGGTGGGTTTCCGTTTCGAAGGGAGGGACTTCCCGGCGAACCCGCGCTCCGGCCTCGGCCTCCATCTCGGGGCGGAGTACGGCGAGAGGAAGACCGAGGAGGATCCGGACCGGGGCATCGCCGGGAACCGGATCCGGCAGGCGACATTGGACGGGGGCTTCGCGATCTACCGCGCCCTCGGACGGGTGGCGGTGCTCGCCCTGGAAGCGGAGGGGATCGGGCGCTTCACCGACGCCCCCTACGTCCCGGCCTACGATCAGTTCTATCTCGGCGGGGCGAGGACTCTCCGGGGGTACGACGAGGACCGGTTCCGGGGGAGCCGCCTGGCCTGGTCGCGCTTCGAGTACCGGTATCTGCTCGGCGCCCTCTCCCGGGTCTTCCTTTTCGTCGACACGGGTTACGTCTTCGCCCGCCGGGAGGAGGGGGGCGATGTGGTCCGGGACGAGTTCATCCGGACCGGATACGGTTTCGGTCTCCGGGTCGACTCCCGCGCCGGGATCATCGGCATCGACTACGGCCTCGGCAAGGGGGACTCGTTCGGGAACGGCAAGATCCACGTCAGCGCCGAAGGCTCTTTTTAGCCTTGACCATGCATAAATCTCCTACTGCGGTCCCGGATCGCGGGCTGCGAGGCCTCCTTTCCTTCGCCGCTTCCTCGACGGGGCTTTGGGCCCCGCCTCCGGGAGCGGCTTGTCCAAGTCGGCCTCTCGCGTCGCGATTCGGACCCTCGCGACGGAGATTCATGCATAATCCAGGCTAAGGGAGAAAGAATAATGGCGAACGTTGGTCTCACGATCCGGGCGGTGGAGGAGAGAGACCGGGAGTGGATGTCCTCGTTTCTCGCGGAGCGGTGGGGATCGCCGATCATCGTGACACGGGGCCGGGTCCACGCCGCGGACCGGCTCCGCGGCCTCGTCGCGGAAGCGGGGGGCTGTCGGATCGGGCTCGTCACCTTCCGGTTCGAGGGGGGGGAGTGCGAGGTGGTCTCTCTCGACAGCGTGCGGGAGGGGATCGGTGCGGGGGGAGCCCTCCTCCGGGGGGCGATCGAACGGGCCCGGGCGGAAGGGTGCCGCCGTCTCTGGCTCATCACGACGAACGACAATCTCTCGGCGATCCGCTTCTATCAGAAACGGGGCCTTCTCCTCCGCGCGGTCTATCCCGACGCCCTCGAGGAGTCGCGCCGGATCAAACCGGAGATCCCCCGGACCGGCCTGGACGGCATTCCCCTCCGGGACGAGATCGAGCTCGAGATCGTCTTCTCTGCCTCCCCGTTCCCCTTTCCCGAGGCCGCCGATTCCCGTAAACTGAGCGGACGACCGGGGGAGGAGACCGTGGCGAAGGATGTTTCCGACAAGACCTCGAAAGAGGCCCGGGAGCTCCGGACGGAGATCCGGAAGCACGACCGTCTCTACCACGACGAGGCGGAGCCGGTCATTCCCGACGAGGAGTACGACCGGCTCGTGGCTCGGCTCCGCGAGATCGAGGAGAAGCACCCGGAACTCGTCACCCCCGATTCGCCGACCTTACGGGTCGGCGGGCGCCCGTCGGAGCGCTTCGAAAGCGTCACTCACACGGTCCCCATGCTCTCCCTCGACAACACCTATTCGGAGGAGGAGCTCCGGGAGTTCGACAAGCGGATCCGCAAGCTCACGGGAGAGGAGAGTCTCGATTACTCCGTGGAGTACAAGCTCGACGGCGTGGCGGTCGCCCTCCGCTACGAGGACGGGCTCTTCACCGGAGGAGCGACCCGGGGGGACGGCTTTCGGGGGGACGACGTCACGGCCAATCTCCGGACGGTCCGTTCCATCCCCCTCCGTCTCGAGGGGAGAGCGAGGGGAGAACTCGAGGTGAGGGGAGAGGCGTACCTCACCTTCGCTGATCTGGAGAGGATCAACTCGAGGCAGGAAGAAGGGGGAGAGAAGATCTTCGCCAACCCGCGGAATCTGACCGCCGGCACGCTGAAGCTCCTCGATCCGAAACTCGTGGCGAAGCGCCCGATCCGGTTCCGGGCGTATCAGATCGTGGATCCCGAAAGGCACGGCGCGGCGACCCAGGCGGAAGCGCTCGAGAGGCTCCGGGAGCACGGCTTCTCCGTCGACGAAGAGGCCCGGATCCTCTCCGGCATCGAGGGGGCGGTGGAGCGATGTCTCGCCTTGCAGGAGAAGCGGTTCCGCCTCCCCTTCGGCGTGGACGGGACGGTGGTGAAAGTGAACGACTTCTCTCTCTACCCGCGGCTCGGGGCGACCTCCAAGAGCCCCCGGTGGGGCATCGCCTACAAGTTTCCCGCCGAGCGGAAGTCGACGGTGATCGAGTCGATCGTCCTCCAGGTCGGGCGGACCGGCGCCGTGACGCCGGTGGCGAACGTCCGCCCCGTGCGGCTCGCCGGGACGGTGGTCCGGCGCGCCACGCTCCACAACGAGGAGGAGGTCCGGCGCCTGGACGTCCGCGTCGGCGACACGGTGAGGATCGAGAAGAGCGGCGATATCATCCCCCGGATCCTCGGCGTCGAGCGGGAGGCGCGGACGGGCAAGGAGAAGGCGTTCCGGTTCCCGGACCGCTGTCCCGAATGCGGGTCGGCTCTCGATCGCCCGGAGGAAGAGGTGGTGGTTCGATGCGAGAACCCCGCCTGCCCCGCCCAGGTCCGGGCCCGCATGGTGCACTACGCCTCGAGGAACGCCATGGACATCGACGGGCTCGGGGTGAAGGTGGTGGACCGGCTCGTGGACGAAGGGCTCGTCTCGGAGATCCCCGATCTGTACGGGCTGGGGAAGAGCCGTCTCGCGGAGCTCGAGCGTTTCGGGGAGAAGTCCGCGGAGAACCTGGTCGCCGCCCTCGAGGAGAGCAAGACCCGCTCTCTCGACCGCTTTCTCTTCGCCGTCGGCATCCGCCACGTGGGGCGCGCGACGGCCCGGGCGATCGCCCGCCGGTTCGGCACGGTCGAGAAAGTGTTGGCCGCGACGGAGGAGGAGCTCGCCGCCGTCCCCGACGTGGGGGAGGTGATCGCCCGGACGGCCCATCACTTTCTCCGGAGCGCCGAAGGGATGAAGATGATGGGAGACCTCCTCGCCGCGGGAGTCCGCCCGGGGCCTGTGGAGCACGCCCCCTCGGTTCCGTCCCCCTTCGCCGGCAGGAAGGTGGTCCTCACCGGGACCCTCTCCTCTCTCACCCGGGAGGAGGCGCGGGAGAGGATCGAAAGAGCGGGGGGCAAGGTGACGGGTTCGGTGAGCGCGAAAACCGACTTCGTCGTCGCCGGCGAAGCGTCCGGATCGAAACGGGCGAAGGCGGAAGAACTCGGCGTCCCCGTTCTCGGGGAAGAGGAGTTTCTCGCCCTGCTCGGAGACGGATCCTGAATCCCGTCGTTCGAGAGCCGGTCTCACAACCTCCCTCCCGCCGCGAAGAAGGAGGTTGTGAAAGCGATTCCGCGCGGCGACCGAACGAGACACTCCCGAGGGGGGAAGAGACATGAGCGGTTTAGGCGAAGTGCGCGCCCCCCGGGGAACGCATCTCGAATGCAAGGGGTGGGTGCAGGAGGCCGCCTACCGGATGATCCAGAACAACCTGGACCGGGAGGTGGCGGAGAAGCCGGACGAGCTGATCGTCTACGGCGGGTCGGGACGGGCCGCCCGGAATCCCGAGGCGTTCTATGCGATCCTGAACGAACTGAAGCGTCTCGGCGGCGACGAGACGCTCCTCGTCCAGTCCGGGAAGCCGGTGGGCGTCTTTCGCACCACCACCGAGGCGCCCCGGGTGTTGATCGCCAACTCCCTCCTCGTGCCGGCGTGGGCGAACTGGGACCACTTCCGGAAGCTCGAGAAGATGGGTCTCATGATGTACGGCCAGATGACCGCCGGCTCGTGGATCTACATCGGCACCCAGGGGATCATCCAGGGGACCTACGAGACCCTTGCGGAGCTCGGGCGGCAACACTTCGGCGGCACCCTCGCGGGGAGAATCGTCCTGACCGGAGGCCTCGGCGGCATGGGCGGGGCCCAGCCCCTTTCGGTCACGATGAACGAGGGCGTCTGCCTCGCCGTGGAGGTCGATCCCTCCCGGATCGAACGGCGCGTCTCCACCGGATTCTGCGACGAGTCGGTGGAGGACCCGGACGAGGCGCTCCGGCGGGTCGAAGAGTACCGGAAGAAGAAGATCGCCCGGAGCGTTGCCCTTCTCGGGAACTGCGCCGACGTGCTCCCCGAACTCGCGAAGCGGGGTTTCGCGCCGGACGTGGTGACCGACCAGACGTCGGCCCACGATCTTCTGAACGGGTACGTGCCGAACGGCATGACCCTCGAGGAGGCGACGGAGCTCCGGGGGAAGGATCCCGACGACTACGTCGCCCGCTCCGGGCGGGCCGTGGCCGCCCATGTGGAGGGGATGCTCGCGCTGCAGAAGGCGGGGGCGGTCACCTTCGATTACGGGAACAACATCCGCGCCCAGGCAAAGAAGCATGGCGTCGAAAACGCCTTCGACTTCCCCGGCTTCGTCCCCGCCTACATTCGGCCCCTCTTCTGTCTCGGCAAGGGGCCTTTCCGCTGGGTCGCGCTCTCCGGCGATCCGAAGGACATCCATCGAACCGACGAGCTCGTGATCGAGACCTTCCCCGAGGACCGCGCCCTCGCCCGGTGGATCCGGATGGCGTCGGAGAAGATCGCCTTCCAGGGCCTTCCCGCCCGGATCTGCTGGCTCGGCTACGGCGACCGGGCCCTCCTCGGCGACAAGATCAACCGGCTCGTGAGGAAGGGGGAGATCTCGGCGCCCGTCGTGATCGGCCGGGACCATCTCGATTCGGGGAGCGTGGCGTCCCCCTTCCGGGAGACGGAGGGGATGAAGGACGGATCGGACGCGGTCGCCGACTGGCCCATCCTGAACGCCCTCCTGAACGCGGCGAACGGCGCCTCCTGGGTCTCGGTGCATCACGGCGGCGGCGTCGGCATCGGCTTCTCGATCCACGCCGGCATGGTCATCGTGGCCGACGGTACGGACCGCGCCGAAGGGGCGCTCCGGCGGGTGCTCACCGGGGACCCGGGGACGGGCGTCATCCGGCACGCGGACGCCGGGTACGACGAAGCGATCCGCTGCGCCGACGAGAAGGGGATCCGCATTCCGATGCGGGACGGGAGGAAGGCGTGAGAGAGCCCTGCGACCTGATCGTGCGGAACGCTTCCTGCCTCGCGACCGTGGCGGGGGGCGGTTCCGGGCCCCTCCTCTCGCCGACGTGGGACGATCTCGGCATGATCGAGGACGGAGCGATCGCGGCGAGGGAGGGACGGATCGTCGCCGTGGGAACCACCGCGGAAGTGGAGCGCGCCGTGGAGACGAACGGCGCCACCCTCGTCCTCGACGGGCGGGACCGTCTCGTTCTGCCCGGCTTCGTCGATCCCCACACCCACTTCCTCTTCGCCGGCAACCGGGCGGACGAGTACGCCCTTCGCGTGGAAGGGATCGACTACCTCGAAATCCGCCGCCGCGGGGGGGGGGATCCGGAACACGGTCCGCGCCTTCCGGGCCGCGTCGGACGACGATCTCCTCGCCGCCGGCCGGGACCGCCTCGACTCGTTCCTCTCCTTCGGCACCACCACGGCGGAGGGGAAGAGCGGCTACGGCCTGACGACGGAGCAGGAGCTCCGGGCCCTTCTTCTCATGAAGAGATTGGGCGACGGGCACGCGGTCACGGTGGTCCCCACCTTTCTCGGCGCCCACGAGATTCCCGAAGAGTACGAAGGGCGGAAGGAGGATTACGTCCGTCTCGTCACGGACGAGATGATCCCCGCCGTCCGGGAACACGCGGTCTTCTGCGACGTCTTCTGCGAGGAGGGGGTCTTCTCGGTCGATCAATCCCGGGAGATCCTGACGGCGGGCAAACGGCACGGCTTGAAGCCGAAGCTCCACGCCGAGGAGTTCGTCTCCATCGGCGGCGGCGAGCTCGCCGGCGAGGTCGGGGCCGTCTCCGCCGACCACCTTCTCGTGGTGAGCGAGGAAGGTTGCGCGGCGATGGCCCGGAGCGGAACCGTGGCCGTCCTCCTGCCGGGGACCGCCATCGGCCTGGCGGGACCGCACTTCGCCGACGTCGACCGCTTCCGCCGCCACGGCGTGCCGGTCGCCCTCGGGACCGACTGCAACCCCGGCTCCTCCTTCACCGAGTCCATGGCGGCCATGGTCTCCCTCTCCTGCTCCCTCGAGAGACTGACCGTGCCGGAGGGGATCGCCGGGGCCACTCGAAACGCCGCCGCGGCCCTCGATCTCGAGAAGGAGATCGGGTCTCTGGCGCCGGGAATGAAAGCCGACTTCCTCCTTCTCCGGGCCCGACACCCCGCCGATGTGCCCTATCGCTTCGCCACCAACCTCGTCGAGAAAGTGATCAAAGAGGGCGCCCTCGTGTGGGAGGCGTCTTAGCCTTGATCTTCCCTAAAATCTCGGCTCAGAACGCTGACGCTCGCATGATGGCACGCCATCTGCGACAGGGCGCGGCATTCACCAATGCTCACATATCGTTGGATATGCTCTGCTTGGTGAATGCTGCGCGCTGCCGCATCTGACGCACTCTCACGCGTTTGCTCTCGAGATTTCATGAAAGATCAAGGCTAGCTCCCTGAAATCAACGATTTGTGAGCGCGGGCCGGACGGGGATCGACCGATTTCCCTCCGGCCCGTCAAGGTTTGGGGGAATCGGCCGAACTTACGAGGAGAACAAGGGATAGTGGGGGAACTTCGGTTCCCGGCCGAATGGGACTGCCCGGACATCGGAGATTGGCCCTTGGCATCGGTTTCGGAGATTCTGAAGACCGCAAGGGAATACGAGCGGAAAGGGGACTGGGACGGCGCGGCCGCCGAGTACCGGAAGCTGCAGGAGATGGACCCCTGTCCGCCGATCGCCTACAACCTGATGGGGGACCTGTTCCACCGGAAGGGGGACGGCGAGGAGGCGTACCGCTGGTATCAGGAAGCGGTGGGCCGATACGCCCAGGAGGGGCTTTACGGGAACGCCATCGGCGTCTGCCGGAAGATCCTCCGCCAGTACCCGGAAAGAGAAGAGGTTTCCGAGCAGCTCGGCGGCCTCTTCTTTTCCCAGGGACTTTCCCGGGAAGCGGTGAAACACTACATGAACTTCACCGTACGGGCGGCCGAGTCCGGCGATAGCGAGGCGGTGGTGCGCACCGCCGGCCGGGTCCGGGAGATCCTCGCCGACGACGCCGGCGTGCGCGAGAGGCTGGGGGAGATCTTCGTCTCCCTCTCCCTGCCCGACGAGGGGGTGAGGGACCTCCAGGCCGCCCTCGAAACCTACCGGCAGAGCGGCAAGGATCACGACGCGGAGCGGGTGACGGCGAGACTCCGTGAGGTGGAGCCGACCGCGAAGGCCGACCCCCTCTCCCTCATGGACGAGAAGGATCCCTCCCTCAGGCTGACGACGGCCGGGGATCCGGTGCGGCCGGAGCACGAGGAGGGCGTGGAGACGCTGGAGCCCCTCGATCACAGCCGCATCGAATCGATGGCCCCGCGGGATCCCATGGCGGCGGAGCCGCAGGGGACCGGCGGGCCGGAGAACCCGCCCGGAGAGAGCGGGGCGGGCTTCGTGCCCGAGGGGTTCTCGTCGGAGGAAATCGAGATCCTCGATCCCCGATCGTTCGCCGAGAGAGATCGCGAGGAGGAGCCCCCCGTCGACGGCCCGGCGGCCCCCGCCCGTCCCTCCCCCGAGGAGCGAATCCCGGATCTTCCCGCCGAAGATGGAACGATCGTCTCCCCCTCGAGCGGCGGAGACGACGATTTCGTCCCGGTCAAGGAGATCCTCCGAGAGTTCCAGGACGGCGTGGAGAAGATCATCGGCGAAAAAGACTACCAGTCCCACTACGACATGGGAATGTCGTACAAGGAGATGGATCTCTACGAAGAGGCCCTCCACGAGTTCGAGCAGGCGGCGGCGGACCCGAATCTCGCCCCCTCGTGCCACGAGATGCGGGGTGCCGTGCTTCTCGATCTTGGAAGAGTGGAGGAGAGCATCGACGTCCTCCGGAAGCTGGCGGCCCGGGAGGGCGAAGACCAAGTCGGGATTCACTTCCTTCTCGGCGTCGCCTATGAGAAACTGGACCGGTCGGACGACGCCCTCCGGGAATACCGGTACGTGGAGGAGCGGAATCCGGAATTCCGGGACGTCCGGGAGAGGATCGCGGCAATCGCCGAGTAGCCCGCGGGGGGCCGGGTGAGTCAGATCTACGCCGACCTTCACACCCACACGCACTTTTCCGACGGGATCATCTCTCCCAAAGAACTCCTGCTCCGCGCCGGGTTCGCCGGCCTTTCCGTCATCGCCCTCACCGATCACGATACGGTGGACGGCTTCGCCCCCATGGTCGAATCGGCCATGCCCGGATCACCCGAGGTGATCCCTGGTGTGGAGCTCTCGTGCACGGAAGGGGATACGGAGGTCCACCTCCTCGGGTACGACATCGATCCCGACCACGGGCCGCTCCGGGAGGAATTGCGGCGGATCCGGGCCCGGCGGGTGGAGCGGGCCCAAAGAATCGTTGACCGTCTCCGCGAGTTTCATATAGTTTTGGATTTCGAAGAGGTGATGGCCCTCACCCGGAACGGTCTGGTGGGGCGGCCCCACATCGCGGAGGCGATGATCCGGGGAGGGCACGTCGACGACTTGGACACGGTCTACCGGAAGTACCTCGGCGACGGGAAGCCGGCGGCCGTCCCGAAGCGGTTCCTCAGTCCCGCCGAGGGGATTCGTCTGATTCGCGAGGCGGGAGGATGGGTTTCGGTGGCCCACCCCGGTGTGACCCGGATGGACGCGCGCCTGCCGGACCTCGCCCACCGGGGGCTCGCCGGCCTGGAGGTGTGGCATCCGAAACACTCGCTTCGGGATATCGACCGGTTCTCGTCGACCTGCGAGCGCATCGAGCTGGTACCGACGGGCGGCTCGGATTACCACGGCTACGACTCGGGGGCCACGATCCTCGGCCACTACGGTCTCACCCGGGAAAGGTACGAGCGATTTCGCGCGGCCGTCCGCAAACGCTAGCCGTCCTCTACATTCCTTCCTGGTCCTTCTCTCGCTCGTCGTTCCCCTTTCCGTCCGCGCGGAAGGGCCGGAC
Organism: Candidatus Eiseniibacteriota bacterium; assembly: GCA_043809585.1. Taxonomy (GTDB): domain Bacteria; phylum Orphanbacterota; class Orphanbacteria; order Orphanbacterales; family Orphanbacteraceae; genus JBDROZ01. Next base: position 19,516 of record JBDROZ010000026.1, read on the forward strand.
TCGACCACGGCCTTTCCCCAGGCGATTCGGGCCGATTCCGCGGCGGCGAAGGCCCCGACCGACTCGGTCTCCTCGGCCGCCGGCTCGCCCGGGGTTCCCGTCGATTCGACGGCGGCCTTGCCGGAGGGAGGACCGGAGGGAGAGGCGGTCACTAGGGAGACGCTGGGGATCTCACTCGAAGAGCCGCCCGAGCCGGTGGGCATGTGGCTCCGGGAGAGGGAGGGGGCGGGACGCTACGGGGACCGGACTTGGGGGGATATGGCCGCCGCCCTTCCCCTTGCGCGGGTCGACCGTTTCGGTCCGATCGGTTTCTTCGAGACATTCCGCCTCGGAGGCGTCGGGGCGCCGGCGGTGCTGGTCGACGGGATCCCCTGGCCCCGGGACGGGGGGGGGCTGCCGAACGGGATGACCCTGCCCGACGCCGGCATCGGCGCCTTCGAGATTCAGACGCCCCGGATTCTCCCCGGCCTCGCCCTCCTCGCCCCGGACGGGGCGATCCTCCTCGAATCGGATCCATGGCTCGGCGGTCCGCCCCGGAGCTTCGCCGCCGCCGAGCGGGGGCCCTCGGGATGGCGGAACTACGGTTTCGGATTCGCCCGGGACTTCACCCGCCAGGTGGCGGTCATGCTGGACGGGACATTCCGGCAGGCGGACGAATTCGAGCTCGACAGCCATCAGGCCTTCGGCGCCGGCTTCCGGACCCGCGTCAGGGTGAGGCAGGACCTGATCGTACGGGCCGGCCACCGGCGCCATGACGACGACCAGATCCTTATCGACCCCGCACTCCGAAGCGGTTTCTCCCACGACGGGTCCGACGAGCGCCGCGTCTCCTACGTCGAGGTGCTCTCGCCGGGAATGATTGGACTTGTCTACGAGACGCGGATAATATCGGCTGCGGTGGCGCGGGAAGCGTCGTTCGATGACGTCCGGATCGCCGACGAGCGCCGGGGCCTGCGCGTTTCCCGGCGGGACGGGATCGGCGCCGCCCGGCTCACGACGGCGGTCCGGGCCGAAGCGCGGAAGGCGGAGAAGGATGGCGCCGTCCGCGAGGCGGGCCTCGGCGCGCTCGCGGTCGGAATCACCTGTCCCGTCGCGGAAGACCTGACGGCCCGCTTCTCCGTCTTGGGTGAATTCGGCGAGGGGGAGGAGGCCCGGCAGAGCGGTGAGGGCGTCCTGGTCCGGCGGGGGAGCGTGCCCCTCCTCCTTCGGATCGGCCGGGCGTGGCAGGATCGATCCGTCGGCCGGTGGGTCGAAGGGGGAGGGCGGCCCGGCGTGGTCCGGTACGGGGAACTAGGATTCGCCGTTTCTTCCCTCCCGGCCTCTCCCGGGGTTCGCTACTTTCGAAGGGAGGGGGATTCGGTCCTCCGGCTCTCTTCCATCGACGCTTTTCGGGAGGACGGGACGGTCGTCGACGAGCGCGTCGACGGCGTCGAGGTCTCCGCCGGGGGATCCCGGGGGACGTTCGAAGGGGAGGCCTCGTACCTCTGGTCCCGGGCCCGGGAGAAGGGCTCGGCCGGACGGCCCCCCTATCACTCGGACCATGTCGTTCGAGGCCGGGTCTCGTACGCGCTTCCGATCCCCGGGCTCCCGGTGGTTCCGAGGTGGGACGCCCTCGCCGAATGGCGGTCGGACCGGGCCGCACCGGAGCGAACGGAACCGATGGAACGGTGGTTCACCCTGCGCGGCCGGGTGACCCTCAGGCTCCGGGGGGTCGATCTCTTCGCCCAACTGGAGCAGGTCCTCGGCCACCGGAACGAGTACGTCGACGGGCCCCTCCCGGGGAGCGACGGAGTCCTTTCGGGGTCGCAGCAAATTCACCTGGGTCTCTACTGGCCCTTTGTCGACTGAGGGATCATCGTGCCTCAGAGTCTGAACGGAATCGACATTCTGATCCTCGTGCTGCTCGGGCTCTTCTTCCTCCACGGCATGATGCGGGGCCTGGTGCGGGCGCTCTTCTCTCTCGCCGCTCTGGTCGCCGGGTGGGTCGTCGCCTCCCGTTTCCATCTCGACATCGCCTCGCGGTGGTCCGTTTCGGGCGAAGCGGCGGAACTCGGCCTCCGGGTCGGCGTCTTCGCCCTCCTCTTTCTCGGTACGGCGCTCCTGGTCCGGCTCGTCGGCCACGGCGTGAACAAGGTTCTCTCCGACTCGCCCCTCTCCCTCGCGAACCGCGTCCTGGGGGGGATCTGCGGTCTCCTCGTGGGGAGCGTCTTTCTCGGTGTTCTCTTCCTCGTCGTGGCGACCTATTTTCCGTCCGGCCACCGGGTGCTCGGGGACGCCGAGCTGTACGGTCCCATCACCGGCGTGGTGCGGGTCCTTGCCCGGGCGCTGCCTGCGGAGGCGCGGGGGCTTCTGGAACGGCATCTGGACGTGGAGAAGGCGCCCCTCCCCGGAGCCGCCGACGACTACGTGTCGGCCCCCGTGCGGGCGGATTTCGAGAGGAGCATGGATGAATCCGGACATCTTTCGTGAGTACGACATTCGGGGCGTGGTGGAACGGGATCTTACGCCGGAGACGGCCCGCCTCCTCGGCCGGGGAATCGGGACCTATGTCAAGAGGCGGTGGAAGGGGGAGGTCGTGGTCGGGCGGGACGTGCGTCTCAGCTCCGACCGCCTCGCCGAGGCGATCTTCGCCGGCCTGAACGAAGCGGGTCTCCACGCCGTCGACCTCGGCATGGTGCCGACCCCTCTCCTCTATTATGCGGTCACCCGGGGGGGCGAGGACTCCTTCGCCGCGGGCATCATGATCACGGGCAGTCACAATCCGCCCGAGTTCAACGGCTTCAAGGTGTGCCACGGCACGCTCCCCGTCTTCGGCCCCGACATCCAGGAGATCCGGAAACTGATCGAGACCGGGGACTTCGAGTCGGGGGGCGGTTCCGTCCGTTCCCTGGATGTCCGGCACGACTACATCGAGAAGATCGTGGGGAGCGTCCGCGTGGCCCGGGGTGTCCGGGTCGCCGTGGATTGTGGGAACGGAACGGCCGGTCCCACGGCGGTCCCGATCTTCCGGAGGCTCGGCTGCGACGTGATCCCCCTCTTCGCGGAGCCCGACGGACGCTTCCCGAACCACCACCCGGACCCGACCGTGCCCGAGTACATCGAGGCGCTCATCCGGGAGGTGAAGGAGAAGAAGTGCGAGTTCGGGATCGGGTATGACGGCGACTCGGACCGGATCGGCGCGGTCGACGAGAAGGGGGACATCCTCTTCGGCGACACCCTGACCGGCATTTTCGCCCTTTCGATCCTGAAGGAGAAGAAGGGGGCGAAGATCGTCTTCGACGTGAAGTGCTCCCAGGGGCTCGTGGAGGCGATCACCGCGGCGGGGGGGGTGCCCGTGATGTGGAAGACCGGCCACTCTCATCTGAAGAAGAAACTGAAGGAGGAAGGCGCTCCCTTCGCGGGGGAGATGAGCGGTCACGTCTTCTTCGCCGACCGGTACTACGGGTACGACGACGCGATCTACGCCTCCTGCCGCCTCGCGGAGATCGCGGGGGGGGAGGACCGTCCCCTGTCGGCGATCGCCGCCGACATCCCGCGGTACCACTCGACGCCGGAGATTCGCATCGACTGCCCGGACTCGAAGAAGTTCGGCGTCGTGAAGGCGATGCAGGAGAAGTTCCGGGCGACCCATGACGTGATCGACATCGACGGCGCCCGCGTCGATTTCGGCGACGGGTGGGGGCTGATCCGGGCCTCGAACACCCAGCCCGTGCTCGTACTCCGCTTCGAGGCGAAGACCGAGGAGGCCCTCGGGAGGATCCGGGCCGCCTTCGGAGAGGCCCTCGGCGGGCACATCCCGGTCCCCGCGGAGGTGCTCGGCCGGTGATTGCGGTGATCATGGCGGGGGGGAGCGGAACCCGGTTCTGGCCCCGGAGCACGGAATCGGAGCCGAAACAGTTCCTCCCCCTGCTCGGCGGACGATCGTTGCTCGCCGATACGGTCGATCGAATCGCCCCCCTCGTGCCGCCGGAGCGCGTCGTGGTCGTGACGGGCGAGGCGTTCGTCGAGCGTACCCGGCGGGAGGCGCCCGGTCTTCCCCCGGAGAACGTGCTCGGCGAGCCTCTCGGGCGGAACACGGCCCCCTGTATCGCCCTCGCCGCCGCCTGGTGCGCCGCCCGGTTCGGCGAGGACGAGGTGATGATCGTGCTCCCCGCGGACCATCACGTCGGAAAGCCGGAGCGCTTTCTCGAGATCCTCCGGGCGGGCGGAGCATTCTGCGCGGAGAAGCCCTATCTGCTCACTATCGGCATCCGCCCGACGGGCCCCGAAACGGGCTACGGGTATCTCGAAATCGGCGGGGCGATCGGCGGGGCCGAAGATCTCCCGGTCCACCGCGTCGACCGGTTCGTGGAGAAACCGGACCGGGCCACGGCGGAAAAGTACCTCCGCTCCGGGCGCTTTCTCTGGAACAGCGGGATGTTCCTCTGGCGGACCGCGGTGATCGTCGAGGCCCTGGAGCGGCATGTTCCCGAGTCGCGGGAGGCCATGGCGCTTTATCGGAAGGCGAAGCGGGGGGACCTCGGCCGCCTTCTCGAGGAGACCTATCCGAAGTTTCCGGCCCTCTCCATCGACTACGCCGTGATGGAGAAGGCCGAGGCGGTGGCCGCCATCCCCGCCGACTTCCCGTGGAGCGACGTCGGGAGCTGGAGCGCTCTCGGCGAACTCCTCCCGGCGGACGGCGAGGGGAATCGCGTTTCGGGCCGCCACGCCGGCATCGACACGAAGGGGTGCGTCATCTACGCCCCCGGCCGGCTCGTCGCCACCATCGGTGTCGAGAACCTGATCGTGGTGGAGACGGAGCGGGCCGTTCTCGTCTGCCCGAAAGAAAGGGCCCAGGAGGTGAAGGCGATGGTGGAGCGCCTCCGCGCCTCGGGCCGCGACGACCTCCTTTAGACCGCGTCCGCGCCCGCGGCGGAGCCCATGGTGCGCCCCGTGATCTTCCCCGGATCCCCCGGCGCCCCCCGGGGTCTCCGCGAACGTTCCCACGGAAATTCTTTCCCGATTTCCCGTTTCGCGCGAAAGAGAGACAAATCCGCCTAATTTATTGTGGACGTTGAGATTCCACGGCTGGAAGACGCTTCAGGATTGCCTTCCCCTGCCGATCCGTTGGTTAGCGACCGTCTCGGATTGCGTTCCTCTTCCGGCCGCGGGGGAGGAGAACTATGACGAGTCAAGAGCGGTGGTTGGTGATCCTCGTGGCATTTCTCGTTCTCTTCGGGAGCGCGGCGCGCCGTTACCGGCTCGCCCCGGCGGAAAGGTCCCGGCCCGCGCCGGCTTCGATCGAGCCGGAAGCCGAGAGTCCGGGGGAAAAGAAGGAAGAGCCGGAGGAGGACCGGATCGACCTGAACCGGTGTGACGCCCGGGAACTGGAAGAACTCCCCGGCCTCGGGCCGGTGCTGGCCCGGCGGGTGATCGACTGGAGAGAAGCGCACGGTCCCTACGGAACCGTGGAGGATCTCGTGAAGGTGCGGGGAATCGGACCGAAGACCTTGCGGCGCGTGCGGTCCCGGCTTGTCGTGACGGCCGGGGAGAATCGCGGAGGGGAGTCCGGGAAACCATGAGCGTCGATCTCGTCGAAATGCTGGTCCGGTCCGAGGTCCTCACCTCGGAGCAGGCGGAACAGGTCCGTAAGCAGAAGGAATCGTCGGGGGACCCGACCGACTCGTGTCTCGTGAAGCTCGGCCTGATCACGGAGGAAGCCCTTCTCGAGTTTCTTTCCCGCACGTTCAAAGTGATGCGGGCCGATCTCGGCGAGAACCCCGTCGACCAGTCGGTCCTCGATCTCGTTCCGAGCGAGATCTGCTCGAGGTTCAACGTCATCCCGATCCGCCGGCAGGGCCGCGCCCTCCATCTCGCCATGGCGGACCCGAGCAACATCTACGCCGTGGAGGACATCAAGTTCCTCACCGGCCTCGAAGTGCAGCCCGTGGTCGCCCTCGAGTCGAAAATCAAGGAGTCGATCGGCGTCTGCTACGACAACTCCTCCGAGGCCCTCGAGAACCTCATGAAGGACTTCGAGGAAGAGGACGTGGAGGTCGTGGACACGGCGGCCGAGGCCGACTCCGCCTCCGACGCCTCCGACGCACCGGTGGTCAAGCTCGTGAACTCCATGATCGCCGAGGCGGTCCACCGCCGGGCGAGCGACATCCACATCGAGCCCTTCGAAAAGAGCCTTCGCGTTCGCTTCCGCATCGATGGAACCCTCTACACGGTGATGGCGCCGCCGCTCAGGATGAAGAACGCGATCTGCTCCCGCATGAAGATCATGGCGTCCCTCGACATCGCCGAACGGCGGGTCCCCCAGGACGGGAACATCAAGATCCGTATGCAGGACAAGACCGTCGACCTCCGGGTCTCGACGTTGCCGACGATCTTCGGCGAGAAAATCGTGCTTCGCGTCCTCGACCAATCGAACCTGAACGTGGACCTCTCGAAGCTGGGTTTCGAGGAGAAGGCGAGGAACGACTTTCAGCGGGCGATCCGCTCCCCCTGGGGCATGGTGCTCGTGACCGGCCCGACGGGGAGCGGAAAGACGACGACCCTCTACTCGGCGCTCAGCACGATCAACTCGCCGGACACGAACATCCTGACCGCCGAGGATCCGGTGGAGTACAACCTGGACGGCATCAACCAGGTGGGCATCCACGAGGCGGCGGGGCTCACCTTCGCCTCCGCCCTCCGGGCATTCCTGCGCCAGGACCCGAATATCATCATGGTCGGCGAGGTCCGTGATCTGGAAACGGCGGGGATCGCCGTGAAGGCGGCCCTGACGGGGCACCTGGTGCTGTCGACCCTTCACACGAACGACGCGCCGAGCACGATCAACCGGATGATCGACATGGGGGTGGAGCCCTTCCTGGTTTCGTCGTCGGTTCGGTTGATTCTCGCCCAGCGTCTCGTCAGGCGTGTCTGTTCCAAGTGCGGCGAGGAGTTCCGGCCCCATCCGGAGGCGCTCGCGGAGCTCGGGGTGACGGAGGATTGGGCGAGCCATGTCACGTTCAAGAAGGGAAAGGGCTGTGATGCGTGCAACAACTCCGGGTACTCCGGACGCCAGGGGTTGTTTGAAGTGATGCCCGTGACGTCCGCCATCGGCCGTCAGATTCTCGACCGGGCGTCCACGGACGACATCCGGGAGAAGGCGAAGGAGGAGGGCATGCTCACCCTCCGGATGGACGGCATCAAGAAGGTCGAACAGGGAATCACCACGATCGAGGAGGTCCTTCGGGAGACGTCCGCGACCTAGGGGACGGTCCCGGCTGGTGGGAGAGGAAATCGAGGATGGCTTCACTCCGGGTTTTGTTGGAAGAGATGCTCGAACGAAACGCGTCGGACCTCCATCTGTCCGCGGGACATCCCCCGCAGCTCCGAGTGGACGGGGAACTTCTGTCGAGCCGCTCGGCGGAGGCGCTCAGCCCGGAGACGACGCTCCAGCTCGCCTACTCGATTCTCACCGAAGACCAGCGGAAGCGGTTCGAAAACGAGAGGGAGCTGGACCTCTCGTTCGGGATCCGGGGGGTTTCCCGGTTCCGGGCGAACGTCTACATGCAGCGGGGATCGGTTTCGGTGGCGCTCCGCCGGATTCCCTTCGAGATTCTCTCCTTCGAGGAGCTGGGACTCCCGCCGGTGGTTCAGGACCTGTCGGCCAAACCCCGGGGCCTGATTCTCGTCACGGGCCCCACGGGGTCCGGCAAGTCGACCACCCTCGCGTCGATCCTGGACAAGATCAATCGGGAGAAGCGGCTCCACATCATCACCATCGAGGACCCGATCGAGTACGTGCACCAGAACCAGGCTTCGACGATCGACCAGCGCGAGGTGGGATCCGACACGGCGTCCTTCCACGCGGCGTTGAAATACGTGTTGCGGCAGGATCCGGACGTCATCCTGATCGGCGAGATGCGGGACCTCGAGACGATCCAGGCGGCCCTCACCATCGCCGAAACGGGGCATCTGGCCCTCGCCACGCTCCACACCAACTCGGCGGCCGAATCGATCAACCGTATCGTGGACGTCTTCCCGTCGAACTTGAAGAACGAGGTGCAGGCCCAGCTCGCCTTCGTTCTCGAGGGCGTCATCTGCCAGCAGCTGATCCCCCGTTCCTTCGGCTCCGGCCGGGCGATGATCTCGGAGGTGCTCGTCTGCACGCCGGCGATCCGGGCGGCCGTCCGGGAGGGAAAGATCCACCAGATCTACGGAATGATGCAGGCCGGCACCAAGTACGGCATGCAGACCATGAACCAGTCCCTGCTCCAAGCGGTCCGACGGAGACTCCTTTCCCGGGAGGACGCCCTGGAGCGAAGCTTCGATCCGAAGGAGCTGGAGCAGATGTTCGGGCGCGCCACGGCCCCCGTGCCGGCCGGGCGACGCTAGGGGGGAGGGTCCCCGTTGTCGGTTACCTATGCGTGGAAGGGAAAGACCCCGGCGGGGGAGGCCGTCTCCGGCGAGGTGACGGTCGAGAACCGCCGGGAACTGAACCACATCCTCCGGAAACGGCGGATCGTGCCGGTCCGGGTCAAAGAGAAGAAGGCGAAGAGGGGGGGAAAGCGGGGATCGGTCAAGACGAACGACCTCGCGCTCTTCACCCGCCAGTTCGCGACGATGATCAACGCGGGTCTCCCGATCGTCCAGTGTCTCGACACGCTGGCGAAGCAGGTGACGAAGGAGAGGTTCCGGGAAACGATTCACGGGATCACCCGGGACGTCGAGTCCGGGGCGACCCTCGCCGAGGCGCTCGGAAAGCACAAGGAGACCTTCCCGGACCTGTACGTTTCCATGGTGGAGGCGGGCGAGCACGGAGGCATCCTCGACATCATCCTCCAGCGGCTATCGGTCTTCCTCGAAAAGCTGGACGCCCTGAAACGGAAGGTGAAGACCGCCATGATGTACCCGTCGGTGGTGCTTTCCGTGGCGGTCCTCGCGACGGTCTTCCTGCTCATCTTCATCATCCCGACCTTCGCCAAGATGTTCTCCGATTTCGGCGGGGTCCTGCCCCTCCCCACCCGGGTGGTGATGGGCCTCTCGAACTTCCTTAGGAGCCAGTGGTACACGCTCGCGGCGATCATCGCCGGGATCGTCTATGGATTGCGGCGCTACGGGAAGACCGAAGCGGGGCGTCTCAAGATCGACACGACGCTGCTCAAGATCCCCGCCATCGGCGACATTCTCCGGAAGTCGGCGGTGGCCCGGTTCACCCGGACCCTCGGGACCCTGATCTCGAGCGGCGTGCCGATTCTCGACGGCCTGAACATCACGGCCCGTACGGCGGGCAACATGGTCGTCCACAACGCCATCATGAAGACCCGGGTGAGCATCCGGGAGGGGCAGACCATCGCCGATCCGCTCCGGGCGTCGGAGGTCTTCCCGCCCATGGTGGTGCAGATGATTTCGATCGGCGAGGAGACGGGCGCCCTCGACGAGATGCTCGAGAAGATCGCCGATTTCTACGAGCAGGAAGTCGACACGGCCGTGGACGGCCTGACCTCGATCATCGAGCCTCTCATGATCGTGCTCATGGGCGGCGTGGTCGGCGGCATGGTGGTCGCCATGTACCTCCCCATCTTCAAGATGGTGAACGTGATCATGGCGGGATCGTAGCCCGCGAGGCGGAGCCGCAGTAGGAAGTTCGTGCATGAGCCAGGCTAAGGAGAGGGGCCGATGGACTCCGGTGGTGTGAGGACCGACCAGGAACGGTTGATGCGGACGACCCTCCGCGCCCTCGTCCAGTTCCGGCTGGTCATGGTGACCGCCATTCTGGGGCTCGGGATCGTCGCGATTCGCGGGCAGTCGGGGGATTGGAATCTCCCGTTCTTCACGATGCTCGCCATCACCGTCCTCCTCTCCGCCTTCTACTGGGCGGGGATCCGGTGGGGGCGGAACTTCCGGTTTCAGGGAGTGGCCCAGCTCTTCGTCGACATGGGTCTCGCCACCGGCATCGTCCACTACACGGGGGAGTTCGCCTCCCCCTTCTCGCTCCTCTACATCGTGATCATCGCGGCGGGGTCCCGGTTCCTCTTCCTGAAGGGGACGGTGCTCCTCGCCCTTCTCTGCGCGGCGACGCACGGGGCCCACCTTTCCCTCCATCTCGCCCTCGAGGGGGCGGGGGGGCTCGCGGCGGAAGGGGCGCTCCCGACGTTCGGCATGACGGACGAAGCCCAGCGGGTTCTCGCCGTGCAGGTCGGTCTCTACACGATCACCTTCGTCTTCATCGCCGTGCTCTCCGGATATCTTTCGGTCCGGGTCCAGCGGAAAGGGGCGGCGCTCGACGAGGTGCGGACGCTGCTCCGCCGGGACCGGCTGAACACGGATCAGATCCTTCGCTCCCTCTCGAGCGGGCTGATCACCGTGGACCGCCGGGGGATGATCGTCAACTTCAACCGGGCCGCGGAACGCATTACGGGCCTCGAGACGCGGATGGTGACGGGCCGGCAGTTCGAGAGGGTCCTCGAAGAGGTCTCGCCCCCTCTCGTCACGCTGCTCCGGGGGATCCTCTCCGGTTGGGAGGACGTGCTCCGGCAGGAGACCACCCTCCGGTCCCTCGCCGGGAGCGTGGTGCCCATCGGCATGTCGGCTTCCCCCCTCCGGGACGAGGAGGGAAGGAACGCGGGGGTGGTTTGCATCTTCCAAGACCTTACCGAGGTCCGCCGGATGGAGGACCACATCCGGAGTGTCGACCGGCTCGCCGCGGTGGGCGAACTCTCGGCGGGAATCGCCCACGAGATCCGGAATCCCCTCGCGACGATCAGCGGGTCGATTCAAGTCCTCCTGGGGGAGCTCCGGATGGAGGGGGAGAACCAGCGGCTCCTCGATCTGGTGGTCCGCGAATCGGACCGGCTTCACCGGATCGTCGAGGATTTCCTCGACTTCGCGAGAACCGGACCGATCGAGGCGCGGCCCGTGGATCTGGTCGCCCTTCTCGAAGAGATACGGGACATGACGGCGAATCATCCCAAGCGGGCTGCCGGAACGACGGTCCGGGTGGAGGCGCCCGGCCGGCGCCCCGAGATCGCGGCCGACGCCGAGCAGCTCCGGCGGGCGTTCCTCAACCTGGCGGTGAACGCCTTCGAGGCGATGGGGAATTCGGGGACCCTGACGTTCCGCGTTGGTTTCCTTCGTTCGTATCAATCGTCGCCGGGGGATACGCCCGGCGAAGCCGTGGTGGTCGAGGTTCGCGACACGGGACCGGGCATCCCCGACGGCAGGGGAGAGGAGCTTCTCCGCCCCTTCTTCACCACGAAGAAGGGGGGAGTCGGACTCGGGCTCGCCCTGGCCCAGAAGGTGGTGGTCGCGCACCGGGGGAGAATCGAGGTCGGTGGTGACGCGAGGGGCGCCGCTTTCACGGTGATTCTGCCGTGGGACGGAGCCGTGGTCCGGGAGCGGGAAGCGGGAGAATCGACGGGACCGGCGGAAGCGGTCCTCTCCGCGCCGGCCGCGCTCTCGGGGATTCGAGGATGACGGGAATGGCCCATTCGAAGATCTTGGTGGTGGACGACGAAGAGAGCATGTGCCAGTTCCTTTCGATCATGCTTCGAAAGGACGGGCACGAAGTGCGGACGGCGAGCTCTGGCAAGGAGGCGCTCGCCGCCGTCGCCGAAGAGCCTCTCGACGCGGTCATCACCGACATCCGCATGTCCGGAATGGGCGGGCTCGACGTCCTCTCGGGCGTGAAGGAGATCGACCCGACCCTGCCGGTGGTGATCTTGACCGCCTACGCCTCGAAGGAGACCGCCATCGAGGCCGTGAACCGGGGCGCCTTCTACTACCTGACCAAGCAGGCGAAGAACGACGAGATCAAACTCGTCATCCGGAAAGCCCTCGAACACCGGAAGCTCCGCCGGGAGAACAGCCTCCTCAAGCGGGAACTCCGGATGCACCACGACACGAGGAAGGTGATCGGCAAGAGCCCCAAGATGGAGGAGGTCTACCGCCTCGTCCACCGGGTGGCGGCGTGCGACTCGACGATTCTCGTGCACGGGGAGAGCGGCACGGGCAAGGAGTTGATCGCCCGGGAGATCCACTACGCATCGCCCCGGGCGGACGGTCCCTTCGTCTCCATCAACTGCGGGGCCCTCCCGGAAAACCTGCTCGAGAGCGAACTCTTCGGCCACGTACGGGGATCATTCACGGGGGCCGTGCGGGACAAGGAGGGGCTTTTCGCCGTCGCGGGGGGGGGCACGTTCCTCCTCGACGAGGTGGGGGAGACCACCCCCGTCATCCAGGTCAAGCTGCTCCGGGTGCTTCAGGAGCGGGAGATCATCCCCGTCGGCGGGACGCGGCCGATCCCCGTCAACGTGCGGCTCGTGGCGGCCACGAACGCGAACCTGGAGGCCATGGTGGAGGACGGACGGTTCCGGGCCGACCTTTACTACCGCCTGAACGTCATCCCCATCCACATCCCGCCCCTCCGGGATCGGAACGACGACATCACTCTCCTGGTGGACCACTTCATGAGGCGGTTCGACCCGGGCGGCGCGAAGCGGATCACGCCGGAGGCGATGGAAGCCCTCGTCCGTTACTCCTGGCCCGGCAACGTGCGGGAGCTCGAGAACATCATCGAGAGGATGGTGATCCTTCAGGAGAAGAGCGTGATCGATCTGGAGGACGTCCCCCCTCGGGTCCGGAGTTCCTGGCGGAGGCCGGACGAAGAGGAGGTGGACATCTCCGACATGACCTTGGAGGACCTCGAAAAGAGGCACCTCCTCCGGGTATTGGAGAATACGGGATGGCAGAAGAGGAAGGCCTCCTCCATCCTCGGCATCAACACGTCGACCCTTTACCGAAAGCTCCAACGATACGGGCTCGAGCGTTAACCTCGATCATCGAAGCGGCGTGCCCCGATCTTGAACAGGGCACGCCGTTGCGTTTTCCTCCGTCTCCTCGCAATCTGCGATGAAAAGGGGTCCCCTTTCGGGGGGGCTTGGGGGGACCCGTCGGTAATGTGTTGATCGATAACCTCTTCAACGGCTCCGGCCGGACAGGCGACCTTGGCACACCGATTGCTTTTCCTGTTCCCGTGACAACAGGAAAAGGGTCAGGGTCCCGGGATCGAAATCGGAGACCACCTTGGGAAGAGCAACAGAGGATCCCGGGGCCCGGCCCAAAATTCGGGAAAGCTCGAAGGGAGGTACGAAAATGAATCAGCAGCGAGGCTTCACGCTCATCGAGCTCATGATCGTGGTGGTGATCATCGGCATTCTTGCCGCGATCGCCATTCCGAACTTCGTGTCGATGCAGAGCCGTGCCAAGGAAGCCGGCGTGAAGGGCAATCTCCACACGATCCAGCTGGCTTTCGAGGACTTCAACGTTCTCGCGGACGGGGTGTATCCGGCGACCGCGGCCAGCCTTTACGGCGGCGCCGGGACGACCCTGGAGAGCCTGCTGCCCGACTGGGACGGCGTGGCCGGCGGCGATTTCCCGCGGAACCCGTTCGACTCGGCGGTGACCCCGTTCGCCTGGGGCGCCGGTGCGGCGGCTTCGTCCGGCGCCTGCGCGGCGACCACCGCGGCGGTCGATGGTTACACTCTCGAAGCGCGCGGCAAAGACACCGCGACCTACATCTTGACGCTAAAAAACTCGTAATGGGCGGTTGGTAGAAGGCGGGAGGGCCCCCCGCGGGGCCCTGCACGCCTAGCCAAGCCGCTCGTTAAAAAAAGTCGATCCCGCCGGGCCCACTGACCTCACACCACCGATCCGCACCGGGCCCCGGCGGGGTCCTTTTTTTTGTCCGCGATCCGGGGGTAGGGGGTGCTGCGGGTGAGGATCGCGGCCTGCGACGGTGTTTCTCCTTCGGCCGCTTCCTCGACGTAGCGAGGGCTACGCCTCCGGGAGCGGCCTCGTCCGAAACACGTCTCGGCGGCGCGCTCCTCCCCCTCGCTACGCCCCCACCCCCGAACCGCGGACAATGAGGAATGAGGGAGGTCGGAGTCCCATTTGAGCTCATCTGCTTTGGAATGAGTGGGGGACTGGTCTCGCCCGAGCTTCCGGTTACGAGGACATCCGTCTTACCTCAGCGAGCCCTGTCCCCCTCCGGACGGATACTGCCCGCGAGCACGACCATTCCAGGGTGCAGAAGAGGATTTCAAGGAAACGGGAACTTCGGGCTCTCCGAAATCAAACCGCGCATAGAACTTTGGAATGGGTGGGGGACTGGTCTCGCCCGAGCTTCCGGCGGAATGTGGGGGACATGAACTCGTTTCGTGTCCCCCGCATTCCTCAGCGAGCCCTGTCCCCCTCCGGACGGATACTGCCCGCGAGCACGACCATTCCAGGGTGCAGAAGGGGATTTCAAGGAAGTCGTTGCTCTGGAATTCGCCCCCCCCTGCAGACCATTGCCGAACTGCCGATAAGTCGTGCGAATGTCCTTTGTTCCGTCGAATCGGAGGATGCCGTTGATCGAGCTGAGGGGAGTGACGAAAACGTACAGGAGCGAGTTCCTCCGGAGGCTCCGGCCGGTGCTCCGGGGGGTGGACCTCGTCGTCCGCCGGGGGGAGACGTACGCGCTTCTCGGGGCGAACGGCGAGGGGAAGACGACCATCATGAAGATCGTCCTCGACCTGATCCGCCCGGACAGGGGAGAGGTGATCGTGGACGGTCTCCCGGCCTCGGACCCGAAGGCCCGCCGGAGGGTCGCCTTCCTGCCGGAGCATCCCTACTTCTTTCCCCACCTGACCGGCGAGGAGCTCGTCGTCTATTACGGCCGCCTCTCGGGGCTCGGCGGGCGGGAGGCGGCCGAGAAAGCCGGCCGCTGGCTCGACCGGGTCCGGATCGGAGAGGCCCGCCGCCGTCCCGTGCGGACCTACTCGAAAGGCATGCTCCAGCGGGTCGGGTTCGCCCAGGCCCTCGTGAGCGATCCGGAACTGCTCGTTCTCGACGAGCCCCTCTCCGGTCTCGACCCCGTGGGCCGGAGAGAGATGAGGGACTTGATCGGGGAGCTGAAAGACCGGGGCGCCACGATCTTCCTCACCTCCCACATTCTGGAGGACGTGGAGCGTCTTTCCGACCGCGCCGGCTTCTTGGCGGACGGCCGCATCCGGCGCGAGGTGGAAGGACGGGAGACAGGCCGTCTCGAGGTCCACGTCGCGGGCCTGGACGTCGAAGCGGTCAGGCTCGGCGAACTCGACGCGCAGCGGATCGCGCTCTCGGGCGAGCACGTTCTCGTCTCCCTCGGGAGCGAAGAGGAGCTTCCCCGCCTGAGCGAGACATTGCGGACCCGGGGCGGCCGGATTCTGAAGGTGGAGCCGCGGCGGGAATCGCTCGAGGAGATCTTCATCGAGCACGTGCGGGCCCGGGAAGAGGAACGGGAGCCGGCGTAGGGCCGGGAGGAGGAAGGACCGTTGCGCGTCGTCCATGTTGCCGTCCACACGCTCCGGGAGACGGTCCGGGACCGGGTCTTCCTCGTGACCCTCCTCTTCGCCCTCCTGCTGATCGGCGGGTCCGTCGCCGTCTCCCCCCTCGCGGCGGGCCAGCGGGACCGGGTGATCAAGGACGTCGGCCTCGCTTCGATCTCGATCATCGGAACCCTTCTCGCCGTCTTCGTCGGCGCCAGTCTCGTCCACCGGGAAACCGAGCGCCGCACGATCTACACGCTCCTCTCCCGCCCCCTCGGCCGGGCGGAATACGTGATCGGGAAATACCTCGGCGTCGTGCTCACCCTCGCCCTCAACGTCTCGATCATGGCGGTCTTCTTCGGTCTCCTCGTCCATTTCCTCTTGAAGAGCCTGACCATGGACCACCTCGCGGCGATCTACCTGATCGGCGTCGAACTCGCCGTTCTCGCCGCCTTCTCGATTCTCTTCTCCGTCCTCTCGTCGCCGGTGCTCTCGGCGGCCTTCACGCTCTCCCTCTTCTTCGTCGGTCATCTGGCGGCGGACATCCGCCGGTTCGCCGAACTGCTGCCTCCGGGACTCTTCCGTTCCCTCAGCGCCGGAGCGGGCTACCTACTGCCGAACCTCGAGTATTTCAACGCGAAGGGGATGGCGGTCTACGGAAAGGCGGTGGAGCCGGGCCTGCTCGTCTGGGCGACCCTCTATGCCGCGGGCTACATCGTGACCGCCGTGGGCATCGCCGCGCTCGTCTTCCGGAGGAAGGACCTGAAGTGATGCGCCGATCGGGCTCCCTCGCCATGCCGGCGCTCCTCTTCGCTTTGACGGCCTCCTTCGGGCTGAACCGGGGGATGGGCCCGGAGATCGAGCGGCGCCGCTCCCCCACGACCATGGAGCAGGAGCTTTCCTTCTACCCGTCGGGGAAGCTCCTCCGCCCCTTGACGGCGGGCCTGCAGAACGTGGCGGCCGACCTGCTCTGGCTCCGGGCGATCCAGTACTACGGGGAACACCGGAAGACCGATCTGGTTTTCGACAAGGCGGCCCACGTCTTCCGGGTGCTCACCGATCTCGACCCCGGATTCGTGGAGGCGTACCGCTTCGGCGCCCTGGTCGTGATCGAAGACGCCCATCAGCCGGGCGAGGGGTACGCCCTGCTCCGGAAGGGGATCCGGGAGAACCCGGGCCGCGGGGAGCTTCTCTTCGATCTCGGATTCCACCATTTCCTGGCGGACGAGTTCGACGCCGCGGCGACCTACTTCCATCGGGCCGCGGAGCTCGACCCCGGCAACGAGAGGGTGGTCCGGTTCGCGGCCTTCGCGGAGAAGCGGCGGGGGGGGCTCGACCAGGCGGAGGAGATGTGGAGGGAGATCCTCCGGACCACCGAAAACGACCAGTTCCGGGAGGCGGCGAAGTTCGCCCTTCTCGGCATCCGGGCCGCCCGGGACACGACGGCGATCGCCGCCGGATGCCGGGAGTTTCGGGAGCGCCATGGCCGCTGGCCGGGGGCGCCGGAGGAACTCGTCCGGGCCGGCATTCTGGGCGCCGCGCCGGTGGAGCCGTACGGCGAGCGTTACGTGATCCAACCGGAGACCGGCGAGGTCCGCTCCTCCTTCCTCCTCGCCCGGGAGGTGAAGCGGGACCTCGGGATCCTTCAGGGGGTGGTCGACCGCTTTCGGAGTTCCCGGGGCCGCCTTCCCGTCGATCCCCAGGAAACGGTGGACGCGGGGATGCTGCTCGAGGTCACCGAACCGTGGGGCATCCGCTACGAAGTCGATGCCGCGAACGGCCGGGTAAGGGCGAAGCTCGGAGAGAGAGAGCTCACCTTCGGCGAGGAGGGCGCGTCGTGAACGGCGATCTGGGGCAGGCCCTTCCCCTTCTCTTCCTCGCCGGGGCGGCGTTGGTCCTCCTCTTCCCGTGGGCCTTGACCCGCCTCTCCCGCTCCTTCCGGCCCCACCGGGAGAAGAGGGATGAATCGACCCTCCTTCTCTCCACGGTGCAAGAGGTCGTCACCGGCATCCGGGAGAGCGAGAGCGATCTCCGGGACATGTATTCGAAGGCGGAGCGGAAGGCGTCGTTCCTCGAGCGCTATCACCGGAGCATCCTCGAGTCGATGAAGACCGGCGTCGTGGCGTGCAACCGCCGGGGAGAGATCACCGCGCTGAACGGGGCCGCCGCCTCGATCCTGGGGATTTCCGAGAACCGCGCCCGGGGCCGCCGGCTCGACCGGCTCGTGGGACCGGGCCACCTCTTCCCGCGCCTCTTGGAGGACGTCATCCACGGACGCCCGGTGGAGGACCGTCTGGAGCTGAAGATCCAGCGCCGGGGGGAGGAGCCCCGTTGGATCGAACTCCGGACCTCGATTCTCCACGGCCGGAGCGGCCAGCCCGTCGGTACGACTTTTCTTCTCGACGATGTGACGGAGCGGAACCTCCTCCGCCGCCGGATGGCGCTGAAGGAGAGGCTCGCGGCCATGGGCGAGATCTCGGCCGGGATCGCTCATGAATTTCGAAACGCCCTCCATGCCCTCCAGGGACTGGCGAAGCTGATCGGCCGCCGGGCGGAAGGAAACGAGCGGATCGAGCCTCTGGCGGCGGAGATCCTCGGCGAGACGGCGCGCATGGAGAGGATCCTCCACGAGCTCCGGGTCTTCCAGAATCCCCAGCCCCTCGCCCTCGAGGACGTGGATGCGGAGGCGCTCATCCGGTCGGTTCTCCTCCCCTTCGTCGAGCAGCAGGGACCCCGGCCGGTCCGGTTCGAAGTCCGGACCGACGACGATCTCCCCCGTTTTCGAGGTGACCGGACCGCTCTCGCCCAAGCCCTCCGCAACCTCGTGGGGAACGCCATGAGCGCCATGAGCGGGGAGGGGGGGACGCTGACCATCTCCGTCTCCGCCCCCGGAGGGGGCGCGGGACCGGCGCGGCGCGTGCGGATCGCCGTCTCCGACACGGGGCCGGGGATTCCGGAGGAGGCGCGGGACAAGATCTTCACTCCCTTCTACACCACCAAAGAGGACGGGACCGGCCTCGGTCTCCCCCTGGTGCAGAAAGTCGTCGCCGCCCACGGGGGGAGCGTGGACTTCGATTCCACCCGCGCCGCGGGCGCGACGTTTACCCTCGATCTACCGGCCGCCGGTGCGCCGGAGGCCCCGATGGTCGCCTCTTCATCTCCGGCCTCTCCGGGCCGAAGAGAAGAGGGGATGGGGGGAGGTCTTTGATGGCCGAAAGAAAAATACTGGTCGTCGAAGACCGGGCGGGCACGCGCCGGATGCTCGAGGAGACGTTCGGCGACGAGGGCTACCGGGCCGTGGCGGTCGCCACCGGCGAAGAGGCGGTGGCCCGGCTCCGGAAGGAGAGCTTCGACTTGGTCGTGACCGACCTCGCCCTCCCCGGAATGGACGGACTTCAGGTTCTCGCCGCCGCCCGGGAGAGCGACCCCCTCGCGCCGGTCATCGTCATGACCGCCCACGGCACCGTGGAGAACGCGGTCCGG
The DNA here is from genome assembly GCA_043809585.1 of Candidatus Eiseniibacteriota bacterium. Taxonomy (GTDB): domain Bacteria; phylum Orphanbacterota; class Orphanbacteria; order Orphanbacterales; family Orphanbacteraceae; genus JBDROZ01. Next base: position 38,322 of record JBDROZ010000026.1, read on the forward strand.
GCGATCAAGGAAGGGGCCTACGACTTCGTGACCAAGCCGGTCGACACGGACCGCCTCCTTCTTCTCGCGGAGAGGGCGTCGGAGCACCGCGCCCTTGAGGCCCGGGACCGGGCCCACGCCGTGACAGAGCGGGCACCCGAGATCATCGGGGAGAGCGCCGCGAACCGCCGCGCGCTCGCATTGGCGGAGAAGGTGGCGGCCCGCGACGCGGCGGTGCTCCTCCTCGGAGAGAGCGGGACGGGCAAGGAGCTCTTCGCCCGCCGGATCCACTCGAGAAGCCCCCGCGCGGGCCATCCCCTCGTGGCGGTGAACTGCGCGGCGATTCCCCGGGACCTCGTGGAGGCGGAACTCTTCGGGTCGGAGAAGGGGGCCTACACCGGCTCCGACCGTCTCCGGGTCGGGCGATTCGAGCTGGCGAACGGCGGGACGATCTTCTTCGACGAGATCGGCGAGCTGCCCCCCGGGTCCCAATCGAAACTCCTCCGGGTGCTCGAGGAGAAGACGGTGCGGCGCATCGGCGGGAACAGGAGCATCCGGGTTGACGTCCGCCTCGTGACCGCCACCAACCGGGACCTGGAAAAAGAGGTGCGGGAGGGGCGTTTCCGGGAGGATCTCTACTACCGGCTGAACGTCTTTCCCCTCCGGCTGCCCCCTCTCCGGGAAAGGCCGGAGGATATCCCGGTGCTCGCGGGGCACTTCCTCGATCTCTTCGCCTCCGAGCAGGGGCGGGAGCGCCCCCGCCTCTCCCCCGGCGCCATCGAGGCCCTCGCCCGCTACGCCTGGCCGGGCAACGTGAGGGAACTGGGAAACGTGCTGGAGCGGGCCGTCATTCTCGCCGAGGGGGACACGATTCCGGAAGAGCTGGTCCTCCCCCGGATGGGTGGGACCGAGAGCGGCGGGGAACCGACCGCCGCGGACCTCCATGAGGCGGTGCGCCTCGCCGTTCGTCGGGTCGAATCGGAGATGATCGGCCGTGTGCTCGCCGAGTGCGGAGGCAACAAGAGCGAAGCGGCCCGGCGAATGAAGATCAGCTACCGCTCCCTCTGGTCCAAGGTGAAGGAGTACGGACTCGAATGAAAAAGCCGTGGCCGATTCTCGTGTTCCCGTTCCTTCTCCTCGGGGCCCGTCCGCTGCCGGCCGAAGGGGGGGGGGAGTTCCGTCATCCCGCGGAAGTGCTCGCCGGCGTCTGGCGGCTTCCCGTCTTCTACACGCCCGGGATCGAACCTCCCGAGGCCCCCGTGCTCACCGTGCGCTCGGGGGGGGACACGGTCCGGGTCGTCATGGAGCCCCTGCCGAGACTCTCCGGGGGCCCCCGTTACGGGGCGATGATCGACGAGCCGCTGCTCGCCGAGAAGCCGGGGGGGATCCTCGAACTCGAGCTCGAGGTCGGCGGCGAGGTGGCCCACCGGGGCTCGATCCCGATCGTCCTTCGACTTCCCGGAAGGAGGATGCTCTCCGTCGGGGAGGAAGGGGGCGTCCTGTGGGAGATGGACGGAGCCGGCGGCCTCGTCCCCTGGGACACGGTGGGCGCGGGGGAGGGGATCGAGGAGTGCCTCCTGCTCGGCGACGAGGAGAAGGGGGGCATCGCGGCGGTGACGGGCGCGGGGGATCTCGTGACCTGGACCGGTTCCCGGGGATTCGTCGAAGCCCTCCGGGTGACTCTCGGCGGGCGGCCGAGCGCGGCCTCGCCGGGACGAACGGCGGACGAGGGGTTCTTCGGCCTGCTGGACGGGCGCATCGTCCGGGTGAGCTCCGCCGGACGGCGGCCCGTCGCGGAGGTGACGGTGACGGCCCGGGGCATTCCGACCAGTCTCGCCGTGGGGGACGGGAACGGGGACGGTCTCCCCGACCTGGCGGCGACGATCCTCGAAATGGACCGGTCGGTCCTGGTCTTCTGGCCAGGGGGGGAGGACGGGTCGTTCCGCGCCGCCGAGCCCCGGGTGATCCCCCTGCCCGGTACGGGTCGGACGGTCCTCTTCGCCGATCTCGCGGGAGAGGGCGTTCCCGATCTGGTCCTGCTCCTCCACGGCCCGGATGTCGGGCTTTCGGGGGTCTCCGCCTGGACATGGGCGGAGGGTGATTCTCTCGCGGTGGTCGACCTTCCGGGGCTCGCGGAGAAGAGTGTCCACCGGCTCGTCCGGGGGGACTGGAACGGGGACGGCCGGGAGGATCTCGGAGTCGTCACCGGCGCCGCGGAGGCGAAGCTCGAGCTTTTCCTGCTCGAGCGGGGGGGGCGGCGGGGAACGGCGGTCTGCGTGATCCCCCTCGCGGGGCCGGAAGTGGACATCGTCGCCGCCGACATGGACGGGAACGGCGCGGACGACGTGGTCGTCGCGGAAGGGGTGTTCCGGATCTGGCTCGGCGACGGGACGGGGCGGGTGTCTCTCCTGCCGGGGCCGCCCGGAGGGGCGCCCGCCAAGTTCGCCCGAGGCCCGGGCCGTTAGGAACGGAGGTGCCGGATTCGGCAATTCTTTGCCGGGCCGCCGGGCCGCCCGTTCTCGAAACGACGAAAGACGGCTGCCGTAAGCCACAGTCGTAAAGCGAGATAAGAATCGCATGCCCGGCCTGCCCGCCGGGGAACGGCTCTTGCGATAGTCCCCGACCGGAGGTGAACCATGAGCGCTTCGCGAAGAAATGGACCGGCCGGCTTCTCCCTGGTCGAGATGGTGCTGGCCATCACGCTGCTCGGCTTCGCGTTCCTCGCCATGGGGAAGCTGATGGTCACGTCGTCGGAACACTCGAAGCAGGGCCGGCACGACACGATCGCACTGAACAGCGCCGGCGAGATCCTCGAGCGGATGCGGGCCGTCGATTTCGACCAGATGAAGAAGCTCTTCGACGGGATCGACACCGATGAAATCGCTTCGGTTCCCGCCGAGGCCCGCAACTGGGCCGGCCATCTCAGGGAGAACCTCGGACCTTCGGCCCGCTGCCTGATCGACGTCTACGACGAAAACGAGAGGGCGGATCTGTCCCGGGGCCTGGTGGAGGTCGACATCCGAATGTCGTGGGTCGAGCGGGGATTCGAACGGTCGATCCGGACCAGCACCTACGTCGTCCGGATGGGGAGCTAGCCATGATGAACCGATGGAAGAACCGGATACGGTGCCGGCGGGGGTCCGGCCTCGTTCTTTCGCTGCTCCTCTTGACCGCCCTGTCCCTCATGGGCATGACCCTCGCCCTCCTTTCCGCGACGGACCGGCGCATCGCCGCCTACGACCGGCAGAGCATCTCCGCCCTCAACGCGGCGGAGGCGGGCATCGCCATGGCCAAGCGGCGGATCCAGGACCGGGTGCTCACGTTCGGCGACGAAAACGGGAACGGCTACCCGGATTTCCGGATCGCCGACACGCTGTCGTGGGGGGGCATCTACGATGTCTTCGGCGAGTCGACGCTCCCCACGGGGAGCTCCGCGTCTCCTTACTCGGGGGACATGTTCCGCCTCGAGGCGGATGGCTACTCCCGGGACGCGGTCCGCCGGGTCTTCGCCGAGATCGCCCACGACACGTTCCTCAAGTACGCCCGGTTCGTGGAGGCTGCGGGAACCTCTTATGGGTGCGGCGCCATCCTGACCGGCGAGGTCTACGTCGGCGGGACCCTCGGTCTCCCGAGCGGCTGCACGGCCGGCTCGGAGGTGGAGTTCCTCGAGATGGTGGCCGCCACGAACGGAATCACCAACAAGGCGGAAGCGATCTTCCACAAGGGGTACACCGACTCGGCCAACGCCATCGACCTCCAGAGCTCGGTCGACATGCCTTTCATGCGGGCCAAGTCGAAGGGAGAAGGGGGGGAATGCGACTGCGAGGGGCTCGGCCGCATCGGCATCTACATGGGATGGAACCTCCTCGGCATCGGGGCGAACGGGACCATCAACCTCTCCCTGTTCGATTTCGTCTTCCCCGACTCCGGGTCGTCGGACACGGTCATCACCTACGGGGGGAACCCGGTGGTCGATCCGACCACGGGAAGCCCGATGCTCTCCTCCGACTTCAACGGCATCATCTTCTACGAGGGGGACGGGCATATCCGGGGGACCTCCGACGGCGTGAGCGCGAGGAACCTGACCGTTTTCGCCACGGACGACATCTTCGTGGAGGGGGACATTCGGACCGGCCACAGCGGGTACGACGATATCACCCGCCTCCCGAACCACTCCGGGGATCCGGTGAACATCGGTCTCGTCGCCGCCGACTACATCTACATCGGAAACACGCCGCGGATCCTCTTCATCGACGCGGCGCTCATGGCGGTCGCCGCGAACTGGCGCGTGTACAACACGAGCTTCGCCGCCCACCCCGTCGCCCCGGTCGGCAACTACGACCTCGACCAGGACGGGATCGTGGGCGAGACGCCCCAGAACAACGACCCGAATCCGGGCGAGGGGTGGGACGAAGTGATCACCGCCGCGAACCAGGGCAAAACCTGGGTCATGAACATCAACGGACCGATCATCACCCACGACGGCGGGTCCGCCTATCCGTGGAACGAGGCCTCGGTCCTCGCGAACGCGGACGGTCCGACCCGTCGATACAACTACGACATGGACATCACCGATTTCCCGCCCCCCTGCTTTCCGGTCCCTCTGAACCTGTGGATGGACCATTCGTGGGCGGAACTCTACGCGGCGGGAGACTAGTCATGAGAAGAGGGCGGCGGGAACGCGGATTCACGCTGGTGGAGCTGATGGTGGTGGTCGTCGTGATCGGCCTGGTGATGGCGGCGAGCGCCCCTCCGGCGCTCCGCTGGTGGAAACGGCAGGATCTGGACCGGAACGGGGAACGGATGGCCGCCGCGATGCAGATCTGCCGGCAGAAGTCGGTCTGGCGCCGCGCGCCCTACCGGCTCGTCCTGGACACGGCCCGGCCGGCCTTCCACATCGAGACGCAAGACTCCGCCGGCGAGTGGTACACCGATCCGCCGGACACGACGGCGGTCGACCGGGGCGTCGGCATGTCCGTCCTGGCGGGGGGGAGCACGAGCAACTACGAGATCCTCTTCGAGAGCCGGGGAACCGTTTCCGCCTCCGACACGCCCGCCACCGTCACGTTTTGGAACGGAAGACAGGAAACGCTCTCCGTGCAGCTCGTGCGAACCGGGCGGGTGCGGATGACGAGGAGGGGGGGTTGATCATGAAGAATCAGCGAGGCTTCACGCTCGTCGAACTCGCCGTGGCCCTCCTCATCTTCGCGGCGGTGGCGACCGTCTCGTATCGCATGCTCATCGGAACCCGGGAGGCCTACACGACCCAGCGGGACCTGGTGGAGACCCAGCAGAACGCCCGGCTCGCCATGCAGACGATCACCAGCGATCTCCGGCAGATCAGCTTCGGCAAGGACGCGACCCAGCCGTCGGTGGTCTACGCCGGCATCGACTCGATCGTCTTCGTGGCGGACCTGTTCGACACGATTCCGGGGGCCGAGGTGGTGTCGATCCACCTGACGCCCACCCTCGACTCGGGGACCGTGAACCCGAGCGACCGGATCATCGCGAGGACCGTCTGGGACACGACGGGCGGGGAAGTCCTGACCGGTCCCGTCGCCTACGGCGTCGCGGACAGCGGTCTGACGTTTCTCTACTTCGACCGGGACGGCGACCCGATGGCGTTCCCCATCGTCCAACCGGAGCACATCAGCGAGGTGGAGGTGGCGGTGACCGCCCAGACCGCCCACAGCAGGGACGCGGTGGGATATCAGGACGTGACGATCACGTCGATCGTCTATCCCCGGAACCTCCCGTTCACTCCCCCCATGCCCCGGCCGAACCCGCCCGGGTGCGGGGGGCTCACGAGCCCGAACTGCGAATCCCTGACGATGTCCTGGACCACGCCGACACAGAACACGGACGGCTCGGAGCTCCAGTTCAACGACATTTCCCATTTCTCGGTCTATTACGGGGCGACCACGGACTCCATGAACCTCGACACCCGTCTGGCGAGGAACATGAACGAGTGGACCGTGAAGGACCTGGTCGGCGGACAGAGCTACTACATCGCCGTCACCGCCACGAGCGTGGCGGGCGTCGAGAGCTTCCCGTGCCGCCGGAACGGGGCGGTCGGCGCGGCGGCGGCCCCGAAGGCGCCGGAGTCCCCCTCGGTCGGCGGGGGCGTGGGGGCCGTGGGCCTCACCTGGAGGAGCGTGACCGAGGACACCCTGGACAACCAGATCACGGCCGAGGTCACCTACACGGTCTACCGCGGCGCCTCGTCCGGGTTCGCCCTGGACGGGGGAAGCCAGCTCGCCGCGGGCCTGTACGACACGACGTACACCGATTTCGTGAGCGACTCGTGCGTGACCTTCTTCTACCGGGTGACCGCCGAGGCATGCGGGATCGAGGGGGAGGGTTCCGCGGAGACGTCGATCTCCCTTCCCCCGAAGCCCTCCTGCCCCCCCGTGGTTTACGCCCAGGAGGGGTCCTCCTCGGGAGAGATCGTGGTCCTCTGGACCGCGCCGACCACCCGGGTCGACGGCAGTCCCCTGCCCCCCTCGCAAATCTCGGGACACCGGGTCTACTACTCCCTCGTGCCCGGAGCGTACACGGATTCGGTCGAGGTCGGGGTGATCGCGTTCCGGGTGATCTCGGGCCTCCAGGACTGCTCCACCTACTACGTGAACGTCGCCACCATCGACGACTGCGGCGTTCGGGGGATGCTCTGTCCCGGCCAGGAGGGGGCGGCCCGGACCTCGGCGCCCTGCAACGAGTACGTCCCCGAGGAGGTGGATTGGATCTCCCTCTCGCCGGGCGACCGGAATCTGGAACTGACCTGGGCCGCGAACCGGGTCGACTGCGACCTGGACGGCTATCGCGTCTACTACGGCGACATGCCGGGCGTCTACAACGGCACGACCGCGACGGAGGGCCCCTCCCCCGTATTCATCAATGCCGCCGCCGCCCATCTCGACTCCAGCACGGGCCGGTTCACCTTGCACGGCCTCGAACCGTGCACCCAGTACTACGTGAACGTCACGGCCGTCGATGTCTGCACTCCCCCCCTGGAGAGCGCCTGGGGGCCGGAACAGACGGACATGACCATCTGCGGCTCCTGCGATCTCGCGAAGGCCTGCGTCACGGAGATCGCCGAAGGAGGAAGCCAGGAGCGGATCCGCTACCAGATCGGGAACGAAGGGGGGACGAACGTCACGGTGGAGTCGATGGAGATCGAATGGGGCGGCGGCACGGGGCTCCGGGAGATCGTCTACGACGGCGTGACGGTCTGGGATTACACCGGCGCCCACGGAGAGGACCCGACCGGGGTCCAGTACTCGCCCGTGGTGATCGACGTGGACGACTTCGGAGTGGGGTCGGACGAGGACTTCGGCGATCCGCGGGAGATGGAGCTCGTCTTCGACGGCACCGCCACGGGAGACATGGTGGACGTCTCCTTCGACACCAACGAAGGGCTTTGCACCATCACCCTGTCCCCCTGCGGCGTTCTCTTCGAAGAGGACTTCACGCAGTCGAACGGCGCCCCCCAGGGTTGGACCCCGAGGACCGGGTCCAACTGGAGAGTGGTGGGCAACACCCTCCGAACCACATCGGACGGCCGGATCACGCCGGACGCGTTCGGATTCTCCCACGGCGACTACACGGCGAGTGTCCGCACGAAGGCGGGCGGGTCGAGCGCGTACCGGCGGGGGGGGATCTACGTCCGCTACAACGACACCGGCAACTACTACCTGCTCCGGTACTATCCCTATTTTGACCGGCTCGAACTGCTGAGAAAGGTGAACAACGGGGCGCTCGTTACGCTGGCGTCCACCTCCCAGTTCAATATCTCCGACGACACCTGGTACGACCTCCAAATCGCCGCCTACCTCAACACCTTCCGGGTCTGGTTCGACGGCCAGCTCGTCGACTGGGACGGATCGACCGGGACGGTGGTGACCGACAACGCCATCTCCACCGGGAATATCGCCATGTACGGCTGGTCCATGGGAAACGCCTACTTCGACGACGTCCGGGTGGAGCCGACCTGCGGCTGCGGCGGATCGATCCCCTAAGCTGTTGAAAAAGAATACATACACGCGCCCCCCCGGGGGGCGCTTTTGTGTAGGGGGACCGGTCAAGTTCCCCGGCCGCCGGCCGATCCTCAGTATGAATTGGCGTCCTCTGCCCAAAGGGAGACCAACGGCCATGCGATTCTTGAACGCGTTCATGAAGGCCGATACGGGAATGCTCGGCCTCGATATCGGCAGCCGCTCGATCAAGGCGGTGGAAGTCTCCCGCAGGGGGGGCAAGGTCGGAGTCGCCCGCTTCGGCGTCGCGCCCCTTCCGGCGGACGCCATCGTGGACGACGAAGTGATGGACCGGGAGGTGGTGGTGGAGTGCATCCAGGACCTCCTTCGGGCAAAGGGGATCCGTTCCCGCCACGTCGCCTCGGCCATCTCGGGACGATCGGTCATCGTGAAGAGGATCACCCTCGACTCGATGACCACCGAGGAAGCCGAAGAGGTGATCTACTGGGAGGCGGAACAGCACGTTCCCTACGGAATCGACGAAGTCTCCCTCGACTTTCAGATCCTCGGGGAGAACGGAAACGGAAAGATGGACGTCCTCCTGGTCGCCGCCAAGCGGGACACGGTGGACATACACACTTCCCTGCTCCGGGACGCCGGTCTCATTCCCACCGTGGTGGACGTCGATTCCCTGGCGGTCCAGAACTCGTACGAAGCGAACTACGAATGGGACGCCGAGGAAAAGGTCCTCCTCATGAACGTGGGCGCGTCGGTGACCAACGTCAGCCTCGTCACCGGGGGGGCGCCCCTCTTCACGCGCGATCTCTCGGTGGCGAGCAACGCCTTCGTCGACGAGATCCAGCGGGTGCTTTCGGTGGACCTGGAGGAGGCGGAGGCGATCGCCCGGGGGTCGGAAGAGGACTACAAGGAGAAGCTCCGGCCGATCCTGGACACGGTCGGCCAGGACCTGCTCCTCGGCGTCGAGCGATCCCTCTCCTATCTGAAAGGCTACACGGGGTCGGCGGACATCTCCCGGGTACTGATCTCGGGAGGGGGGGCGCTCATCCCCGGCCTTCACGAATACGTCTCCGGTCATCTCGGCGTTCCGGTCGAAGTGGCGAATCCGTTCCGAGTCGTCGAAGTGGATCCGGCCATCGCCATGGAGCACAACCTCGAATTGGTCGGCCCCTCGCTCATGGTGGCGGTCGGCCTGGCGATGCGGTGAGGGGGTGACGGGATGATTCGAATCAATCTGATTCCCCGCGACGAGCGGGTGACCACGAAGACGGCCGGTCCGAACTGGATTCTCGTCTCCGGGGTGACGGCCCCCCTGGTGTACGCGCTCATCTTGGGGGCCCTCGTGACCTGGCAGAATCACCGCTCCGTGGTTCTCGACGAGATGATCCATCAGGAGGAGCAGGCCATGGAGCACTACGGGCCGGCCCTCGCCAAGATCGACCAGTTGACCAAGGAGAGAAAAGAGGTCCGGAGCCGCCTGGACGCGATGGACGGGCTCGACCGCTCGCGGCGCCTGGCCGTGGCCCTCATGGAAACGCTGAACCGGAGCGTGCCCCGGTTCCTCTGGGTCGACACGGTCGAGGAGGTCGACGAAGGGGGCCTCGCGCTCGAGATCAAGGGGAACACGTTCTCGAACCTGATCGTTTCCGATTTCATCGAACGCCTCGAGGAGACCGAACTCTTCGAGATCGTGGAGCTCAGCATCGCCAAGGAGGCGCGCATCGGGAAGACCAGAGTCGTCGAGTTCCGCCTCGTCGTTCGAGGGACCGGGCTGCTCCCCGAAGAGTACGGGAGAGATCTCGCCGGCGTCCCCTCGATGGTGAAGGGAGGATAGCCCGTGGCCGTGAACGTGGACATTCGCGACCCCCGGGTTCAGAAGATCGCCTTCGCGGCGATCCTTTTCCTGGGACTCAACTATCTCTTCTTCTTCACCGACTACGCCTCCTGGTTCTACACGCCGAAGAACGCCCTTCTCGAGGAGAAACGTGCGAAATACGAGCGTCTCGCCGTGCGGGTGGAGGAAGCGAAGCGGGCATCGGCGAACCTGCCGAAGCTGGAAGCGGAGCTCGAAGAACTCCACGCCCGATGGGAAGTCGCCATGAGCCACCTTCCGGAGAAGAAGGAGATCGCCTCTCTGCTTCGCCGGGTCACGCTGGCCGGGGAGCGGTCCGGAGTCCGGTTCCTTCTCTTCGAGCCGGCCGAGGTCTACGGACACGGTGTCTACGACGAGCACCCGGTCAACGTGAAGGTGGAAGGGGGCTATCACGGCATCGGCGAGTTCTTCGGGAGGCTCATGAACCTGGAGCGCCTCGTTCAGGTTTCCCAAATCCGGATGAAGGCGCACCGGACCGAAGAGGAAACGCAGACGGTCCGCGGCGAGATGTTGATTTCCGCGTACACCATTCCGCAGCAGGGGATCGAGACGGCATCCGGCCCTTCGATCCCCGCGGAGAGGGCTGGCAGCGACAATGGACATTCGAAGCTACCTGACGAAGACGATTCGAACGAGGAGTAGGCGAACCCTGATCATCGCCGGCGCCGCCGTGGTGGTCGCGGGCGGTGTCCTCGTGCTGCGCGGTCCGGTTCTCGCCGGAGCGGCGGGGGGCGGTGCGCGCTGGGCCGTGAACAAGGTCGTCCACGCCATGACGTGGCGGGAAGTCTCTCCCGGGGGCGAAGAGACGGCGCCGAACGCCACCGTGACCGGCCGGGTCCGGCTCGCTTCCGGTCCCCCGTTTCCCATGGAGGTCCCCGGGGACGGGAACCCGGCCGACCGGCTCCCCCTTCCGGAGGGGGAGGAAGAGGGAGGTCCGTCTCCCAAGACCGATCCCGTTCTCGAAATTCCGGCGCCCGACCTGGTGACACCCCTCGAGGAAGAACGGAAAGACACCCGGGAGGAGCTCCCCCCGTACCGCAGTTTCGGTCTCCGGGACCCGATGCTGCCCCTCGTGACCGCCTACGGGGACGACGACGGGGACGGCCGGTTCAGCGTGCATATCCTGACCCTCGTGGGCATCGGCAAACAGAGCGGTGTCCGCGTGGCCCTCTGCGAAGACCCGAAACGCAAAAGCTATCTCTATCGGACCGGTGAGTGGACGGATGACGGTGGGCGGGTCGTGGAGATCACCGAGGACGCGATTACCTTCGCCCATGTGCGGTACGGGGAGACGAACCGTTTCACCCTCCGCCTCGAGGCGCGAGAGGAGGAGCAACAATGAGCTTGGATGCGGGCTGCGCGCGTAGACGGAGCGCGTCGTCCGGGGACAAGCGTTCCCGGGCGGGTATCGGCATCGTGGGCATTCTGCTGCTCCTCCCGCCGATTCTCGCCGCAGGGGCGTTCGCGAACCCGGGCGACCTGATCTCGATCGACGTGCAGAAGGCCGAAATCGGGACCGTACTCCGGACAATCTCCGATTTCAGCGGCAAGAACATCGTCGCCGGGCCGGAGGTGAACGGCGAGGTCTCGGTCAGGCTCGCGGACGTCCCCTGGCAGAGCGCCCTCGACGTCGTCCTCCGGGCGAATGGTTACGGGTGGAAGGAGGAGTCGGAGGGGATCATCCGGGTCTCGACCATCAAGAGCCTCCAGAACGAAGACGTGGAGAAAGAGGCCGCCGAGCGGAAGCGGGAAGAGCTCCTCCCTCTCGTCACCAAGATCTATCCGGTCAACTTCGCGAAAGCGGACGAGCTGAAGGAGGCGGTGGAGACGATCCTCTCCAAGCGGGGAGAGGTCCACGTCGATGCCCGGACCAATTCGGTGCTCATCAAGGATATCCCCCAGCTCGTCGAAATCGCGTCGAAGCTGATCGTCGAGCTCGACCAGGAGACGAGGCAGGTCGAGATCGTGGCCAAGCTCGTCGACATGGACGCGAAGGTCTCCCGGGAGCTCGGCATCGAGTGGCTGGCTTCGGGCCTGAACAACCCGGGCGTGGACGCGACGGCGGAGGCCGGCGTGATTGCTCCCCTCGCGACGCCGATCGGCCAATTCAGCGTCGGCACGGTCGGCCCGGGCGGCGCCCTCGACGCCACCCTTTCGGCCCTCGCGACGGAGAACAAGGCGAAGATCATCTCGAACCCGCGGATCACGACGCTGGACAATCAGGAGGCGTGGATCCTGGTCGGAAAGAAGATCCCCTTGATCGTCTCCGACCCATCGGGCAACCCGATCACGGAATTGACCACCATCGGCATCCAGATGACGGTGACCCCCCACGTTCACAAGAACGGGAACGTGACCCTCGACCTCCATCCGGAGGTGAGCGATCTCTCGTCCCAGGCGACCGTGCAGGGCGGGATCATCATCGTCACGAGCGAGGCGTCGACGCGGGTCATGGTCGAGAACGGGAGCACCGCCGTGATCGGCGGGCTCATCCGCTCGAACAAGTCCCAGGCGGGGCTCGGCGTCCCGTTCCTCCGGGATATCCCGCTTCTCGGGCGCTTCTTCAGTTCCAGCTCCGACGTCGACGAGCAGCGGGAATTGCTCATCTTCGTGACGCCCACGATCGTCCAGCCCGAGGATCTGGCTCGGGCCGCCCGGACGCTCTCGGAGGAGGGAGTGCGATGAGTACGATCGGAACCGGACGGCACCTCCTGCCCAAGATCTTGATCCTGTCCGGCCTGATCCTGCTCTGGATCGGTTGCCAGGACGAAGGCTCGATCGCGCCTTTCGAGCCTACGCCCCTGCCGGACGCGTTTCTGAACTCCCTCTCGGCGAACCCGAGCATGCTCGGTCTCGGGGGCCGGGAGGCGGAGCTCCGCGCCTTCGTCGTCGACACCGACGGGAACCCGGCGCCCGGTGTGGAGGTCAAGTTCAAAGCCGATATCGGAAACGTCGGAGCCACGGCGATCACCGACACGGCGGGCATCGCGACCGTCGTCTTCCAGAGCGGCAGCGAGAAAGGGACCGCCACGGTGGTCGCGTCGATCGGCTCCTTCGAGCTGACCACGTCGATCCTGATCGGCGCCAACGAGCTGACCGTGAACAAGACGTCCGCCCTCGCCGACGGACGCTCGGAGATCGACGTCTCCGTGACCGTGTACAAGGTGGACGGCCACCCGGCCGCCCTCATTCCCATCACCTTCGCGGCCACGGTCGGGACGATCCCGGTGCAGGCCGTGACCGACTCCTCCGGATTCGTCCGTGTCCGGCTCACGGGACCCGCGAGCAAGACGGACATCCAGGCGGAAATCTCCGCCACCGTGGAGGGGGGAGACATCGGAATCACAGACGGGACGGGGGATCCGGATGCCGACCAGGTGGTCGGTGTCGCGCTCGTCACGTTCCGGGGGATCACGCTGGCCCTTACCTCCGACGACGCCGATCTCGTGGCGTCCGGGTTCGACTCCACCGTCGTCCGCTGCCTCGTGGCCGAGACGGTGAGCCGGGTGCCGGTGCAAGGCCTGGAGGTCGCTTTCGGGACCGACCTCGGTTCGATCGAGTCGTCCGCCAGGACCGGGCAGAACGGGGTGGCCGAGGCGGCCCTGGTCAGCGGCATCTACGCCGGCACGGCCCATCTCGTGGCGTTCGTCGAAACCCTGAGCGATTCGACGACCGTCGAGTTCACCCCGCTCAAACTGGAGCCGCTGAAGGCGACGCCCCGGTCGGTCCTGGTGGGGGGGAACCTCTCGACGATCTCGACGCGGATCCTGAACCAGAGCAACAACCCGGTGAAGGGCCTCGAGGTCCGGTTCAAGACGGACAAGGGGGTGATCCCCGGTCAGGCGATCACCGACGCCATGGGACAAGTGGCGGTGGCGCTGACCAGCGGCGACACGGCCGGCGTGGCGACGGTCCAGGCCTGGTTCGGTTCCCTCTCGGTTCACACGGACGTCGAGTTCCGGCAGGCCGTGGCCGAACCGATCCGCCTGACCGGGATCGTGATCACGCCGAGCCGGCTCGTGGCCGACGGCATCAGCCAGGCCACGGTGAGCACCCGCCTGCTGAACGAGTCGAACAACCCGGTGGTCGGGGGGATCGTGGAGTTCGCCACGGACCTCGGCGTGATCGCCGAGTGGGACTCGACGGACGAGCAGGGGGTGGCGGAGGTCTGGCTCACGAGCGTCTACTCGGAAGACACGGTGACCGCCCACGTGAGCGCCAGTCACGGGAGCCTCACCGTCGCCGACTCGATCCACTTCCTTCCCCCGGCGACCAAGGTCCCGAACTCGCTCATCCTCTCGCCCGACACGACATCGATCCAGGTGGCGGGCCTCGGCGGCATGGAGGGCATCGTTCTGACGGCGATCGCATTCGACGCCGCGGGCGACACGGTGATGGGGAACTGGGACGTAACGTACCGGATCCTCTCCGGCCCGGGAGGGGGCGAATACCTGACCTGGCCCGACTCGGGCGCGGGCGACGAAGTGACGGTGCCGATCACGAACGGCCGCTCCCGGATCACCCTGACCGCGGGGGTCATCAACGGTATCGTGAACGTGCAGGCCTCGATCGGCACGATCAAGGCGACCGGCCAGGTCACCATCGACGGCGGGCCGCCCGCCTCGGCGGTGATCGGCATCGACTCGGTGGACAACATCCGCTTCGGCGGCGGCGTCTGGCTCTGGACCGTGAACGTCATCGTCCGGGACGCCTACGGCAATCCGGTGCGGGCGAACACGCCGGTCTACATGTCCCTCCACGCCGACTCGTGCGGGTCCGGAATCCCTCCGGAGGACCTCCAGATCTACGGCGGCGTCTTCACCGAGAACATCACGAACTGCAGCCCTGGTCTGCCGGAGCCGGGACTGGCCTACGCCTGTCTCGCGGCGCCTCACGACCAGTGGGAGTATTTCCCGAGCTTCGCCATCGAAGTTCGGTCCGGCACGAACCAGCTTCTCAACTGCCTTTTCATCGATCGGGGCGGCTCGGGCGACGACCCTGCGAACGTGGTCCTCGTCGACGTGGAGAGGACGAACCTCTCCGTCGCCGGCGTGGGAGGCGAGGAGACGTCCCAGCTCACCTTCGAGGTGCGGGACGATCAGGGCCGGCCGCTCCGGGGGGGGAACCACCGGACCGTGACCTTCCAGCTCGTCTCGGCGCCCGCGGGGGCGACCCTCTCGGTGGCGTCGGACGTGACCGACGACTTCGGACGGGTGTCGACCTCGGTGGCCTCCGGCACGGCGAGCGGCGTCGTGAAGGTGCGGGCGACGTGCGAGGGGGCGTCCTCGAATGTCGTGAACCTCGTGGTCAGCGGCGGTCCGCCGGACGGGCCCACTTCAGCTTGGCCGCGTCGAAGGTCAACATCGCGGGCCGGCTCCTCTTCGGGATCGCCGATCCGATCACGGCCTTCCTCTACGACCAGTACGGCAATCCGGTGCCGAAGGGGACGGCGGTCTACTTCTCGTCGAACTTCGCCGGCATCCAGGGGTCCGCGGTGACCGACTCGGTCGGCCGGGCCTCGGTGACCCTCTACTCGGCGGCGCCGATTCCCGGTTGCGGGGAGGGCGGGCTCGTGGAGATCACGGCGAGCACCGTGGACGGTTCGAACGAAGTGATCACGGCGACCACGACGGTCCTCTTCTCCGGACCGACGGCGATTTCCTCTCTGCCGAACACCTTCGCCGTGCCGAACGGCGGCTATCAGGACTTCGTGGTCCAGGTCGGCGACGATTGCGGAAACCCGCTCGTCGCGACATCCATGATTCAAATCACGTCGAGCGGCGGAACCTTGGTCGGAAGCACCCTGGTGATGATGCCCGACACGAGGTCCACGGGCGCGACCCAGGTCTGGGTGCGTCTGTTGGACGCCAACTCGATCGAAGACGAAGGCCCCGAGGGCGCGACCATTACCGTTCAGGTGACGAGCCCGAACGGCGACGCGAGCCTCGTGATCTTCGGAACCATCGATTAGAGGAGGGGGGTGACACGATGAAGTACCGGGTGCTTGCTTCGCTTTCCGCGATTCTCCTCCTCGTCCCGGCGACGGCCCTCGGGACGTCGATCGGGGCCCCGATCACCTGGAAGGGCGGGCCTTACCTGGTCGGGTTCGAGGTGGAGACCATGCGGGACGAGGTGGACGGGGAGCTTCTCTCCTCGAACCGCTACCTCGGCCGCCTCTCTTACAAGCTCCGGGGCCCGTGGGTTCTCTCCCTTCGCGCCGGGGGCTCGGAGATCGAGGTGCAGTCGGAGATCCACGGCCTCCCTTCCACCTTCGACGGAAGGGCGAAGTTCTCCGGCGGGATCGGCATCGGAAGCCACGGGGACCTGCCCGCGCGGGACCTCCAGTGGTTCGGCGACCTCTCCGGCCTCTACACGTACTCCGGGGGGGGGACGAGTTTTTCCACTACCGTGCAATCGAGCGTCTTCCATGAGGAGTACGAAAACAGGTATCGTTGGGTGGAGTATCAGGCGGCCGGAGGTGTGCGGTACGAACTCCCCTTCGGCTCCGCCTACGTGGGGCTCCTCGGGCGAACCGTGGACGGGACGATCTGGCGTGAGACCTATCAGACGGGCGAGCTGGTCACGAAGAGCGAGGAGGGCTTCGGGAAGGGGCTGGACCTCTTCGGCCTCGCCGGGTTCCACATTCGCCTTCCGGGCAGGCTCCTGGTCACCGTGGGCGGCCACGCTTACGACGGCGACCACTACGCCTGGACGATCGGCATCGCCGAGTTCTCCCGCTAGCCGGGCCTCGGCATCGGTCACGACGAAAGGAACGGGCCCCTCCCGAGCCGGGGAGGGGCTTTTCTCATGACCGAGCGCGTCGTTCTCACCGGCATGATGGGTTCGGGGAAGAGCGTGGTCGGGCGGATCCTCGCCCGCCGCCTCGACATCCCCTTCGTCGATCTCGACCGGATGATCGAGACCGCCGAAGCCATGTCGATCGCCCGGATCTTCTCTTCCCTCGGCGAGCCGGCGTTCCGGGAGATCGAGTCCCGCCACCTGGCGGCCGCCTGCCGCGCCTCCCGGGGGGTGCTCGCCACCGGAGGCGGGGTGGTCCTCTCCGCGGAGAACCGGCGGCGGCTGCGGCGTTGGGGCACCGTCGTCTATCTCCGGGCCACGGCGGGGACCCTTCTCGGCCGTCTGACCGAGGACGAGAAGAAGACGCGTCCCCTCCTCGGGGCCGCCGACCCGGCCGCCGCCCTCCGGTCCCTCCTCGAGTCGAGGCGGGCTCTCTATGAGAAAGCGAAGCTCACGGTCGACACGGAGGGCCTCACCGCGGACGCCGTGGCGGACTCGGTTCTCCGGGCCATCGCCGAGAAGGGGGCGGCGGAGGGGGAAAAGCCTTGACCCCACTTTGCCAATCCAAATATTATCAATGAGTTGAGGGTGAACCGATGAGAATCGTCGCCGGCGCCCGGCGGGGCGCCCGCCTCTACACGGGGAAGGCTCCCGGCTTCCGGCCCACGTCGGACCGCGTGCGGGAGGCCATCTTCGACATTCTCGGCGGTCTCACCGAAGGCCGGCGCGTGCTCGATCTCTTCGCCGGCTCGGGCGCTCTCGGGTTCGAGGCCCTCTCCCGGGGGGCGCTCGAGGCTCTCTTCGTGGAGAAGAGCCGGCGGATCGCCGGCTGGATCGAGCGAAACGGCCGGGATCTCCGATTCGACGACCGGATCACCGTCCACGCCTCGGACGCGGTCCGTTTTCTGAAGAGGGGGGAGGAGCTCGAGAAGTACGATCTCCTCTTCGCCGACCCCCCCTACGGCGCCGGGCTCGTCCGTCCGGCCCTCGAGGGGATCGCCGCGATCCCGGGGCCCCGGCGGGTGGTTCTGGAGCGGGACAGGCGGGAGGACCCGGGCATCCCCCGGACCGGGTGGCGCCGGGCGGCGGCCTACGGCGACACGGTGGTGGAGTTCCTGTCATTCGGGGAGTCCCCCGAGGAGGAGTCACGGTGAAGACCACACTCTATCCGGGCACCTTCGACCCGGTGACGAACGGGCACATGGACCTGATCGAGCGGGGCACCCGGCTCTTCGACCGGGTCGTGGTCGGCGTGGCGGCGGCCCACCACAAGGAGAAGCCTCTCTTCTCCCACGACGAGAGGGTGGAGATGATCCGTGTAGCGAGCGCCCGGTTCGAGCAGGTCGAGGTCAGGCCCTTCGACGGGCTCCTCGTCGAATTCGCCCGGGAGGTGGGGGCGGTGTCGATCCTCCGCGGGCTCCGGGCGATCTCGGACTACGAGTTCGAGACCCAGATGGCGTTCATGAACCGGCGGCTCGCGCCGGGCATCGAGATCGTCTTTCTGCCGGCCGACGAACGGCACACCTACGTGAATTCCACGGTCATCAAGGAGGTCGCCCGCCTCGGCGGCGACGTTTCGGCCTTTGTTCCGGCGGGGGTCCTCGGCCGCCTCGCGGCGAAATTCGGGGGGGAGGCCGGCTGATGCGCCGCTGGACCCGCCTCTCCCACGAGGTCATTTTCGAGTCGCCGTACGTCGCCTTCGAGCATGACCGGTACCGGCTTCCCGACGGGGGAGAAGGGGACTACTATTACGTCCGGTCGCGGGGGGCCGTGATGATCGTGCCCGTCGACGACGAGGGGCGGGCGGTCCTCGTCCGCCAGTACCGGTATCTTCTGGACGAGGACTCCCTCGAGTTCCCGGCCGGGGGATTGAAGAAGGGCGGGGACCCCCTGGACCAGGCGAAGGCGGAGCTCCGGGAAGAGGCGGGGGTGGAAGCGGCGTCGTGGACGGAGATCGGGCGGTTCGCCTCGTGGAACGGCGCGACCAACGAAGTCTGCCTCGTCTATCTCGCCCGGGACCTGACGCCGGCGGAGGGGACGCCGGACAAGACCGAGGAGTTCGAGGTCCTCCGCGTCCCCTGGGGAGAGCTTCTCCGCCTCGCCGAGACGAACGAACTCTTCGACGGAATGACCCTTGCGTCGGTCGCCCTGGCGCGTAGATTTGTGGAGGGGCCCCGCGCCCCCGCGGAGGAGTGAGAACGATGCCGACCTACGAGTACGAATGCCAACGCTGCGGGCATCGGTTCGAACGGTTTCAGAGCATGACCGATGAGCCGGTGAAACGGTGTCCCGAGTGCCGGGGAAAGGTGAACCGCCTTCTCTCCGGCGGGGCCGGGTTCATCTTCAAGGGATCGGGCTTCTACATCACCGACTACCGCAGCGACCAATACAAAAAGCAGGCGAAGCAGGAAAGCTCCTCCTCTTCCGAGAGCGAGCCGAAGCCGAAGAAGGACTCGAAGCCCCCCGGAAAGAAGGAACCCTCGGAATAGTCCCTTTCGATCCCGCCGGTCCCGCTCGGAATCCGGCGCGCCCGGCGCCTACGCGCGGGGGGAGGTCGTCCCCATTCGTTTCGTCGATCGAGCCACCATCGAAGTCGAGTCGGGGGGTGGAGGCAACGGCTGTTCCAGCTTCCGGCGGGAGCGCTTTCTCCCGAAGGGGGGGCCGGACGGCGGCGACGGCGGCCGGGGGGGCTCCGTCGTTCTCGTCGCCGATCCCCGGAAGAGGACTCTCCTCGACTTCCGCTACAAGAGCGCCTTCCGGGCGGCCCGGGGGGCCCACGGCCAAGGGGCCCGGAAGGACGGGAAGGACGGGGAGGACTTGATCATCGCCGTTCCGCCGGGAACGGTGGTGACCGACGCGGAGACGGGGGAAACGATCGCGGACCTGACCGAGGCGGACGGGCGGGTCGTGGTCGCCCGGGGGGGGCGGGGCGGGTGGGGCAACGTGCGCTTCGCCACGTCCACCGACCGCACCCCGCGCCGCGCCGAGCCGGGGGGGCCCGGCCAGGCGAGGCGCATCGACCTGGAACTGAAGCTGCTCGCCGATGCCGGTCTGGTCGGCCTCCCGAACGCGGGCAAGTCGACCTTTCTCGCCCGGGTCTCGGCGGCGCGGCCGAAGATCGCCGATTACCCCTTCACCACCCTCGAGCCGAACCTCGGGCTCGTCCGTGTCGACACCTTCGAGTCCTTCCTCCTCGCCGACATCCCGGGGCTCATCGAGGGGGCGAGCGAGGGGAAAGGTTTGGGCCTCGACTTTCTCCGGCACATCGAGCGGTGCCGGGTACTGATCTACCTCGTGGACGGCACCGGCGAGAATCCGGTCGCCGACCTCGCCGTGCTCCGGGACGAGCTCCGCCGGTACCGGGCCGACCTCCTGGAGCGCTCCTCCCTCACGGTCTGGAACAAGATGGACGCCGTCCCCGATCCGTCCCTTCTCCCCGAGCCCGAGGGGGGCGCGTGGCGCATCTCGGCCGCCACGGGGGAAGGGGTCCGGGAACTCGTCTTCGAGATCCACCGGCGGATCCGGGAGGGGGAGGATGAATAGGGAGCGGGAGGCGTGGGTCGCCCTCCACCTGGCGCCCGGCGCGTCGGGCCGCCGCAAACGGACCCTTCTCGAGGCCTTCGGGTCGCCGGAGGCCGTCCTCGCGGAGAGCCCGGACCGGATCGCCGGGCTCCTTCCTCTCGGAGGGGGCCGGGCGGGCGGGCTTCATCCCCGGGAGGGGCGTGCGGCCAAGGTCCTCGCCGATCTCTTCCGGGCGGGGGGTGACCTTCTCGTCTGGAACGACGAGGACTACCCTCCATTATTAAAAGAGACTTATGACCCGCCCCTCGTGTTGTTTCTGAAGGGAAATCGAGAAGCCCTCCGGCGGAGGACCGTGGGGATCGTGGGCGCCCGGAAGGCGGATCCGGACGCGGCCGACTGGACCTCCTCCATGGCGGAGGTGCTCGCCCGATCGGGCTTCTCCGTGGTCTCGGGGCTCGCCGAGGGGATCGACGGCGCCGCCCACCGGGGCGCCCTCCGGGGGGGGGGGACCACCGTCGCCGTCCTCGGCACCGGTCTCGACCAGGTCTATCCCGTCGCCCACGGAGATCTCGCCCGGGAGATCACGGAGAACGGCGTGCTCCTCACCGAATTCCCGCCGGGGACGGGGCCGCGGCCCGCCCATTTCCCGAGGAGGAACCGCATCATCGCGGGGCTCTCGTCCGCTGTTCTCGTCGCCCAGGCGGCGGAACGGAGCGGCGCCGGAATCACGGCGCGCCTCGCCCTCGAATCGTCCCGGGACGTATTCGTTCTCGCCGCGCCCCCGTGGGACGAGCGTTTCGCGGGCAATCGCCGTCTCGCCCGCGAGGGGGCGGCGGTGGTGCAGGACGGGGAAGAGGTGGCCCTCCGGCTCGGCGTCACTCCCGTGGAAGGGGGGGCGTCCGGGAGGCCCTCCCTCGAACTGCTGGGAGGGGACGAGCGGGCGGTGGCCTCCCTCCTCGAAGAGGGGCCCCGGAGGGCGGACGAGATTTGCCGGGAGACGGGCAAAGGGGCGGCGGACGTACTGGCGATCCTGATGGCCCTCGAACTGGGGGGGTGGGTGACGGAACGGCCGGGCGGCAACTACGCGATCCGGGGAGCGTCGTGAGCGGGCCGGCCCGTCCCAAGATGAGCCACCGTATCGAGGATGCCGCACTCCGGGCCGCCCTCTTTCTCCTCGGCCCTCTCGGATGGCGGGGGACCCAGCGCCTCGGCGCCGCCGCCGGCTCCCTCGCCTATCGGATCGTGCGGAAGCGCCGGGACGTGACCGCCGCGAACATCTCCCGGGCCTTCCCCGAAAAGAGCGGCGCCGAAGTGGATGCCCTCGTCCGGGAAACCTACCGATCCTGGGGGAGGACCTTCTTCGAGTTCGCCCGGTTCGGCGCCATGGGGCCCGGCGAGGTCCGGCGCCTCGTCCGAATCGATAATTGCGGCATCCTCGATGAAGTGCTCGCCGAAGGGAAAGGGGCGGTTCTCTTCACGGGCCACTTCGGGAACTTCGACCTCTTCGGCGCCGCCGTCGTGGCCCGGGGGTACCCCCTCTCGGTGTTGGTTCAGCGCCAGAGCAACCGGATCGTGGACGAGAGGATGCGCCGCTACCGGGAGAGGATGGGAGCGAGGGTGATCTACCGGGGGCCGAACGCGCGGGAGATCGTCCGCGCCCTCCGGGAGGGGCGCCTCGTGGCGATCGTCGGCGACCAGGACGCCCGGGAAGCGGGGGTCTTCGTCGATTTCCTCGGTGCCCCGGCGTCGACGCCCAAGGGGCCGGCCCTCTTCGCCCGCCGGTACGGAGCGCCCATCATCTTCTGCGCCGGGGAGCGGCAGGAGGACGGGACCCACGTCTGCCGGTTCGAGGGGCCGATCCGGCCCGACCTCGCCGCGGACGAGGAGACGGAGGTGATGCGCCTGACGTCGGATCTCGCGGGCCGCCTCGAAACGGCCGTCCGCCTCCGGCCGGACCACTACTTCTGGATGCACCGGCGGTGGAAGACGAAACCCCCCGCCGCGGAAGGTGCCGCCTCATGACCCGGGTTGCCGTGATCGGCACGATCAATCACGACCGGATCATCGCGCCGGACGGCGCCGTTCACGAGGACCTCGGCGGCATCCTTTACAACGTGCTCACCCTCGCCCCCTTCGCGGGGGAGGATGTGAGGGTCGTCCCCGTCGCCCGCCTCGGCGCGGAGCAGAGACCGGAGGTGGAGCGGCTCCTCGCGTCCCGGAGCAACGTGGACCTCTCCCGGCTCCTCTGGTCCGACTCGGGGACGAACGAGACGGTGCTCCGCTATCTCGGGCCGGACGAGCGGGAGGAGACCCTCATCGAGCGGATCGAGCCGCTGACCGCCGGGGATCTCGCCTTCGCCCGGGAGTGCGACCTCCTCCTCGTCAACATGATCTGGGGGAAGGAAGTGACGCCTCCGCTCCTCGCCCTCCTCGCCTCGGGCGGGGCGCCCCTCCTCCTCGACATCCAGAGCCTGACGCTCACCTTCCAGTCCGGTCCCGACCGGGGTTACCGGAACATCCCCGAATGGAGGGAGTGGGCCCGGCCGGCGTCCATGATCAAGGGGAACGAGGAGGAGGTCCGTTGGTTTCTCGGGGAAGGGGGGCCTTTCGGGGGAACCCTCCGGGAGGGGGCGGAGCTTCTCCTCGGCGCGGGGCCCGCGGCGGCGGTGATCACCCGGGCGACGGCCGGCTTCTCCCTCGCGTGGAAGACGGCCTCGGGCGTCCGATGGATGGAGGCGCCCGCGGTGCCGGTGCCCCGGGAGGAGTGGGCGGACATGACGGGGTGCGGGGACGCCTTCACGTCGGGCTACGCCCTCGGGCTCCTCCGAGGGGAAAGCCCGCCCGAAGCGGCCCTCCTCGGGGCCGCCCTCGGCGCCCTCGTCTGCCGCACGAGGGGTCTCCGGGCGCTCCGGAACCTGGGCGATCCCCTGGCTCTCCGTGAAGCGGCCTACGGCGATCTGCTCCGGGCGCTCCGTGAAAGGGCCCCGGAGGGGCGTTAGCCTTCCGGACCTTGCTGGCGGAACCCGATTCCGGCCCCCGGATCGGTTCGGCCGGCGACCTTGATCGTCCCGTTCTTCTCCTCGTAGATGCCGATGTTCTTCTGCAGGGTTTCCAACAAGGCCTTCGCGTTCGGCGGCGTCATGACGATCCGGGAAAAGACCTTCGCCTTCGGCGCCCCCGGAAGGATCCGGGCGAAGTCGAGGATGAACTCCGACGGGCTGTGGGAGAGGAGCACGAAATTGGAGTAGATCCCCTCCGCCTCCTTCTCACCCAGCTCCACGTTCAGTTTCGGTTTTTGATGCTCCATTGAATTTTCTCCTATCGCAGGATCGCGATTTTCCCTGTCTTCGTTTCCCTGGAAGTCCGAATGACGTAGAGGTAGACGCCGGAGGCGACCTCCCGCCCCGAGTCGTTCCGTCCATCCCAAGACGCCTGGAAGCCCGCGCCGTTCTCATCCGAGTCGATCTCGCCCTCCTCCTCGAGGAGGCGCACCCGCGTTCCGAGGAGATCGAAAATCTCGATGACCGGCTCCCCGCCGACGCCATCGGACGGCTTGTACTCGATCCAGACCTCGCCGCCTCCCGACGCGCGCCACGGGTTCGGGTAGACGTACGGCCCGCCGGGGGGCCCTTCCTCCATGTCGAGATCGAAGGTGATTCGAGAGCCGTTCAGGCGGATGTCGGTCACCGAGACGCCCGAGAAGCGCCCGCCGTAGAGATCGGTGGAGGGGTCCGTGTCGGGCGTCCAGTCGGTGACGAGCGGCGTGGGGAAGAAGTCCTCCTGTTCCCCCAGATAGCCGGGGTCGCCGATGGACGAGATGTCCCCCGGAACGCCGTCGCCCGCCTCGACGAGGAGGGCGAGCCGCTTCTCGATCGCGGAGGAGTCGTTCGACGCGCGGCGCTCGTTGATGTGCCAGACCAGCATCCCCTTGCCGGGGATTTCCGCGTCGAAGCCGACCCGGTCCCGGTTCTCGAGGAGGAAGTACTCTCCCGTGCCGCCTCCGTTCTCCCAGTCGACTTCCTTCGGGTTCGCCAGGACGCGGACCACCGGTCCCCCCCGTTCGATGGCGTCCATGGTGACCGTCACGGGGCCTTCGAAGGAGGAGGGTTCGTACGACTCCGGATTCGCCCAGCCGAGCCAGCTCTTGAAGAACGGATTGAAGTGGGCCGGAAGCCCCCCCGCGAGGGTCCCGCCCGTCGCCTGGAAGGGAAGGAGGGACCCCGCGTCCATGAGGCAGTAGACGCCGAGGGTCGATTCCTGGATCGTGGCGCCGCCGCTCACATAGGTCCGGTAGAGATCGGGGAGGCCGAGGATGTGGCCGAACTCGTGGGCGTAGACGCCGGTCTGCCCGATCTCGGGGACCAGGTCGTAGGGGCCGACCAGGACCCCGTCGATCTCGGTCGGTCCCATGAACGCCACCACCGCGGGGTCGTTCAGGTCCGACATGTGGGACCAAATCTGGCTCGCGCCGATCGTCTCGTAGGCCCCTTCCGCCCCCCGGCCGGCGTGGATGACGATCACGCCGTCCACGACGCCGTCCCCGTCCGAGTCGAACCGGGAAAAGTCGAGTCCCCCCTCGTCGGCGAGAGTCACCGCCTCGCGGACGATTCCCCACACGTTCGAGGGGTAAGGCTCCGCGGCGAACGCCTCGGCCCGGGTGTCGAAACCGTAGTCGTCATCCGAGGGCGACAGGCCGTCGCCGTTCACGTAATGCCCGTAGGGGAGCGCCGACCGGTACCAACCTTCCACCTCGCCGCCGAGCCGAAACGCGCCGTTCGAGTTTTCGAGATAGTAATCCCGGACCGTCTCGTTCCCGGCCCCCGTTCCCTGAAAGAAGGCGCGGTCGAAATGGGAGGGGGGGTAGACGGTCGGCCGGGACTGCTCGTCCTCCCAGTCGATCAGGATGACCAGGGCCGTGAAGCTGTCGGGGGCCGCCTCCGGGAGACGGTCCTTTCGGGCGGGGTAGATCCCCGCCCCCGCGATTTCGGCCCGGCCCGCCTTCTTCCCCGGCCCCTCATCCCTGATGGAGTCGTGAAGGTAGAGGCACGAGACCGGAAGGGGGCGACCCTCCGGCGCGGCCTGGGCCGCCGAGGCGATGAGAATCGCCGCGAGGACCCCGATCGTTCCGCTCTTGATGCTCATGGATTCTCCCTAGGCCCTTCGAGAGAGCCGGTTCACTATACAAGGTAGGCCGGACGGGCCGCAAGGCAAGGGGCCGGAGCGTTGACCGCCGGTCGGGGCCGTGCTACTTTCCCGGCGTGACCCGCGTTGGAGGAGACCCTCGTGGAACAGAAGATCGAATCGGCTCGGGCCCGGGAAATTCTGACGCGCTTCCGGGGCCGGCGGTTTCTTGTCGTCGGCGATCTGATGCTCGACCGGTACGTCTTCGGCGACGTGGATCGGATATCCCCCGAAGCGCCGGTCCCCGTGGTCAAGGTGACCCGCACCGAAGAGCGCCTCGGCGGGGCGGCCAATGTGGCGAACAACCTCGCCGCCCTCGGCGCCGACGTCTCCCTCTGCGGCGTGATCGGCGACGACCGGGACGGAGAATCGGTCCGCCGGGATCTGGAAGGGCGGAACATCGACTCCGCGCTCCTCGTCCGGGATCCGGAACGCCCCACGACACGGAAGATCCGCATCATCGCCCACCAGCAGCAGGTGGTCCGGGTGGACCACGAGCGGGACGAGCCGATGGGCGCCCAGGTGGAGGAGCGGCTCATTCGGAATATCGGCGGGCGGATCGCCGGAGTGGACGGGGTCATTCTCTCCGACTACGGCAAGGGGGTCGTCGGGACGAACACCATCCGGGCGGTCGTCGAAGGGGCGGGGAGGGACGTGCGGACCTTCGTCGACCCGAAGGTGAGGCACTTCTCCCTCTACCGGGGGGTGTCGCTCGTCACTCCGAACCTCGCCGAGGCGAGTCTCGCGGCGGGGGAGAAGATCGTCGACGACGGGTCCCTCATGCGCGCCGGCGCCCGGCTTCTCGAGATGTTACCCGGCACGACCATCCTCCTCACCCGGGGGTCGGAGGGGATGAGCCTCTTCGAGCCGAACGGTCTCGTCACCCACATCGGCACGGTGGCCCGCCGGGTGTTCGACGTCACCGGCGCCGGCGACACGGTCATCTCCGCTTTCGCCATGGCCGTCGCCGCCGGGGCGGTGGGCCTCGAGGCCGCGATTCTCTCGAACCTCGCCGCCGGAGTCGTGGTGCAGGAGGCGGGGGCCGCTACGGTTTCGGTGGACGCCCTCGAGCGGGTCTTCGAGGAGGATTAGCGGTGGGCCGCGTCGTGTCCGAAGGGGAGATCGTCCGTCTCCGGGAGGAAGCCGCCCGGGAGGGCCGGCGTTTCGTCTTCACCAACGGCTGTTTCGACGTGATCCACGCCGGCCACCTTCACGTCCTCCGGGAGGCGAAGGGGGCCGGGGACCTTCTCCTGGTCGCCGTGAACGGGGACGACTCGGTCCGGCGCCTGAAAGGGGAGGGCCGCCCCCTCGTCGGGGAGGAGGACCGGGCGGAGCTGATCGCGGCCCTCGAACCGGTCGATTTCGTCGTCCTCTTCCACGAGGAAACCCCCGGGCGCATCATCGACCTCCTGAAGCCGGACGTCCTGGTCAAGGGGGGGGACTACGGCCCGAACGAGATCGTGGGGGCCGGGACGGTCCGCGCGGCGGGGGGGGAGGTCCTCGTGATCCCCTTGAAAGAGGGGCTTTCCACGCGCTCCCTGATCGCCCGCATTCTCGAGCGATACGGCAACCGCCCGGACTGAATCGCATTCTCCGGGGGCTTTCGCCTTGTCGCCCCGTTCCTAGCCTGGATTATGCATGAATCTCCGTCACGAGGGCTCGGATCGCCTGACGAGAAGCTGACTTGGACGAGCCGCCACCGGAGGCAGGGACCCGTCGGGCAGTTGGGCTTATCGCGCCCATCGAAGCGATAAGCCCTAGTG
>JBDROZ010000027.1:0-5605 GCA_043809585.1 Candidatus Eiseniibacteriota bacterium
CACTAGGGCTTATCGCTTCGATGGGCGCGATAAGCCCAACTGCCCGACGGGTCCCTGCCTCCGGTGGCGGCTCGTCCAAGTCAGCTTCTCGTCAGGCGATCCGAGCCCTCGTGACGGAGATTCATGCATAATCCAGGCTAGATCTTTGTGGAAACCAATCGGTTGGGACGATAGCATAGCGGGGCGAGTGGGGCAGCGGGAAGACAACGGGAGGGCCGCGGGCGCCCGGGAGGAGAACGAGATGAGCAAGGAGCAGGCGGAGAGGCTCTGGCCCGAGCTTCAGTGGATCGAGAACGAGGACCTTCGGCGGCGGGTCCGGGACGTATGGGCCGAGGCGCTCGAGCGGAGCGTCCTCTCGGCGGACGACCTGGAGCGGATTCCCTTCACGCTGAAGGCGCCGGGGTGCACGGTCTCTTTCATGGCCCACAAGAGGTCGGTGGTCCACATCGCCTTCCAATCGGCGAAGACCATGAAGGAGTTCTTCGGGGACCAACTCCCGATCGACCTGGACACGGTCGTGGCCGGTTCGATTCTCATCGACGTGGGGAAACTCCTCGAGTACGACCTGGACGACAAGGGGGAGTTGATGACAGGCTCCACCGGCAAGTTCCTGCGTCATCCGTTCACCGGCGTCAGCCTCGCCATGAAGCACGGCCTGCCCGATCCGGTCTGTCACATGATCGCGACCCACGCGGGCGAGGGGAACCTGGGGAAGAGGAGCGTGGAGTCGACCATTGCCCACCACGTGGACTTCATGACCTTCGAGCCCTTCGTGGACCGGATCGTGTAAGACGCAGCGAGAGCGGCGGGGCCGGCGCCCCGCCGCTCTCGCATTCGCGACTCCTCAGCGGGCCCCTAGCCTGGATTATGCACAAATCTCCTACTGCGATCTCGGATCGCCGCCTGCGAAGCCTCCTTTCCGTCGCCGCCTCCTCGACGTAGTGCATGGCTACGCCTCCGGTGGCGGCTCGTCCAAGTCGGCTTCTCGTCAGGCGATCCGAGCCCTCGTGACGGAGATTCATGCATAATCCAGGCTAGTCGTAGTACTCGGCCCCGAGGTGGTGGATCAGCTCCTCGCCCTGCATGTCCCGGAGGGTGTTCTTCAGCTTCATCGACTGGATGAAGAGGTCGTGCTCCGGGTAGAGCCCCTGAGCGGTCATCGGGCTCTTGAAGTAGAACGAGAGCCACTCCTGGATCCCCTTCCGGCCCGCCCGGGCGCCGAGGTCGAGGAAGAGGGCGAGATCGAGGACGATGGGCGCCGCGAGAATCGAGTCCCGGCAGAGGAAGTCGACCTTGATCTGCATCGGGTAGCCGAGCCACCCGAAGATGTCGATGTTGTCCCACCCCTCCTTGTTGTCCCCCCGGGGCGGGTAGTAGTTGATCCGCACCTTGTGGTAGAGGTTCTTGTAGAGCGACGGGTAGAGGTGGGGCTGCAGGATCTGCTCGAGCACCGAGAGCTTCGATGCCTCCTTCGTTTTGAACGACTCCGGATCGTCCAACACTTCGCCGTCCCGGTTTCCGAGGATGTTCGTCGAGAACCAGCCCGAGACGCCGAGGAGCCGCGCCTTGAAGCCGGGCGCCAGGATCGTCTTCATCAGGGTCTGGCCGGTCTTGAAGTCCTTGCCGGCGATCCCCACGCCGTGCTCCTTGGCGAGTTCCGCCATCGCCGGGATGTCTACGGTCAGGTTCGGGGCGCCGTTCGCGAAGGGAACGCCGCTCTTGATCGCCGCATAGGCGTAGACCATGCTCGGCGGGATCCGCGGATCGTGCTTCCGGAGGCCTTCCTCGAAGGCCTTCGCCGAAAGGTGGACGTCCGACGGCTCGATGAAGATCTCCGTGGAGGCGCACCAAACCATGACCATCCGGTCGAGACCGTGGGTCTTCTTGAAGGCGCCGATATCGTCCATGAGCTGCTCGGCCAGCTCCATCCAGTTCGCGCCCTTCTTCACGTTCGTTCCCGTGAGCTTCTTGACGTACCGGTTGTCGAAGACCGCC
The DNA here is from genome assembly GCA_043809585.1 of Candidatus Eiseniibacteriota bacterium. Lineage (GTDB taxonomy): Bacteria > Orphanbacterota > Orphanbacteria > Orphanbacterales > Orphanbacteraceae > JBDROZ01. Next base: position 1,996 of record JBDROZ010000027.1, read on the forward strand.
GGCATGGGGACCACCCGCTCGAGGAACGGCTTCACCTGGTCGATCAGGGTCCGGTCGAGCACGCCGGCGTTCACGGCGGCGTCGTAGCAGTTGTCCTCGAAGATGTCCCAACCGCCGAAGACGATGTCGTCCAGAGAGGCGAGGGGGACGAAGTCCTTTACCAGGGGCGAACGGTTGTCCGTCCGCTTCCCGAGACGGATGGTGCCCATCTGGGTCAGTGAACCGATCGGCTCGGCGATCCCCCGGCGCACCGCCTCCACGCCGGCCACGACGGTGGTCGCGACGGCCCCCATCCCCGGCATGAGGATGCCCAGTTTGCCCTTCGGCTCCGTAATCTTCACTCGGCTCATCGTCTCTCCCTTCGTCGCCCCCCGGGGGGCGGATCATCGGCCGCGTTTCCCCCAAGATACCGGAGAAACATCCATAGCCACAGTCAATCTTTTCGATTGATTCAATAGGAAACATCTATCAGTCTGCCGAAGGGGCCCCGAGCCCCGGAAGGGAAGGCAGCATGGAACTCGCGAACGTCGAGGCTTTTCTCGCGGTGGTTCGGGAAGGGGGCTTCTCGGCGGCCGCCCGGGCCCTCCACCTCTCCCAACCCTCCGTTTCGGCCCGCATCCGGCGCCTCGAAGAGGGCGTCGGGGAGCCTCTTTTCGAAAGGGCCGGGAGGGAGGCCCGGCTCACCGCCGCGGGGCGGCACCTTCTCGCGACCTCCGAAGACTTCGCCCGGGCGGCCCGGGACCTCCGGCGGGTGGCCCGGGATTTCCGCGGACTCCGGCGGGGGAACCTCGACGTGGGGGCGACCGACGTGGCGAGCATCTATGTCCTCCCTTCCGCCTTCCGCCGATTCACCCGGCGCCACCCGGAGATCGACCTCTCGGTCACGGTGGAAGGTACCGAGCCCCTGCTCGGAGCGCTCCGGGCGGGTCGCATCGAGCTGGCCGTGGCGAACCTGCCGGTCCCGGGGGAAGACGTCGAAGCGACGGTGGTCGACGAGGACCGGCTCCTCCCCGTCCTCCCGCGGACCCACCTGCTCGCGAACCGGAAGAGAATCGCTCCCGAGGATCTGGCGGAGACGCCGATGATCACCTTCAAGTCGGATTCGGTGACCCGGAGGGAAGTGGATCGGGCCTTCGCGATACGGGGGATCGAGCCACGGGTGGCCATGGAGATCTCGAGCCCCGAGGCGATCAAGAAGCTCGTCGAAGTGGGTCTCGGGTTCTCGTTTCTCCCCGCCCGGTCGGTGAGGGCCGAGATCCGCGCGGGGAGGGTCGCGTCCCCCGCGCTGACCGGCATGCGCCTCGACCGGAAGATCGGGCTCCTCCGCTTGAAGGACCGCTACCTCTCCCCCGCCGCCGAAGCGTTCGCCTCCCTGATTCGGGAGGGGGGTCATTCCACGTAGCCGAGAGCCTTCAGTTGCCGCCGGGTTTCCGGGTCGACCCCGCCCCCCGCTCTCCCCGGAACGCCCCCGGCGAGGGCCCGGGAAGCCGCGATCCCTTCGTCGAGCACCCGGCCCAGCACGGCCGCCGTCTCCCCCTCGGCTCCGGCGAAGTCGATCCTCTCGCCGGGATCGGCGGCGAGGTCGAATAGGCGGACCGTGTCCCCTGCGGGACGAACCCGCCGGACGAGCTTCCACTTTCCCCGGCGGATCCCGTAGAGATGGGGGGGCTCTTCGATCAGCGATTCGGAGGGGGAAAGAGCGGATTCGCCTCCGCGGATGGCGACGGCGAAGTCCGTCCCCTGGGCCGCCTCCGGCCCGTCGATCCCCGATAGACCGCAGAGGGTGGGGTAGAGATCGACCATGTCCACGGAGAGGCGGGACCGCGTGCCCCCACGCTCCCCCCCCGGCAGCCGGAGGACGAGGGGCATGCCGATCATCTCCTGGTAGAGCGTCCGGCCGTGAAACCACCCGCCGTGATCGCCGAACTCCTCGCCGTGGTCGGCGAGGAAGAGAATGATCGCCTCGTCGTAGATTCCGAGATCCTTCATGCCGTCGAATAGCCGCCCGAGCCACCGGTCGACCGAGCGGATCTCGCCGTCGTAGAGGGCGGTCATGATCTCCCGCTCCCGGTCGGTCACCCGCGGCCCCCGTTCGATCTCGTCCCACGTGCACCACCCGACATGTTCGTGATACGGGTCGATTCGGGGGGGGGGCGCGGTGCCACGCCTCGACCCCGTCCGGGAGGAACCGGAGGGCGTCTTCCCTCGGCGGTTCGTAGGGCGAGTGGGGATCGAGCAGGTGGAGATAGAGGAAGGGGGGACGGCCTCGCTCTTCGGCCAGCCACTCGAGGGCCCGGGGAATCAGCGTCTCCGGCCCCGGCGAGGAATCGTATCGGACGAGGCGGATCGCGAGAAGTTCGAGGGCCGTCTTCCTCCCGAAGAAGTTGAAGGGGAAGCGGCGGGGCAGGAAGAGATCGAAGCCCCGGCCGAAGCCCATCTGCGGGGCCGCCGTCGGGTTGTCGATCATGCCGGCCGTCCGGTAGCCGGCGGCCCGGAACCTCTCGGCGAGAGTCTCCCGGTCCCGGCGGAGCCCGTTTTCCGAAGAGACCAGGCCGTGCGCGGAAGGGTGGGTCCCGGTGAAGAGGGTCCCGAGAGAAGGAAGGGTGCGGCACCCCCCGGCGCTCGACTCGAGAAACAGGGTCCCCTCGGCGGCAAGGCGGTCGATGTTCGGGCTCGTCTCCTTCGGGTAGCCGTAGCAGCCGAGATGATCCCGCCGGAGCGTGTCGGAGAGGATGACGATCACCGGCGGCCCTTCCGCGGAGGGGACCGCGGGGCCTCCCCGGGAGAGCGGGCCCGCCGAGAGAAGGGCGAGGAGAGCGAGGCCGAGGGGAAGGGCCGCGAAGGAGAAGAGGGCTCCCCGGCTTCCGAGGCGCGCCTCCGACCGCCGGACGAGGGGGGCGAGCGCCCAGGCGAGAAGCAGGGCGAGACCGAGGGAGAGCGCGAGGAGCGTCCCGTAGAGAAGGAGGCCCCGAATCGAACGAGCGGCGCCGAGCCCTGTCCACTGGTTGACCCAGAATCCGCCGACGCCGAGAAGGAGAACGAAGGCGGGGAATCCGGCGGCGAAGCCCCGGGCCCGGCGTCCTCCATTCGAGAGGAGGGCCGGGAGGGCGGCCATGATTCCGAGAAGAGAGCCGAAGAGGCCGTAGAGGAGGAACGCGTTTCGCCACTCCGCCGGATCCCGCCCGGATCCCCCGGCTTGAAGACCGATCCCCTCGGCGATCGCGGCGGCACCGGCGATCAGGAGGGCCGGGAGGAGGGAGGCGGCGATCCGCGCCGGGACCCCGGGGTCCCCCCTCTGGAGCGGCCCTCCTCGTTCCGTTCTCCTACGGTTCACCGACTCCTCCCGGGGGGAACTCTCCGGCGCGGCGCCCTTCCCCTCTTCGGCGAACAATGTACCATAGAGGTGCTCCGGGGGGTGCTCCGGCCTCCCGCGAGATTGGCCGGCGATGGTCCCCGCAAGAACTGGATCAGCCTTGATCCGGCACAAAATCGCGAGTGAAAACGCGCGAGAGTGCGTCAGATGCTGCAGCGCGGAGCATTCACCAAGCGGAGCATATCCAACGATATGTGAGCATTGGTGAATGCGAGCACTGCGGCAGATGGCGTGCTA
>JBDROZ010000028.1:0-8318 GCA_043809585.1 Candidatus Eiseniibacteriota bacterium
CTAGGGCTTATCGCTTCGATGGGCGCGATAAGCCCAACTGCCCGACGGGTCCCTGCCTCCGGTGGCGGCTCGTCCAAGTCGGCTTCTCGTCAGGCGATCCGAGCCCTCGTGACGGAGATTCATGCATAATCCAGGCTAGGAGAGACCTCGCTTCTCCCGGCCCGGCACCCCCCGCCCGCTCCCCACGGGTGTCCCGTCGAGGCAGCTCGCTCCTAACTTGTTCGAAATCAAGCGGTTCAAGGACGTGTCCCGGGGACGACCGGGAGCCCGGAATCCGCACTGGAAATGGACACGTAACTTGTGGTAAAATCATGCGTTAGAGTACTCGGTCACCACCCTGAAATCGTCCATGGCCCGACGCCCCCCCTGGAGGAATCTCGATGAACCGGTTTTCGGCGGCCCTTTTATTTCTCGTTTTCGTGGCGACCGCGGTGTTCGCGGCGGCTTCGGAGCGCTCCCTCGTGGTGGTGACCGATCCCGCTCCGGATCTCACCGCCCGCCTCGTCGATCGCGGCGTGATGGTGGTTCGCGATCTGGACGAGGTGCTCCTCGTCGCGGCGTCGCCGGAAGACCGGGTTCGCCTCGAGGAAGAGAACGCGGCGTGGCTCGAGATCGAACCGTCGGTGGAGGGGAAGAACTTCTACTCCGTGGCGGTTCACGGGCACGGCGCAGGCTCGTTCGAGGAGGCGGCGTCGGACGTGCGCGTGCTCTGGCGGCGGGGCGCGATCGCCGTCGTCGAGGGGCCGGCGGAGGGGGCGGAGCGTCTCCCCATGGCCGGGTATCACATCGCCAAGGTCTTCCTGAAGACGATCCGCATGATTCCAGAGCGGGAGACCGGTCTCGTCCGGAAGGCGGCCGTCGCCGATCCCGTCATCCAGGCCCTCGTCGATTCGGTTTCCGAGAGTTCGATCACGGGGTACGTGCAGCGGCTTCAAGACTTCAAGACCCGCTACGCCAGGAGCGACAGCTGCCAGGCGGCGGCGAACTGGCTGAAGGCGAAATACGAGTCCTTCGGAATCGACAGCGTCTACTTCCATCACTTCGACGGCGAGATCAAGGATAACGTGGTCGCCGTGATTCCGGGCGTGACGGACCCGAGCAAGATCGTCGTCATCGGCGGGCACTACGATTCGATCACGGGCAATCACAACAACGCGCCGGGGGCGGACGACGACGCTTCGGGCACGGCGTGCGCCCTCGAGTGCGCCCGGGTGCTGAGCAAGTACCGGTACGACTACACCTTGGTCTTCATGGCCTGGGGGGGCGAGGAGCTCGGCCTCATCGGGAGCCACGCCTACGCCGATCTCGCCGCCCAACGCGGGGAGGACATCATCGGCGTCGTGGCGGTCGACATGATCGGCTACTTGGCGCCAGGAGACGTGATCGATCTGGACATTGTGAGCAACCCCTCCTCCGCTTTCCTCCGGGACCTCGTCATGGACGTGGGCCAGGATTACGTGCCCGGGTTCTCGATCGTGGACGGCGCGATCCCGGGGGGCGCGAGCAGCGATCACGCCTCCTTCTGGGCCGCCGGCTTCCCGGCGATCCTCTTCTTCGAGGACACGGGGGAGTACAGCCCCTACATCCATAGCTCGAACGACAAGGTGGGGATCAGCTACAACAGCGGGACCCTGGTGGTGAATTCGGTGCGGACGGCGGCCGCCCTGCTCGCGACCCTGGCCGGACCGTACCAGGTCGCCCTGGAGCACACACCCCTCGCGAACACGGCGGACACGGCGAACCCGTACCGGGTGGCCGCGGACATCGAGGCACCGGGCGGTCTCAATCCCGATTCCCTGATCGCGCGGTACGCCGTGACGGGGGGGGGGACGGGCGAGGCGCTCCTCATGGCGACGGGCAACGGAAACGAGTACGAGGGGTTCATCCCGGCCCAGCCGGGGGGAACGACGGTCGGCTACTGGCTCGTCGCGGAGGACGCCGACGGGGACCGGGCCGTCTCGCCTCTCGGCGCGCCGTCGGTGGTCCACTCCTTCTTCGTCGGCGAGATCGCCACGTTCCTCGCCGACGATTTCGAGAGCGAGAGCGGTTGGACCGCGGGTGCGCCGGACGACGACGCCCTGGAAGGGATCTGGGAACGGGCCGATCCGAACGGAACCTGGTACGACCAGGTTCCGGTCCAGCCGGAGGACGATCACACGGACGCGCCGGGGACATTCTGCTTCGTCACGGGGAACGCGGATCCCGGCGAGGGGCAGCGGGCGAACGAGGTGAACGGGGGGAAGACGACTCTACTCTCCCCCGTCTACGACCTGTCGGGCCTCCCGAACGCGGGGGTCCGTTACCGGCGTTGGTACTCGAACGACACGGGATTCCTCGACCCGGACGTTTGGCGGGTGGACGTCTCCTCCGACGGCGGGGAGACGTGGGTGAACCTCGAGACCGAGCCCCGGAGCGATCGCCGGTGGGTTCTCGTCGAGAGGAAGATCGACGACTATGTCCCCCTTACCTCGCAGGTGGTCTTCCGGTTCGTGGCGGAGGACTCGAACTACCCGACCGTGGTCGAAGCGGGGGTCGACGACTTCGAGATCGTCGTGTTCGAAGAGGTCGCGACGGACGTGGCGGCGGGCGCCCTCCCGGCGCCGGCCCGCGCGAGGCTCGCCCGGAACGTGCCGAACCCGTTCAACCCGGCCACGCGGATCACGTTCACCCTGCCCGAAGGGGGCGCGCGGGTGAGCCTCAGGATCTACGACGTGACGGGGCGTCTGGTCCGTACGCTGGTCGACGGCGTCCGCGAAGCGGGAGGCCATTCGGTGTCGTGGAACGGCGCCGACGATCGGGGACGGAGCGCGGCGAGCGGGGTCTACTTCTCCCGCCTGACCTGGAAGGAGCAGTCCGAGACGGAGCGCATGGTCCTTCTCCGCTAGGCGGGCACGGGAAGTACACAGAAAAGTCTGTCATGCCGTCCGGGGGGGGATCCTCCCCGGGCGGTTTTCATTTCAGAGGGCCCGGGTGGCTTTCGCCGACACCCGGACCGCGAGGAGGGTGAAGTCGTCTTCGAAGGTCCGGGCGCCGGTGAACTCCTCCACCTCCCGCTCGACGATCTCGAGCAGCTTGTCGAGGGGTTCCTTCCGGTGGGTCTGGGCGAGGCAGGCGATCCGCTCCTCGCCGAAGTCGTCCTCGTCCCCCCGCCGCGCTTCGCTCACCCCGTCGGTGAAGAGAAGGAGCGTATCCCCCTCGCCGAACTTCACCGTTTCCTCCCGGTACACCGAGCCGGGGAGGACGCCGAGCAGCAGCCCCCCCTCGCCCAGCCGTTCCGTGCCGCCGTCGGCGCGGGCGAGGACCGGGAAGTTGTGCCCCGCGTTGACGTAGGTCAGCTTTTTCCTCTTCGGGTCGGCCATGGCGACGAAAAAGGTGATGAAGAGGTCGCTCGGCGTGTTGTCGTAGATCAGGGCGTTCACCCGGCGGACCACCTCGTGGAGCGAGATGCCCACGTCCTTCACGGTTCGGAGGGAGGCCTGCAGATTCGACATGAGAAGGGCGGCGCCGACCCCCTTGCCCGCCACGTCGCCGATGGCGATCAGCGTGCGCCCGTCGGGGAGGGGGAGCACGTCGTAGTAGTCCCCCGCCACGTCGAGGCAGAAGCGGATCTTCGCCGCCATCTCGAGGCCGGGCGTCTCGGGGAGTTTCCGGGGAAGGAGACCCTCCTGGATCCGCCGCGCCACGTCGAGTTGTTCCTCGAGCTTCTGTTTTTCCAGCCTCTCCTCGAGGAGGCCCAGGTTCTCCGCCACCAGGGCGATCTGCGCCGCGAGAGACCGGAGCAGATCGAGCTCCTCGGGCGTGTAGTCCTCGTCGTTCGTCTTCTGTCCGAGGAGAAGGAAACCGACCGGGCCCGTCTGGGTCGCGAGGGGAAGAAGGACCGCGGCCCGGGTAGCCCCGAACCAGCGTCTCTGTTCCTCGTTCAGGACGACCCGGTCGCTCGCGATCAGCTCGTCGACCAGAAGCGGGCCCCCCCCCGACTCGAGACTCCCCACGAGGCTTCGGAACGACTCGTACGGATCGTGGCCGTTCCCCTCGTCGTCCAGATCGGGCGAACCTCCCGGAAGGATCGGCCGGACCTCGCACGCCGCGAGACCCGCCGAGAGCCGCTCCGACAGCCCGCTCCAGAAAGTCCGGGCGTCCGACGTCCGCTCGGCGCTCTGGAGGAACCCGCGCAGCAACCGGCGGAGCCGGACCCGCTCCGGATAGAAACGCTCTTCGAGTAGAACGCGAACCCGTCGTTGGGCCGGCACGAATCCCATGGCGAGCATGAACCCGACCACGAGGGTCGGCGTCCGGCTCTCCACGTTGAAGTACTTCAGCAGCAACTGCCCGAAGGTGTAGAGGATCCCGAAAACGACGACCAGGAACGCTCCGTTCACGGCGACCAGCCGGGTGCCCCGCCGCACCTTCGCCTGCACCTCGAGGAGCCGGTAGCGCCCGAAGGCGTAGGCGAAGGAGACCGGAATCAGCAGGAGGGTGAAGATGATGGCGTTGAAGAAGTAGAGCTTGGCGAGGGTCGACCACGCCTGGAACCACGGGTTCGCGAACGCGACCATCCAGGCGAGAAGGAGGTTCAGGAGAAGCCCCGGCGCCGAGCCCTGCAGCACCAGGCGGGTCTGGCGACGGGCGAGGAAGTTCTCGGACCGAAACGCCTGCCAGACGAGAAACCCGAAGGCGAGGCCGAGGAAGAGGGTCCGGTGGATCGCGTCGAAAAGGAAGATCCGGTTCTGGCCGGCCGTGACGGCCATGGCGCAGTAGAGGACGCCGGGGGTGAAGAAGAGCAGGTTCCACCGGGTCCGGTGCCGGCGGTAGAAGCCGAGGGTCTTGGGGAAGACAACTTGAAGCTTCCAGAAGAAGACGGGCCCGAAGAGGGAGAAGAGGAAGAACGCCGCCGTGATCCCCTGTTGGTAGGGGATATCGAAGCGGGCGTAGTTTTCGGCCACCACGTTCAGGGTCTGCATCATGCCGACGGCGGTGGCGAAGCAGAAGAGGGCGAGGACCCGAACGGCCGACGACGACGGGCGGCGCAGGAAGGCGCCGAACCCGAGGACGACCAGGGTCACCGTGATCAGCGTGCGGAGCACGAAGAGGCTCACCACCTGCACCCGGAGGGGCCCCGGAATCGACCGGGTGACCACGGTGCTCTCGTAATCCCTCCCGCCGTGCCGGAACTTCACGGGGATCACCTTGCCCGCCGGCGTGGTCGGGTTGAAAACGCTGAAGTAGTTCTCGGCGTTCGCGGGGAGCCCGTCAACTTCGAGAAGGCTGTCGCCGACGGCGGGGTAGGGGAACGCGGTGAAGTCCTCGGTGGCCACTTCGGTGAAGATCGCCGGCGCGTCGGGGGGAAGGATCAGGAAGCTCCATATGTCCCCCATGCCGACGAAGGTCTCGACCTTGGTGTAATCCCTGGCGAGATACACGCCCGACCAGGCGAGCACGATCACGAAGAGGGCGATGACAACGCCATTGAGGAGCTTGTCGCGCACCGATCTTCCTCTCGGGCGGTGATCCAGGGGACCCGGGTGGACTCGGGTAGTATACACGAGGGGAGGGGACCTTGTTCCCGGTCTTCACCCCAGTAGACGGACCGAAGGCCGTCCGGGTTGCGAGGAGAAATAGAAAATACAATTGACAAAGGGGACGGTCGCCTATTTCCACATCTGGGAATAGGTGACTGTCCCCATCTTCCCATTGTCCGTTATCCGCTTTCCAAACGAGCAAGATCGTGGAAGCGCCGGGAAAGGAGCGGCGGATATGCTTGGACAAGTGCCCGGAGCGTCCCTCTTTGTCGGCCTATCGATGGGGACTACCAGCGTTCGCGGGATCCCCCTCCGCCGCCACCTCCCTGTCGGGGCTTCGCCTCGTCGACTTTGAGGTTCCGCCCGCCCATGTCCAGACCGTTGGTGGCCTGGATCGCGGAGACGGCCTCGTTGTCCTCCATCTCCACGAAACCGAAGCCCCGGGGCTGTCCCGTGTAGCGGTCGATGACCAGGCTTGCCGAAAGAACGTTGCCGTGCTGGGCGAACAGGTCCCGCAACTGATCCTCGGTGGCGCTGAAGGGCAGGTTTCCGACGTAGATCCGTTTCATGCTTCTCACTCCTCCGGAGTCGGCGTTCGCCTCGCGGGGAACGTCAGGGTACCAACACGTCGCTCCGGTCGATGACGGAACGACACCGAGCGAGAGGAGCACGGACACCTGGTGAGGGATCGGGAATGCATCTACGGTTGGAAGGCGTTGTGAACCTCGAACAGTAGTGCACCCATCCGGGCCGGCGCACAGGACCTCTCACGAAATCGATGATAGCAGAGATCGGGGAATCGGGGGGAATAAACGGGATGGGGGAGGGGAACTGTCGGGGCTTGACGGCTGCGCTCTTCGCCTGACGCCCCTGCCCCGGCCACCCGCCCGTGGCGGGGAATGATCATCAAGGCTTGCCGATCCTCTGATTCCGTTCGTCCTGGTAGCAGCCTCTTATCGGAACAAGGATTTCACGCCGCCCCAACTGGTTCGATGGATGGAGGTGGAGCCGCACCCCTCTCCGAATGCTCCGATCTGACCGCAGTCGTATCCGTCCGGGTGGTTTCCGGACAGGCAGGGAGAGTCGCCGCGGAGGGTGAAATCGTTCGAGGCGAGATCGCAGAACAGTGGATCGGCGGAGAAGTTGCCGTCCACTCCGTTCTGGTCGGCAAAGCACCCGGCCCAATCGCCCCCCGAGTTGCCGTACATGTCGGTGCAGAGAAACGTGGACGATCCGAGGGGATCGCAATTCACGGTTTCGCCTCCTTCGTGGAACGCGACGATGATCCGTTCGAAGACGAGGGGTGCACCATCCACCGTATAGAGGAATGAACCAGCGTCCCAGGCCGTGTTCGAGACGAAAGTGCAATCGAAGAAGTGGGCCGCGAGCCCCCCCGCGACGACGACCCCTCCGCCGAAGCGCGCGTAATTCCCGGTGACCACGCACTCGCGAAACGTCGGTGTCGCGCCGCTGATCGCGATCCCCCCCCCGACCACCACGGACCGGTTGTCCTGAAAGAGGCATCGCTCGAAAACCGATTCGCCGGATCCGGAGACGTACACTCCGCCGACATGCTGATACGCTTCATTCTCGATGAACGAGCAGTCGGTGAATGTCGTATTCGAGGCGCCGTCGACCATCATCGCGCCTGTGTTCGTCCCCCGGTTTCGATAGAAGACGCATCCTTCGAGAGACCCGCCGCACTGCTGGAGATCGAGCCCCGCATTCGTCAGGGTGACCCCGTTCTCCTCGAAGCGGGTGTTCCGAATCACGGGAGAGGAGCGCAGGGCGGACATCCCCCCTCCGGACCAGGCGAAATTCTCCAGGAAGACGCAATCGATCAGCTCCGGCGAGCTGTCGAGGGCGTAAAGGCCGCCGCCGTTCCCGACGGAGGAGTTTCCTATGAAACGGACGCTTTCGAATGTCGGGGAAGACCCGGCGATGCAGAGTACGGCTCCGCCCGAGTCGGGCACGACGCCGTTCGTGATCGTCACTCCTCGGAGAAGGGTTTCCGGGCCCTCACCGGATCGGAAGACGAAGCCCCGATGCGGCGACCCCGTGCTCCCTTCACAGTCGATGACGCACGGCCCGCCTCTCTTGCTCGGCGGCCATGACTCGGCGGTGACCAGCAAGGCCTTTCCCGCGAGATCGATATCTCTGTTCCCGTTCCCGGAAAACGTGCCGTCCGCGAGCTCCACCGTATCCCCCACCGCCGCCGAGTCGATCCCCGCCTGGATCGTCGGCGCGTCGCCCGTGCCGTTCGGCTCGATGTGCCAGGTGGCCGGGAGGGCAAGGGATGCCGAGAGGAGCAGAAAGCCGAAGCCGATGAGAGGGCGAACCATGACATTCCCTCCATCCGGGGGTGGAATCGGGAGCCCAGCCAGGGAGAGCAAACGGACACTATAACAATAACATACGAAGAGCGAGGAGTAAAGGGGAAAGAGGGGGCGGGGGAGAGGAGGGAGCCCGAAGTTTCCCTTCCGGAGGGCGGCGGGACGGTGGTCCGGCTTCGGGAGGGATGGGGGCATAACCGGGGAGCTATCACCATCCTTCACGACGCCTCTTCTACGAGCCCGGAGAATGGGAGGGCTCCTTCCCGCCGTGCGACGAGCGTTCCAGTCTGCCCCTCTATCCCTCCCTCAGCCGGCCCCCCCGCCCCGCCCCGAGGTTCTGAGCGCGGTAAGGGCGGCGGGACGGGAGGCCGGCTTCGGGAGGGATGGGGGCATAACCGGGGAGCTATCACCATCCTTCACGACGCCTCTTCTACGAGCCCGGAGAATGGGAGGGCTCCTTCCCGCC
>JBDROZ010000029.1:0-11578 GCA_043809585.1 Candidatus Eiseniibacteriota bacterium
TCATGCATGAATCTCCGTCACGAGGGCTCGGATCGCCGGACGAGAAGCTGACTTGGACGAGCCGCCACCGGAGGCGTAGTCATGCACTACGTCGAGGAGGCGGCGACGGAAAGGAGGCTTCGCAGGCGGCGATCCGAGATCGCAGTAGGAGATTTGTGCATAATCCAGGCTAGGGCGCCACAATCCGCACCTCCCCGCCTTCCCCGATTCCCCGCACCGCCGGATCGTACATGGCCTCCGCCTTCACGGGGGGGAGGGTGAAGGAGCCGACCGAGACCGCCCGGAGTCCGTAGTAGAAGCACTTCCTCTCCGCGTCGGCGTCGGTGAAGAGGAGGAGCCGGTCGTCCCGAATGTCGATGTAGTCGGCGCGGAGGGCGTTCTCGGTCTTGATCCACTCGAAGGCCTGCCGCTCCATGAGGCGGGGGTTCTCGATCTCGAGACCCGCCGGAACGAGATCGGCGACCACCACGTTCCGGATCGCGCCACGATCACTCCCGACGGTGAGTCGGCAGACGATCACTTCCCCTTGGGGAATCCCGAGGAGATCGACCGGACGGCCGTCCGCGTCGAAGTAGGCGCGCTCGACGAAGACCCCGTCTCTCCGGGGCCCCTCCTCCCCCTCCCGCGGAATGCCCTCGGCCAGCACCGTGTAGTAGGCGATGCCCGATCCCTTCGCGTCGATCCGGACGGTCCGTCCGTCCCAATCCTCGCCGCGCACCGTGAGGGATCGTTCGCCGCCGAACTCTCCCACCGACTCGCCGTCCACCGTCACCTCGCCGGCGGCGAACTCGGTCTCCGTATTCTCCGCCAGCTTGCCGAGGGCGAGAAGGGCGAATGCGTTCTCCTGGGTGTTCGATCAGCGCCCCTCGTCGGCGTCTTCGGCGAGACGCCGGATGAGAACCGGCACCTGGGCGTTTCCCGGATCGACGGTGGCGAGGACCTCCAGACGGATCGCTTCGTCCCGCGCTTCGGACCGCCACGTCCGTCCCGTCGTCCTTCCCCACCCCGCTCCCTCCGGACCCACCGGGAGGAGCTGCTCCATCATCACCCGGTTTCCGAGGAGACCGTAGGCGCCCGCGAGGAGCGCCCGGGCGGCGTTCGTCATCTCTTCCGTTTCATTCCGGGCCAAGTAGGAGCAGGCCCCCCGGTCCGGTCTCCCCGCCCGGGCCAGAACGTAGGCGGCGTACGCCCGGGCCGAAAGGCGCTCCCACCGCTCCCAGGAACGGAACCAGGGAGCGTCGGACGAGCGGGCCACTTCGGCCGCGACGGCGAGAGCGCCGTCGAGAATCCCCGGCGGCACCACATACCCTTTGCGGGAGGCCTCGACCAGGAAGTGGGTCGCGTAGACCGTGGACCATGGATTGTCCGGCACGCTCCCCCGGCCGGGCCAATAGGCGAATCCGCGGCCCGGCACCCACATGGCCGCGACCCGGTCGATCGCCGAGTTCACGTAGTAGTCCGCCCCCCCCGCGGTGAACGCCCCCGGCGCGATCTCGGCCGCGAGATCGGCGAGATAGAGAAGGGGAAACGCCCGGGAGACGGTCTGCTCCGTGCACCCGTACGGGTAGCGGAGGAGGTAGGGGATGGCCGCCGCGAAGCTCCCGACGGGAAGACCCGACACGGTCACCGTGGCGCTCCCCGTACCGGCGTGCCAGCGGTCCGGGAGAACGATCTCCGCCGGCTCTCCCCGCCGGACGACACCCCGGGTCACATCGGTCTCGAGAGGCCAGGGGGGGCGCACCGCGAGATCGGTCGCGGTCGTCGTCCGCTCCCCTTCCGCTTCGCCCGTGAAGCGAAAGGTCGCCTTCCCGATCCCCTCACCGGCGACGGCGAGGAAGGAGACTACCCCCTCTCTCCCGCCGGCGAGGCGGATCCCCTCTTCCCGCTCGGGCGCGTCCACCGGGCCTTCGAGATCGAGTCGCACCCGGATCGGGATCTCGGCGCCCGTCTTCTCGGTCACGCCGTTGTAAACCTGAACCGGGATCTCCACTTCGTCCCCGGGCGCGAGGAAACGGGGAAGGTTCGAGGTGAGCACGATCGGGTCGCGGACGCGGATGAGGGCGTCCGCCGAGCCGAGGCGGTCTCCGGCGGCGGCGACCACCATGACGCGGAGGGCGCCGGAGAACTCGGGAACGGGGAGGCGTACTTCCCTCCAATCACCGCTCCCCTCGATCACGCCCGACCAGAGGGCGACCGGCTTCACCCGGCGGACCGAGATGGGAGAGAGGTTTTTCCGGCGCGCCGCTCCGCCGGAAGCGGAGGAACTCCGGAGCACCGTCTCGTACTCGGGCAGGAGGAGGCTCCAGAGGTCGTGGCTCGCCACGGCGAGCCTCCGGCGGCGGAAGAAGTGGTCGAGAGGCGAGGGAGTCTCGAAATCGGTGATCTGCAGGATGCCCTCGTCCACCGCCGCCACCGTCACCTGCCCCCGCCTCCCTCCGGGCAGATCGGGAAGGCGGAAGGAGAGCACGAGGTCGTTTTCGGGCCGCATCGATTCCGGCGCGCGGATCTCCACGGCGAGCCGCGAGGGCTCCCGGTCCATGACGATCGGGACGGCGCCGAAGGCCCGGGCCGGCGCATGAATCTCGAGCGACCCGAGAGGCCGGAGAAGAAGGGCCGTGAGATAGGCGTTCGGTTCGGCCTCCTCGGGGAGGCGGAGGGATACGACCGCCGAGTTCGAGTCGAGACGGATCCACTCCTGATGCAACACGCTCTCTCTCTCGATCGAGAGAAGAAGGAGGCCGGCGAAGGGCGCCTCGATCTCGGCCCGCACCATGTCGCCGGGACGGTAGACATCCCGGTCGAGTTTCAGGTTCACCTTCTCCGGATTGGACATCGCCCAGGGCGAATACCCCCACCCGTACACGTAGAAGGGGATCGACCCCCGGGCGCCCCGGCCCGGCGATTCGACGACGAGTCGGTAGCTCCCGTGGCGGGGCACGGTCACTTCGAACCGGCCCGCCCCGGCGGTCAAGGAAACGGCCTTATCCTGCTCCAGCTCCTCGTCCATCTCGGAGACGTACCGGTATCTCCCCCGGCGGTCCCGCTCGATCGTGGTCCGCCACCGCTGCCGATAGACGCGCAGCCTCCCCTCCGGATCGGTGACCGGAATTCCCGCTTCGTCGACGAGGACCGCTTCGAAGGGGATCGGCTTCCCCGGCTCCACGTAATCGCTGTTGTCCGAGTCGCCGACCCGGCGAAGGCCGACGAGGTGGGAGACGGGCGAGTAGGTGAACGTCCGTGTCCCGCCCACCGCCCGGCCTCCCCCCAGCTCGGTCGCCTCGACGGTCACCGTCGCGCGAAGCCACCCGTGGTAGTCGGGAAACGGGGGGGGCACGATCTCCCAGTGGACCATTCCCTCGACGTCGGTCTTCTTCTCGCCGAGCCCCTGTTCCGGGATCGAGGAATCCTCCGGCGGATCGCCGAACCGGAATCCCGGCCATTCGGCGAAGGAAACGCTCTCCGGGGAGAAACGGAGGCGGGCGACGGCGCGGCGTTCGGCCGCGGGGGGGCCGAAGAGGGTCATGGCCCGGGCGACCGTCACGATGCCGTCCCCCGGTCCGGCGCGGCCGGAAGATTCCCCGTTGACGAGAAGGTCCAGGTCGACCTTCATCCGGTCGGGCATGAAGTCCTCCACCTGGAGGTCGAGACGACCGATCACCGTGTTCTCGTCCAGGTGGAGTGCCGCCGGGTACGCCCCCGTGGCGGCCCAGTCGGGAATCTCGAGTTCCGCTTCGGCGAAGCCGTCCGCGCCGGTGGTCACCCGGATCTCGCGAAAGACCTTTCCATCGGGACCGTGGACGCGAAGGGTGAGCGGGAAGGGGCTCGGCGGCAGGCGGCGGCCGTCCCGAACGATCCAGGCGATCCGGGCCCGGTCCCCCGGCCGGTAGATGCCCCGGTCGGAGTAGACGAACGCTTCGTACCCCCGGACGAGGGGATCGACGCCGCCCACGTCGAAATCGCCGGTCGGGATGCGGGTGTCGCCGAGCAGGAGGAAGCTGCGGTCGTCCCCCCGGGCGGCGGTGACGAGGAACGGCTCATCGCCCGGGCGGCCCGCGCCGAGATCGGAAAACGAGGCGAATCCGTCGGGGCCGGTCCGTCCCGAAGCCAGGACTTGATCGTTCCGAGACCGCACCGCGATGTCCACCGAGGGAATCGGTTCGAGGCGATCGATCGAGACGGCGCCGACCCGGATGCCCCCCTCCGAACGCTTCGCCACGAGACCGATATCCGTGACGAGCACGAATCGCGAGGCGCGGAGTCGGCGGCTGTCCGCGTCGCGGACGGAGAGCCGGAAGATTCCCTTCTCGTCGGAGCGGAGGTGCTCGTCGAGCGCGATCGGCGTGACCACCGTTTCGTTCGGCCGCTCCTCCGACACATCCAGGTCGGACCGGTAGAGGTTCGCTCCGTACTCGTTGACGTCGCCCCAGAATCGGGCGGAGCCGGCGAACCCCGACCGGTGGAAGAAGTGAACCAGATTGTTCTCGTAGACCCGGTCGATCTCCACATTGATGCGATCGACGTTGACGGTGCGCACCGCCACGCGCCGGTCGCCTCGAAGGGCGAGGACGCTGCCTTCGCCCGCGATCTCGAGCGTAGGAGTCAAATCGCCGACCAGGACGGAGACCCGGAAGTCCCGTTCCAGGGCGAGTCCCGTCTCGGAGATCAGATCGCCCGGAAGGCGGAGGTCGTACGCGGTTCCGATCTGCCAGTCGGCGAAGAGGAAAGCGTCGGAGCCGCGGAGATCGATGGTGACGGCCCCCACGTCCGGCTCTACCTGCAGGCTCCGAGCCAAGGTGCGATCGTCCACGGGCGCGGAAAAGGAGAGGCGGATCGCCTTCCGGCCCTCCACGACGACGAACTCCGCCGACTCGATCACGAGCCGCTCCCTGGCGGGGATCGACATCTCCCGCCTCACCGTCTTGCCGAGGGTCGCGCCTCCCACGACGGGGGCGAGGTCCCCGTCCAGTTCGGCGACGAGGGTGAGGTCCCGTTCCCCCCGCTCGATCGACTCACTCCGGAACGAAATAAGCTCCGACGGCTCCGCGGTCTCCACCTCGAACCGGAGCGCGCCCCGGCCGGAGAGATCGAGGGAGAGCCGGTCTTCGAAGGCACCCGGATCGACGGGATAATTGAAGGAGACCGTTCCCTTGATCTCATAACGGGGGGGCGCCCCCGGGAGGGCCTCCCGGAAAAGCCGCACATCACCGACGGCGAACGGCTCGGCGACGAACAGGAACCGTCTCTTGCCGCGGAGCTTGACCCCCCGCGCCTTCCCGATGCCGGGATCCAAGGTGATGGTGTACGTCCGGTTCGGGAGAAACCCGTCGTCCGGTACGAACTCGAGCTTGTCCGGCGCCGCCCACCGCCACACCCCGGGGACATCGGGATCGATGCCGGCGCCCGGCTCTTCGACGTAGGAGCCCGGTCTCACCTCCGGCGGCATGACGGGGCCGGAAAAGAGGAGCGCCACGGGGGATGCGAGATCGATCTTCCCCGAAAAGGGATCCGTGGAAAATACGGCCACCTCGTTCGGTCCGAGGTCGCCCGGCTCGAGGCCCTCCTCCTTCCCGCCGCAGCCGGCCGAGAGGAGACCCGCGAGAAGGGGAACGACCACGAGTCGGGAAAGAAGGGAGAGAGGGAGAGAGAAGGGAGAACGAGACGGGTTCGTCATGGCGGACTCCTTCCGGCGGATCCGAAACCGCCCCGCCCGGGGCATCACCCGCCGGGCGCCGGCAGGAACGTTGATACCTCATCCGCTGAGGGTCGAGTGGTACGGAGTCGACCATACACAACGGAGAGTCGTTGTACAAGATGGACGGGGTAGCCTTGATCCGTCACCAGGGGCGGTGTTGTCTTATCTGGTGACGGTCACCCGTTTGCCCCCCCTTCTTGTCCATGTCTTTTGACTGGAACAAGAGAAGGAACTTGCATAGATTCTCGGGCATCGGTGCTTGCGTCCCCCCTTGGCCGAAACCTTCGCGATCGGGGCCGCCCGGCCGGCCCGGAGCAAGACCATGGGACGTAGGACGATCCTCGTGCTCGGGATCCTCTCGTTTGCCGCGCCCTCCGCCCTCTTGGCCCAAGAACAGGTGCAGCCCCCCTATCAGCGAACCAGCAACATCTACGCGAACGAGCTCCGGAGCATCCTCCGGGACATCGATCAGGTCCGGTTCGAGCTCGGTCTGGTGGAGGTGCCTCCCTTCTTCTGCCTTCCCCCCCGCCTCCCCTCCAAGCAGGAGGCTCTGGACGATCTCTACCTGCTCGGACTGGCGATCCGGAATCTGGACATCCGCTTGGGCCGGGTCGAGAAGGAGGCCCAGAAGCAACTGAGCCTGCCGGGCGCGGGCACGAAGCTCGGTCCGGACTATCCGAAATTCCAAGGGATCGGGCCCCAGTCGACCGGCACCAACCTGAACTACTGGGCCCTCGCGCGGGAACCCCTCACGCAGGTCACGATCGCGTATACGGCGAAGAAGAAGGAGATCGAGGAGACCGAGGAGCGTGACTGCGCTCCGAAGCCTCCTGCTCCGCCGAAGCCGGTCGACTGGTTCGAAGGGTTGACCCCGCCCGTGTTTCACGAGATCACCTTCGCCCCCCTCCCCCCCTTCCACTGCTCCCAGGACGAGTACTGGGCGCTCCTCTTCGTCATTCATCCCGACTACAACGAGGCGGCGGAGAACGCCGAGGCGGCCGGCACCTACCGGACCAAGCTCTACAACCGGCTGCATGCGGCGATCGACACCGGTTCCGACGGGGCGACCCTCGCGAAGCTCCGGAAGGACCTCGAGAAAGCCGAGGCGAACGTGAAGGAGCAGAACCGCCTCTCCGACGAGATCGCCGCGCACTACGAGAAGGCGAAGAAGATCCCCGTCATCGACTGCAGCACGAAGCAGGGGGAGGGCGCGGTGAAGGAGGGGAGCGGCGGGGGCGGTTCCCCGGGGACGGGGGCGGGCGGAACGGGCGCGCAGGGCGGAGCGTCCGGCGGGGACGGGGGGACGGGGAGCGGCGCCGCCGAACCGGACTCCCCGAGTGATCGCTTCGGATTCCTCGGTACCGATTCCCTCGGCGGGCGAGGTTTCGGTCTGGAGTTCGCCCCGGCGATGGTCTTCGGGCACCAGAGCCTCCCGGACTTCGTCTACCTCGGCCTCGAGAACTCGATGGACGTCAAGACCTTCGGGGTCGAGCACCTCGACGATGGGGACGGTTTCGTCGGGTTCGAGGGGGAAGGGGCGTTCCGCTTCGGGAAAGGCCTTCGCTCCACCGTCCGCATCGGCTTCAGGACCTTCGTCGTCGAGATCGAAGGGGAGGAGGAGAGCGTCGACCCGATGGGAGAGAAGCTCCTCATCCCCTTCGTGAACACGCCGGGGGTCGCGCTCGGCACGAACGTCGCCGAGGGGACGGCCGGCGGCGCGAACGTCGTGACCGGCCTCGGCTACGCATTCCGGGGGGAGAACACCGCGATCCAGGCCACCTACGAGTACACCCGGAGCGCCGGGCCCGGTGAGTGGACAGGTACGGCGGGCTTCGGGCGGACCTGGATCAGCCAGACCCAGTCCCTCGCGGGAAAGATCACGGGCTTCGGGATCGACTTCGATTACGAAACGTCCATCGATGTGCATGTGAACCGCGTCATCTTCGGCGCCGGGTACACCTATCCCGTGCCCTCCCTCCCCGCCCTCTCTATCAACGGGTCGCTCACCGGCTTCCTGAACTTCGCGAACGCCGAAGGGACCGACCGGGTCGATCTGTCCGGCGCCCAGACGATCTCGGAGAGCCGCGATCTCTCCCGGGACGAGACCACGGGGGGCGTCGCGGTTCGATTCGGCAGCGGCTACGAGTGGGCCGACGGTAAGCTCGTCTTCGTGCACTACACGCGCTTCCACGACAAGACGACGCCGGTCGTCAGCCGCGAAGGAGACGGCCCGAGCGAGATCCGCTTCGACGCGTCGGACTACGATTTCTTCATTGTCGGGGTGAAGATCGAGTTCTAGGTCGCCGGGGGAGGCGGAATCCGTAAAACCGGGCGACCAAGATAAGCGCCCGGAATCGTATCGAGACCAGGGGGATCCGCCGGTTTCCGTGAGGCACCGGCGCCCTCTCCGAGAGGTCCCCGTTGGACAGGGGGCCGGGAATGGCATACACTTCCTCTATCCCCCTGGCCTCTCCACATGAACCGGGAGGATGCCGTGAAATCCGAGCGCCTGCCGGGGAGACGGGCGGCCCGCGCCGGCCTTCCCCTCCCTTCGATCACTCTCTCGCTCGTCCTGTCCCTTCTCATTCTGTTCGCGGCCCCGGGCGAGGCGGGTCCCCGTTTCTGCGGGCGTCCCCCCGGAGAGCCGCTCCCCGGGCATCTGCGCGTCCTGATGGAGCGCCCCGATCGGGACCGGGCGCCGGGCGGGGACGAGTTCGTCCGACGGCTCGAGCGGATCCAGGCCAACCGCCGGGCGGTGGCGGCCGGACAGATGACCGCCGAGGAGGCCCGCCTCCGGGGGGGAATCGCGATCACGGGACATCAGGATGTTCCGGTCTTTCCCTTCCTTTACGACAACACCCCCGTTCCCCCCTTCTCGCGGGAGAGCCTGGAGGAGCACCTCTTCACCGGTCCCTGGTTCACCGGCACCGCGAAGGAGTACTTCACGGAAGTCTCCTACGGGCAGTTCACCATCGACGGCGTCGTGGCCGACTGGTATCCCCTGCCGGAGATCGACACCTACTACGAGGGGAGCAACAACGGCTCCAATCCGGCGACGGACAAGTTCGGCGAAGCGATGTACGAGATCCTGGCCGCCCGGGATCCCGAGATCGACTTCGGGCTCTTCGACAACGACGGGGACGACGGCATTCCCAACTCGGGGGACGACGACGGGAAGGCGGACTGGGTCGTCTTCATCACGCCGGAGAACGACGGCGCCTGCGCCATCACCACCTGCCCCTTCACCGGCAGCGACAACATCTGGTCCCACCAGTGGTATCTCAGCCAGTGGGACGGGACGTACACGACCGACGACGAAAGGACCGGCGGCGGCAACATCAAGGTCGACCGCTACTTCGTATCCGCCGGCCGCGCGTGCGACGTCGGGTTCCCGAACGGGATCGGTACTTTCTGCCATGAGTTCGGCCACGTTCTCGGGCTCGGGGACTACTACGACGGCTCCGGCCATTCGGAAGGCATCGGCCACTGGGGCATCATGGGGTCGGGCGGGTGGAACACCACCGACCTCCCCTCGCACATGACCGCCTGGGCGAAAGAGCAGCTCGGGTGGCTCTATTACTTCAATGTCAACCAGGATCAGACCCTCTGCCTCCCCCCGGTGGAGACGAACCCGATCGCCGCGCGGCTCTGGACCAGCGGCGAGGAGGGGCAGCAGTATTTCGTCGTCGAGAACCGGCAGCCGATCGGATTCGACTCTGGGCTCCACGCGCCTGGGCTCGTCATCTACCACATCGACGAGACGGTCTCGAACAACAACCACGAGAACCACAAGCGGATCGACGTGGAGTGCGCCGACGCGTTCACCGCAGAACACGTGGTGGACGCCGACCACCTCGATCTGGGACGCTGCATCGGGGGGAACCGGGGGGACGCGGGGGACCCGTGGTGCCCGGCGACTCAGACCACCTTCGACGGCAACTCCATCCCCGACTCCCGCTCCTACTCCGGCGCCCCGACGGGAGTGGCGGTCCGGGACATCAGCACGTGCGACGGCGGGGTGGGCGGTGCGATCTGCGCCGACTTCGAGGTGGGGGTGACCCTCACCGCGGACCTCTGCATGCAGGACTGCGACTCCGACGGCTGCGCCGAGATCTCCTCCTGCGAGCCTTGGTGGGCCACGCCGGCCCTCTGGATCGACCACAACGGGGACGGCATCGACGACCTGCCGTCGGAGGACATGGAAAACGTCCTCTGGTACAAGGTGTGGAACGCCGGGCCGGAGCCGCTCGCCGGGGCCACCATCGAGATCTACACGCACATTCCGGGGCTGGGCCTCCGGTGGCCCGAAGCGGGCGAACTCCTCGCTTCGGAGACCATCGACGAAGTGATCCTCTCCGGGGCGTCCTACGTGGACAGCGTCAAGTTCGTCTACCCCCCCACCCCCCCGAACGTGGACCACTACTGCATCGGGGCGCGGGTGCAGCACGACCTTGACCAGGCGAACAGCCAATACCCTCCCCACGACGACAATCTGGTCCAGGTGAACCACCAGATCCTGGTGGAGCGGGCGGAAGGGGGCTTCACCGGCGGAGGCGGGCACCTCACGGGCGGGCCCTTCTCCAAGACGTCCCGGCTCCGGATCCACGAGGGCGGCGCGTACTACGGGAGGCTCCTCGAGGTACGCCTCGGTTCCCCCCCGACCTTCGACGACTGGAGTCTGCCCGAAACATGGACCCTCCAGTTCGACTCGGGGCCCTACCTACCGCCTCCGGGGATGTTCGATTCGTTGGACGTGGTGGTGGGGAGCGCCGCCGCGGAACACGGGGAGACGGCCCACATCCCCCTCACCCTCTGGGACGTGGAGAACGGGGCCGCCGCCGGAGGCGTGATCCTGGACTACCGGATCGACGACAACGACCCCACCCCTCCGGCGGGCCTCGAGGCGGAGTGCCTCCCGATCGTGCTCGATCAGATCGGCGGGCCGTCGGCCCGGCTCGACTGGCCGGAGGTGACCCTCGATATCAACGGCCTCCCCGAGGTGATCCGGTACTACGAGGTGTACCGGGGGGACAACGCCGGGAACCCGGAGACGCTCGTGGAGCGGGTGATCGTGGACGGCGATTTCGACGCGCCCGGCTTCCAGTGGTTCGACTACGTCCTCCGGGACTCGGGCGTGGTCTACGGCTACCGCGTGAAGGCGGTCGACGGCGCGGGGAACGAGAGCGGCTTCTCGCCCTCCGCGGGCCTCGACTTCCTCGCCTGCGAGGCGGCGACCGGCGTGGAATCCCCGGAAGCCGGCCTCCCCCGGGGTCTTCACCTCGCACCGCCGAGCCCGAACCCCTCGCCGAGGAGGACGACCCTGACCTTCACCCTTCCCGCCTCCCAGCTGGTGAGGCTGAACATCTTCGACGTCAGGGGGCGCCGGATCGCCTCCCTCGTGGACGGAGAGGTCTCCGCCGGGAGCAATCAGGCCGTCTGGAGCGGCATGGACGGGGCCGGGAACCGCGTTCCCCCCGGAGTCTACTTCGCCCGGCTCGAAGGACCGGACTTCGTGGAGACCAGGAAGATCGTCCTTCTGGGGAAATAGGACGATCGTGGCCATTGCTCAGCCCCAACCCCCTGGCTCCCCGAGCTGGCACAAGACGTGGGAGCTTCTTGAAAGGTCGAGGTTCGTTTTCGATGAGGAAGGCGCCTCCCCTTCCCGGGAGGGCCCGCCGTCGGTCGAGGGTTCTCGTCCGGGGGGCGGGCGGAACCCTCTCCCGTGCCGGGCTAACCTTAATCCGGCAAAAAATCCCGGTGCAAATCGCTGACGCTCGCGCGATAGCACGCCATCTGCCGCAGTGCTCGCATTCACCAATGCTCACATATCGTTGGATATGCTCCGCTTGGTGAATGCTCCGCGCTGCAGCATCTGACGCACTCTCG
>JBDROZ010000030.1:0-9972 GCA_043809585.1 Candidatus Eiseniibacteriota bacterium
TCATGCATGAATCTCCGTCACGAGGGCTCGGATCGCCGGACGAGAAGCTGACTTGGACGAGCCGCCACCGGAGGCGTAGTCATGCACTACGTCGAGGAGGCGGCGACGGAAAGGAGGCTTCGCAGGCGGCGATCCGAGATCACAGTAGGAGATTTGTGCATAATCCAGGCTAGACGGAGTGCTCGCCGAGGGTCCGGGCCAACTCTTCCGCCGACGGAGTTTCCCCGTCGTTCAGACGGCGGAGAAAGGCTTCGATGATCTCCTTCGCCTCCTCCTTTCGCTTCTCCCGGATGAAACCGTCGTGGAAGTGCCGGCCCGCGAGCGCCCGGTTGATCTCGGTCTCCTTGTTGTGGTCGCCGAGCTCCGTGAAGTAGACCACCCGGTACCGCCTTCCGTATTCCTCTTCCCGGTAGATCTCGAACATGATCTTCGCCGACATCAGCTCGGCCATGACTCACCTCCTCGCGATCGCGGGATCCCGCCGCGGCGGGGTTCCGGCGGCCTTCGCCCGAAACTCCGCCTCCAAATGGCGGAGCCGCTCCTCCACATCCACCCGCTTCCGGTTCTTCCGGACCATGTCCTCCCGGTAGGTCTTCAGGAAGTAGGCGATCGTCTCGACGCGGATCTTGATCGAACCGGTCGGCTTGTTCTCGTCGATGTCCTTGAAACTGAAGCAGGGCGTGCCGGACGTTTCGATCATCTCCTCGATCACCGTGTAGATCGGGGCGTCGTGGCCGCACTTGAAGTTCGAGAGCTCGAGGGCCACCAGGTTCGGGTGCCGGGCCACGTACTTCGCCGCGAACACCTTGGCCGTCGTGTTCTCGCTGTAGCTGTTCTTCCACACGTCCTCGACGCTCCGGGAATCGCGGATGCGCCCCTCCTCCACGTCCTTGCCGAACAGACGTTCGAGGATGTCGTCATCCATCGGAAGAGACATTTGCGTGAAGATCGGATAGCCGAGCTTCTGAAACTCGACCAGGATCTCGTGGTTGATGCCGGGGTCGTTGTGGTACGGGCGGCCGAGAAGGACGATGCCGAGCCGCTCCTCTTCCTCCAACTGCCGGAGGATCCGCCGTGCCTCGCCCCGCCGGATCTCGTTCACGAATCGATCGAGCGCGCCGTACCCCGCCTCCACGGCCCGGCGGTTCTCCGCCGGCGTCAGGCCGAGCAGGTCCCGGAACTCCGTGTGCATCTGCCTCTCGAAGAGCTCCGGCTCTCCCGGATTGACGAACGTGTCGAGGTAGCGGACTCCCGCCTCGGCGAAGAGGTCCCCCTCCTTGGTGAACGCCGCCTTCACCGCCTCCGGTGTGGCGGTCACGGTCGGGCAGGCCCGGTGGCCCCGGCACCCGGAGAATTCGCCCGGCAGGTCGTCGATCATGGGGAAGAAGATCCAGTCGAGGGGTTTCTTCGCGTGATGGACGTGAAGGAGATTGTGCACGTGGGGGATGCCGAGCTTGCTCGGGAAGCAGGGGTCGACGGCCCCCCGCTTCGCCCCTTCTTTGTAGAGATCTTCCGTCGTGTAGTCGGACCAGACCAGGTTCTTCCCCGGGACTCCGAGGCTTTCGAAGTAGGC
The DNA here is from genome assembly GCA_043809585.1 of Candidatus Eiseniibacteriota bacterium. Lineage (GTDB taxonomy): Bacteria > Orphanbacterota > Orphanbacteria > Orphanbacterales > Orphanbacteraceae > JBDROZ01. The sequence continues at coordinate 1,574 of JBDROZ010000030.1, forward strand.
CGTGAAGAGGGGAGCCAGGGAGTACATGTTGAGCGCCCGGGGCATTCCGATCCGGACGCTCTCCCGTCTCCGCCGCGCGCCGGCCCTTCCCCTCGCGCCGGGCGTGAGGGCGAACTTCGGCTCCCCCTCCTGGGCGAGGGGAGGGGCGTACGACCGGAACGCCCCCTTCGCCGCGATCTCCACCAGATTCGGGTTCGCCTTCTTCACCGCGTCGAGGCCCTTCTTGATCTCCCGCATGTCGTCCACGTCCTCGACGGTCCCCTTCTCGCAGGTGGCGATGATGATCCGGTTCGTGCCGGGGGGGAGGGGGAGCCGGGATTTGCCCTTCTGCGCCGGGCCGCCCGCCTTCTCCTCGTCCATCGCCCGCCGGGCCTCCGCCGACGCGTCGATGGACGCCGCATCTGCGTTCCCCTCGTCCGCCGCCTCCCGGTGACGGATCCGCGCCGCGTGGGGCTCTTCCGGACCCATCTTGTACGGGAAGGGATCTTCGCTTTCCGGGTCGTGGGCGGTCTTCACGTCGATGAAGGTCCGGAGGCACTTGTTCTTGCAGAAGTAGCAGCGCGTTTCCTCGCTCCGGGTGGTGGTGTACTCGATCCCCTCCACCGCCTCGAGGCCGATGAAGGTCGTCTCGTGGCCGTTCTCGTGGAGCCGTGCCGCTTCGAGGGCGGCGCCGATCGCGCCCGACTCCCCCGTGTGCTCGTGGACGAAGACGTTCGGCTTCTCGTCCTTCCCCCGGAACCGGCTCTCGATGAAGTCGACCTGGGCCTTCACCGCCGCCAGGTTGTTCTGGGTGCCTCCTTGGAGCACGAAGTTCGAGCCGAGTTTCGCGAGGTTCGGAATCTGGCTGACGTAGAGCCAGATGTTCTTCGGAAGAACGCTCGCGAGCCCCGCCATGATCTCCTCCGGCCGCCACCCCTGGCGCTGGAAGTCCACGATGTCCGACTGCATGAAGACGGCGCATCCGTAGCCGAACTCGGGGCGGGCCTTCGCCGAGAAGGCGAGATCCGCGAACTCCTCCACTTTGTGGCCGAACCCCTCGGCCGTGTTTTGGAGGAAGTAGCCGTTCCCCGCCGAGCACTGGGTGTTCAGCTTGAAGTCCTTCACCTGGCCGTTGTTCAAGATGATGATCTTGATGTCCTGGCCGCCCACGTCGCAGATCACGTCCACATCGTCGTAGTAGTGAAGGGCGCTCTTCGTGTGAGCCACGGTCTCCACGAGGGCCACGTCGCCGCAGAGGGCATCCCGGAGGACGTCCTTCGCGTAGCCCGTGGTCCCCACGCCGAGCACCACGAGGGTCGCCCCCCCGGATTCGACCTGGCCCCGCAGCTCACGGAACATCTCGATCGTGTCCTCGATCGGGTTCCCCTTCGAGAGCTGGTACGCCTTGGCGAGCAGCTTCTTCTCCGGCGACATCAGGACCGCCTTCGTCGACGTCGAGCCGCCGTCGATGCCGACGAAACCGCGCACCACTTCGCCGGCGGCGAAGTCCGCCGGCGCCCATGGCTTCTTCCGGTACCGTTCGAGAAAGGCGGCGAGCTCCTCGTCGCTGGCGGCGAGACCCGTGCCCCCCCTCGTCCGCTTGTCCTCTTCCCGGCCCACCTCGATGTAGTGCCGGAGCCGCCCGCACCCGTCGTAGGTGCCGGCGTCCGGGTCCTCCCGCCTGCCGAACTCGGCGGCGCCGAGGGCGGCGAAGTACTGGGCGTTTTCGGGCACGCGGATCAGCTCTTCCATGGGGCGGTCCGGCACCGGCACGTTTCGCTCTTTCCACATGGCGGGAATGTTCTGGCGCCACGCCTCGACCATGCCACGGATGTACGTGTTCGGCCCGCCGAGGAGAAGGACCACCGGCCGGAGCGTGTGGCCCCGGGTCAGCACCGAGAGGTTCTGCTGCACGATCGACTCGAAGAGGGAAGCCATCAGCTCTTCCCGAGGCACCCCCTGCTTTTGGAGGCCGTTGATGTCGGTCTCGGCGAAGACCCCGCACTTGCCCGCCACGTGGTGGAGCCTGATCCCGTCGTAGCCCTGCTCGCAGAGCTCGGCAGGAGGAATCTGCAGCTTGGCGTTGATCTTGTCGATCACGGCGCCGGTCCCCCCCGCGCACTTTTCGTTCATGGAGGGGATCTTCTTCTTCTGGGCCGAGCCCTGCATCTCCTTGAAGACGATGATCTTCGCGTCTTGGCCGCCGAGCTCCACCACCGAGTTCGCCTCGGGCATGAGCTTTTCCACGGCGAGGCTGACGGCGGTCACCTCCTGGACGAACTTCGCGCCGAGGTGCTTCGCGATGCCCGCCCCTCCGGAGCCGGTCACGAAGAGGCGGAATCTCTCGGGGCCGAGATCGAGGTCCGATTCGATGCGCGTCAGGAACTCGAGGACTTTCTCGGGCTGCTTGGTCATGTGGCGCTGGTAGTCGCGCCAGAGGATGCGGTCCGACACCGGCTCCACCACCACCGCCTTCACCGTCGTCGATCCGACGTCGAGGCCGATGAGAAGGCTCCGGTCCGCCGCCGCCCGGTCGATCGGGGCGACCTCCTCCGCTTTCCGGATCACGCGGCCACCCCCTTCCCGCGTTTCTCCCGGACCGGGAGGCTCGGGTCGGCGGCCGGGAGCGCGGACGGAGCGGTCCCCTCGCGGCGCACGCCCTCCTTCCTCATGCGGGCCGCCACGTGGAGGGCGAAGTTCGCCGCCTCCCCCGAATACCCCTTGGTGTGGGGCAGGGGGTACATGGGGCGCTTCAGCTCGGCGTGGACGTCGGCGTACGCGCGGATCTGCGGGAGGGGATAGCCCCCCTTCGCGAGGGCCCGTTCGAACTCGTCCCGCGCCTTCGTCCGCGCCTCGCCGAGGGCCATCTGGACGCGGCTGTGGGCGTTGATCTCCCCTTCGCCGCTCGTCTCGATGGGGAGGTAAATCATGTCGGGGTAATGGGAGACCACCGCCGCCTGGGCGCCGTCGGACTGGGTCGAAGGCATGCATCCGAAGGGCTTCAGGGAGAGCACCATGTGGGCGAGGTCCTTGTGGTGGTAGTAGATGTTCTTCGCCACCTCCAGGTGCCCCTCGCCGCCGCCGGCCCGGCTGTTGTAGAAGGGGTGGCCCATGCGCTCGAGTTCGAGTTGGTCCGCGAGGGCGTGGGCCGTGCCGCCGAGGGCCGTGCGGAGGCGATTATATTCCCGGTGAAAGAGGGTGCGCGCGAAGGCGAGGCGGCGGAGCTTCTTCCGGGCCCGCCACTCGATCTTGGTCCGCTTCCAAGGCTCCCGCCACCCCGGAACGACCATGCCCTCCTCGAGACCTTTCCGATCCCTGATCTTGTTCATGGCGCCGTGAATCATGTAGGTAATCCAGGTCCCTATCGGCTCGACGAGAACCTGGGCGTTCTCCCGCTCGAGGAAGGCGAACATGTTGAAATTGCCGTCCCCTTCGGTGGTCTGGGCCCAGAACTCGCCGGTGATCTTGACGAGGGGCTTCACCCGGAGCCGGTCGACGTCGACGCGGTCGAAACGCTCCCGGGCGCGGGACATGGCCTTCACGAACTCGTCGCCCGTCAGCTGGTCGAGGAACTTCCCGACATAGGCCGCCTTCGACGCGAGGCCGGGCACGCGGGCCGCCGCGCCCCCCCACCGGCCTTCGAGCTCGAACCGCTTCTTCGCTTGGATCGTCTCGTACAGGTCCTCGATCACATCCCGGAGGGCCCGGTCCGTCTCGCCCGGATTCGTCTCGTAGGGACGGATGCGGTAGGCGACTTCGTTGACCAGGTCGCCCATGTTGAAGGCGTTCAGGATTCCGAGGAAGAAATCGAGGTTCATGGCGAGCCCGTCTTCCACGTCCGCTTGGTCGAGTCCGCCCGACTGTTGGAAGAGGATCACCCGGAACTCTTCGAAGCCGGCATTCCGGAGGGCGAGCCGGTACTCGGCTTCGTACATGCCGAAGCGGCAGGGGCCGCAGGCCCCGGCGGTGAGGTAGATGTAGTCGTTCGAGATCGCCGTGCGATTCATTCCGCCCTGTTCGAGCCCCTGGAGGTACTGGACGAGATTGCCCACGGTGAAGTAGGTCGGATTGCACTGGCCGTTATTGCCGTATTCCTTTCCGAGCTGGAAGGCGCGGACGTCGGGGGGGGGAAGGTAGGCGCACTTGTATCCGAGGCTTTCGAAGGCGGCCTGGAGGAGCTTCTCGTGTTTCCAGGTGAGGCCGCCGAAGAGGAGCGTCGTGTGGGCCCGCTCTTTCGCGGTGAAGGGGCGCTCCTTCGGTTTCGAGTATGGGCGGGGGCGCTCTTTCGCGAGTCCCGCCTCTTGCTCCCAACGCCGCCAGACCTCGCCGAGCTGCCGCTCGATTCGTTTTTCTTCGGTAGGGGACAGGGTCGAGTTCGTCATGGCGGATTACCCTCCGATGATGCGAACCGGGGGAGTGGTGGGGGTGTGGGCGGGATTGTGGGAGAGGGGAGGACAGGAGTCAAAGCAGTAGATTTGTGATAGTTATGATCGTTCATTAGGAGAAATGATCGATGGGTGAAGGGCGGACGGGAGTCCGGGACTGATGGTGTAGTACGGGCGGGTCCTGTCCTGGGGCGGCGTGGCTCATCTCCATGTCGCCGGATGCTCGGATCCGGCTACGGGGCTTGCCCGCCCCGCCCCTCGCTGGGGAAGCCCGCCTCCGCTGGGCAAACGCTCGGGGCGGACGGGCGGCGCCCCGGCCACCAAGCACCGGCGACGGAATTTCGGAAGCGACGCCTGTGCCGCGCGTGGGCTCGGAAGGCCGTTCGTCCTGAGTGCCGCCGGTCCTCCGGCGGTGTATCGAAGGACCGTCCGGAGGGGGAGGAGAGGCATCCGCCCGATGGGGTACTCGGGGTGGGGATCTTCCGTGCCGCGCGCCGAGTCGGATCGCCAGTCTGGCCTCGGCTTCCTGCCTTGCGAGTTTCACGCGCGGCACGATCAGCACCGGTCTTCGAGCACCCGGGAAGGCGAACGTCATCCCTTTTCTTTCACCCGAGCATTCCGAAGTACCGATCCGCCGGCAGTCCTTACTGATCATATCCGGCCACGGGCGGGTGGCGCCGATGGGGGCCCGCGAGGAGCGCAGCGAAGCGAGCACTGCAGCGGGCAATCGGCGACAGGACCCGCCCGTACTAGATGAACAAGCAGACCACCTGGCTAGTACTTCGGGATGCTCGGGTCCACCTCTTCCGCCCATGCGTGGATCCCGCCGACGAGGTTGTAAACCCGACCGTAGCCCTGGTAGGTGAGGAACATCGCGGCGTGGAGGCTGCGAATTCCCGTGCGGCAGACGCAGACGATCTCCTTCGAGCGGTCGATCTCGTGGAACCGTTCCGGAATCTCGCCGATGGGGATGACGACCGCCCCCGGGATCGCGCCGATCTGCGACTCGAGAGGCTCTCGCACGTCGAGGACGACCACGCCGTCCCCCGCGTCGAGCTTCTCCTTCAGCGTCCTCGGCTCCATGGAACCGACCGGGGCGCGGCGCTCCGCCCCCCGCCCCGTCCCCGCCGCGCGGTCGACCAGTTCGCTCACCCGGCGCCGGTGGGATTCTTCCGTCGCCCCCCCGGGGCCCGATCCCGGAAAGCCGCAGAACGCCTCGTAGTCGATCAGCTCCCGAACCGCCGGGTCCTTGCCGCAGACCGGGCAGCCTGGGTCCTTGCGGAGCTTCATCTCCCGAAAGGTCATGCGGAGGGCGTCGTAGAGGAGCAGCCGCCCGGCGAGGGTCTCGCCCGCGCCGAGGAGGATCTTGAGCGTTTCCGTCGCCTGGATCAGGCCGATGATGCCGGGGACGACGCCGAGGACCCCCCCGGCGGCGCACGACGGGGTGAGGCCGGGGGTCGGCGGCTCCGGATAGAGGCAGCGGTAGCACGGTCCCACCCGGGCGTCGAAAACCGTCGCCTGCCCCTCGAAGCGGAAAACGCTCCCGTGAACGTTCGGTTTCCCGAGGAAGACGCAGGCGTCGTTCACGAGGTAGCGGGTCGGGAAGTTGTCCGAGCCGTCGGCGATCACGTCGTACCCGACGAGGACCTCCATCCCGTTCGCGGCGGTAAGCGGCCCGTCGTGGGCGACCGTCTCCACATGGGGATTCAGATCCTTCAGACGGTCGATGGCGGAGGATGTTTTCAGGCGGCCCACGTCCGAGGTACCGTGAATCACCTGCCGTTGAAGATTGGATTCGTCCACGGTGTCGTAGTCGACGATGCCGATCCGGCCCACGCCCGCGGCGGCGAGGTAGAGGGCGAGGGGGGACCCGAGGCCGCCGGCCCCGACGAGAAGCACCCGGCCCGCCTTCAGCCTTTCCTGGCCCTTCCGGGTCACCTCGGGAAGCACCAGGTGCCGGCTGTATCGGAGGACTTCCGCCTTCGAGAGAGAGCAGAGACGCCCGTTCATGGTCGTCGCCTTTCTTTCGGGTTCCGGCCGCCGCCCGTCCGGATCGGCGCCGGCAGGAAGCGAGATCGATCCTCCGCGAGGCGCCACACCCGGAACCGGCCGGGCCGGCCGCCCCGCGTCTCCCATATAAGGTAGAAGAAATCGGGCCAGGCTTCCTCGAGATCGGCGCTCGACGGGTCGGGGGGGAGGCCGGGATGAGAGTGATAGACGCCGAGAATCGACGCGCCCCTCTCGCGCGCCCTGGTCTCGGTCCGTAAGTAGGCTTCGGGCGAGATCATGTAGCCCGAGATACGTTCCCCGGGGCTTCTCTCATTTCCCGCGGGCCAGGCATCGGTGACCACCGGCTCCGCCCGGTTCCGATCTCCCACAAGGAAACCGCAGCACTCTTCCGGATGGGCGCGGGCGGCGTGGCGCTGCACCGAGATCAGCGCGGGGGGTTCCATGCGAAGCGCGAACGGCATCATCCCGCACCGTGTCCGGAAATCCCGGCGCCGGTCCCCGGCGGATCGACGGCGTTCGGGTGGAAGAGGGTCTCGGTCTCCGGCTTTCGGTAGACGAGAAGAATCCCGAGAGCGATCAGGACCAGAACCGACGAGGAGCCGAAAGGCGCGGCCGGCCCGAAGGCGTCGTAGAGGCCGCCCATGGAAACGCCGCTGATCGAGCGGCCGAGGCCGGTGACGCCCTGGTTCAGTCCCTGTACGCGCCCTTGATCCTCTTCGTGGGTCGCCGACGAGAGAAGAGACGTGACGGTCGGCGTGCTGAGGGCGATGCCGATCGAAATGAGGAAGAGCGAGATCCAGAGGACCGAGTAGTGTCCGCCCGGGATGAGCGCGGCGAGTCCCGCGGCGATCATTAGGTACCCCGCCCGGGCGAGGTTCAGTTCCCCGAAGCGGGGCACGAGGGGACGGAGCCCGCCCCCCTGCACGGCCGCGCCGACGAGAAAGAAGACGCTGAGCAGTTTGCCCGTCTGCATGACGTCGTATCCCCACCGGTCTTCGGCGAGCACCACGAGGGTCCCCTGGATCACCGAGAGCCCCGTGGTTCCGATGAGCACGGACCCGAGCAGTCGGCCGACGCTCCGGTGTGCGAGGGCGAGGCGCCAAACCCGGGCGGCGCTCTTCCGGATCCGTCGGACGGCCTCGGCGTTCCGGGGGGCGGTCTCGGGAAGGGCGGCCAGGGCGATCACGAGGGCGAGCGCCTCGAGGGCGACGTTCATCCAGCCCACGGCGGCGTACGAGACGTGAGCCGCGACGATCCCGCCGAGGATGGGGCCGATGATGAACCCGATGCCCGCCGTCGCCCCGAGGATCCCCATCCCCCGGGCCCGCTGCTCCGAAGGAAGACAGTCGGCGACGACCGACGCGCCCAGGGTGAGCTGGGCCCCGAAGAGGCCGAACATGGCGCGGGAGGCAAGAAGCCAGAAGAGGGCGGGAGAGAGCCCGAGCAGCGCCGCGAGCCCGCCGGACGTGTTCCCGAAGGACGGGGCGTACGCCCACATCCCGTAGCTCACCAAGGAGCCGGCGAGGGAGAAGAGCATCACCGGTTTCCGCCCGATCCGATCCGAGAGCCCGCCCCACAAGGGTTGGAGGAAGATCTTCGGCGCCGCGGTGAGAAAGAAACAGAGGGTGACGTGAAACGCCGAGCCCCCGAAAGAGCGGACGTAGTAGGCGATCACCGGGATCGTCGCGCCGAGGGAGACGAGCTCCAAGAGAAGAATGACCGAGATGGACGGCGGCAGCCGGTCCTTCCCGAGGATCGATTCGCCCCGATTTCGGATCATGAGTCCGCTCCGTGGGCGGCTTCGTCCGCCCGGTTCCGATCAAGGTGTGTCGATTGTCCCTGATCTCCGGGCCTTCGTCTATTCGTTAGCCTTGATCCGGCAATAAATCGCGAGTGAAAACGCGCGAGAGTGCGTCAGATGCTGCAGCGCGGAGCATTCACCAAGCGGAGCATATCCAACGATATGTGAGCATTGGTGAATGCGAGCACTGCGGCAGATGGCGTGCTATCGCGCGAGCGTCAGCG
>JBDROZ010000031.1:0-21932 GCA_043809585.1 Candidatus Eiseniibacteriota bacterium
AGATTGCGCGCGCCCGGAGAATGGGAGGGTTTGCTCCCGCAGCACGACGAGCGTTCCAGTCCGCCCCGATCCCCCCCCTCCTCCGATCCGCCGCCCCGCCGGTCCGATCTCCGCCGGTCACTAGGGGGTGACGAGCAGTTACCTGTTTCTGCGTGCGGCGGGACGGGGAATCGGCATCGGGAGGGGCCGGGGCATAACCGGGGAGCTCATGGAAGATCTGCGCACCGCAGATTGCGCGCGCCCGGAGAATGGGAGGGTTATCTCCCGCCGCACGACGAGCGTTCCAGTCCGCCCCGATCCCCTCCCTCCTCCGATCCGCCGCCCCGCCGGAATCATGCCCCCCCGTTCGCCATGAGTGCCGCCCGGTCCTCCGGACGGGCATTGCGCACGAGCACGACTGTTCCAGGGCGCAGAGGAGGGGTTCGAGGAAAACAGCCTCTTCGCGCTCCGTCCCCGTCCGAACGGTTCCTCTATCCCTTGCCCGCGATGATCGCGAGCACGATCGGCAGCAGAATGAGGAAGATCCCCATCAGACTCTCGCCGGCGATGATGCCGGACGCCACGGGGAAGGTATACAGCGCGTCCCTCTTCGGCCACTTCTTCTTCACCACGTAGCCGATCACGCCTCCCACGAACATGGAAAAACCGTAATAGAAATGGAAGGTGAACGCGAGGCCGAGGCCCATGGGGGACGGGATCCACATGTGGTACTTGGGCGGCGTGATCCGCTGAAGCGCGACGAGCAGGATGCCGACCAGGCCGCCGATGATCAGCGCGAGCCGCGCCGTGGGATGCAGGGCGCCGAGGCCGGCGGAGAGGAGCTTCGCCACCGACGCCCAGACCATCGCCGCCGGCGCGGGCCACTGGGCGGTGCCGAGCGACGTCGCATCCGGGACGAGCAGGTAGAACACGGGCACCGTGACCGCCGTGCCCACGAAGATGCCGGCGAACTGGGCGAGGAACTGTTTTCGCGGGTTCGCGCCGAGCACGTAACCGCTCTTGAGGTCGATGAGGAGGTCCGACGCGCTGTCCGCCACGCCCGCCGTGATGCACGCCGCCATCAGATTGATGTTCTGCGTCTGTACCGGCGCATTCACGCGGAGCGACTTCGGCGTGATGGCGCCGTACATCAGCTGCGTCACCTTCCCCATGGCCCCGACGGGGGTCGTGTCCGTCTCGCCGGCCACGCGGCACGCCACGAGGGCGAGAAAGAACGAGAGGATCACGGCGAGGATCCCCATCCAGACGGGCATCTGGAAACCGACGTGGGCGACCCAGATGACGCCGACGGCGCCGACGAGCCCGCCCGCGGCGAACCAGAGCGGGGGGACCTCGACCTTTTCCATCTCGGCGAGCGCGTCCGTGAGATGGTCCTTCTTGCGCGGCGAGAAGAGGTTGGTCAGCCCCGAGAGAGCCCGCCCCACGGCGCGCCACTGGAACGCGAAGGCGAGGAGGCCGCTCGTCACCATGCACGACGCGCCTCCCCAGAGGGACCACGAAACCATGCTCCGGTAGTCGAGGGATTCGATGACGCCGATCTGATACATGTGCGGCACCAGAATCCCCCAGCAGAGGACGGCGCCGATGAGCACGCTCGTGGCGACTCGGATCCCCATCAGCGCTCCGCCCGCGACGAGGAGAAGGCTCCCTTCGGCGCCGACCGTGTAGCGGAACATCGACTGCCCGAAGAGCGGGTAGGCGGCGTGAATCAGCACGAACTGGCTCGTCGTCGCGCCGATTTCGCGGAGCATGTCCATGCCGTCCCGGAGGAGAGTGATGAGCGCCCCGAGACCGCCGGCGATGAAGAGGGACCGGGCCGACTTCTCCCCCTCCTCGGCGCTCGTCACCGTCCCTTCGACGTCGGCCACCGCTTCGAGCGCCTTTTCCTCCGCCGACTTGTCCTCGGAGGCGCCTTCCCCCTCCGGCTTCGCCTCCGCCGCCTCCGCTTCGATCGTCGGCCCCTCGAGGGCGGGGACATGTTCGATGTCGGCGTGAAGACTGCGAAGCGTCATGGCGGCGGCGATCCCCGACGGAAACCGGAGCCGCTCGATGTTGATCATCTGCCGCTTCATCGGAATGGCGAGGGTGACGCCGAGCACGGCGAGGAAGAAGATCCACGCCGTGAGGAGCCCGTAGGGGATGTGCGCGCCCGTGACGAGCAGGAACGCCGCGATGGCCGAGACGAGCGTCCCCCCCGTGGAGTAGCCCGCCGACGACGCCGTCGACTGCATGGCGTTGTTCTCGAGCACGGTCATGTCGCTCTTGACGAGACCCACCTTGCGCAGCGCCTTCCAGATGGCGAAGGAGAGGACGCAGGCGGTGATTGCCACGCCGAAGCCCCACCCGGTCTTGAGGCCGATGTACAGGTTGGTGAGCGAGAGAACCGCGCCGAGGCATCCCCCCATGATCACGGCGCGCCAGGTGAGCTGCCGCATGTCCCCTCGGTAGTGCTTCCGGAACCACTGAAGCTCGAGTTCGTCCGGTGTCATCTTCCGATCGGTCGCCGCCATGGGGTTCCTTTCTCTATGGAGGGGGCTTCGGTGAAAGACGTTCCGAAGCATACCCGCGGGGAGCGGCTTTGGCAATCTCCCGTAACCGAATGGACCGGATCCCGCCGGGCGGATAGAATGAAGGGGCCCTACGACCGGCGGGATCCCCCACCCCGGAGAGCACGATCATGAGACGGCTGACCGCGCTGTACGCCCTCTTCGTTCTACTTCACCTCGCGGCGTCATTCCTTTTCCCCGAGCGCCTCTGGGGCGTTCATCACTTGCGGTGCCTTCCGCCGGCCGCGGCCTCTCTCTGGATGCTCGCCGCCCTCTCTCTCTTCATCCCCGGGGTGAGGCGACATCTCGCGGCCGCCGCCTTCCGGGTCACGGAGGCGGGGAGGGCGCGGGATACGACGCCGAGGCGGAGGCGGTCTTCGAGAAGGCCCTCGCCGTTCGCGAGGATCCGACGAACCTGACCAATCTCGGCGTGATTAGGGCCGCCCGGGGGAGGACGAACGAGGGGATTCCCCTTCTCGCACGGGCTCTCGAGATCGATCCGGACTACGGCAACGCTCTTTGGTCTCTCGCCCGGATTCGATTCGAAGAGAGAAACCCCGTGGCGGCCGAATCTCTCCTGCGGCACCTTCTTTCCATCGAACCGGGGAGGACGGAAGCACTTCGACTGCTCGGACGATGTCTCCTCGCAACGGACCGCCCCGCCGAAGCGATCCCCCATCTCCGGGCCGCGACGGAGAGATCGTCCGGGGACTCCCCCCTCGGGACGGATCTCGGCGTGGCCCTTGCCCGGGCCGGAAAGGTCGACGAAGCTCGGGTCGCTCTCAGGAAGGCATGCGATCTCGATCCCGAGAACCGGATCGCCCGGAACCTGCGGGAGAGTCTCGGCGACTAGGGCCGGAGCGCCGGCTCGACGTGGCGCTTCCGGAGCTCCTCGAGACGCCGGCCGAGAGCCAGCGAGTCGGCGAGGGCGGGACCGAACTCCCGGAAGGGGCGGGAGAGACGGAACCGGGCGATGTCTTGATGCCACGCCTCCGCCGCCATTCCCCCGGCGAGGAGGACCCGGTACCAGCCCACCGCGAACGACGTTCCTCCGGCGGATACGGACTCGGCGAAGCGAAAGGCGTGGAAGAGGAGCATCTCCCGGAGGGGCACGGCACGCCGGAAGATGTGAAGCCAGTGGGCATGGTGGGAATCCGGGAGGATCCGGAAAGGGATCCCTTCGCGGCCCCTGCGCGCGATCGCGAGGGCGAGACCGACTTGATCGCTCCTCGTCACCGCCCGGTCCCCCGGAACGCCATCGTCAAAAAGCCGCGCGCTCCTTCGGATGAAGTCCGCCCAGAGGGAACCGAACCAGATTCCCCGGGGGATCCAGAGCACGCCGCCGCCGTAATACGGGATCATCCGGTGAACATCCCCCGCCTGCCCCGGGTAGCGGTGTTCCCGCGGGATAGGACAGTCGAGCCTCCCCCTCATGCGACGCCGCACCGAATCGGGGGGCTCGCCGACGCAGACCATGTGAAGGGGAACTCCGGAAGCCGCCCCTCCGTAATCGATCCAACTCGCGAGAAAGAAAAGGGCCCGAGTCTCGAAGTCGGGACGCTTCCCCGGACGGAAGTCGGGGACCGTGACCACATCGAAGGGAACGGACAAGAGATGCCCCCAGGCTAGCTCTTCACCACGAAGAAGGCCTTGGCCTGGTCGGTCGCCCCGTCCGCGAGGTCCTTCACCCGTATGATCAGTGTGTAGCGATCCTCGGGAAGGGACTCGGTGTCGAGGGAGATCCGGCGGGCCGCCATGCTCCCGTCGCTCTGGGAGCGGAAGGTCTGGCTGATCCCCTGCTCGAGCCTCCCCTCGCTGCTCCCGCCGAAGAAGCTGACGAAGCGCTCCGCCTTCGTTCCGAAGAGTGTGTACTCCACCTCGTAGAGCCCCTTCCCCCCTTCGCCGGTCGTGATGTGATACACCTCGAAATAGACGTTTACATCCTCGCCGGGGGCGTAGATGCGGATCGGCCGGGGCACGATCCGGTATCCCCCGCGGAGGTACGCTCCCTCCGCGCGGGTTTCCCGGTCGAAGGAAACGGCGAAGAGGAGGTCGCTGACGCGGACCGAGTCTCCCCCGAAGTCGGGCGCCTCCACGGGCGTTTCCATGATGCCGTGGTTTTGCGAGCGCACGTCGATGACCCGGAGGGCGAGATTGTAGAAACCGGGAGCGACGGAGAAGGAATCGCTCGTGACGATCCACGAGGAGCGCCCCCCGACCGGGTCGGAGGCGTGGACGAGGTTCTCCACGTGCCGCTCCACGAGGTTCAGGTTCTCGTCCAGCAGGGCGCTGCGGCGCTGGATCTTCGCCGTCTCCCGCCCCTCCTCGACCGCCCATTCCGTCTTTTCGAGGGGAACGAGAAAGCCGACGAGCAGGTCGGTCTTCCCCCCCGCGCCGGCGAAGGAGGTGACGTCGAAGAAGAAGCGGAACGTCTCCGACCCTTCGTAATCGTAGTCGTTGATCTCCGGCACCTTCACCCACCGGTGCTTGCCGTCCTCCTGGAAGCGGCGGGCGAGGGTCGGATCGACTTCGACATCGTTCACCTTCAGGAACTGCTCGAAGCTCTCCTCGAAGAGAAGCTCGTCGTCCACGGACCATCCCGTGTCCTCCCGCAGGTTCTGGTCCAGGCCTCCGATGAGAGAGACCTTCTCGTCGAGTCCCTCGACGTACTCCCCCCGGAGGCGCCAGTCCTCGAACCAGAGGATCATGTCCGGGTAGAGCCAAAACTCCCGGGGCGGGACCATCCCGGTGTGGATCGCGACCTCGCCCGGAAGAATCTCCCGGCGGTCCGGTATTCCGAAACGGATGTACGACTTCGCCCGGTCGTCGTAGACGAACCGGTCGTCCTCGTTCCGGAAGGTGCGGATCGCCTCGACGACGCGCCGCTGGTGCTCCATCTCCCGCTGGTTTTCGTCGGTGGTCGGCGTGGGGTCCGCGGCCGCCCAGAACCGGCGGCGCCACTCGGCCCGGTCTTCGGGCGGGTACGATTCGTATTCGAGGCGCCGGTCCTCGCTCAGGATGACGGTGAAGAAACGGTCCTCCCCCGGATGGGGCTCGACGTACTCCTCCCCGTCCGCGGCGGGTAGGGCCGGCGCGAGAAGGAGGATCAGAAGGATCGCATGAAAGATCGCGGTCGACATGGGCGCCTCACGGGGGGACCGTCACCGGGGCTGTCACCCCGTTCCCCCCCGGCAGGTTCTACTCGGTGATGGTGAAGTCCGCCGAGACCCGATCCGTTCGATCCGAGGTCAGATCCCGGGCCTCCAGGACGAGCGCATAGGCCCCCGCGGGCAGCCCCGCCGTCTCGAGGGCGATGTGCCGGCCCCCGCCCGGCCCCCGGAGGACCGATGCGAATTTTTCGATCCGGCCGGGCTCGAACTTCCCGCCGTCCGTGCCGCCGAAGGAAGCGGCCCAGTCGCCGGGAGGGCCTTCGAGGCGGTAGTCGATTTCCATATAGTAGCGCCCGTCCCGATCCTCCCGCACGTGACCGATCTCGAAGTAGAAGTGGACCGTTTCCCCCCGGGAGAAGCGCCCCCCCGGGCGGGGGACGATCCGGTGTTCCCTTCTTTCGTAGAGGCCCTTCTGCCGGAAACTGGTGGTCACCTTCCCCGCGACCACCGGCCCGCCGACGCGGATGTCCGGCCCGCCGTAGTCGGGCACGACGATGTTCGTGAAGCGAATCTCCCGCGGCCCCGCCCCCTCCTCGTCCAGCCGGAGAACGAGCTGGTATTCCCCCGGCGCCACGGAGAAGGTGTCGACGGTTACGAATCCGCCCGCCGGATCGCCGCCGACGCCCCCCCGGAGGGCGGTGTCTTCCCCGCGCGCCACGATCGCGAGCACAGAGTCCCGGATCGCCGCGCGCCGCCGGAAAATGACCGGCGCCCCGTCCCGGACGGACGCCGAATCGGGGACGAGGAGAGCGACGAGCACGTCCGTCTTCCCGTCCGCCCCGGGAAAAGCCCAGTAGTCGTGAACGAAACCGACGGATCGTCCCGTCTCGGGGGCGAATCCGTTCCGCTCCGGAACTTCGTCCCACAGCCTCGCGCCCTCCCCCACGAGTCGCCGACCTTCCTCGGGCACGAGCCCCTCGGCGCGAAAGGCCTCGTCCATCGCCTCCCGGGTTCCGGCTTCGCCCTCCGCCGTTCTTCCTGACGGGGATATCCGGATCCCCTGCCGGTAGCTCCCCTCGCCGCTCCGGGCCTCGAATCCGAAAACGAAATCGCCGTAGAACCAGATCTCCCTCAGGACCCCGTCCCCCCCGTCCGGGGCGGAGACCGAGAGGGGCTCGCCGAAACGGACGAGGGCCCGCGCCCGGTCGTCCCAAACGAAGAACCCCGAAATTTCGCGAAACCGGCGAATCGCCGCGACCACCCGCCGTTGGTGCTCCCTCTCCCGTTCGTTGATTTCCGTGGTCGGCGTCGGGTCGAGGCGCGCCCACCGGGCTCTCCGGAACGCCCCTTTCTCCTCGTCGGGCAGAAACTCGTACACCGCCCGCTCCTCCTCGGAGAGCACGACCGTGAAGAACCGGTCCTCCATCGGGCGAGGTTCGTCTGTTTCCACGCCCGCCCTGAGGGGGACGGCGGCGGCGAACGAGCAAACGAGAACGATGCCGATGCCTGATTTCATGAAGACTCCCGCGCGGAGGTTCGACTCCTTCGATGTCGTCCCACTATACCGTGGTTCGGCGGAGACACAAGCTCGACGGAGCATGATGACGTGGGCGGGCATTCAGGCGGAACGCGGGGACTTCTCCGGCAACTCCTCGGAAATCCGGACGGCGGCGGAAACAGGAAACCGGAGGCGCCCCAAGGTGATGGCGTAAATCGGTGTGAACGCGAGAATGAGCAGGTCGAGAAGGATCGATCTGTTCTCGACATACCAGAGGTCTTTCAGGAAGAGGGCGGGGCCGCCCCCCTCCGACCATGCGCGGTTCCGATGGCCGATCTGGGCGACTCCGGTCATCCCCGGCTTGACGGAAAGCCGGCGATCCACGAGGGCCGGAACATACCCGTGTCCCCCCATATCCGACGAGAACAGATCTTTGGCGAGGAGGGGACGGGGCCCCACGCAGGACATGTCTCCGCGGAGAACGAGAAGCAGCTGCGGGAGTTCATCCACGCCCGTACGCCGGGCGAGACGGAGTAGCGGCCCGGCCCGGAGGCTCCCCCTTTCCATCTTCAGGGAGCAGAACTTCAAGATTTGGATCTTCTTTCCACGGAAGCCGACGCGTTCTTGGCGAAAGAAAAGGCCCGGATAGGAACCGGCGCGGGTGCAGAGCCACATGAAGGGGATCGTCGCCAGCAAGAAGGGGAGAAGCGCCAACGCGCAAGAGACATCGATCAACCGCCGGATCACGAGAGGAGCCTCCCTTCCCGCAGTTCGTCGAGATAGGTCTCCACGCTCGTGCAGGGAACGATGCGGAGGAGGTTTTCCATCTTTCTCCGGACGGTCGATCTTCCTCCGTAGTACCGCCATTTGTGCCACGGAGCGACGCTCACGGTCGGGGAACGAGGACAGAGATCTCGGGGATGCACGTAGTAAACCACGGGGCGATTCTGCCGGCGTACTCTTCTCGAGCAGCGGCGGATATACCACTCGGGAAGGAACCGCAAGAACCCGCCTCCCGAGAATACGACCGGCCACATGAGGACGGGTTCCGCCGAAACGGGGATTTCCCGAACGCCCCCGATTCCTTCCCCTTGTCGATGAGGGTCGTGCGGGCCTCCTCGAACACGGCGCCCGGGAAAGACACCGGGGAAACGGCTCGAATCGTATTCGATCCCTTCATCCCGCAGCACTTCGAGATAGGAGAACGGGCACTCTCGAACACCGAAGCCGGGGGCCCGATAGCCGCGGGGACGGATTCCGGCGATGCGCTCGATCACCTCGGACGAACGCCGGAGATCGTCTCGGAACTCGGCTTCCGTCATCGTGGATGGGGCCCGATGATGGTATCCGTGGGAGGCGAGACCGTGACCTCGGAGCCGGAGTTCCCGCACCAGATCGGGCGTCCGTTCCGCGAGGGACCCGACGAGAAAAAACGTCGCCCTGCTTCGAAAGCGATCGAGAAGATCGAGAAGAGGACGAATGTCCTTCTCCACATGGAGCGGGGGCGGATCTCCCTCACTCGGGGAAGTTCGCCCCCGCCGGAGAATGTGAAACCAGTCCTCGTAGTCCACGGTGAGTATGTTCGGAGAACCGCTTTCCGCGTATCCGTTCACCCGCTGACCCTCCTATGCGAGCGCAACAGGTTCCAGACGGAGAGGCCGACCAAGCGAACCGCGATACCTCCGAGCACGGGCACCCCGGCGGGACTCCACCACCGGTTATATTTCAGGTAGTACAGGGCCATGGAGCGATGGAAGTGGTAGAGCATGCGGAACGTCGAGTGACGCGTCACCTCGCCCTTGAGGTGCACGACCGTGCCGGATGGGGCGTATCCGATCGCCCACCCCTTCTTGCCGGCGCGCAGGCACCAGTCCATCTCCTCGGCGTACATGAAGAAGCGCTCGTCCAGGGCGCCGATATCCCGGAGCGCCTCCCTTCGGATCATCATGTAGCAGGCGTCGATCAAGGGGACTTCCTGGGTGGTGTTCTCGTCCAAATAGAAGGTGTCGTATCGGGCGAAGACCCGGCTCCGCGGGAACAGGCGACTGAGCCCGGTCATTCGCGCGAAGGCGTCCCACGGGGAAGGGAAAACCCTCTTACAAGAAGGGTCGAGAGAACCATCCGGTCGAACCACCTTCGCGGAAGCGGCGGCCCATTGCCGGTGATTGTCCATCGTACCGGCGGTGCTCTCGATCGCACCCGGGCCGACGATCGTGTCCGGGTTGAGAAGGAGAAGATAACGACCGGCGGCCGCGCGCATGCCCTGATTGCAGGCGGCGGCGAAACCCCGGTTTTCCGGGTTCCTCAGAACACAGACGTCCGGAAACCCGGCCCCCACCAGAGAGGCGGTGCCGTCGGGCGAGGCGTTGTCGACGACGATGCACTCGAGGCGTAAGGTCCCGGCGCCACCGGGCAGAGAAGCGAGGCAGTCGCCGATGAAGGCGCGGCAGTTATAGGTAACTATGATTACGGAAACGTCCGGGGCCAGGGATGCGGATCGTTCGAATGCCGGGTCGGATCTTGGACCGGGACCGTCAAGGATCATAGAAGCCTCCCTCCACCACCACCCCCGGGGGACACCACGACGCCCGGGGAGGTGCCTCCGGCGACTTTACGGCAGGAAAGGGTAGGGAGAATTGTGCCGAAAAGCCGGAAGGCCTCCACCCCGAAGCAAATCCAAGAGAAACACGAGTGAGATTGGCGACTCCTGATTCTTGGCTATTTTACATGAAGACAGCTTCGATTTCAACCCGTTTCCGAAGAGGCGGGTATCCGTCTTCGTCGATACCCCCGGGCCCCGCGGCCGGGCCGGGCGGTGGTTTCCTCCTTATCCTCTTTCGGGGGAAGCCTTGGTGCGTGCGGAGTTTCGCCGGGGGGGCGCGACAAGATTCAAGTGCGCCACGGGTCCCTTCGAGGAGGGGAAAGAAGGAGAATCGGGATCGTAGGCACTCGGTCACGCTCGCAGAAGGAATTCCAAACGAACCTCGGGCCCAGCCTTGATTTTTCATAAGATCTCGGCTCAAAGCGCTATCGCTCGCGTGCCAGCACGCCATCCGGAACCGTACTCGCCCTCACCATGGCTCACGTATTGTCAAATACGCTCTCCATGGTTCGGGCTACGTGCGGCCCCGGCTGACGCACTCTCACGCGTTGGATCTCGAGTTTTTATGAAAGATCAAAGCTAGAACTGGCTGACCAGCTTCAGCTCCACGCCCTGCAATTCCGGAACCTGCTGGCAGACGCCGCCGACGCAGATGGTCCCTTCCTGGCGCTTACCCACCGTAAGGGTAAAGTGCTGGGTCTGATTGAAGAACCAGTCGATCTGGCCGTAGAGGAAGTCGTCCTTCTTCTCGCGGCAGGTCCCTTCCGACTCGTCGCAGTAGTCGGCGTGTTCCGCCACGAGTGAGAAGCCGAGGTCTTGATCCACGTGGTATTCGAGCAACCCGAAGTGGGTTCGGTTCAGCCCGGCTTGGGTCGTGCTCTCCTGGTACTGGTACTCGCTCCGGAGGCTCCAATCGTCCCCCGAGAAATACTCGAACTCCACGATCGGGGTGTGGTTCCTAGATGAGTCCCTCCGAACGTCGGTGTAGTCGTAAACCAGAGCGATCGCGTATCTCTCGCCAATGTACTGCCGCCACTCGGCATACCACTCCGCGAAACTATGCTCGCCGTTCTGTAATTCAGACTTGGTCCGATTGAGAGTAATCGTCGTCCCCTCGATGGGGGGCGAGATGACGCCCTCGACCTGGTATCCCTTTTCGTCGTCCATGTCGAGCTGGTGGGCATGGCGGGTGATGAGCGTGTATCCCGTCTCCCGGGCCACGGCGGGGGCCAGGTTATAATCGGTCTCCGTCCCCCACGGTCTGAATCGAAACCGCCTGTAATCCTTGTATTCGGCGGTGATCGCCACTCCGCTGAGGGGGAAAAGGTTGACGGCGGCGTAGTGCCCCCGGCCGCGTACGTCGTCATAACCCAACGTATCCTCTCCAACCGGCACGCCGTTTTCGCGGATGACTCGAACGTCCTTCGATGTCAAAAACAACCGGTTGATGCGGCCGGCCTCGTAGTAGACATCGAAGAAATCGTGGGTGTAGGAGACGCGCCCCCCCAAGGCCTCGATGTGCCGGGGGCTGTGAATCGCGGCGCTTTGGTGCTGCGCTGGATCTTCCGTCGATTGCATCAGATAGCTACCGCCGGTCCGGAGCCCCCACCCGAGGTCCACACCAAGATCCGTTCCCCGAAGGACCGCGCTCCGCTCGTTCGTCTGGGCCTCCTGAATGCGCCCCGTCAGCGCCTTCATCTCGAGAGGGCCGACATTCCCCTGGAGCAGTACGCCGTCCATGTTCGTGTCGACGCCGATCGACCGCTCTTCATAGGAGCGGAAGAGAAGCCCCCGGCCGAAGATCCCGTAGAAGTTCCCCACCCGGAGGCCTCCGTAGGGGAACTCGACCGCCGCGAAATGCTGGGTGAAGCCCTGGCGGAGAGAGTCGGGTCCGCTCTGGAAGGGGGGAAGGAAGGCCTCGTACCGGAAGCCGACCAGAAAGCGCCGGAACCGTATGTCCGCCTCCAGGTAGTCCTCGAAGATCTCCTCCGGGTCGGTGGGCACCCGGTCCGGGTCACTGTTGAACGAGTACTGCATCTCGTTCAGCCCTTGAACGAAAACGGACTCTTCGGCGAACGCGGGAAGAGCCGCGAGGAGCGTGACGAGCGCGAGCGACAGCGACAGGGCGACGTGAGAACGCACGCTTTATCCTTCTTCGGACCCCACGGCCCTGGACGGGCCGGCGAGGATCTTGTCGATCTCCTCGATCACGATCTTCTCGTGGCCCGGCGAGTAGCCGAGCTTGGAGAAAGCGATGGTGTGATCCATGTCCACGAGGAAGAGCTGCGGAATGCTCCGGAACCTGTAGAGCCGCATCATGTCGCTGTTCGGGTCGAGCAACACCTCGAAGGAGAACTTCTTGCTCTTCACGTAAGAGCGTACTTTGGCGGTGGAGCGGGGCGAGTCGGTGTTCACCGTGAGCACCGTGACGCCCTTGTCGGCGTACTCCTTCGAGATCTCGTCGGTGCCCGGAAGGGCGTGTAGGCACGGTTTGCACCAGAGGGCCCAGAAGTCGATCAGCACGGGGCCTTCTTTCAGTACGTCGTAAAGGTTGACCGTCTTCCCCTCCATGTTCTTGAGCGTGAAGTCGGGGGCGACGCTACCCACGGCGACTCCCGGCCCCGATCCGGCGAACGCGGCGCCGGCGAGGAAAAGAGCCGCCCATACCGGGGCGATGTGAATCAGTCGCTTCATCGATCGGAACTCCTTACGCCCGGCCCATCACCGGGTGGCCTTTCGTGAACGGGGCGGCTCCGGCGTCCGGAACCGCCCTCACATTCTACCGCGAGGCCGAGGGGCATGCAACACAAGGGGCTTCGAGACCGCTCCTACCGGAGAAGCGTCAACTTTCGTGTCTCCACGCGGTCACCGGCGGTCATCCGGGCGAAGTAGACGCCGCTCCGCACCGGTGCCCCCGAACCGTTCGTGCCGTTCCACACGAGGGAAGTCTCGCCCGCGGCCACCGGGCCGTCGAGCAGGGTCGCGACGGACCGTCCGCTCCCGTCGAAGATCTCCACTTTCGCCCGGGCCGGCTCGGGCAAGACGAGGGAGAAGGTGGTGGTCGGGTTGAACGGGTTCGGGCGGTTCGGGCCGAGGGCGGGACGGACGGGCGCTCGGCCGTCCCCCCCCGCCACGCCGACGGTGGCGTCGAAGAAGGCGAGGGTGTTGTCGATGATCGCCTGGCGCGTGGCGAGATTGCTGATCCCCTCGAGACCGAAGGCGAGGTAGACCGTGCGGCGGGCGCCGGCGTTCGTGTGGACCCCGGCCGCGTAGGAAGTGTTGTCGTAGGTGAAGGCGACGTTCCCCGAACCGCTCGCGGCGATGCCGTCGGGAGTCCACTGGTTCCCCGCGCCTCCGGCGATGGAGAAGGAGAGGCCGTCGCCGATCGGGTCCCGGGGGTCACCGGAGATGTCCGTGGAGCCGCTGTTGTTGACCTGGTACGACACGCCGAGATAATCGGCGAGAAAATCGCAGCCCGCGCTCGAGTAGTCGGCGCTCCCCGGATCGCACAGGTTGTACGCCGTCTGCTGCGACGAGAGGAGGAGCTTTCCGCCGTTGTCGAGGAACGCGGTCAGGAGCGTGATGTCGACGGGCTCCAGGGTCGGCACGTCCCCGCCGGTGAACCAGATCGCCCGGCCGATATTGTTCATGAACGTGCCGGAGACGGCCTCCTCCCGCCGGGGCCACCGGCCCCAATCCATGCCGCTCGGGAGGGCGTCGGTGAAGTAGGTTTGATGCGAAACCCCCCCATCGTCGTCCACCAGGAGCAGATCGATGCCGTTGGTGATCGCCGCCAGGTGCCAGCTCGCGACCTCTCCGGGGGCGCTCATCGGGTAGACCGTGAGGAGGACGTCGGCGCTCCCCTCGAGCAGGTATGTGCTGATCCACGCCTCGACGGTGTCCACGTCTCCCGCGGCCACGGTCACCGTGTCCTCGTTGATGAAGGGGGCGAGGCAGAGGCCGTTCACGCAAATGGACGCGGTCCATTCCCAGGTGACGCCGGGCGGAAACTCCTCGGACTTGCCGATGAAGAACTCCACGGGGGTCGCCTCGTTGTTCTCGAGCAGGCAGAGAATCTTGAACAGAGTCCCCAACGGTCCGGTCTGCACGGGGTCGCTGCAGGTGAAGTCGTAGTCCACGGCGAACGCCGCCGCGGGAACCAGGATCGCCATCGCCACGGTAATCCAACGCATCATGTTCCTTCCTGCCTTCCTCGATATGCGTCTAAACCCCTAGCGGGTGCTGCCCGCCTGATACACCTTTCTCGTGGAGGGGGACTCGACGAACGCGACCGCCTCCAAATTGCCCGTGTTCCACTGCCCCGACACCGCGGCGGCGAATCGGAAGGACTCGCTCTCGCCGACGAGGAGGGAGAGGTCCCGCCCCCCGGTTCCGGGGAGATACCGCCGGAGAATATCGTCGAAATGAGTCAAACCGTTCGTCGCGTCGTACTCGATGCCGGTCTCGATGATGGCCACCACGAGGACCTCGTCCCCCTCGGCCGTGTCGGCGAGCTTCTTGACAGTCCCGCTCGCCACGATCGAGTCCCCCTGGAGGGCGGTGCTCACGTCGACCGTGAAGAAGGGCACGGCGCCCATCGCGGCCTCCACCGCGGCGAGAAGCCCGTCGTACTCCTCCGGCGCCATGAATCGGACCCCGTTGATGAAGACCTGGGGAAGAGCGGCGACTCCGAACTGGCCCCGCCGCTCGTTCATCTGCGCGGGATTATCGAGATAGAACGGGTCGGCCGGCGTGGGCCAGTTGAGATGATTGGCCACGCTCACGGCCTTGTCGAATCCGAGCCGGAAGAAGAGGAGTTCCAGGTTCTCTTCTACCTCCACGCACGGATCGCAGGCGGTGTTGGAGAAGTGCTCGATGTAGACGAGGCGGGAGGGAGGCGGAGGCGGCTCGAGAGTGAACTGAACTTCGATCAGTGCACCGGCGGCTACCACGGCGACGATCGAATCGGGCGACGAAATGTACCCGTCGAGAGCCACCCGAACGACGTACTCCCCTTCATCCACAGAGAGGGTATCCGGCGTCGTCCGTCCGGTTTCCAAACCGTCAAGAAATATGGCCGCACCGGGCGGATTCGAGAATACAGCGATCTCCCCCGTTTCCGTCGGTGTCAAGACGAAGCTCGCTTCTGCAACCCCCTCAGCCAAGACGGTTACGAGAGTTGACTGGGGCGACGATTCAAACCCAGACAGCATGACCCGAATCTCATGATCTCCGACACAAACATCGGTGAGTGTGTCCGGAGTCACCTGTCCCGTTTCAACGCCATCGAGAAGGATGGAGGCCCCGGTAGGCTCAGAAATCACCTCAACGGAGCCTCGCGGAAGTGCGGTGAGCGTGAAGACCGCCTGCGAAAGGCTACCCTCTGCGACCGTGATCGTGTCGACCTCGGGAATCCTATCGTGGCATTCCAGGACGACCCAAACCTCGTGGGTCCCTACGGAAACGTCGCCCAGCGTATCCGGTGTGGTGAGTCCCTTATCGACGCCATCCAAAAAAATGGCCGCGCCGGGGGGCGCGGACGTCACCTCGATCGATCCCTTCGGGTTGGCGGAGCCGTTCCCCGGCTCCGACGGACTATTACACTTCGCGCCGCACCCACCGATCGACGGAAGCCAAATGAGCGCGACCACGAGACCCGGACACAAATACGCGACGGCCCCAAGGCCCCGTCGAGCGAACATATCGGATCTCCTTAGCAGCTGCGTGGGAGAACGAACTTGTTGATCCAGGTTAAGATCTTACCAAATCAACCCCGCGTTGTCAACCCATAATCGCCTGAAAAAATTGAAGTTAGGAGCATTCTCCCCCGAAGCGGGGGCCGGAGGGAAATCGCCCCCGGCTTATCTCCCAAGAGATTGTAGCAGTTCGAGATAGCGGCGGCTCTCCCCTTCCCATCGGTGGCGCTCGTAGACCCGGATCCCCTTCTCCATCACCGACCGGGTCTTTTCCGGGTGGTCGTGGACCTCCCGGATCGCCCGGGCGAGGTCTCGTTCGTCGTCCGGCTCGAAGTAGAGGAGCTCTTCATCGGAGTAGTAGTCGAGCACGCCGGGGAGGCGGGAGGCGATCACGGGGCGGCCCATGCGCAGATATTCGAAGATGCGGGTCGGCAGATTCCTCTCGGTGAAGACGTTTCTCCGGTTCGGCACGAGCCCGAGATCGGCGGCTTCGATGTGGGACGGGATTTCGGCGAGGGGGCGGTGGCCGAGGAACCGAACCCGGTCGTCGATCCCGAGTTCCCGGGCGAGACGGGCGAACTCCTCCGCGCCGTCGCCGTCGCCGATCGCGTCCAGCAGGGCGCCGGGGATCTCGTCCTTCAGGAGCGCCAGGGCGCGGAGGGCCACGTCGAGTCCGCTCCGGTGGACGAGGGTCCCGTGATAGATCAGCCGGAACGAATCGTCCTCCCGGAAGCGCGGCGGCCGTCTCTCGGGAAAGATCTTCTCGTCCGGCGAGTTCAGGACCAGGTGGATCTTCGACCCTTCGATGCCCCGTTCGATCAGAGTGCGGCGGAACGCCTCGGAGGTGGTGATCGCGGCGTCGGCCCGGGCGATGGAGAACGACTCGACCCGGGTGAGGGCGCGGATCAGCTTCGATTCGTCGGAGAGGCCGTACTTGGCGATGTACACCTCGGGGACGAGGTCGTGGAGGTCGAGCACGACCCGCGCGCCCCGCAGGCGATGGAAGAGGCCGCAGAGGACGAGGAGGTCCGGCATGTTGTGGGCCTGGAAAACGTCGTAGCGGCGGCGCATCGCGAGGGCGGTCGCGAGAATGAAGGCGAGCAGGAGGAAGGACCCGTATTCGAAGAGATACCGGGCGGCCCCCCCCCGCTTCCGGCGGATCGGGAGCCGCAAATAGCGGACGCCGCCGACCGTCTCCTCCCGGGCCTCCCCTTCGTTCCGGAGGCAGATGACGTCGACCCGGGCGCCCGCGGCGGCGAGCGCCTCCGCCTCGCGACGGACCCGAGGATCGTCGGGGCAGTAGGAGTGGACCACCATGCAGGCCGAGGAGATCATCTCATGAGGCCGATTTCGGCTTCCGGATCAGGTAATCCGCCACGGCCAGGTTTTCGAGGCCCGAGCGCTCGAGCACGTCGATCGCGTCGGCCGCGCTCGACACGATGGGGAAGCCGTGAAGATTGAACGACGTATTCAGGACCACGGCCCGGCCTGTCCGCTCCGCGAAGCGGGAGATGACCCGGTGGAAGCCGGGGTTTTGCCCCTCGTGGACGAACTGGGGCCGCGCGCTCCGGTCGTAGGGCTGCACCCCCGCCGGGAACTCGACGACTTTCTCCGTGGAGTCGAAGGTCATGATCATGTAGGGGGCGTCCATCTTCTTCGGGTTGACGACGTACTCGTCGCTCCGCTCTGCGAGCATGGCCGGCGCGAAGGGCATCCAGAAGTCACGGTTCTTGATCATGTCGTTGATGATGCGGACCACGTCGCCGCTCGTCGGGTCGGCAAGGATCGAGCGGTTGCCGAGGGCCCGGGCGCCGAACTCCATCGGGCCGCAGGCGCGGGCCACCACCTCGCCGTCGGCGAGCATGTCCCCCACCTTCGTGTCGAGATCGGCCGGCTTCTCCACTTCGTACCCCTTCGACTCGAGAGTGGAGCGCATCGCCTCCACGTCCTTGTTCTTCGTCTCCGGGCCCCAGTAAACCGAGCCGAGGGCCGGGATCTCGAAGGGCGACCCCTTCTTCGTCATCTCCTCTTCGTAAACACGGAAGGCGGCGCCGATGCAGTTCATTTCGTCTCCACAAGAGGGGAAGACGAAGAGGCCGTCCACCTCGGGCATCTCGTAGATGCGCTTGTTCGCCTTCACGTTCATGAAGACGCCCCCGCCGAGGGCGAGGTGATGGACTCCGGTCTCGCGCACGGCGTTCGCCGCCCACGTGGCGAGGTGCTCCTCCGTCCATTGCTGCAGGCCGGCGGCGATCCAGTCGAAACGCTGCCGCGCGACCAGGTTCTTGAAGAACTCGTAGCTGTAGTACGTGTGGGGGATGCCCGGCTCCCTCTCCCACGTCAGGCCGTTGCCGACGAAGTGAAACAGGTTCTTGAACTTGCCGTAGCTGATCTTGGCGCCCGACTCGGGCGCGTAGGGGGCCATTCCCATCAGCTTGTACTCGTGCTCGTTCGGCACCATGCCCATGACGAAGGTGATCTTCGCGTAGATGGAGCCGAGAGAGTGGGAGTCGTCGATCGTGGCGATCGGGTCGCCGAGGCGGCCCTTCTCGCCGATCCGCACGCTCGCGCAGAGATCGTCCCCCATGCCGTCGCAGGTGAGGACGAGGACCTCGCGGTCTTTCCATGGCGCGCCGTGGAAGGCGGCGGCGGCGTGGGCGGTGTGATGGTCGATGAAGAGCGCGCGCTCCGCCGGGAGCCCCGCCTTCCGGATGTCGTCGAGGCGGTCCTCGCGGCGGCTCCGGCGATGGATGGCGGTGGCCGGGGTCTTCTTCATGATCTGCCGGAAGGCGTAGGAGAGGCTCTGAGAGGCGGCGTACTCCTCCAGCATCTCTTCCCGGGTTTTCGCGTAGGGGACGTGCTTCGAGTGCATCGCCACGAAGTCGATCTCGCCCGGATCCGTGCCGGTCGACTCGAGGACCCACCGGATCGCGCCGGTCGGGAACGAGAACTGGTTCTTCGAGCGGGTGAGCCGCTCCTCCTGAAGGGCCGCGACGACGACGCCGTCCTCGACGAGGCAAGCCGCCGCGTTGTGCCCGTCGTGAATTCCGAGAATCTTCATCGTCCTCTCCGCCTGGGTCCACCGTTTCCGTAGGGACCGACCATGGTACCCCACCGCCGGGCGGGGCACAATCCCGCTACCGAAGTATCGGCGGGGCATGGAATTAGCTTAATGAAGGGTGGTGGGCGGGTCGGCGGTCCGGCTTCGGGAGGGATGGGGGCATAACCGGGGAGTTGTTGCGGTCTTTCGCGACGCCTCCTCTACGAGCCCGGAGAATGGGAGGGCTCTCTCCCGCCGTGCGACGAGCGTCCAAGTCTGCCCCTTCATCCCTCCCGAA
The DNA here is from genome assembly GCA_043809585.1 of Candidatus Eiseniibacteriota bacterium. Taxonomy (GTDB): domain Bacteria; phylum Orphanbacterota; class Orphanbacteria; order Orphanbacterales; family Orphanbacteraceae; genus JBDROZ01. The sequence goes on from JBDROZ010000031.1 coordinate 18,791, forward strand.
GCCGGACCGCCGCCCCGCCTACGAGCGATGACACGGCGTCGAGGGAGATGCCCCTTCCCTCGAGCGCGGCACGAACCGAACGCGCGACCGGGCTTGTCCGCCGAAGCCGCAGGCGAAGGCGGATGGGCGGCCGCCTCTCCCTCCCTCCCTTCGCGGCTGTCCCAGGAATCATGAATGCAGGGGGGGATTGGCGGCGGCGCTTCCTAAACTCCGTCGCCGGTGCTTGGTGGCCGGGGCGCCGCCCGTCCCTCGCGAGCGTTTGCCCAGCGGAAGCGGGCTTCCCCAGCGAGCGACGGGACGGACAAGCCCCGTAGCCGGATCCAAGCATCCGGCGACCCGACAATGATGGGCGCCGCCGGAGTTCCCCTTCCCGTTTGACCTCCCTCCCCCAAGCCCGTATCATCTTCGGGACTATCGCGATACTCCAACCCCCCGGAATCGAGGAAAGACCAGATGCAGTTCAAGGAAGTGAGAATCCCCGAGGGCGACCTTATTCAGTACAAGAGCGGCAAGCTGGTCATCGGCGACCGCCCCGTGGTGGGCTATCTCCGGGGCGACGGCATCGGCCTAGACATCGGCCCGGTCATGAAAAAGGTGGTCGACGCCGCCGTGGAGAAGGCGTACGGCGGGAAGCGGGCCGTCGCCTGGTGCCCCCTCTACGCAGGCCTCGAAGGCCTTACCCGCTACGGCAGCGAGTTCCCCGACGAGACCGTGGAGGCGATCAAGTTCCTCCGCGTCGCCATCAAGGGCCCCTTCACGACTCCCATCGGAGAGGAGACCCATGTCTGCCTGCACTGCGCCCACCAGCAGTACCACCCGGGCGCCTGCGACAAGTGCAAGAAGGACGACGGCGTCTGCCCGCGCTTCCGCTCGATCAACGTCCGCTTCCGCCAGCGCCTCGATCTCTTCGCCTGCGTCCGCCCGATCCGCTACTTCGAGGGCGTGCCGGCGCCGAACAAATACGCCGACAAGGTCGACTTCGTCATCTTCCGGGAGAACACGGAGGACGTGTACGCCGGCTACGACTACGAGAACGGCAGCGAGATGGCGAAGGCGATCATCGCACTCATCAAGGAGAAGGACGGCCGGGAGATTCGCTCCGACTCGGGGATCGGCGTGAAGCCGATCTCGGTCTACGGCACCCAGAGGATCGTGCGGAAGGCCCTGCAGTGGGCCGTGGCCCAGAAACTCCCGTCGATGACGCTCGTCCACAAGGGCAACATCATGAAGTTCACCGAAGGGTCCTTCGCCAAGTGGGGCTATGAGCTGGCGGAGAAGGAGTTCGGCGGCGTCACGATCAGCGAGAAGAGGCTATGGGACGAGTTCGGCGGCAAGATGCCCCAGGGGAAGATCCTCGTGAAGGACCGGATCGCCGATTCCATCTTCCAGCAGATCCAGACGCGCCCCGACGAGTACAGCGTCCTCACCCTGCCGAACCTGAACGGCGACTACCTGTCGGACGCGGCCATCGCCCTCGTCGGCGGCCTCGGCCTCGGACCGGGCGCCAACATGTCCGACGAGGTGGCCCTCTTCGAGGCGACCCACGGCACGGCGCCGAAGTACACGGGGCTGGACAAGGTGAACCCGGGATCGCTGATCCTCTCCGCCGTGATGATGCTGAACCACATGGGGTGGAACGAAGCGGCGGACCGGATCCTCGGCGGGATGGAGAAGGCGATCAAGGACGCGGAGGTCACCTACGACCTGGCCCGCCTCATGCAGCGCGAGGGACGGAAGGGCGTGAACGAGGTCTCCTGCAGCGGGTTCGGCGAGGCGATCGTCGCACGGATGTAGCGGCCCGCGGGCGGCCGTCACCGAAGCCGGGATGTCATGAGATGAGCGAAGTCTATTACGCTCCGGGAAAGCGAAGCGACTCGAACCGGGAGACGACCCGGAAGGTGGACGTTCTCTGGGAGGCGGCCCGCCTGGGCGACTGCTTCGGGCGTCTCGATCTGACGGCGATCAAGCTCCACGTCGGAGAGCCGGGGAAGACCACCTTCGTAAGGCCCGTGGTGGCCCGGGCCCTCGTCGAGCGTCTGCGGATCGTCGGCGCCCGCCCGTTCCTCACCGACACGTGCGTCCTCTACAAGAGCCCCCGGAACAACGGCGTCGGTCACGCGCGGGTCGCCTCGAACCACGGCTTCTCCATCGAGCAGACCGGCGCCCCTTTCCTTCCGGCGGACGGGCTCTCGGGAGAGGAAGAGGTGGAGATGGAGGCCGGCGGGAAGCACTTCAAGACCGTTTCCATCGCCGCCGGCATCGCCCGGGCGCGAAGCATGCTCGTCCTCTCCCACGCCACGGGCCATCTCGCCACCGGATTCGGCGGCGCCCTCAAGAACGTCGGCATGGGGTGCGCCACGAGGAAAGCGAAACTCCGGATGCACTTCGGCCGGCAGCCGGACATTTCACCGGACCTCTGCGACGGGTGCGGCGAATGCGCCGCCGCGTGCCCGGAAGAGGCCATCGCGATCGACGGCACGGCGGCGATCGATATGGACCGGTGCATCGGGTGCGGGGCGTGCGTCGCGCGCTGCGTCCGGGACGCCGTCGCCTTCGACTGGACCGTGTCGGGGATCGAGCTTCAGGAGAGGATCGTGGAGCACGCCGCGGCTGTCATCCGGGCGCGCCCGAAGAAGATCGTCTACGTCACCAGTGCGACATCCATCACCAAAGATTGCGACTGCCTGGGTTCGCCCCAGGAACCGGTCTGCGAGGACATCGGCATCCTCGCGTCGTGGGACCCGGTGGCGATCGACGACGCGATCCTCCGCATGATCGAGGAACGATCGGGCAAGACCCTCGAATCCATGACGTACCCCCTCCACGACGCCCGAGCCCAGATACGTTATGCCGTCAAGATGGGTCTCGGCCGCCCCGCCTCCAAGATCATCAACGTCGGCGGGTAACGCCTCTCCGTGGACAGACGCTGGAATCGGTCCCTAACGTGGGGGGTTATTCGCCCACGGGGCGCCAGCGGCGCAGATCGATCGAGTTGGCGACGACCGACACGGACGACAGGGCCATGGCGAGGGCGGCGATCTCCGGGGGGAGCGTGATTCCCCAGGGGGAGAAGAGTCCCGCGGCAAAGGGGATCATCACCACGTTGTAGACGAGGGCCCAGAAGAGGTTCTGCTTGATCTTG
>JBDROZ010000032.1:0-33201 GCA_043809585.1 Candidatus Eiseniibacteriota bacterium
CGGGTACCCCGGCGCGGTCGGACTTCCGCCACCGGAGGCGTAGTCATAAGAGCCTCCCCCCGGGCGCTACCACTTATCGCTCCTAGCCGTCGCGATAAGTCCAAGCGCCCGACGGGCCCCGTCGAGGAGGCGGCGAAGGAAAGGAGGCTTCGCAGGCGGCGATCCGAGATCGCAGTAGGAGGTTTGTGCATAATCCAGGCTAGTGGATCTTGTAGCGCTCGAGTTTGTTGAGGAGGCCCCGCCGGGAGATGCCGAGGCACCGGGCGGTCTTCGATTTGTTCCCGTCGCATCGCCGGAGGGTCTCCTCGATCATTCGCCGCTCGATCTGCTCGATCACCTCCGTGAGCGTCCCGTCCGAGGGGACCACGGTCTCCCGGACGATATCGGTCGCGATGTCCCCCGTGTCGACCACGGATCCGTCGGCCGTGACGGCGACGATCCGCTCGATCTCGTGCTCCAGGTCCCGGACGTTGCCCGGCCAGTCGTACTCGATCAGCTGCTGCACGGCCTCGGGGGTGAAGCCGCGGAACCGCTTGCCCGCCCGCTTCGCGTGCTTGGACAGGAAGTGCTCGGCCAGGATGGGCACGTCCTCCCGCCTCTCCCGGAGGGGGGGCAGGTAGATGGCGACCACCCGGAGCCGGTAGTAAAGGTCTTTGAGGAACCGGTCGTTCTCGACTTCTTCCCGCAGGTCCTTATTCGCGGCGCAGACGATGCGGACATCGACGGAAACCGATTCGGTGGACCCGACCGGCTTGATCTCCTTACGGTCCACTACCCGGAGAAGCGTGTCCTGGAACCGCCGGCTCGCCTTGTCGATTTCGTCGATGAAGACCGTGCCCCCGTCGGCCCGTTCGAAGAGTCCCTGCTTGGACGCCTTGGCGTCGGTGAAGGCCCCCTTCCGGTGGCCGAAGAGTTCGCTCTCGAGCACGTCCTCGGAGAGCTCGGCGCAGTTCACCGTGACGAAGAGCTTCTCCCGCCGGAGCGATGATTTGTGGATGGCGCGGGCGAACATCTCCTTGCCCGTCCCGGTCTCGCCCTGCAGGAGAATCGTGGCGGTCGAATCGCGCAGCTTCTGGAGGGTTTGAATCGTCTTCAGGAGCCGCGGGCTTTGGGTGACGATCCTCTCGAATCCGTCGCCGATCCCGAAACGGTGTTTGAGCCGCAGGTTCTCGTCCCGGATCTCCTCGGTCCGGAGTTCCCGGAGCGTCGCCACCACCACCGCGGCGAGGGCCACGGCGAAATCGAGCTCGTCCTGCCCGAAAGCCGGAGCGCCGACGGGACGGTCGAGGTAGATGCCGCCCGTGATCTCCTCCTCTCCCCGCAGGGGGATGGCGAGGAGTGAGCCGATACCGGAGAGGTCGGCCCCGCTCTCCCCGAAGCGGCCGTCCGACTTCGGCGAGGTGGAATAGATCGGCTTGCCCCCGTTCTCGCTGGCGTGGCGGATGGCCATGCGCGCCACAGCGAGCGCGCCCCCCCGGTCGTTCGCCGTCCCCTCCGCCCGTGCGTGGGGCTCGAGGTTGCCGTTGCCGCCCTCCCGGAGGGCGAGGACGAGCCGATCCGCGTTGGTCTTCTCCTTCAGGAGCTCCAGAGTGAGCCGGAGGCGCTCCTCGGTCTCCCTCGTCGTCTGGATCCGCTGGAGAAGGAGATTGAACGCCGAAAGCGTGTTCGATTCGGAGGCCGAACTCGACACGATCTGGCGGTCCGCCCGGGAGCGTGCGTCCCGGATGCGGATCCGGTCCTCTTCCGTCCCTCCGACGGTGAAATCGTCGTGGATCTTCTCGATCAACTCGATCGCCGCCAGGCCGTCTCCCCGCCCGGTGAGCAGCTCCGCCCGGATCATATCGGCCCGCGCCGCCTCGTAGGGGGTGCCCGCCTCACGGAACGCCTCTGCGGCGCCAGCGAGGCTCTCGATCGCCTCGGAAACCGCCTCCGGACGGGCCGCGGCCAATTCGCCGAGGGCGGTCGCGGAGAGGGCCTCTTCGTAACGGGCACCGATCTGGGCGAGAATGGAGACCGAACGCCTGAGGTGTCGCTCGGCATGGCGCCGCCGACCCCGCGCGGAGTGAAAAAGGCCGAGAATGCGCCGGATGGCGCCCTCCTCGTAACGGTCCCCGATCTGTCGGGCGAGCCGGAGCGCCGACCGTAGATCGGCGTAGGCTCCCCCGAGGTCGTCCCGGCGGATCCTGACCTCCGCCCGCCGGCGAAGGATTTCGCACGCCACGTCCAACCCGCCTTCCGGCAAGGCGCGCCGCGCGAAGCCGAGCCCCTCGCTCAGAATCGTCTCGGCCCGTTCGGGCTCGCCCCGGCGAAGGCAGAGCTCGCCGAAGTACTCATGACAGAGCGCCTCGCAGCGCCGGTGCCCCTTCTCGCGGGCCTTCTCGAGGGCCCGCTGGTAGTACTCTTCCGCCTTCGCGAATTCCCGGGTCACCCGATAGTAGTGGGCGACGTTGAGATAGCCGAGGGAGACCTCCCAGCGGTTTCCGAGTTCCCGGAAGATCTGGAGGCCCTCCTCCCAGAGGACCCGGGCACGATCGAACCGGCCCCTCTTGAATTCGATGATCCCCAGATTGTTCGCCCGTATCCCGATCTGGGGTTTCCCCCCCACCTCGCGGGCGAGCTCGAGGGCCCGCTCCATGTACTCCGCCGCTTCGGCGAGATGGCCCCGGTTCTTGGCGACCAGGGCGAGGTTGTTATTGCACTTCGCCATGCCCTCCCGGTCCCCCAGAGCCCGGTAGAGGGCGAGAGCCGATTCGTATGTTTCCCGCGCCTTGATCATCAGGCCTTTCCGGAGATAGACGCGCCCGATCGCGATAAACGCCTCGGCGAGTTCGGCGGAGATCGCGTTCTGCTTTAGAAGGGCGAGCGCTTCGTCGGCGTCCTTTTCAGCCGCGGCGTATTCGCCCAGGCGGGAATTGACCTTGGAACGCTCGATGAGAATCCGCGCCGCGAGGCGGGGCTCGCGGGTTCGATCGCAGGTCCGGTCGGCGAGATTCAACACCTCCAGGGCCCGGGCGAACTCGCCCGTTCCCTGGAAACAGATGCCCATCTTCATGGCGGTTTCGGTCATGAGGTCGGCGGAGCGGCTGGCCCGCTCGGCCAAGTCGAGGATTTGGGCGTAATACTCCAGCGCCGTCGGGTATTCCCCCGCCGTCTGGCAGAAATCAGCGAGCTCTTCGAGGAGATTGACTTTCTCTTCGGACGAAGGAGGGCCGGGAGACCCCGTCCCTTCGCCGTTCTCCCTTGCGGCCCGCAAAATGTCGCGGTTCTTTTCCTCAGCCATCGTCTCTCTCTCGTCGCCCGTTGGCGAGTCGGCCGAACTACTCCTCCCGAGCGCCGGTGTCTAGGGCAGGAGGGTCAGCGCATCCACGATCAAGTCCCAGAGAGTCACCCAGTCGATCCCGCCCTTCCCGGCTTGATCCTGCTGGTTCTGGGGCGCGTCGTTTCCGGTCACCGCGGACGGACGGACTTCGGGAATGTCGCCGTCCCCGGACGCGGAGAACGCCGTGTTCGGGATGAGAAACGATAGGAGAAGAAAGAGAACTCCGAGGCGTTTGAGTACGGTCACGACTTTTTCTCCCGGTACAGCACCTCTATTCGTAAATGTAGCGCGGCGGACGGGGTCTGTCAACCCCTTTGACTCCTTGGTATTAGGTGGCGCCCGCCGGAGAGGCCGCGATCGGGCTCCCCACAGGCGAACGGGGCCCGTCGGAAGGAAGAGAGGGAGGGTTAGAAAAACCACGGCGGCGGGGAATCCCCCGGCCCATCCCCCTCTCGCTCATCCTCCCGGGCTCACTCCCCGGTCTCCTTCGCCCCCGCGTCTTACTCGGCCGTCGAGAGCAGGATCAGGCGGGGAGAATCCCGGTGGAACCCCCCACCCTCATAATCGCCGAACCGTTCCCGAATCTTGAGACCCCTCCCGAGCAGCATCCGTTCAAGCTCTTCGACCGAAAAGAGCCGGACCTCCTCCCGCCACCGGTCCCTCACGGCGCCCCCGCCGGAAAGGACTTCGATCTCCTTCGAGAGAACGCGCCGTTCCGGATCGTAACGCCTCGTCTCCCGGATCCGGAAATCGTCGAGGGTCCGCTCCGACTCGGGGACGAGGCGCTCCACGGTTCCGGCCGGATTCAGGTAATCGAGAAGGAACCATCCTCCGGGCCCGAGGACGCGGGCGGTTTCGTCGAGGACCCGCCCGTTCTCTTCTCCCGGGAAATAGCCGAAAGAGGTGAACATGTTCAGGACGCCGTGGAAGACGCCGTCTCGAAAGGGGAATGCCCTCATGTCCGCCCGCGCCACGGGGGCGATCTTCGACGCGCCCCGGAGGAGTTCATCGGAGAGATCGAAGCCGGAGGCGTCGGCTCCCCGCCGCCGGAGGGCGCCGAGGTGACGGCCGGCTCCGCAGGCGGCGTCCAGTACCCGGGCCCCTCGGAGAGGCACGCGCGCGCTGAGGAGTTCCGCCACCCGTTCCGCTTCCGCCCGGTCCCGGTGGGCGTATAGATCGGTATAGAGGGGGCCGAAAGCCTTCCGGTACCAGGGGGCCCCCACGGTCACTCTCCGCCCGTCGCGTCGCCGAGCCACTCGAGGTACGCCTTCGAACCGGCCGTGATCGGCAGGACGATCACTTCCGGCACCTCGTACGGATGGACCTCCCGGACCCGCGCCTCGAGCCGCTCCGTCAGGGACCGCCGGGTTTTCGCGAGAAGGAGATCCTCCACGGCGTCCTCGATCGTCCCTTTCCAACGATAGGTGGAGCGAACGCCTCCCAGCCGGTTCACGCAGGCCGCGAGCTTCTCTTCCACGAGGGTCCGCGCGAGGCGCTCCGCCGCCTCGGGGGGCGCGGTCACGAGGACAACCACGAAATCGTCGCTTCGTTCCAACTCGCCTTCCTCTACTCGTAACGAACCGTGCCGTCCCCTTCCGCGATCCCGCCGATCACGAGCGGCTCCGGCGCCGTCCCCGCGAGGGCGGCCCGCGCCTCTCCCAGCCGCTCCGGCCTCACGGTCGCGACGAGGCCGATCCCCATGTTGAAGACCCGGTCCATCTCCTCTTCCGTCACATCGCCGCGCTCTTGAATGAACGGGAAGATCGGGGGCACCTTCCACGATCCCCGCCGGATCACCGCGTCACGGCCTTCCGGCAGGATGCGGGGCACGTTGTCGACCAGGCCCCCCCCCGTGATGTGGGCGAACCCGGTGGCGAGGCCGCCCGCCGTCAGACGCTCCATGGGCTCCCGGTAGCAGAGATGGGGCCGGAGGAGGGCGTCGCCGACGGTCTCGCCGAGTTCCGGCGCCTCCTCCTCGAGCCCGAGACCGGCCTCCTCGAGGAGGACTTTCCGGGCGAGGGAGTAGCCGTTCGTGTGGAGACCGCTGGAAGGAAAACCGAGCACCACGTCGCCGGCGGCGATGGCCGAACCGTCCACGATCTTCTCCCGCTCCACGACTCCGACGAGGAATCCGGCCACGTCGTACGTTCCCGGGCCGTACATGCCCGGCATCTCGGCGGTCTCTCCCCCGATGAGCGCCACGCCGTGACGCCCGCAGGCGTCGGCGAAACCCCCGAGCAGCGGGCGGAGCACCTCGGGAGGGAGCGACGCCCCCGCGATGTAGTCGAGAAAGAAGAGGGGACGGGCGCCGAGGACCGCGACGTCGTTGATGCAATGGGAGACGAGATCCTCCCCGACACGGTCGTGTCGGCCGAGGGCCGCGTAAAGGAGGATCTTCGTCCCGAGGCCGTCGCTCGTTGCGACCAGGGCGAGACGATCGTTCCCGGGAGCGGCGTACAACCCTCCGAAATGCCCCACGTCCCGGAGAACCTCTTTTCCGAAAGTGGCGCGGATCTTCTCCTTCACGGAGGCCATGGAGTCACTCACGGCGTCGATGTCGACGCCCGCCTTACGGTAGTCCACCGTCCATCACTCCTTGCGCAGGGTAGAAGTCGAATCGGGATGTCAGGACGCGGGGCGGTCGGGCACGGCCACGATCTCGATGCCCTCGACCGGAGTCAGCCGGCCGACGATGCGATTCACCGCGTCGAGAACGGCATGCAACGCGGCCAGATTCCGGTCCCGGCGAACAATGGCGGATCCCACGAGAGCGAATGTCCGGTCCGCCTCGACGCGAAGCACGCGGGCGAGTACCACATCCTCGTCCCCCATCCTCTCCCGCCGCACTTCGCCGAGCCGGAATCCCCCGGACCGGACGAATTTCCCCACCGCTTCGAGGGTCGCCTCCGCCACGGCCCGTTCCGGTTCGAAGGCAAAGAAGAAAGAGGCCTTTCCGAAACCGCGAAAGTTGCCGCGGCTCAAGATGACTTCCACGTCCCCCCCTTCCGGCGTCAGACCGGTGCGGAGCCCGAGGAACCGAAGACGCCGTCCCGGACCGGAATCCGCCAGGGGGCCGATTTCCTCCACCACCGCCGCCGGTTCGCCCTCGGCCGAATCCGGCTCGTCCTTGAGGGTCGCGATGCTCACCCTCCGGTGATCGAAACGGACGCCGAACTCGGCGTACAGGGTCGATTCGATGTCTCGGATGATCGGTTTGGGCGGGCGTGCCCCGGACGAGACGACGTGGATTTCCCGAATCTCCCCCCGGGGCGTCGCGACGATCCCGCACGAGACCACCCCGTCGAGCGCGCGGATCCTCTGCTGGGCCCGGGGCACGTCGGCGGACGGATTCTGGAATAGCCCGGATGTCTCGTCGGCCATACTCGTCGATCCGGGGGAGCGGCGAGCCCGCCCCTCGCGCATGGAAGGACGCGAGTCGGGGCGTGGACGGAGGCTTCCCCTTGTCAGAAGTCGTGAATGATCCGTTGGTTCCGACCTTCGCGGAGCGTCTTCGTCGAAGATGGACCGGGTGACTCACCGCTCCGTTCAACTCGACATGATCATACCACATTCGGCCGTCTCTTTGAAGCGAAAACCCTTTTCCGCCGGGCGAAGCAGGTTCGTTCACAGGTCAATCGACGGACATCATGGAACGGAGCTCCTCGACCCGAGCGTTCAATCGTTCCCGGGGAAGGCCGTAAAGCCGCCGGGGGCCGAATTCCTCGACCACGAACGACGCCGCGGCGGTCCCGTGGAGCATCGCCTCCCGGAAGGAGGCGCCGTCGAACGACCCTCTCCCGTCGAGGTAGCCGAGAACGCCGCCGGCGAAGGCGTCTCCCCCCCCGGTCGGGTCCTTGACCTTCTCGAGGGGATAGGCGGGAACGCAGAAGAAGCGTCCCTCCCGGTAGAGGACCGCGCCGTGCTCCCCCCTCTTCAAGACCACCGACTCGGGTCCGAGCGCCGCCGTCGCTTTGATCGCCCGGATCAGGTTGCTCTCGCCGGTCAGCTCCTTCGCTTCCGAGTCGTTCAGAAAGAAGGTGTCCACGCGCCGGAGGAGCTTTCCGAGCTCTCGGCGGGGCCCGTGAATCCAGAAGTTCATCGTGTCCGCGGCCACGTGCAGCGACTCTTCCACCTGGTCGAGAACCTCGAGCTGCAGGGAGGGATGGATGTTCCCGAGGAAGATCGTGTGGCCGCGCCGGCAGTCTTCCGGGAGGACGGGATGGAAGTCCTCGAAGACGTTCAAGCAGGTGGAGAGCGACCTCCGGTCGTTCGGGTCGTCTCCGTATTCGGCGGTGTAGGTGAATGTCTTTCCCGCCACGCGCGATAGGCCCCCCGTGTCCACTTCCCTCTCGGCGAGGAAGCGGTCCCCCTCTTCGGGAAAGTCGTCGCCGACCACCGCGACCATCCGCACCGTCGTGTAGTACGACGCCGTGCCGGCGAAGTAGAGCGCCGAGCCGCCGAGCGCCCCGGTCGCCTCGCCGTGGGGGGACCGGATGGTGTCGAGCACGATGGAGCCGACGACGAGAATCGCCATGTCTTCCCCCCTACATCGCCTCCGGCGCGCCGACGCCGAGGAGATCGAGGCCGTTTCGAATGACCGTCCGCACCCCTCCCACCAGGGCGAGCCTCGCCCGGGTGACGGACTCGTCGTCGGTCACGATCTTCGCCTTGTGGTAGTAGGTGTGGAACTTGGCGGCGAGGTCCTGAAGGTACGCCGGGATCCTCTGGGGCTCCCGGGTCGCCGCCGCCATCTCCACCGTGTCCGGGAACGCGTCGAGGGTGCGGAGCAGATCGATCTCCCCTTCGTGGGCGAGGGGCCCGAGATCGACACCTTCCATCCGGCCGGAATCGACGCCCGCCGCCCGGGCGTGCTCGAAGACGCTGCAAATCCGGGCGTGGGCGTACTGCACGTAGTAGACCGGGTTGTCCATGGTCTTGCTCTTGGCGAGATCGAGATCGAAATTGAGATGGGTGTTCGGGCGGAGCCGGAGGAAGAAGAACCGCGCCGCGTCTGTTCCCACCTCGGCGATCAAATCATCGAGAGTGACGAACTCGCCCGCCCGCTTCGACATCTTCACGACCTCGCCCCCGCGGAGCAGGTTCACCTGTTGGATGATCATGATCTCGAGCCAGCCCTCCTCCTTGCCGAGGGCGGAGACGGCGCCCATCATCCGCGGAATATGGCCGTGGTGATCCGGTCCCAGGATGTCGATGACCCGGTCGTACCCCCGCTTCCCTTTGTTCCGGTGGTAGGCGATGTCGGCGAGGAAGTAGGTCGGCTCGCCGCTCCCGCGGACGATCACTCGGTCCTCGTCGTCCCCGAAGGCGGTGGAGCGGAACCACCGGGCTCCCTCCTTCTCATAGACGTGCCCCGCGGCGTCGAGCTCGGCGAGGGTCTCTTCCACCTCGCCGGAGAAGTGAAGCTCCGACTCCCGGAACCAGGTCCGGTACCGGACCGAGAAGGCCTCGAATGTCTCCCGCTGGCTCCGGATCATCTTCTCCACGGCCCAGACCCGGAGGATCTCCCTGAACGCCTCCCGGGTGACGGGCGCGGGAAGGGTCCCGGCGACCGCCCGGGCCGCTTCCTCCGCGGGGCCCGCCTCCCCCGAGGCGAGGGCGGCCGAGGCGCGGACGATCGGCCCGATGTCGTCGTCGGCGGCTCCCGACTCGTCCAATCGCACGAGGGGGGCGAAGACCCTTTCCGATTCCCGCGCGAGGTCCCTCACGTACTCGCCCCGGTACCCTTCGGCGGGGAAATCCCCGGCCGCCCCCTCCCGGTACCAGAGAATCGTCTCGGCGAGATGGGAGACCTGGGAGCCCTGGTCGTTGACGTAAAACTCCCGGTCCACCTCGATTCCGGTCGCCTCCAAGAGCCGGGCGAGGGTGTCCCCCACCGCGGCGGCCCGGGCGCTCACTACGTTGAGAGGCCCGGTCGGGTTCGCGCTGACGAACTCGATCTGCTGCCGGGAGCGTCGGGGCCCTTCGGCGCGGCCGAAGTCCCTCCCCTTCTCGATCACCCGGGCGAGAACGTCGTGATAGGCGCCGGCGTGGAGGAAGAGGTTGATGAAACCGGGCCCGGCGATCTCCACCCTCCGGAAGAGAGGGTCCTTCTCGAGGTCTCCGGCGATCTCGGCGGCGATCTCCCGGGGGGGGCGGCGGAGTGGTTTGGCGAGCAGGAGGGCGGCGTTCACCGCCAGGTCGCCGTGGTCCTTTTCCCGCGCCGCTTCGACGCGGACGCCCGAGAGGTCCCCCTCCGGGTAGCGCCCCCGGAGAACGGCGAGCACCCTCTTTTCCACCCGCTCCCGAAGCACGGCTCTAGTCCTCGACTTTTTCGATGGCTGCGTCGCCCCACAAGCGTTCGAGTCCGTAGAACTCCCGGATATCCCCGAGGAAGACGTGGATGACCACGTCGATGCAATCGAGGAGCACCCACCGCCGCTCCTGGTATCCCTCGACGTGGCTGATGCGGACGCCCCGGCCCTCGAGCCCGTCCACGACGGCGTCGGCGATCGCCCGGACTTGGACGTCCGTCTCGCCGCTCCCGATCACGAAGAAATCGGTGGCGCTCGAAAGGGAGCGGAGGTCGAGAATCAGCACGTCCTCCGCCTTTCGGGAGAGCATCGCCTCCGCGGCGTGGCGGGCGATTTCGATGGCGGGCGGAGCCGCCTGACCCTTTTCGGGCTTCGTCATGATCGGAGTCCTCGGGTCCCGGGGGGACCGGACGAAGGAGACGTGAAAAAGCACCATACCACACGTCCGAAAAGCCCCTCAAGGAAAAGGCCGGGGTCGGGCCGGCAGCTCCGTTTCGAGGCGTGGACTCTCCGGACGGGTTCCCGTGACGAGGAGATGGCGGCCGTCGGTTCGCACCGTCACGCCGCCGTGCCGGTCGGTCCGGAAGAGAGGGACGCCCACGGCGGAGAGCCGCCGCAGGGGCGCTTCGTGGGGATGCCCGTACCGGTTGCGGAGGCCCGCGGAGACGATCGCCGCCCGGGGACGGGCTTCCCTGAGAAACGGGGTGGTCGCGCCGTCCCGGGCCCCGTGATGAGGGAGGAGGAGAACCGAGAGACGGCGGGCGCCTCCCCGCCGCCGCAGGTGCTCCTCGATTCGGGGGGGGGCGTCCCCGGGAAAGAGCATGGAGAACCGGCGGTACCGGAGAAGGAGCACGAGGGAAGACTCATTGCTCTCGCCGGCGGGGGCGCGGCCCGCCGGCGCGTAGAGCGCCTCGATCGTGACGCCCCGGCGGAAGCGGAGGACCGCTCCGGGCAGGAGGGCGCGCCACGTCCGTCCGCCGAACGCCGCCAGGGAATCGTAGCGGGCGTGAAGCGGTCCTTCCCGCGCGTGGCCTCCGTCCGCGACGCGGCGAATCGCGGACGCCTCGAAGAGGGCGAGGGCTCCTCCCATATGGTCCCCGTCGGGATGGGAGATCAGGGCGAGATCGACGGGCGCGGCCCCGCGGCGCCGGAGGAAGGGGAGAACCACCCGGGCCCCGCCGTCCCAACCCTCCGAACGAGGCCCCGCGTCGAAGAGAACCGTCTCCCCCCCGGGGAACTCCGCGAGGGCGGCGGAACCCTGGCCGACATCGATGACGATGATCCGGAGGGGCGGGTCGCCGCGAAGGGGGATCAGGAAGAGGAGGGGGACCAGAGGAAGGAGGAGAAGAAGAGGACCGCCCCGGGGAAGGCGTCGCCGGAGCGGCGTCAGGAAGAGGAGGAGAAGCGAGAGGGCGATCGGATCGGCCGTTTCCGGAGGGAGGTGAGGGGGACCGGGCAGCCGTTCCCTCGCCCGGTCGACGAATCCGGCGAGGAGGGCGAGGGCCCCCCATGTCCCGCTCTCAAGGATGCCGTCCCCCCGCGGAATCCAGGGGCCAAGAACGACCCACGCCGACCCGGCGGCGATGGCGAGGGCCGCGAGCGGCGAGGCGGCGAGGGTGAGGGGCGCGCCGAAGGGGGCGAGGGTCCCGAAATGATGAAGGGTGGCCGGCGCGGTCGCCGTCTGGGCGGCGAGGCCGACGAGCAGGGGGACCGCGATCCAGCGGAGAAGCGGGCGGCGGGCGAGCCGGGCGGCCCGGGGGAGCACGGCGGCGATGCCGGCGGCGGCGGAGAAGGTGAGGCGGAAGGAGATCTCCCACGGCGCGGCGGGGTCGGCGGCGGTCGCGGCGAGGGCGGCGAAGCCGAGGGCGTTCCACCGGTCGATCGGCCTCTCGATGGCGCGGCTTCCCGCCATGAGGGTGGCGACCGCGAGGGCCCGAAAGAGGGAGACCGGGAGGTGGGCGGCGGCGCCGAAGATCCAGAGGATCGCCACGGCCGATGCGGGGCGTATCCGCCGGGGGAGCGGGAGAAGCGAGAGGGGGGCCGCGACGACTCCGTAGAAGAGGCCGAGGTGGAGCCCGGAGAGGGCGAGGAGGTGGGCCAGGCCGGTCTCGCGGAAGGCGCCCACGAGCTCCGGATCGAGCCGGTCCCGGCGGCCCAGGAAGAGTGCGAGAAAGAGGCCTTCCTCCCGCCCGGCGAGGCGCCGTCCCCCCTCTTCCAGAGCGGCCCGGAACGGACCGAGGGGCGATTCATCCCCGGAGGCCCGGACGGAGTCGGCCTGGATCAGGACCGCGCATCCCTTCCGGCGGGGGATGGCGTAGAAATCGGGGTCGCCGGGGTTCCGGGGGCCCGGAAAATCCGACACCCGTCCGGTCCCCTCGACTCTCCCCTCCCGGGGGACCGCCCCCGCCGCTTCCGGAGGCCGGAGAAGCGCGAGGCGCCCGGCCAGAGGGCCTCCGTCGAGGTGGAGCAGGCGGAGGTCGCCCCCCGAACCGCTCCCCCTGATGCGACCCGCGAAACGGAATGGCCCTTCCGGCGTCGGGTGTTCGGGATGGGTGGGGAGTTCCCCGTGGAGGAGGCCGAGGCTGGGAACGAGGAGGTGGAGGGCGATGAAGGCGGTGCGGCGCCGTCCGGCGGCCCCGGCCGCGGCGAAAAGCGCCAGGGCCGCGACCGGCGCCCCGAAGAGGAGCGCCGGGGGGAGGTCGGTCCGGTCGGCCGCGAGGAGTCCGGGCAGGAGAAGTAGGAAGGCACGAAGGGCGGGTCTTCTTTTCATGAGGATTGGGGGTGGGAATGAGCGGGTCCCGGCCTCGCGAACCGCCTCCCCGGCTTCCCTGAGACATTCGCAAGTGTCGTGCCTCTTCCCCCTGGCTCCCCGTCCCCGCGTCAAAGTCCTACGCGGCGGAGACCTGCCACCCCCCTCTTCTCGATGCCCGTCGCGGCCGGGGCCATGGCCTGGACGGTCCTCCGTCCCCGCCGGCCAAGGGATGGGCGCGATTCCACGGGCTCCCTTTGTTATGATCAATGGCACCGGACCCGTTCCGGGATGATCCGTTTTCCGAGGAGGAATCGATGGCGCGAAGGCTCACCCTCACCGAGTACATCAATGAAGAGGAGAGGAAGCATCCCGGCGCGACGGGGGATTTCACCAGCACCCTCTCCGATGTCTCCCTGGCGGCGAAGCTGGTCGCCCGGGAGGTGCGCTCCGCCGGTCTCGGCGACGTCCTCGGCGCGGCCGGGTCGACGAACGTCTCGGGGGACGATGTGAAGAAGCTCGACCTCTTCGCGCACAGGACCTTCGTGAACGTCATGGAGCGGGGGGGGCATCTCTGTGTGATGGCGTCCGAGGAATGGTCGGACCCGATCCCGATCCCGGACGCCTATCCTCAAGGGAAATACGTGCTCGTCTTCGATCCTCTCGACGGCTCGTCGAATATCGAAGGAAACGTGGGGGTCGGGACGATCTTCGCCATCTTCGGGCGGGTCACCGAAGGGGGCAAGGGGGACATCGAGGACCTTCTCCAGTCGGGCCGGAAGCTCCTCTGTGCGGGCTACGTGATCTACGGATCGAGCACCATGATCGTCTACTCCACGGGCGTCGGCGTTCACGGCTTCACCCTCGACCCGACGATCGGCTCCTTCATCCTCTCCCACGAGAACATCCGCACCCCGGAGCGGGGCCGGATCCTGAGCGTGAACGAGGGGAACCAGTCCCGCTGGAGCGACGAGACCCGAGCCTACGTGGAGCATATGAAATCACCGGACAGGGGAAGCGGCCGGCCGTACACCTCCCGGTATGTCGGATCCCTGGTGGTCGATTTTCACCGGAACATGCTCTACGGGGGTATTTACCTCTACCCGGAGGACACCAGGAATCCGAAGGGGAAGCTCCGGCTTCTCTACGAGGCGGCCCCTCTCGCCTACCTCGCCGAGCAGGCGGGGGGCCTCGCGTCGACCGGACGGGAGCCGATCTTGGACGTGGTTCCCGCGGAGCTCCACCAGCGGGTGCCCCTCATCATCGGCTCCGCCGATGACGTGCGCCTCTACGAGAAGTTCCTGCGCGGCGAACGGCCGTAGGATTCCTCCGTCTCGCGGGGTACCGATTCCTTTCGGCACCGTCATTCCTTCTTCACCCGAACCTCTACTCCGGTCGCTCTTCCGGCCCCCGGGCCGACGAGGATCCCGTTTTGGGACATTCCCGTAGTGGGGGCGGAGAAGCCGGGGGGAAGCCCACGGTTCTCGACGGGTTCCGTTACGAGGCTACGAATCGCGTGGCGAGAAGCCGACTTGGACGAGCCGCTCCCGGAGGCGGGGCCCAAGCCCCGTTGAGGAAGCGGCGACGGAAAAGAGGCTTCGCAGACCGCGAGTCGCGGCCGCAGTAGGAACCCGGAGAGAAACGTGGGCTAGAAGAGCGTGTAGATGAACGGCGCGATGGCGGAGCCTTCGGTCAGCACGATGAGGAGGCTGAGGAGGACGAGGAGAATCAGGATCGGGGCGAGCCACCACTTCTTCCGGTGAAGCAGGAACTGGAAAAGCTCGCCGAGAATGGAGATCTTACCCATCGATCCCTCGTGAAAAGGCCCCCGGCCGGTTCGGTCGGGGGCCCGCGATCGCTCTATCAAGGCTAGGCCTTCTTCGCGGCCTTCTTGACCGCCTTCCGGATGAAGACCATCCCGTTCCGCGCACCGGGGACCGCGCCCCGGATGTAGATGAGACTCTGATCCGGCTTCACGTCGAACACCTTCAGGGAGAGCGTCGTCGTGCGGACATTGCCCATCTGACCGGGCATCTTCTTCCCCTTCAGGACACGTCCCGGCCAGGCGCACTGTCCGATCGACCCGCCGTGGCGGAAGTACTCGTGGGTGCCGTGGGTCGCGTTCTTCCCGGAGAAGCCGTGCCGTTTGATGACGCCGGCAAAGCCCTTCCCCTTCGAGGTGCCGGTCACGTCGACGAAGTCGCCCGCCGCGAACATGTCCACCGTGATCGACCCGCCGACCTCGTGCCCCTCCGCCTCTTCCTCGGAGACCCGGATCTCCCGGAGCGTGCGGGTAGGCTCGACCCCGGCCTTGGCGAAGTGGCCCGCCCGGGGCTTGTTGGTGCTCGACTTCTTCCGCCGCCCGTAGCCGATCTGAAGGGCGGTGTACCCGTCCTTCTCCTTCGTCTTCTTCTGAACGATGGGGCAGGGCGGCACTTCGAGAACGGTGACGGGAACGACCCGCCCCTCTTCGTCGAAGCGCTGGGTCATCCCGACCTTCGTTCCCAGCGTGCCCATGGACATTCGAAACCTCCTGAAAATGCGGTTTTACGCAAGTTAGACTTGTAATAGTCGCATTCGGCGGGGGGCTTGTCAAGCCCTCAATCGCGAATGAGAGAGGCCCGCCGGGCCAGCGCCTCCCCCCTACTCCGGGACCGGATGGAAGGACTCACCCAGGGGGGGAAAATCGTTCAGGTCCTTCGCCACGGCGGCCCGGAGGAACGAGTCGACCCACCAGAAGATATCGTGTTTCCGGATCGTCTGGCGGAGTTTTTTCATCCGGGCCCGGCGCTCCTCCGGGTTCATCCGGAATCCCCGGACGATGGCGTCCCCGATCGCCTCCGAATCGAAGGGGTTCACGATAATCGCCCCCCGTTGGAGTTCGGCGGCGGCCCCCGCGAATTCGCTCAGAATGAGTACGCCGTTCTCCTCGAGGCTGCAGGCGCAGTACTCCTTCGCCACCAGGTTCATCCCGTCCCTGAGAGGGGTGATGAGGGCGATCTCGGCGGTCCGGTAGTAGCCGAGGAGCTGATCCCGGTCGAGGCTCCGGAAAATGTAGTGGATCGGCACCCAGCCGGAGCGGGTGAGGAGCCCGTTGATCTCCCCCACCAGGCTCTCGATCTCGATCTTGAGCGCCTGGTACTCGGGGATGTCCTCGCGGCTCGGCACCACGATCTGGACGAGAGTCACCCTCTCCATCATCTCCGGGTAACGGATCAGTGCCCTTCGGAAGGCCTCGAGCCTTTGGGGGATGCCCTTCGTGTAGTCGAGGCGGTCCACGCCGAGGATGATCTGGCGGTCGGGCAGGTTGTAGTGGATCTCCCAAGCCCGCTTCGCCGCCTCTTCCGATGCCGATTCCCTCACGAACGAATCGTAATCGATGCCGATGGGAAAGACGCCGAGTCGAGCCTCCCGGTCCCGGCAGAAAACGGTCACGACCCGCCCCTTTCCCTGGACCCGGACATCTTTGAACAGGGTCCGGAGACACTGCACGAAGTTGTGCCGGTCCCGAAGGGATTGGAACCCGAGGAGATCGTACTGGAGCAGATCCTCGAGAACCTGGGCGCGCCAGGGGAGTTTCAGGAAGATGTCCGGCCCCGGGAACGGGATGTGGAGAAAGAAGCCGATGGGCCGATTCGCTCCCCTCTCCCGGAGCTCCCGGGCCGTGCTCATGAGATGGTAGTCGTGGACCCAGATCGTGTCGTCCGCCCCCGTACACTCCATGATCACTTTCGCGAACTTGCGGTTCACCACGCCGTAGGTGGCCCAGTAGGAGGGGTCCATGTTGCAGCGCGTCGGCATGTCGTGAAAGAGGGGCCAGAGGATCTCGTTCGAGAAGCCGTGATAGAAGTCCCGCTCCTCCTCCGGGGTCAGGACCACGGGACGAAGGTCGTACCCCGTCTCCCGCCCGGCCTCCGCGAGGAGGCCCCCGAGATCGACGTCCGCCGACGTACCCGGCCATCCGATCCAGAGACCGCCCCGGTTCCGTAGAATCGGGGCCATGGCGGTGACGAGGCCCCCCGAGCCCGGACGGACGCTCCAACGGCCGTCCGTCTTGTGCGCGACGGCGGGGAGGCGGTTCGAAACCACCGCCAATCGGCCTTCGAGGGGTGTCATCGGTCTCCTCCCTCGTCTCCCGGCGAGATCCACCGGTCGAGGAACCGGAGAAGCTCGTCGGGCGGCCGGATCCAGACGTCCGCCTCCGTGGGTCGTTCCTCCGTCCGGACGAGCACCCGGAGGCCCCGGCCCGCGAGGGCACGGAAGGCGTCCTCGTCGGTCCGGTCGTCACCGAGGTAAGCCGCCGGGATCCCGGCGGGCTCTTCGCCGAGAACCGTGTCCACCGCAAGGCCCTTCGTCCGCCCCGGTGCCCGGAGTTCGATCCCGCCGTCGAACTCATGCACTTCCAGTCCCGCTGCGTGGGCGACGGACCCGAGGCTTCGCTCCGTCCGCGCTCGGAGCCGCTTCGACTCCCCGGGCGGAAGGCCCCGGAAGTGCACGGCGAGACCTGCGGGCTTCCGCTCGCATCGTCCCAGGAAGCCGGCGGCCGCCGCCCAGTCGTCCGCCTCGGCGAGTCCCCGGACCTGGGCCTCCTCGAGCGGCGCGATCCGCACGGGCTCCCCCGGGAGAAGCCGCTCCCACCCGTGGGAACCCCAGATCTCGGGGGGATCGCGCGTTCCGAGAAGAGGGATCAGGTCTTCGGTCCACCGTCCACTGATCAGCACGAGTCTCGTCGACCGATCCCGCCCAATCGTCCCGAGCCTTTCCCGGACTCCGGGATAGGGGAACGCTCGGTCCCGATCGACGCGGAAGGGCGCGAGGGTCCCGTCGTAGTCGAGAAAGAGAACCCTGCGGCGGGCGGTGCGGAGGGACGCGAAGAAGCGGTTCGGCAGGGCGCTGTCTCCGAGAATCTTCATGATCGGCGTTGGGCGGGGGCCCGGTCCTCCCTCCCTATTCGAGTTCCACCCGATCGCCCGAGCCTTGCGTGATCGTGAGCATGAGCGTCAAGTACTCGCGAAGGTGCCGGGTGAGCAGGAAGTTCTCTCGTACGAACTCTCTCGCCTTTTCTCCCATGTCGCTCATCTTCTCACGGTTGCTGAAGAGATAGCGGATGCGGAGCGCCGCCCCTTCCGGAGTGCGAACCAGGAAGCCCGTATGGTGGTTGATCACCTGAAGCCGGATTCCCCCCGTGTCGCCGCCAATGACGGGGCGCCCTTTCCAGAGAGCTTCGGTGACGGTGAGGCCGAACCCCTCCTTGGTCGACTTCTGGAGGACGATGTCCGCCGCCCGCTGCAAAGCGTTAATCGTCCGGTGGGCGTCGGCGGGAAGAAGGAGCACGTGCACGTCGGGGTCGTCCCCCGCGGCACCGTTCACCTCCGCGAGGACCGCCTCCCCTTCCGGATCGTCCGTCGCCCCCCCTCCCGCGAGCACGAGCTGCAACGAGGGGAGGAAGTTCTTCGCCAGCCGGTACGCCTGAATCACGCCGACCGGATCCTTGAAACGGTCGAACCGAGAGACCTGGATGATGAGGGGCCGGTCCGGGTCGATGCCGAACTCCCCGTAGACCTTCTTCACCTCTTTCGCGGGGAGGTCCCTGTTCTTGTCCGAGAGGGGGTCGATGCTCGGCGGTATCAGGTACTGGGGATGGGGAAGGGATTGGGAAAACGCCGCGAGGGAGAAGATGCTCGCGTCATAGCCCGAGACGAACCGGCGCAGGTACTTCCAGGTCGGCCGGTAGGGGCGGCTCACGTCGATGTGGCAGCGCCAGATCCACTTCCCCTTCCTCTTCGGCGTGTACTCGAGAAGAGGCGCAGGCTGGGGATCGTGAATGATGACGAGGTCGGCGTCCTTCAACGCGGGCCGGAGCGTCTCCGCGTTCCTGCGATTCGTCTCCTCGAAGTTCCGGAGGAGGCGATCGGAAACGGGCGCCGGACACCCTTGGAGGCCGTTGTGGAAGCTCTTCGTGCACTGGTAGAAGTCCGCCTCGGCGGTGATCACCTCCCAGCGCGCGTCGATGCCGAGCTCCCGCTTCAAGGGGATCAGCTTGTCCAGGATCTCCGCCACGCCTCCGCCGACCCTCGTCGAGTTGACGTGGACCACCTTCATCCCCCGGAGGGGCTTGGCGAGCTGGCGGAGGTGGTTCATCACGTCGGCGCCGACCACCTTCGCGTAGGCGTCAAGAATGCCCGCCATCTCCTACGCCCCCTCCCCGCCGCCCAGATGGCGGCGGAAGATGCCGGCCAGCTCCGCGCGGAGGTCCTTGAGCCCGGCGAAATACGGATCCACTCCGTCCAAGTCGTGAACGAGGTCGCCGTAGTCGGGGCCGAGGTCGGCGAGCCAGCTCCGAAAGTCGTCCACCCGGTTCCATGTGCGCCGCCGGGCGTCGATGACGTGAAAGAAGACGCTGCCGAGCGACATGTGGGCCACCGCGTCCGGGAGCTCTCGGGGATGGTCGAGCGTGCGGTGGGTGTTGAAGACGACGATTTGGGAGCGGATGAAGGCGAACCGGTTGTCCGCGTTGGCCCACGGGACGATTTCCGTCTCGTCGAGACGCTCCTCGATCACCTCGAGCAGCTCCGACCTGATCTCCTCGAGGTCCTCGAAATCGGTGGGGTCGATGATCCCGAGCCTTTCCGCGAGGGCCCCGTCGTGCAGCCCGTGACGGGCCCAGGCGGCGAAGTCGTTGTTGTATTCCGGGTCGTCGAAGCCCGGCCGGAGGAGGCCGCCCCAGAAATGGTAGTAGATGCTGTCCGGGTGAACCGTGATCAGGTGGTCCCGGAGCTCCCGGAGGTTCTGGGCCGTCTGGCCGATGGCGATGGCCGCCAGCGCGCAGTCTCGGATCACAAACGACTGAATTTTTTGGCGCTTCACACTCATCTCCCGGTAATGTAGCTCAGGGACGTGGGGTCGATCAAGGCCATTCCCGAAAGCGGGCCCTTCGGTCCCCTTGACACCGGTCTCCGGCCTCTCTTACGTTCCCGGAAGAACCGCCCGGAAGGCGCGATGCCTCGACTTGATTTTTAATAGGCGGATCGCACGCGATCATCGTCTGTAGCGATGAACGCCGGACCGGGGAGGAACAGGTTGGGTCAGAAGATGGAACCGACCGATCTGGTCTTGGTGGGCCAGGTCATGGACGGCGACATCGCCGCCTTCAACCAGCTCATATCCCGTTGGGAGAGAGCGGTTTACAATTTCGTGTACCGCGTGGTCGGTCACGAGGAGGATGCGAAGGACCTCGTTCAGGAGACGGTGATCCGCGTCTACCACGGTTTGGGGAGGCTGAAGGACCCGAACAAGTTTCCGTCATGGTTGTTCCGGATCGCCCACAACGTCTGTCTCGACCGGCTGAGGAGCGGTAAACACCGTCCCATGGTCTCGACGGACGCCCTCCCGGAGGGGGGTGTCGAGAGGTTGATCGACGATCGGATCGACTTCCTCCGGGGGCGGACCGATCCGGAAGACGCGGTGTACCGGAAAGAGCTTTCGTCGATTCTCGGAAGGGCCCTGCAGGGACTCTCCGAGGAGCAGCGAACGGCGGTGGTGATGAGAGAATACAACGGATACAGCAGCAAGGAGATCGCGGAGATTCTCGGGGTGCCGGTGGGCACCGTCCGCTCGAGGGTTTTTCACGGGCTGAGAAACCTCGGCCGGGTCTTGAAGAGGCTCCGCGCGGAAGAAGGGAGGTAACCGATCGTGCGACGGGAGGAGATGGAACAGGTTCTCGTCGGGTACCTCTACGGAGAACTCACCCCCGAGGAGCGGATCACGGTCGAGCGGGAACTCCGCCTCGACCCCGCGTGGGTCGAGGTCCTCGAAGAGCTTCGCTCGACGGTCGGTATCTTGAGAAGATGGGAAGACGAAGACCCGGCGGTCCGCACGGTCCTGACGACGCCGGGGACGCCGGACCGGGAGGTCCGGAGGGATCGCCCGCCGCGGGTGCGGCGGCGGTGGGGGCCGATCGTTCCCGCCGCGGTCGGCGTCGCGGCCGCCCTGATCCTGGTCGTGGCCAACACGGAGGTGGGCGTCGAGGACGGACGCTTCCGGCTCTCCTTCGGGAAGGCCCGGATAGAGAGGGTGGAAACCGCGATTCCCGCGAGCGTCCCTCTCGAACTGGGGACGACCGTTTCCTCCCCCGGGGCGGGCCCGTACGTGACGGAGGAGGACTTCCTCCGGAGCCAGGCGGAGCTCGTCCGGTTCGTAGCGACCCTCCTCCGGGACAGCGAAGAGCGGCAATCGGACCGGTTCCTGAACGCCTTCGCCGAGTACGCCCGAGAGCTGGAGGAGAAGCGGGAGGGGGACTTCGTGGTGATGGAACGGCGGCTGAACGTCGTCGAAGACGGGGCCCGGGACATTCTGGACCGGGTCAAGTCCGATATTCCCCCGTCCCCCGACCCTGAAGGAGGAGTGTCCCGATGAAGCGCATGGGAATCGCTCTCGGGGCGGCGCTCGTGATCGCGGGGATTCTGGCTTTGCCGGCCCGGGCGGGCGAGAATCCGGAGAAGAAGCTGGCGGTCCTCGAGAAGATCATCGACACCTCGCTCATCGAGAGCAAGAGCGCCCTGGTGTACGCGGGGGGAGTGGTGGAGGGCTTCTACCTGCCCGGATTGGGGGCACTCTTCAAGTTCGAGTTCGCTTTCGTGGAGAAGTCGGGCATGAAGATCCTCGACAATCTCGACAACATGGACTCCCTGAAGATCTACTGGCGCGAGATGATCGGTCTCGACGAGGAGGGAAGCCCGGGCAACGTCCGCCGGCGGGAGCACCTGAACAAGATCGAAGACGAGCTGATCGACACGATGATGAATTACGGGGCCACCCTCGGATCCGCCGTGGCGGACGACGAGCAGCTGGTCCTGATGGCGTTCCCCTGGCAGGAGGAGTGGGACGTCACGCCCGAACCGGTCCGGTCGCTCACGATCCGGGCCCGGTACGGCGACCTGAAAGAGCACGCCGCCGATCGCCTGAGCGAGGAGCAGATGCGGCGGCGGATCACGGTGACGGAACAGACGAAGTAGCTTCAGTAAAGTTCGAGCTTGAGAAGGCGCCCGTCGAGGGCGCCGTTCCTCATCGGCTTCTTCCACGCCGGCCGGAGGCCGATCTTCTTCACCAGCTCCCGGTCGCCGAGATAGATGTAGGCCGTCGATCCCCGGCACCGGCGTTTCAGGAAGTCGCCGAAGTCGGCGATCAGGCGGCCCACGTCCTCCCCCCGTCCCGACCGGATCCCGTAGGGGGGATTGCAGAGCAGGACCCCCTCCTCGATGCCGGGCAGAACCCGGAAGTCGGCCTTCTCGATGATCACGTCCTCCCCCCCCCGGGAGAAGACGGAGGTTGGTCCGTGCGGCGCCGACGGCCCCCCCGTCCACGTCGCTCCCCCGGATCGTCCCCCGGGGGGGCGGGCTCATGGCCTCCTCCCCATCCCGGCGGAGCCGGTTCCAGAGGTCCTCGTCGAAATCGGGGAGATGCCGGAGCCCGAACCGTTCCCGGAGCAGCCCCGCGGGAATGTTCCCCGCCCGGAGGAGGGCCTCGGCGAGAAGGGTCCCGCCGCCGCACATCGGATCGAGAAGGGGGCGGCTCCCGTCGTATTCCGCGAGATCAACGATCGCCGCGGCGAGGGTCTCCCGCATCGGCGCCTCTACGGCGGCCCGCCGGTAACCCCGGCGGTGAAGGGCTCCTCCCGACGTGTCAAGGCTGATCACCGCCTTGTTCCCGTGGATCCTGAGGTGCAGGAGTACGTCCGGGTCCCGCCGGTCCACGCTCGGTCGCTCCCCCCCCTCCTCCTCCCGGAAGCGATCGGCGACGGCGTCCTTCAGGCGCTGGGCCGCGAACCGGGAGTGGGTGATGCGGCTGTTCGCGACGCTCGCCTCGATGGCGAAAGTCTCCCGCACGGAGAAGAGACCGGGCCAGTCGACGGAGAGCCCGGTCTTGTAAAGATAGCGGTCGCTGTGGCAGTCGAACGCCACGAGGGGGGCGAGAATCCGGGAGAGGATCCTCGCCTGCAGGTGAATTCGGTAGAGCTCCTCCTTGCCGGCGCGAAACGAGACGCCCCGGTAGTCCGCCCGGACCTCTGTCCCCCCGAGACGGGCGACCTCCGCGGCCGCCGTCTCCTCGAGCCCTTCCGCGACGGGGGCGAAGTAGCCTCCGCTCTTCTGGTAGGCGAACATGGGATCCCCGCCCCGGATTCTAGCCTTGATCTTTCATAAGATCTCGAGATCCAACGCGTGAGAGTGCGTCAGCCGGGGCCGCACGTAGCCCGAACCATGGGGAGCGTATTTGACAATACGTGAGCCATGGTGAGGGCGAGTACGGTTCCGGATGGCGTGCTGGCACGCGAGCGACAGCGTTTTGAGCCGAGATCTTATGAAAGACCAAGGCTAGTTCCCGTGAAGGGTGGTCCCCGACGACCGGAGATCGTCCACGGCCCTCATGACCCGGGCGGCCATGCCTT
Organism: Candidatus Eiseniibacteriota bacterium; assembly: GCA_043809585.1. Taxonomy (GTDB): domain Bacteria; phylum Orphanbacterota; class Orphanbacteria; order Orphanbacterales; family Orphanbacteraceae; genus JBDROZ01. Next base: position 22,824 of record JBDROZ010000032.1, read on the forward strand.
CCTCCGCCTTCTTCAAGTAGCCTCGCGGGTCGTACAGCTTCTTGTCCCCCACCTCGCCGTCGATCCTGAGAACGCCGTCGTAGTTCTTCATCACGTGGTCCACGATCGGGCGGGTGAAGGCGTACTGGGTGTCCGTGTCGACGTTCATCTTGATGACGCCGTAGCCGAGGGTCTCGCGGATCTCCTCCGGGCTCGAACCGGAGCCGCCGTGGAAGACGAGCCAGAAGTAGGCCTCGTCGCCGAATTCCTTGCGGAGGGCGTCCTGGCCTTCCTTCAGGATCTTCGGCTTCAGCTTCACGTTCCCCGGTTTGTAGACGCCGTGCACGTTGCCGAAGGTGGCGGCGAACATGTACCGGGCCCCCTTCACCGCGCTCAGGCGGCGGTAGACCTCGACCATGTCCCCCGGCGTGGTGTAGAGCTTCTCCTTCGGCCCGTCGTGGGAGACACCGTCCTCCTCGCCGCCGACGACCCCCGCCTCCACTTCGAGAATGATGTCGGCCTTCCGGCACCGGTCGAGGAGCTTCACGGCGATGTCCATGTTATCGTTCAGCGGAAGTGCGGACCCGTCGAACATGTGGCTCTGGAAAAGATTCGGGAGGCCTTTCTCCCGCCGCTTCTCCGTTTCCGTGATGAGCGGGCCGAGGAACGTGTCCACCTTGTCCGCCGGGCAGTGGTCGGTGTGAAGGGCGACGTAGACGTCGTACTCTTCGGCGGCCCGGTGAACGTACTCGGCGAGGGCGATCGCCCCCTTCGCCATGTCCTTCACGCCGAGCCCGGAGGCGAACTGGCCTCCCCCCGTGGAGACCTGAATGATCCCATCGCTCTTCTTTTCGGCGAAGCCGCGGAGGACGGCGTTCGCGGTGATCATGGAAGTGATGTTGATCGCCGGATAGGCGAAGTGGTTCTCGTACGCGTTGTCGAGCATCTTCACGTAGGCCGCGTGATTGGCCACGGGCATGGGCGTCGTCTCCTTTCCTCGTCCGAATCGAATGCACCGCTCCGCCCGCCGCCGAAGGGGCGCCGCAAAAAACGATCATAACGCGGATCGACCGGCCGTTCCACGCCCCTCGGCGGCCTCCTTCCGGCTTGAGGAAGGCCGCGAGAACGAGGCCGGCCACGAGCCCGGCGCCGGTTTCGTCGATTCCCACGGCCCAGCGGAACGGGGCCGGATGGTACCACCAGATCAAGAAGTCGAGGTGGTCGAAAAGGGCGGCGGCGGCGCCCCGCGCGAAGAGGGCGACCCAGGAGCCTCCCCCCGTCCTCCACGGAATATGGGGGATCGGCTCCCCCCCGGGCAACCGCCTCAGGCCGAAAGGGAGAGGACCTCGTCGAAGAGCCGGTCGAAGCGGGGGGCGACCTCGGGCCAGGCGAACCGGTCCGGGACCCCCCCGAGGGCCGGGTGCCTCGGCGTTCCGGCCATGAGATAGGCGCGGGCCTTGGCGAAGAGCTCGTCCTGGTCCCCCCAGTAGCAGGAGGGGAACCGGTCGGGGGGCAGGATCTCGGGATAGGCGAGCGCCCGCGGGAGCAGGGGAAACGCCCCGGCATGGATCGCCTCGAGGATGGAGATGCCGAAGAACTCGTGACGCGCCGTGGAGACGACCAGGTCGGCGGAGGCGAGGAGCTTCGCGTAGGCGGCCCTGGTCTTGGCGAATCCGACGTGGACGAGGTGGGGACCGGCCGCTTCGGGCAGCTCTTCGAAGAGGTCGGAGCGGGCCCCCTCGGGCGCGCCGGTCACGATCAGGCGGAACTCGGCGCGGCTCTCCCGGAGACGGCGGACGAGGCCGAGCAAGAGGTCCCTGCCCTTATCGTGCTCCCACCGGTGGTTCCAGAGGAGCGTGGGCGGCGCTCCCTCTTCCCGGGGCGGTCGGGACCGGGAGAGGGTCGCGAAGTCGACGCCGGGGGGGATGACGGAGGAGCGTTCCCGGAAGAGGGCGGGAAGGCCCGCCGGCCGCCGGTCCGGGAGGGCCCTGAGGAATCCGGGCAGGGCGTGGAGGAACTCCTCCCGGTGGTAGCGCGAGTTGAACAGGATGCGGTCCGCCGCCATGCCGGAGGCGACCTGGGTCATCACGAGGTGGAGGTCGCGCCTCTCCCCCTCCCCGAGCGGGTAAGTGAGTTGATTCTCGTGGAAGTAGAGAACCCGGGGGGGACGGCGGAGGGGTTCGCCCGCGAGGCCGAGAAACTCGGCGAGGGGGAGCATGGAGGAGGCGAGGAGGAGGTCGGGGGATTCCCGGCCTTCGAGGGTGCGGGCGAAAAGGGGGGCCGAGCCGCGCATGCGCCACTTCCAGAAGCGTCCGGGAAGGGTGACGAGTTCGATCTCGTGGCCGCTGTGGCGGGCCAGTCCTTCGGCGAAGGCCTTGTGGGATCCGCCGCAGTACGGTTCGAGAAAGAGGATGCGCGCCATGATCGGTCGATTGTAGCGGAAAGGGGCCCGCCGGGGCAGGGCGGATGTCGAGGCGGGAGGGTAGCTCGGTCAGTAGAAGTACGGCCGGGGCCTCGTTCGCCGCAGGCGCGGACAGAGTCGAATGCTCAGACCAGGGTCTTCTCCCGCTCCGGTTCCTTCGTTCTCTCCCTCTCCCGGGGGCGATCCGCGACGGAGAGGTTCGCGGTCTCGGCGGGCGAGTAGAGGCGCGGTTCGGCCCCGTTCGACGCCGCCGGATAGGCGACGGCCCCCCGGGTCGAGAGAGAGAGGAACCGGCCGGTGAAGAGGGCCAGTGCGAAATACGCGAGAATTCCGAGAAGAACTTCCATCTTTTCCCCCACCTTCCGATCCGAGAAGAGTTCCTTCTTCCTCCTAATGATCGGCAACGGAGGGTCGAACTTGAGGGGAAACAAGGGGAGCCCGCGGTGGGGGCCGCGGGCTCTTACGGACGGAAGGGTCCTGCTGTCGTTCTCGATCGCGAGCGATAGCGTTTTGAGCCGAGATTCTATGAAAGGTCAAGGCTAGGCCACCTGGCCGGCGGCCATCTTTTCCTCGGTCAACCGCATCTCCGCCAGACTCTCTCGGAGTTTCCGGAGCGCCCGGGCCTCGAGCTGGCGGATCCTCTCCCGGGTGACTCCCAGGATCCGGCCGGTCTGTTCCAGCGAATGGGGCTCTCCCGTCTCGAGACCGTAACGGATCCGGAGAATGCGGGCTTCCCTTTCCGGCAGGGAGTCGAGAAGCCGGAACAGTAGATCCTTCTGCAGCTCTTCCATGGCCTGCTCGAGCGGGCTGGCGGCGTTCACGTCCGGGATGATATCGTGGAGGACGTGTGAATGAACGTCGACTTCCATCGGCTGATCGAGGGAGAGGATCCCTTTCGCGAGCCGCGAGATCTCGAGGAACCGGCGGCGGGGTAGGTCGATCCGCTCCCTCACTTCTTCACTCGTCGGCACGCGCCCGAGCTCCTGCAAAAGCTCCCTCTGGGCGGTCAGGTACTGCTTGATCAGGGCGAGAACGTTCGCGGGAATCCGGACCGTCCGGCTCTTGTTTACGAGCGCCCGCGTCACCGCCTGGCGAATCCACTTGGACGCGTAGGTGCTGAACCGGAGGCCACGCTCCACCTCGAAGCGCTCGACCGCCTTCATCAGGCCGATGTTTCCCTCCTCGATCAGGTCCTCGAGGGAGAGCCCCATGCCTTGGTACCTTTTCGCGATGCTGATCACGAGTCGAAGGTTGCGCGAGATCAGTTCCAGGCGGGCGCCCTCGTCGCCGCTCTTGACCCGCCACGCGACCCGCGCCTCTTCTTCCCGGCCCAGCAGGGAGAACCGCCGGATGTCCCGCAGGTAGATGCCGACCGCATCCTGGGACACGCCACGGCTTCCCCCCTTTCTCTCTCCGCTCCCCGTGACCTGGTTCTCGAACATGACTTCCCCTTCCGCACGATGCTCGTCGTCGCTGTCGCCGGCCTCTCGACCCTCGATGACCCAGAAAGACCAGGACGGTTCCTTCCGGTCGTTTCCGGGCTCGTCCTCGAAGTCGCACAGTTCGAGGCACGAGAGATCCCATTCTCTGGTGGTCGCGGCCGTTCCTGGCATAGGGGACTCCAGGTTCAGTGCCTTCAATATCCGAAAAAGCCTTTCCCGTTTCGGATCGTTTCTGCCTGTTTTGTACGCAGATTACGTGCCAACCCGCATCGGACCGTCCTGGCTGGTTCGTAACCGACTATATGACAATTGTGTGCAGCATGATGCTTGAGGTCGATTCTCACGGTCCGGACGGGAGAATGTGGGGGCGAGCGGTGTGAATCAGATTCACACGGCGTCGGAGGGGCTCCTAATGGGCCGAGAAGAAAAGGGTTGGGTTGTGAACGCTGTACACACCCGGGCTGCGTACCTGGGTACCACCCACGTTCTAGAACTCCTCGAGGGAGTTCCGGGGGACCCAGCCCCGCAGGTCCGGCGTAACCTCCACGAGAACCCACCCTTCCGCATCTCGGTTCATGCGAACCACCGTACCGGGATGGAGGAGGAACTCCTCGGTGAAGCGCTCCCCCGGACCGCTCCGAGCGGCAATCTCTCCGGGGACGACGGCCCCGCGGCGGACCCACTCCTGGTCATGATAGGACCGCGCGAGGAGAAGCAGGAGAAGCGGCAAGAGGGTACCGAGGACTTGGGTCGGGGTCGCCAGCCGCTTCCGGATCCGCGGGCGTAGCAGGCGGAGGGCCAGGGCAGCGACGAACAGGCCGTACACGATCTCCGCGAAGAGAAGCCACTCCCGCCAGGTCAGCCGTCCTGCCGCATCGTCGAGGAGGCGAAGCAGGGGGAACCGGCTGTCCCCCATCGATCTGTCGAGGGTGCGGCTTTCGACGTACTCGAGATTGGCCCGGAGATCGGGGTCCCGAGGCATGTAGCGAAGCGCCCGGTGGAGGTTCGCCATCGAGCGGCCGAGGTCGTCCACCTTGAAGTAGGCGGTCCCCAGGTCATAGAGGAGGGGTCCGTTCTCCACACCCGACGAGCGGATCCCCTCGAAGCAGAGCACCGCGTCACGGAAGCGTCCCTCCCGGTAGGCGGCGGTCCCCTCCCGGAAGAGGGAGTCGAGATCGGCCGCGGCCATGGGCGCGGCGGGGGCGGACGCGAGCGCGACGACCGCGAAGAGGACGGCGGCCATCCTCATCGTCCCCTCCCTCCTTCCCGGCGGAGCCGGGAGATCCGCCTCACCAGTTCCTCTCCCTCGGCGAGCAGTCTCTCCCTCTCCGGAACGGGCATCGGCTCCGGAGCGTACCGGGCCCTGTCACAGGCGGCGAGGAACCGGGAAGCGGCCTCGGCGGAATCCTGGTCCCCCCCCAGGCGCTCGATCGAAGCGACCACCTCCCGGGCGGTCATCCCCGAGACGGGCAGGTTGGTCCGGTCTCCGAGATACCCTGTCACTCCCCGCCCGAGGGCGGCGGCGAACTCGCGGGAGTCGTCGTCCCCGAGGTGGGCCCGTGCGGCGGCGAGGGCCCTCTTCGCGACCCCTCCCGCCCTCCGGGCCCTCGCCCACGCTCGGTCCCGATGGAGGCGTTCCCGGTGCTTTCTCCACGCGATGAGGCCCGCCAGGAGCACGAGGGGGGCGGCGTTGGCCGCGAGGAGGCCTGGGACCGGGACTCCCTTTCGGGGCGCCCATTCGAGACCGGCCGGCTCCTTCAGATAGCGGAGATCCTCTTCCCGCCGTTCGATCTCTCTTTGGGCCGCCTCCACTTCGGGCGGTTCCCCGGAGACCCGGACCGGAAAAGGCCCGGCGGTGCGGGTCACATAACCGCCCGCGTCGGGATCGAAGAAGGTGAAGGCGATCGGCGCGATCGTGTAGTCGCCGCCGTACCGGGGGACGAAGACCCGCGTGTAGGTTTTTTTCCCCCGAACCCGGTAATCTTCCTTCGATGTCTCCGTGGCGCTTCCCGAGTCGTACACCTTGAACGTCTCCGGCGCCGCGGGGTCGGGGAGCCTGGCGGCCTGCACGTTTCCCTCCCCTTCGAGGGTGACCGTGAGCGTGACCGGTTCGTTCGCCGCCACAGAGTCCTTGTCGAGCTCCGCACGGAGGCGGAACGAGCCGACGGCGCCTTCGAAGCCGGCGGGGCGCCCCCCGGCGGGAAGAGGTTTCACGGTGACGGCGAGGGAATCGGTGCGCAGGGTCTCCTGCACCGGCCTCCTCCTCCCCCCCCGGAGTCCGCCGCGGAGCAAATCGAAGGGATCGCTGGAGAAGAAGGTGTCCTCCTGGTAACGGAGCGTCGCCGGCCCGATCACGAGTCGCCCGGGGCGGGTCGGAAAGAGCGCGGTTTTCACTTCGTTGACCAGGTAGTTCGTTCCCCGGACCTCATCGTAGAAACGGCGCTGAGGGGGCAGGTCCTCCGCCCAGAATCCCTCGCTGGAGGGGGGGGAGTATTCGGGGTCGCCGGCGAAACGGACGCGCTGGTAGAGGCGGAAAGTGAGCGTAACCTGCTCGCCGATGAAGGCCTCGTCCTTGTCGACGAAGGTGCGGAGGAAGGCGGCGGCGGCGGCATCGTCCCCCGTCCCTCCCCGGGGGGGCGGAGCGGGGGCCGGAGCGGGCGCCCCCCGGGCGACGCGGATTCTCACGGCCGGCGCGGTCCCCTCCTCTCCGCCGATGACGACGCGGAACGGACCGACCGAATGCTCCCCTTCGGAACGGGGCGAGAGCAAATAGGTGTGGGTGATTGACGAAGTGACCGCCCCGTTCACGATGGAGACGCTCTGGGAGGTGCCCGCCGAGTAGACGCGGAAGCCGGCGGTCTCGCCGAGATCGATGTCCGCCTCCCCCCGCCCCCCCTGGATGGAAAGGGTGAGCGTTACCCGGCCGTCCAGATCGACCTGGTCGCGGTCGATCCGGGCGGTCAGCTCGACCGCCGCCGCCGGGTCGGCCCCGAGAAGCGCGCCGGCGACGAGAACCGCCAGGAAGGGGAGAAGAGCGGGTCTCACCAGTCCTTCCCCTCTCCCTTCCCCACCGCTCGCCGCTGCTTCATGTTCTCCCGGCGCTCCGCCTCTTCCTCTTCGGCCAGGGCCTGCAGGATCCTTTCCGCGTCTTCTCGGGACATCTTCTGATCCCCGGGTAGGGGCTGTTGTTGGTCTTGCTGCTGTTGGTCCTGCTGTTGTTGGTCTTGCTGTTGTTGGTCTTGCTGTTGTTGGTCTTGCTGCTGCTGGTCTTGCTGCTGCTGGTCTTGCTGCTGCTGGTCTTGCTGTTGCTGGTCTTGCTGTTGTTGGTCCTGCTGTTGTTGGTCCTGCTGTTGTTGGTCCTGCTGCTGTTGGTCCTGCTGTTGTTGGTCTTGCTGCTGCTGGTCTTGCTGCTGCTGGTCCTGCTGCTGCTGGTCCATCATCTGCAGGACCTTTTCCAGGTTGTACTTGACGTCCTCGTCGTCCGGATCCCGCCGGAGCGCTTCCTTGTAGAGGGCCGCCGCCTCGTCGAGCTTGCCCATCCGGGCGAGGGCGGTTCCCGCACCGTACAGGGAGGCGCCGTCCAAGCCTTCCCCGCGTCTGGCCGCTCCGAAGGCGGCGGCCGCCTCCTCGAAACGGCCGAGCCGGTAGAGGGCGGCGGCGACGTTGAACGAGAGGTCGGGCCTCTCGGGGGCTTCCGTCTCGGCTTCCAGGAAGTGATCGAGGGCATCCTCGTAACGCCCCTCGTCGTACGACGCGATTCCCCGCTCGTTCTTCTCCCGGACCGGGTCCCCGAAGGCGAGGACAAGGAGGGCGAAGAGGACGAAAGCGCTCTTATTCGATGCGGCCACTCCATACCCCCTTCCGGGCCTCTCCCGATGTTCCGAGCAGGAACTCGAGGAACAAGAGCAGTGTAGCAGGGAGAAGGAACCAGACATACCGCTCTTCCCGGAGGACGTAGACTCGGGAGCGGAACTCTCTCTTCTCCATGCCCGACAGAGCGTCCAGGATCCGGTCGAGAGCGTCCGGTTCGTTCTCGAGTTCGAAGGCCCGCCCCCCGGTGCGGGCCGCCACTTCCCGGAGCAATTGGTCGTTCCGCCGGGAGACGACGAGTTCGCCCCCCCGGTCTTTCTTGAATCCCGGGCCCTCCCCCTTGGGAAGGGGAATCAGCTCCCCCTCCGCGCTTCCGAGGGCGATGGTGAAGATCCGGATCCCCGCCTCCGCCGCTTCGTCCGCCGCCGAGAGGACGTCTCCCTCGTGGTCCTCGCCGTCCGTCAGGAGCACCACCGCCTTCGACCCTGCCGCGCTCTCCCGGAGCATGTGGATCGACCGACGGAGCGCCTTCGCGATCGCCGTCCCCCCCGTGGGGACCGTCCACGGGTCGAGGGCCCCGAGGAAGATGCGGACCGCGCCGTAGTCGACGGTGGGCGGACAGGTGGGAAGGGAGGTTCCCGCGAAACTCACGATGCCCACCCGGTCCCCCTTGAGGCGTGACAGGGCGCCCGCCACTTCCCCTCTCGCCCGCTCGAGCCGGCTCGGCGGCTGGTCTTCGGCGAGCATGGAGAGGGACGCGTCGATGGCGAAGACGAGGTCGATCCCTTCCCGAGTCATGGGCGTCTGCTTCTCCCCGTATTGGGGGTGGGCGAGGGCGAAGACGACACCCGTCATTCCTGCGAGGAAGAGCCGCTCCTTCCGGCGGCGCTTCCCGTCGTCCGCCCCCCGGACGAGGTGGGCGAGGAGCCCCGGGCTGCCGAAGCGCTCGAGGGCCTCCCGTCTCTTCTTCCGCCCCCGCCGGATGAGGAGCCAGAGCAGGGGGACGAGAAGGAGCCCGTTCAACCAGACCGGCGCGCCGAAGTGCATCAGGGAAACCTCCTCAGGACCGTCGCCGAGAAGAGCGCCTCCAGGAGAAGCAGCGCCGCCGCCGGGATCAGAAACCGGCCGAAGAGGTCCGTGTAGTTCACGTATTCGTCGCTCGTGATCTCCGTCTTCTCCATGTCGCCGATCTCCTTGAAGATCCGGCGGAGGGCGTCCGTGTCGGTGGCCCGGTAGTAGCGGCCCCCCGTCTCCTCCGCGATCCGGCGGAGCGTCTCCTCGTCGATCTCGGTCTTCCTCTTCACGAGCCGCCGCCCGAAGATGGGATCGTCCACGGGGTAGAGGGCTTCGCCCTGCTTCCCGATGCCGATGGTGTAGATGCGGACCCCCATGGTGGCCGCCACGTTCGAAGCCGTCGCCGGATCAATCCGCCCCGTGTTGTTCACGCCGTCGGTGAGGAGGATCGCCACCTTGCTTTTCGCGTCGCTCTCTTTCAGGCGGTTCACGCAATTCACGATCGCCATTCCGATGGCCGTCCCGTCCTCGACCATGCCGATGTGGATGTCATCGAGGAGGCCGAGGAGGACTTCGTAGTCGAGCGTGAGGGGGCACTGGACGAAGCTGACGGCGGCGAAGACGACGATCCCGATCCGGTCCGACTCGCGGCCCCGGATGAAGTCGGCGGCCACGCTCTTCGCCGCGTCGAGCCGGTTGTTCGGCTGCAGGTCCACCGCCTGCATGCTGCTCGACACGTCGAGGGCGACGAGGATGTCGACGCCTTCCGTGTTCACCGTGATCCCCCGCGCCCCCGCCTGGGGCCGGGCGAGGGCGACGATAAGGAGGAGGACCGCGATGAACCGGAGGATCGCCGCGCCGTGCCGCGCCGCCCACGGGGAACGGGGACGGGCCGTGCGGAGTAGTTCGAGATCGGAGAAGCGGATCCGGGGCCCCGCGCGGAGGCGCCGCCGGTACGCGTGGATCATCAGGGCGAACACCGGAAGGGCGAAGAGAAGAACAGAGGGGTGGGCGAAGCGGAGGATCACGATTCCTCCCCTCCTTCCTTTTTCTCTCCCGCCCGGGTGAGATCGACGAAGCGGCGCGCCTCCCCCGCCGCGGCGGAAGCCTCCCCCTCCCCGGGCAGGGTGCCCCGGAACTTCGCGAGGTCGCAGAGGCCGAAGAGCTCGCGGAGGAGCCGGGTGGATTCGGTTTCCAGGTTCTCCCCCCGGAGGAGGCGGAGCGTCTCCCGGCTGGTTCGCTCCGGTGCGGGCACTCCGTAGCGCCGGTCGATGTACTCCCTGAGAATGCCGGAGAGGCGGAACCAGTACGGCCTGCCCACGCCGTTCCCGGAGCGTCCCTCCGCCACGAGCGCGTCCAGGGCTTCGTAGGCGGCCACGTGGGCGCCGCGGAGATCGACCGCGCCGAGCACGGGATCGGGAAGCACCTCCCGGCGCCTCCACCGGAGCCAGACGAGAAGGGCCGCCGCGAGAAGGACGAGGGCCGCCGCCGGCAGGGCGAGGGCCCGGAACCAATCCCGGCCGAGGGAGAGGGGGGGCTTCACGTCCCGGAGGTCCCCCTCCGGATCGACGACGACGGAGAGGACCGTCACCGGAATCGGCCCGCTCCCCGTCCCCCCTCCCGGAGGCGTCAGGGGAGGGATCTCGAAATCCCCCGTCTCGAACGCGGTGATCCGGAACCGGGCGACGGCGGTGCGGACCCCGTCCCTCGT
>JBDROZ010000033.1:0-29451 GCA_043809585.1 Candidatus Eiseniibacteriota bacterium
CGACCGCTTGTAGGCAAATGGTTTCAGGTTCTTTTGACTCCCCGCCAGGGGTTCTTTTCACCTTTCCCTCACGGTACTTGTTCACTATCGGTCGTCAGAGAGTATTTAGCCTTGGGAGGTGGTCCTCCCAGATTCCCGCAAGGTTTCTCGTGTCCCGCGGTACTCGGGAATCGTCTCCAGGGAGCCAGCATGTTTTCGCTTACGGGACTATCACCCTCTATGGTCGGACCTTCCAGACCGTTCAACTAACATGCTGGTTTATGACTCCCCGATCCGTCTGCACACGGATCCGGATCGACCCCACAACCCCGCCGACACAACGCGCGCAGGCTTTAACATGTCGACGGTTTTGGCTGTTTCCGTTTCGCTCGCCGCTACTCAGGAAATCGAGATTTCTTTCTCTTCCTGGAGGTACTTAGATGTTTCAGTTCCCTCCGTTCGCCTCACCCAAACTATATATTCATCTGGGTGATGACGGGGTATGACCCCCGCCGGGTTGCCCCATTCGGAAATCTCCGGGTCAAAGCTTGTTTGCAGCTATCCGGAGCTTATCGCAGCTTGCCACGTCCTTCATCGCCTTCTGACGCCAAGGCATCCTCCATCTGCCCTTAGTAGCTTGACCGAACTCCTAGATGCATGATACGGTCTTTGACCAAGCACACAGATCCAAGAAATTGAACCTGTGACGCTCAGCAAAACCTCAGAGCAACTTAAGACAGATTGCAGTTGTCAAAGAACCGATATTGCCACCGAGCTGGATTTTAGACCAAACACGGCAGCGAAATCCGAAAGAAAACCCACCACCCTCACAAGGGCATGAAATCCAATCTGTGGAGATAACCGGGCTCGAACCGGTAACCTCCGCCGTGCAAGGGCGGCGCTCTCCCAGTTGAGCTATATCCCCCCCAGATTACTAGATCATCTCGAGGCGGTGGGCCTAGGTAGAGTTGAACTACCGACCTCACGCTTATCAGGCGTGCGCTCTAACCAACTGAGCTATAGGCCCAATCATGCATCGGAAGGAAAACATCGACGTTTTCCTTCGTCAACACCTGAAAAACGAAGGTCGAAAACAGAAGGGAAGGCGGCGATCCGACATCGGACCGACCTGAGAGTTGCCCCTTGGTTCCCTCTCAGAGGGACCTCGGATGCTAACACTCCCTAGAAAGGAGGTGATCCAGCCGCACCTTCCGGTACGGCTACCTTGTTACGACTTAGCCCCAATCACGAGTCTTACCTTCGGCACCTTCCTCCCTTACGGGTTGGGTCAGTGACTTCGGGTACTACCCACTTTCGTGGCTTGACGGGCGGTGTGTACAAGGCCCGGGAACATATTCACCGCTGCCTGCTGATCAGCGATTACTAGCGATTCCGGCTTCATGCAGTCGAGTTGCAGACTGCAATCCGAACTGGGGCCGGCTTTTTGGGATTGGCTCCACCTCGCGGCATTGCAACCCATTGTACCGGCCATTGTAGCACGTGTGTAGCCCGGGGCATAAGGACCATGAGGACTTGACGTCATCCCCGCCTTCCTCCGCCTTATCGGCGGCAGTCCCCTTAGAGTGCCCAGCTTTACCTGATGGCAACTAAGAGCGAGGGTTGCGCTCGTTGCGGGACTTAACCCAACATCTCACGACACGAGCTGACGACAGCCATGCAGCACCTGTGCACAGACCCCGAAGGGAAGAAATGTTTCTAAATCCGTCCTGTGCATGTCAAACCCCGGTAAGGTTCTTCGCGTTGCATCGAATTAAACCACATGCTCCACCGCTTGTGCGGGCCCCCGTCAATTCCTTTGAGTTTCACCCTTGCGAGCGTACTCCCCAGGCGGAGCACTTAATGCGTTAGCTGCGGCACAGGAGGGGTCGATGCCTCCCACACCTAGTGCTCACCGTTTACGGCTAGGACTACCAGGGTATCTAATCCTGTTTGCTCCCCTAGCTTTCGCGCCTCAGCGTCAGGAGCAGGCCAGAAACGCGCCTTCGCCACTGGTGTTCCTCCCGATATCAGTGCATTTCACCGCTACACCGGGAATTCCCGTTTCCTCTCCTGCCCTCAAGTCCAGCAGTTTGAGGCGCAGTTCCCTGGTTGAGCCAGGGGCTTTCACACCTCACTTGCTGAGCCGCCTACGCGCCCTTTACGCCCAGTGATTCCGAACAACGTTTGCTCCCCCCGTGTTACCGCGGCTGCTGGCACGGAGTTGGCCGGAGCTTCTTCTGTAGGTACCGTCAAACGCCGGGGGTGTTAACCCTGGCGCATTTCTCCCCTACTGAAAGGGGTTTACAATCTAAAGACCTTCATCCCCCACGCGGCGTCGCTCGGTCAGGGTTGCCCCCATTGCCGAAGCCTCTCGACTGCTGCCTCCCGTAGGAGTCTGGGCCGTATCTCAGTCCCAGTGTGGCTGACCATCCTCTCAGACCAGCTACCCATCGTCGCCTTGGTAGGCCGTTACCCCACCAACAAGCTAATGGGACGCGGGGCCATCTCCGAGCGGCAGGTCCCGAAGGATCCCCACCTTTACTTCGATTTCCATGCGAACTCCGAAACACATTCGGTATTAGCACCCCGTTGGGGGCGTTATCCCCAACTCGGAGGCAAGTTCCCCACGCGCTACTCACCCGTTCGCCACTCTACTAAGGCGCTGCTTCACCCGAAGGATCCACAGCATCCCGTTCTCGTACGACTTGCATGCCTAATCCACGCCGCCAGCGTTCGTTCTGAGCCAGGATCAAACTCTTCGTTGTCGAAATTACGTATCGAAGAAAAAGTCGAAACTCTGCTTCACGTAACTTCAGAATGATCGTATTGGATGCGCGAACAGACGAATCCGCCCGCCCATCCGGGGCACGCTTGGCTCGACTAAACGGATGCACTATTCGGTTTTCAAAGAGCGAATCGGCGTACTTCCTGACTGAATCTAGCACAAGGCCGCGCCGCCGTCAACTTGGACATTTCACGCGGCAGACTTGGAACAGTAATCGAGGCCCCGAGTTGGGTCAACACTTTTCTTTCATTCTCTGGAAAAAATCCCCCCATCCCCGATAGGATCGCAACCTATTACCAGGCACGTAGTTACTCATTCGGCATCCAGGTCTTTCCCCTTGACCGGGCCGCCCGGCGGGGCTAAAGTGGGCTGGATTTCCCCCATTTCTGGAGGTTCCTTGGTGAAGAACCGGGCCGTGATCGTGATCCTCGTGGTCGCCTGTCTTTTCGGGGGGGCCGGCGCGGGGGCCCTTCGCTGGTTCCGGCAGCATCTCCCCCCCCTCACACGCCTCGAGCGGATCGAGCCCCCCATCAAGACCCTCTTCTTCTCGGCGGGGGGGGACACGCTCGCCGAGTTCTACGAGTACAACCGGGTCCTCGCTTCCATCGAGAGGGTGCCCCCCCATCTCGTCGACGCCATCCTCGTCATCGAGGATCGGAAGTTCTACGACCACTGGGGGGTCGACCTCCGAGGCATCGCGAGGGCCATGGCCCGGAACATCCGCGCCGGGCAGGTCGTCCAGGGGGCAAGCACCATCACGCAGCAGCTCGCGCGCAATCTTTTTATCCATGAAGAACGTGGATGGATGTCCCAGACCTACACTCGTAAGATCCGGGAGGCCCTCCTCGCCATGGAGATCGAGAAGAGGTACACGAAGGACGAGATCCTCGAGATGTATCTCAACCACATCTATTTCGGGAACCGGACCTACGGGGTCGAGGCGGCGTCGCGGGAATACTTCGGGAAGCACGTGGAGGATATCTCCCTCGCCGAGGCGGCCCTTCTCGCGGGAATCATCAAGAACCCCCGGGACTACGCTCCCACCCGGAACCCCGACCTCGCGGAGCGCCGGCGCGCCACGGTGCTCTCGGTGATGGCGAAGGAGGGCATCGTCTCCGAGGCGGAAGCGGACTCGGCGATGGCGGAGCCGATCGTGCTCGCGCCCCACACGGGTAGGCTCTTCGAGTCCGGTTATTTCGTCGAGTACGTGCGGAAGCTCGTGGGCGACATGTTTCCCGAAGAGGAGTACATGCTGCACGGCCTCCAGGTGCACACGACCCTCGATCCGGCGATGCAGGCCTCCGCCGAGGGGGCGGTGGAGAGCAATCTGATCCGCCTCGAAACGGAGCGGCGCTATCCCCAGAAGCGGGCCGACTACGTCGAACAAGGCCTGGCGGGGACGCCCGAGTACCTGCAGGGGGCGCTCGTCGCCCTCGAGCCGGAGACCGGCCATATCCTCGCCATGGTGGGAGGCCGAAGCTACGAGGAGTCGAATTGGAACCGGGCGGTCCAGGCCCCCCGTCAGCCCGGCTCCTCTTTCAAGCTCTTCACGTTCACCACGGCCATCGCGAACGGCTACCGCGCTTCGGACATGATCCTCGACGCCCCGGTCGTCCTCGCCCAGTCGGACGGGACGCTCTGGCGACCGGGGAATTACTACCGGCGCTTCTCCGGCCTCGTCTCGCTGCGGGAAGCCTTCGCCCAGAGCATCAACCTGCCGGCGGTGAAACTCGTTCTCGCCCTCGGACCCCACAAGGTGGCGGCGACAGCCCACATACTCGGCATCAAGTCTCCCGTTCAGGAGGTCCCCTCCATCGCCCTCGGAAGTTCGGAGGTGAACCTTCTCGAGCTGACCACGGCCTACAGCGTCTTCCGGAACGGGGGAATCCTCGTCGAGCCGTCGGCGATCGTCCGGATCGAAGACCGGAACGGGACCGTCCTGTACGAGGAAGAGCGTGAATCCCGGGAGGCGATCCCGGCCGCCCTGTCGGCGGTGGTGACCTCCCTTCTCGAGAGCGTGATCGACGAACCGAGCGGCACCGGCCACTCGCTCCGGCGGAAAGGCTGGAACGCGCCGGCGGCGGGCAAGACCGGCACTTACGACGACTACACGAACGCCTGGTTCATCGGGTTCACTCCCGAGGTGGTCGCCGGAGTCTGGGTCGGTTTCGAGGAGAAAGTCAACATGGGGAGCGGAATGAGCGGCGGCGTCGTGGCCCTTCCGATCTGGATCGACTTCGCCACCGCCGTCAGCGACTCGACGAAGAGGGGCATCTTCCCCCGCCCCGTCGCGGGCATCACGTACCGGACCGTCTGTTCCGAGACCGGATTCCTCGCCTCCGCCGGCTGCCCGAAGCCCCGGGAGGAGATCTACCTCGACGGGACCGCGCCGGAGACGGCGTGCTACGTTCACACCAGACGAACCGCGGCGCCCATCGTTGTCGACTTCGGGGGCAAGTAACCCGGCGGCCTCTCGTCTGTTCTGCTGCGGCGCGTGATGCCGGGTTAGCGGGGAGAATCAAGAGAACTGGGAATTCTGCGGATGCCCAGCCTTGATCTTTGGGTTCGGCGCGCTCGACCCAGAAACGGCCAGGAGTAAGTCCATGCGCATCGCCCTCGGCGGGTTCGCCGCTGAATGCTGCACCTTCTCTCCCCTCCCGACGAGGCTCGAGGACTTTCGCATTCTCCGGGGGCCGGAAATTCTCGGGCGTTATCCCTTTCTCGATTCCTTCGACAGTGTTGATTTCGTGCTGCTCCTCCACGCCCGCGCCCTGCCGGGAGGGCCCGTGGAGCCGGAGGCGTACCGGGCGATCCGGGACGAGATCGTCGAGAGGCTCGCGAGCGACGGCCCGTGGGACGGGGTCTATCTCGACATGCACGGAGCGGCATTCGTCCGGAGCATGGAGGACGCGGAAGGGGACTTCCTGCGCTCCGTCCGCGCGGCGGGCGGCCCGGACACGCTCGTCGCGGCGAGCTACGACCTCCACGGCAACCTCTCGGGAGGGGCGGCGGACGCTCTCGACATCCTGACCGCGTACCGGACCGCTCCCCACGCCGACGAGGAAGAGACGCGCCGGCGGGCCGTGGAGCTCCTCGCCCGGTGCCTCCGGCGGCGAATCCGCCCCGTCCTCGCCCGCGTTTCCGTACCGGTCCTTCTCCCCGGCGAGAAGACGAGCACCGAATGGGAGCCCGGGGCGCGTCTCTGGGGTCTCCTCTCGCGGGTCTCGGTTCGCGAGGGGATTCTCGACGCGTCGATCCTGGCCGGCTACCCTTGGGCGGACGAGCCCCGCGCGGGCGCGTCGGTCGTCGTCGTCGGCACGGATGCCGCCACCGCCGGGCGGGAGGCGTACGCTCTCGCCCGCGAATTCTGGGACGCCCGGGAGGAGTTCGACTTCGGCGGGCCGGCCGGGTCGATCGACGAATGTCTGGATCGCGCTCTGGCCTGCGGCGACAGGCCCGTCTTCATCAGCGACTCGGGGGACAATCCGACCGCGGGGGGGGCGGGGGACGTCACGGCCGGTCTCCGGAAACTGCTGGAACGGAGCGTCCCGCACGCCCTCTTCGCGTCGATCACCGACGAGGCCGCGACCGCCCTCTGCCACGAGCGGGGGATCGGCGGGGATGTACGTGTCGGCCTCGGCGGGAAGCTCGACCCGGCCCACGGCCCGCCCCTCCCCGTCGGGGGCCGGGTGAAATCGATCGCGACGATCACCGGCGAGGAGGGCCGCGGGCTCTTCCCCGGGAGGCAGGCGGTGATCGAGAGCGGCGGCACTGAGATCATCGTCACCGAAAGGCGCACGCCCTTTCACCGGATCGACCAGTTCCGGCGGCTGGGGATCGAGCCGGCCGAGCGCAGCCTGGTGGTCGTGAAGATCGGCTATCTCGAGCCGGAGTTGAAAGCGGCGGCCGCGCGCTCCTACCTCGCCCTCACGGCCGGAGCGGTCGACCAGAACCTTCTCCGCCTCCCATTCCGGCGGCTCCGCCGCCCCCTCTTCCCTCTCGATCGGGACTTCGAATGGGCCCCGGAAGGAGCCTCCCCGCCCGGCGGGGCTCCGAATCCGTAACTCACACTATTTCATTGACTTTTGCACGCTTTGCCGCTAGAATAGGGCGAGATGATGCATGAATTCTTCTATATAGGAGTCCGGTCATGACAGAAATCCGACGCTTCCGGGGTGCCCCGGTGCTCCTCATCTGCCTTGCCCTTCTCGCCTCCGCCGGAGGCGCCCGCGGCGCGGACCAGCCGTACGCTTCCCACTGGTTCCCGAACGATCTGCTCGCATGGACGGCCGGGACCGACCCGGACGCGGATTTCAACCGGGGGGGCGTCCCCCTCGCCGACCGGTTCACGGACCCTTCGACTCAGGTGAATGCCCACGCGAGAGACGGCGAAGGACGGATCAACGCGATCGGTGTGATGTACCCGAGCACGTCGAACAACCCGTCCCAGGGATCCGAGAACTTCGACTCTTTTACCTTTGACTACTGGCCCTACGTCGACAACCTCGTCTTCTGGGGCGGATCGGCGGGGGAAGGCCTCATCCTCGCGCCGAACGCCGGCGTCATCGACGCCGCCCACCGGAACGGCGTCCCCGTTCTCGGCACGATCTTCTTCCCCCCCACCGTCTACGGCGGCCAGATCCAGTGGGTGGAGGATTTGCTGCAAAAGGACGGCCCGGTCTTCCCCGTGGCGGACAAGCTGATCGAGGCGGCGGTCGAGTACGGCTTCGACGGGTGGTTCGTCAACCAGGAGACGGCGGGGGGAGACTCGGCGCTCGCCCTCTCGATGCAGGAGTTTCTCCTCTACCTGCAGGCGAACAAGCCGGCGGGGATGCGGATCATGTGGTACGACGCGATGATCCACAACGGGAACATCGCCTGGCAGAACGAGCTGAACGAGAACAACGTGATGTTCTTCCAGGAGGGCGGCGCCGTCGTCAGCGACGACATCTTTCTCAACTTCAACTGGCGCTTCACGACGAAACTCGACAGCTCCCGGGCCCTCGCCCTCTCCCTCGGCCGGGACCCGTACGAGGTGTACGGGGGCGTCGATGTCCAGGCGAACGGGTACACGACCGGCGTCGACTGGGACGGGGTCTTTCCCGAAGGGAACGTCCACACGACCTCCCTCGGATTCTACGGCGCCGAGTGGCCTTGGTCCGCCGCGTCGAGCCACTACGACTACCTGGCCCGGGCGAACCGGTTCTGGGTCGGGCCGAACGGGGACCCGTCGAATACGGCCACCGCCGACGCGTGGAAAGGACTCGCCCACTACGTGCCCGCCCGGTCGCCCATGAACGACCTCCCCTTCATGACGAGTTTCGGCAACGGCCAGGGGCACCTCTACGCAGTGGCGGGGGAGATCCGGAAGGTGGGGGACTGGAACCAGCGGGGGCTCCAGGACGTGCTGCCGACTTGGCGATGGCTCCGATCGAGCCCCGGGGACACCCTCGACGCCGCTCTCGACTGGGGCGACGCCTACGAGGGGGGATCGTGTCTTCTCGTGAGCGGCGATCTCGGACCGGCGAATCCGACGGACCTTCGCCTGTACAAGACCGCTCTCGCCCTCTCGGCGGAGGACACGCTGGTCGTCGCCTTCCGGCGCGGGGCGGCGGGATCCCCCTCCCGCCTGAAGGTGAACATCGCTTTCGCCGACGCGCCGGGGGTGTACGTCCCCCTGGACGCGGGGAACTCGACCGGGGAGGGATGGACGAAGGCGATCTTCCCGCTGGCACCTCACGCGGGGCGGACCATCGAGGAGATCGGTCTTCGCTTCGAATCGGCATCGAGCGAGCCGGGCTACGAGATCCGGATCGGCCGGATCGGGATCCAGAGGGGCCCGGTCGACGTTCCCGGGGCGCCATCGAATCTCGTCGCCTCGGACTTCGCCGCCACCGGCACCCGGACCGGCAATGTCCGCGTCGCTTGGGACGCCGCGGAGGGCCCGGTCCGCCTTTACCACGTCTATCAGGTGAACCCCGACGGGAGCCGGACCTTCCTCGGCGGCACGTCGAATCGGGCCTGGTTCGCCCCGGAGGTGAGCCGCGTCGCCGACGAGACGCGGACGACGATCGAGGTGGTCGCCGTGAGCGACGAGTACGGTTTCTCCGCGCCGGAGACGACGAGCGTCTTCTGGGGCCTCGACCCCCCGAACGACCCGCCCGTGGCGGACGGGGGGGGTCCTTACGTCGGCGTGACCGGGGCCCCGCTCCCCTTCTTCGGGCGGGGGTCTTCGGACGGCGACGGCTCGATCGCCTCTTGGTCGTGGACCTTCGGCGATGCCGGATCGTCCCCCGAACCGGACCCCGCGCACGCCTACGCGCTCGCGGGGATCTACGAGGTGGTGCTCACCGTCACGGACGACGACGGCGCGGGCGGCTCGGACACGACGACGGCGACGATCGCCGACACGATCCCGGACCCGGTGGCGCGGGCCCTCTGGCTCCCCCTGGACGAGGGGAGCGGCAGCGTGGCGGGCGACTCGTCGGGGAACGGCAATGACGGGGCGGTCACGGGGGCGGTCTGGACGGGCGGCATCACGGGGAGCGCCCTCGACTTCGACGGCGTCGACGACCATGCGATCGTGGGCGACTATCCGAAGCCGGCGTCGGTCATGACCGTTTCGGTCTGGGCGAAGGCGGGCTCCCGCTCGTTCTGGGGCTCGATCGTGAAGAACTGGGGGCGGGCGAGCGGCGCGTTCCGGATCGGTCTCTGGGCGGACGAAGGGGACTTGGAGGTGCGGGTGACGGAGGCGGACGATCACGAGATCGGATTCCGGGAAGGATTCTGGAACAAGTTCCCGTTAGGCGAGTGGCAGCACCTCGCGATCACTGCCGACGGGGCGCGGCTTCGAATCTACAGGAACGGCGCCGAGATCGGGAACATGCCGTACGACGGGACGCTGAAGACGTCCCGGCCGGGGCTCGGAATCGGCGTAAAACTGAACAACCTGGGTACGGTCCCGAACGGGGCGGAGCCGGGTTGGTGGGACGGGACGATCGACGACATTCGAATCTACGACCGGGCCCTCGGGGCGAACGAGATCCGCGCCCTCCATCAGAACGGCGTCGGGACGGGGGTGGAATCGCCGGGGAGCGCTCCCCCCCCCCGCTTTGCGCTCGGAAAGAACGCGCCGAACCCGTTCAACCCGGCGACGCGGATCGCTTACGAGCTCGCGGAGAGGTCGACGGTGACACTGGCGATCTACGACATCGCGGGGAGGCGGGTGCGGGTGCTGGTGGACGGGGTGATGCCGGCGGGGAATCACGCGGCGACATGGGACGGAAGAAACGGCGCCGGGCGGGACGTGGCGTCGGGGATCTACTTCGCGAAGATGGCGGCGGGGTCGTTCGAGGACGTTCGGAAGATGGTGTTATTGAGGTAGTCGGTGCGGACGGACTCCTTCTTGCCCGCTTTCCGTGCTCCTATGGACGGGTCCTGCCCCGTTCGTCCTGAGTAGGATTCGAACGGAGTGAGAATCCGTATCGAAGGGCGGACGGGGCCTTCGCGGGCTTTCCCGGCAGGACACGGCAGAGTACGGGCAGGTCCTGACCGCTCCTGTCCACTGCGGTGCTCGGCAGTCGCGGCTTTGTCTTCGATGGTCCGATTCACGTGAACCGCACGTATCGTCTTCTGCTGATGCTTGGGCCCCTCGGGATCTGGCGCTTGGTGCCTGCGCGCCTCGTGGACTCCTGTCGCGGCCACCCGCCCGTGGTTTCGAATGATCAGCAAGGACTGCCGAAAGAAGATAGACCGAGACTGCGGATACAATTGTCATCCCCGCGTAGGGGATCCAGGTACTAGAGTTCCTTACTCCCGTTCGTCCTGAGTGATCCGACCGAAGGGAGGATCGTATCGAAGGATTGAACGGGGAAAAGGGCGCAAGAGCTCGATCCGCCCCGCCTTAGGGGGGAGATGGCGTTCGCCCACCCGGGCGCTCGGGGTGAGTGAGCGGCCGTGCCGCGCGCCAACCCCTTTCGGTACCAGATTCTCCTGGAGCGAAGCGGAAGGGTATCTGGTTCCGAAAGGACCAAAACTATCGAGTCGTCTGAGCCGGCGCGCGTCACGAATATCCACCGACGCCGGGGGCCCGTGTGGGCGGACGCTTCTTTTTTTCTTGTGCTGGGCCGGAGTCCTTTGTTTCCCCCTCTTCCCCTCTCGCCCCCTTCGATACGGACCTTCGGTCCTACTCAGGACAGGCTTCGATACACCGCCTCGCTCCGCGCGGCGGCACTCAGGACGAACGGGGGTGGGACTTCTAATCCCTGGATCCCCGCGTACGCGGGGATGACAATTTTATCCACAATCTCGGTCTTTCTCCCATCGGCAGTCCTTGCTGAGAATACCCCGCCATGGGCGGGTGGCGCCGGCGGGGGCCCGCGAGGAGCGCAGGCACCAAGCGCCAGATCCCGGAAACCTCGACTCTGAACGGGAACGGAACGTGCGGTTCTCATGAAGGGATCAAGAAGACCAAAGCGCGACTGCCGAGCACTGCAGCGGGCGGCCGGCGACAGGCCCCGCCCGTACTCCGACTTCCCCGCTCGCCCCCTTCTATACGGACCTTCGGTCCTACTCTGGACAGGCTTCGATACACCGCCTCGCTTCGCTCGGCGGCACTCAGGACGAACGGGGGGGGGGCTCGGGGCTGTTCTTATTTCTCGAACGACCTCGAACCCAGCATCGTCCGCGCCCAGAGGGGGCGCTGCGAGCGGGTGTAGACGCGCGGGACCCGCCGGCCGATGGCGAGGGTGATCTCGTAAGGAATGTGATCGGTCTTCTTCGCGAGCTCCGTGACGGTGATCTCCTCCCCCCCCTGGACGCCGATCAGCACCACCTCGTCGCCGATCCGGACCCCTCCGATCGCACCGCAGTCCACCATCATCGCGTCCATCGTGATCTGCCCGACGATCGGCGCCCGCCTCCCCCGGATCAGCACCTCCCCCCCGTTCGAGAGTCCCCGGGAATACCCGTGCCCGTACCCGACGGGGACCGTGGCAATCATCGTCGGCGACGGCACCTTGTACGTCATCCCGTAGCTGATCGTCTCCCCCCCCTCGAAGCGCCGGGCCTGCACCACCCGGCTCTTGAACGAGAGGGCGTTCCGCACCGTCACCCCCGGCGGGAGCTGCCCCGCGTCGATGTACCCGTACAGGATGATCCCGGGCCGGACCGACGTCTGGAACGAACCGTCCAAACCCCACGCCACGGCGGCCGAATTCGCCGCGTGCACCTCCGGCGGGTCGATCCCCTCGGCGAGCATCGCTGCGAGCAGCCGGTCGAAGGAGCGCACCTGTTCGAGAGAGAACGAGACGTCGTCCTTCTCCGTCGCCGGAAAGTGGGTGTACACACCGGCGAGTTCGATCCCTTCGAGGCCGCGAAGCTCCTTCAGGAAGGGGAGGGCGTCACGGGAGAAGATCCCCCACCGGCCCATCCCCGTGTCGATCTCGACCTGGTAGCGGCCGAAGACGCCCGCCTCCCGGCAGGCCGCGGCGTACTCCCGGGCGAAATCGGGATCGACAATGGACGGCTCGATTTCGTAGCGGAGAACCCGCTCCGCCTCGCCGGACATGGGCGGGTTGAACATGAGGATCGGAAGATCGACGCCCGCCTCCCGGAGCTCCACCGCCTCGTCGAGCGTCGCCACGCCGAAGCGATTCACGCCGTGCCGGGCCGCCTCGTGGGCGACGGCGACGGCGCCGAGGCCGTACCCGTCCGCCTTCACCACCATCAGGATGCCCCGGGCGGGGCCGATGATCTTGCGGATCTCACGGCAGTTGTGGCCGATCCCGTCGAGATCGACCTCTGCCCAGACCGGATAGCGGTCCATGGTCACCTCCAAGCGGAGCCTACCGGAGGGGTGTTTCCCGCCAAGCCGCCGGCCGAGGACGGGCCCGGGGGACGGAGACCTCAGGACTTCGGGTTGAGTACACTCCTCTTCCAGACCCACTCTTCGTCCCGGGGCTCCCCGTTATCCTCCCCCTCGATCCGGACCCGGAGCTTCCGGCCGTCGAGACGATAGGAGATGCTCCGCGGGTAGTCGTGGTCCGGGTTCTCGAAGATCGCCCGCTTCTCCCCCCGCTCGACGAGCAGGAACGAGGTTTCCTCCCCCCCCGCGGGCCTCGCCACGTAGACGACGTGGTCCCTTCTCCCCTCGATGCGAAGGAACTCGAAGAAGACCCCTCCCGTGGGAAAACGGTCCCGGTGCATCCCGAGCATGAGATCTCCCGCCGGAGAGAGCCAGACCTCCTCCATGACCACGCCGTCCTCCTCCCCCACCCATGCCCCCGCCATCCAATCGAGCCCGGAGAGCTCGCCCGTCTCCGCCGCCCGCCGGGCGCCGAAGTGGAGCAGCGCGCCGATCACGAGGGCGCCGGCGAGAAGGACGATGGCGATCGCGCGCGTCTTCATAGGGCCCTTCCTCAGGTGCGAAGATACGAGGCGCCGTTTACGTCGACGATGCAGCCCGTGGCGTAGTCGGCCCGGCCCGACGCGAGGAAGACGACGGTTTCGGCGATCTCCTCGGGAGTCGAGGCGCGCCGGAGCGGGCTCTGGTTCCGGATCTCCTCCCCCCCGGCCCCCTCGAGGTACTCCTTCGCCATGTCCGTCTCCACCCAACCCGGGGCGACGGTCATGACGTAGACCCCCCGGGGACCGAGGGCCTTCGCGAGGGATTGTCCGGCGGCGTTCAGGCCCGCCTTGCTGGCGCCGTAGGCGGGCGCCTCCGGCTCTCCCCGGAATGCGCCCCGGGAGGTGACGTTCACGATGTGCCCCCCGCCCGACTCCGCCATCCGGCGGCCGGCGAGGTACATGAGATTCGCCGGACCGGCGAGGTTCACGGCGAGGTGCTTCTCCCAGTGACGCCTCCACCGGTCGTAACCGACGTCGAAGATCGGAGCGGGATCGAAGAGGCCCGCGTTGTTCACGAGCACGTGGGGACCGCCGAGTCGATCCGCCGCGAGATCGACGAGCCTCCGCGCCTCTTCCGGATCGGCGAGGTCGGCGGGGAAGGCCTCGTGCCCTTCCCCCTCGAGAAGGGCGAGCGTCCGCTCCGCCTCCTCCCGCCGCGCCCGGTAATGGACCGCCACCCGGGCCCCCCGCGCCGCGAGGGCCACCGCCACGGCCCGGCCGATCCCGCGGGAGGCCCCGGTGACGAGCGCCGTCCGTCCTCCGTAGTCCCGGTTCTCGGTCATTCGTACCTGCCCTCGGTGCGCCGGCACCGGCATCGAGTCATCCCGCACCCTCCGAGGGACCCGCCCCGAACGGAAAAGAGGCGCACCCACTCGCGGCCCTCCGGCCGGAAATGAAGCGCCCCCCGATCTTCGGGGAATGACCCTCGGTCCCGTCGGCCCGGCCGGGCCTAGACGAACGTCTCGTAGGTCGGATCGTACATCTGGGACCTCACGTATTCCAGGATGTTCTCCGGCCGCGGCTTTCCCGCGAGGCCCCGCTCGTAGGCGGTCTCGGCCACCGTCGCGGCGATGACGGCGGAGACTTCCCGAACCCGCGTGAGGGGCGGATAGATGAGCCCTTTCGCCAGATCTTCTCCGGTGACCGTTCGGGCGAGCGACTTGGCGGCGCGGAAGAACATCTCGTCCGTCACCCGGGTCGCCTCGGAGGCGATGACGCCGAGGCCGACGCCCGGGAAGATGTACGCGTTGTTCCCCTGGCCCGGCACGTGGCGCCGGCCGCCGAAATCGACCGGGTCGAAGGGGCTTCCGCTCGCGAAGATCGCGCGCCCCTCGGTCCAGACATACGCCTCCTCGGCCGTGCACTCCGAGTTGGCCGTCGGGTTCGAAAGGGCGAAGACGATCGGGTGCTCGTTGGTCGCGCCCATCGCCTGGAGGACCGGACGGGAGAAGGTGCCCGGCTTGCCGGAGACGCCGATCAAGGCGTTCGGCCGGATCGCCTCGACGGCCGACGCGAGGTCGGGGAGGAACTCGCCCTCGTGGGCGTACTTCTTCTTGTGCTCCGCCAGGTGGGGACGCCCCTTCACCACGAGCCCCGTGGAGTCGACGAACCAGCAGCGTTTCCGCGCCTCCTCCTCGGACAGCCCCTCGGCGACCATGGCCGCGACGATGAGGTCTCCGATGCCGATTCCCGCCTCGCCGGCGCCGAGGAAGAGAACCTTCATCTCCTTGAGCGAGCCGCCGGTGATCCGGGTCGCCGAGTAGAGCCCGGCGAGGGCCACCGCGCCCGTCCCCTGGATGTCGTCGTCGAAGGTGCACGCCCGGTCCTTGTAGTGGTTCAGCAGGCGGAAGGCGTTGGTGTTCGCGAAATCCTCGAGCTGGACCAGGACCTTGGGCCAGATCTTCTGAGCCGCCGTCATGAACTCGTCCACGAAGGCGTCGAACGGCTCGCCCCGGAGCCGCGGCTGCTTCAGGCCGATGTAGAGGGGATCCTTCATGCGCGCCGCGTTGTCGGTGCCCACGTCGAGTGTGACGGGAAGGCAGATCGACGGGTGCACGCCGGCGCAGGCCGTGTAGAGGGCGAGCTTGCCGACGGGGATCCCCATGCCGTCGGCGCCGAGATCGCCGAGGCCGAGGATGCGTTCGCCGTCGGTCACCACGATGATCCGGACATCGTCATAGGGCCAGTTCCGGAGACAGCCCTCGAGGAAGCCTTTGTCGTTCGCGGAGAGGAACACCCCTCGGGGACGACGGAAGATATGCCCGTACTGCTGGCACGCCTTGCCGACGGTCGGCGTGTAGATAATCGGCATGACTTCTTCGATGTGGTCGATCACGTAGCGGTAGAAGAGCCGCTCGTTCCGCGCCTGCAGGCCGACGAGGTAGATGTACTTTTCGAGATCCGTCGGTTTCGCCCGGAGGTTTTCCGCCACCCGGGCGACCTGGCCGTCCTGGGTGTGGACGTGAGGGGGAATCAACCCCCGAAGTCCCAGTTCGTTCCTCTCGTTCTCGGTGAACGCCGTGCCCTTGTTCAGAGCCGGATCGTTCAAGAGATCGAAGCCCATGGGAAGACCGCTTCGATGCGGCTCCGCCTTCCGCCTGGTTCGTCCTTCCGTCACCTTTCCCTTCTCCTTGTTCCCGCCCCCCCTGCCGGAGGCCCGTCCCCTTCCCCGTTTCGACCCACCCTCATCGGGGGGCGGGGAGAGCATCATCAAAGCACGAAAGGCGCCCGCCCGCCCCCCCCAAAACGGGGCCCGAACGGCCGCCTGCCCTGACCGGAGAGGATAGCATTAACGGGGGAATACGTCATATTCAATCGAGAATAAATAAGAAATGCCCATGGCCGTCGGAAAAGCGGAGAGGAGTCGCTCCCGTCGTCCCGGTCCCGAGGGGGCTCTCCCCCGGTCGGGCCCGCCCCGCCGGAGCCGGGGGATGGGCGGTGACCGGCCGGAGCGCCCTGTGATACCCTGGGTCCATTCCCCACGAGGAGAGGGCATGAACGAGAATGAGAAGGCGGCGCGGGCGGGAGAGCTGTTTGCCGAGCTCGTGGAGCTGGTCGCGCGGCTTCGCGGCCCGGGAGGGTGTCCTTGGGACCAGAAGCAGACCTACGAGACGATCCGACCCCACTTTCTCGAGGAGGCCCATGAAGCGGCGGAGGCCCTCGCCCTCGAAGACTGGGACGAATTCCGGGAGGAGATCGGTGACACCCTCTTCCTCGCCGCCTTTCTCGTCCGTCTCGCCGAGGAGGAGGGCCGGTTCTCGATCGCCGACTCGATCCGGGCCATCCTGGACAAGATGATCCGGCGCCACCCCCATGTCTTCGCGGAAGCGACGCCGGAAAACGAGGCGGAGATCCGCCTCACCTGGGAAGAGGTGAAGCGCCGGGAGAAGGGGAAGAAGGAGAGGGAGTCGATTTTGGACGGCATCCCCACCTCTCTTCCCGCGCTGCTCCGCGCGAGGCGGGTCCAGCAGAAGGCGGCCAACATCGGCTTCGACTGGCCCGACGAGGCCCCCGTCCTCGACAAGATCGACGAGGAACTCCGGGAACTCCGGGAGGCTCTCGAGGGCGGAGGCCGGAATTCGGTGGAGGAGGAGATCGGCGATCTTCTCTTCTCGGTGGTCAATCTCGCCCGATGCCTCGATGTGGACCCCGAAGTCGCCCTGAACCGCACCACCCGCAAGTTCCGCGACCGATTCCGCCGGATCGAAGATCGGATCGACCTTACCGATCCCCCCCCGCTCGAGGAACTCGACCGGCTTTGGGATGAAGCGAAGTCCGAAGAGCGCCCGGACTAGCCAGACGCCCGTTCCCCCCGGTCCACCAAGATCAGATCCGCCGTGGGAAGAGGGTTCCTGTACTCCGAAACCCTTTTCCCGCAGCGGGGGCAGTTCTTCCCCCGCTCCGTCATCCGGACCTCCCCCCTCCGCCTTCCAGGGGCCCGCCAGGACAACGATCCCCGTCCGGGACTGAGCAGGGGACCGGGGGACCACCGAACCGGCCACGGGACCGTCGTGCGGGATCCGCGCGCTCTCTCTCCCCGTGGGCTGCCCGGCTACCTCCGGCCAACTGTGGACCGGTACCGGCAGTTTTCTTGCTCCCATAGAAAAAGGGGCGCCCCTGGGGACGCCCCTCGAAAACACTTTCGATCGCCGCCTAGTTCAGGCGGTGAACCTCGACGCGCCGGTTCTGGAGCCGGCCGGACTCGGTGTTGTTGTCCGACACCGGCTTGGTCTCGCCGTGACCGACCGCTTTCAGCCGCGTCGCGTTGATGCCGTTGTCGGCCAGATACTTCATGACCGTGTTCGCCCGGCGCTCGGAGAGCTTCTGGTTGTAGTCGAGCGAGCCCTGGCTGTCCGTGTGGCCCTGGATCTCGATCGCCACGTCCGGATTCGCCTTCATGGCCCGGACGACCTCGTCCAAAATCTTCTCGGAACCAGGCTTCAGGGTGGCGCTGTTGAACTCGAAGTTCACGCCGTTCAGGACTTCTTTCGGAGCGATGTCCGGGCAGCCGTCCTCGTCCTGGAATCCGTTGTACGTCTCGGCGTTGTTCGGGCAGCGGTCGACGGCGTCCAGGATGCCGTCCTGGTCGTTATCGACGTCGGGGCAACCGTCCTTGTCCTCGAAGCCGTCGAAGTCCTCCGGCTCGTGAATGCAGTTGTCGTACACGTCGAGAATGCCGTCGTTGTCCTGATCGTCTTCCTCGGGGCAACCGTCGGCGTCGTCGATTCCGTCGAAGTCCTCCGGCTCGTCCGGGCAGGAATCCAACTCGTCGATGATGCCGTCGCCGTCATTGTCCATGTCCGGGCAACCGTCCTCGTCCTCGAAACCGTCGAAGTCCTCGGGCGAGTTGGGGCACTGATCGTCGTAGTCCGCGATACCGTCACCGTCCCGGTCCCGCTCGCGCTCGCCGAAGGCCAGGTTGAGAGAGATCCGGTGGTTGTTCCCGAAGGCCTCCTCCATCTCGTCGATGAAGGCGTAGTCCAATCCGATCCCGTAGAACCTCGGAATCTTCAGACCCACACCGGCCGTGTACGAGTTGTCCTGGTGGTCCCGCCCGACGTCGCTCACACCGGCGCGGATCTCCAGCATATAACCCGGGTAGTACTCGAACCAGGCCTCGGCGCCGAGATGATAGAGGGTCTCGTCGTTCTCGGTCTGTTCCAAATCAGCCGCAATGAGCAGGTCGCCGATCGGATTCACCGCGACACCGGCCCGCAGGTTGTACGGGAGCACTTCGTCGCCGATCTTCGCGTGCACGTCCTGCATGGCCAGACCGAAGTTCAGCCGGTCCCCCGCCTCGAAGAAAGCGCCCAGATCGAAGCCGCCGCCCGACTCGGACTCGCCGTCGATCTTCTGGTCGAAGATCTTGCCGGTGACTCCGAAACCGAAGGGACCGTACTGACGCGCCAGAGAGAGAAGGATCAGGTTGTCGGAGATGTCGAAGTCCCCGTCAGAAGCGCCGACCCCTTCCCGGCGCTCGAATCCGTCCCAACCCGCGTTCGTCCAGCCAACGCCGACCGAAGCGAGAGAGAAGCTCTGGGCATAGCCGAAGAAGTTGTGGCTCCGGTCGAAATCATAGCCGCCCGTGTACATGAACGTGAAGGCGAGATTGTCGACCCAGGCCAGACCGGCCGGGTTCCAGACCGTTGCCGTCGGGTCGTTGGCGATCGCCACATAAGCGCCACCCATTCCGAGAGCACGGGCGCCGACACCGATCCGACTGTAAGCAGCCGCATGGTTGCTATCGGCGAAGGCAAAGCCCACACTCGCCATCAGGAGCGCGACGGATCCGACGACCGCGAGAAACGGTACACCTTTGCCTCGAAACCGCATTGTACTGATCCTCCTCTCGCAGGGATCACCCTTGGTCTCCGGGCGATCCTTGCCGGACCGTCCGAAGTCAATCCCCAACGTAAACACCTCGTTTAAGAAACCTGCCAATCTTTTCACCGATCGTTTCATTGAACGTCTTTCGTTCCGCATTCCCACTCGAGAGGGCCTCCTCCGGAGGAAGCGCCCTCCCCGCTTTCGAGGGCCACCGCTGGCCCTCGAAGGCGGGGACGGCCGGGGGGGAGACGAACTCCCCCCCGGGCCCCGTGTTTCTATCAGTTCTTGCGGACCGCGATCTTGACGCTCGCAGTCTTCACACCGGCACCGTCGTCCACGCTGATGTGGGCGAGGTAACCGCCGTTCGCGACCATCGTTCCGCCATTCGTGGAGCCGGACCACTCGAGTTCGACCAAACCGGGTTTCTCGGTCGTGGTCGGCATCGCATAGACCAGGTCTCCGGCGAAGTCAAAAACCTTGACCGTCACCCGCGCATCCCGCGTACCGCCGAGATTGAAGCGGATGTTGGCGCGGTTTTCCTGCGGATCCACCGGGTTCGGGAAGACGTAGGCGTCCGTGATCTGCAGCACCGAGCTGCCCGCGGTGAACGTGTGGCTCGCCACGAACTCGTTGCCGATCACGTCGCTGCCTTCCATGACCAGGTTGTAGGTTCCGGCCTTGCCCAGACCCATGAGGGTCATGGTGATCTTGTCCCCTTCGATATTCCAGTCCTTCACGTGGTCCACGACATTCTGCGCGGCTTCCGCCGTCGCATCGTCCGTCGAAGCCGTGTCGGCCGGATCGAAGGTGGCCGGGTAGAAGCTGAACACCTGACCGTCGGGACCGTTCAGCGACACCATCAGGGCCTCGTAGTCGATGCCGGAGCCGGCGCTGGAAGCACCGCTCGAATCGACGACCACGGCGACCACCGGGATCTCGCTGTTCGGAGCCACGACGGAGCGCATGACCGGCGAGAGGAATACGATCCTCGGAGCGGACGCGTCGATGATGAACCGGCGGGCCACGAACTGGCTGCCGACGTTACCGACGCAGTCGAAGGGACCGAAGACGTACTTCGTGAACTCCTCGTCGTCATCCTCACCGCCGCCGCCGCCGCCGAGCCCGACGAGTTGGCCGATATTGGAGTCGAAGCCGATGTGCTCGAGCTTGGAGCTGTAGAGCACGACCTCGATCTCCCGGCCGTTGTACTTCGCCAGGTCCGCGGTCAGAGGCAGAGTGACCATCAGATTGTCGCTCGGATCATAGTACGTCTCGTCGTCGCAACGCGACGCGTCCGAGTACGGGCACATGGGCGGTGTGAACGTCAACATGGCCGGCGTCCCCGCCTGGATCAGCATCCGCTCCGCGTACTCGTCGATATCGGTCTGGTCGTCCTCGTTGTCCACGAGCCAGACGTCCATCTTCAGGCCCATGTCCTGAAGCGGGATGAACGTGTCGGCCCCGAACGTGATGCCGAGTCCGCCGAGACCCTGAGTGCCCGTCGTATCGATCCAACCCCAGGCGGAGCCGCCGATGAATTCGGGCAGGGTCCCGTAGATCAGATTGAGAACCGCCTCGATCCGCGATTCCTCGGTCAGCACGCCGGCCTCGAGGTCGGTGAGCTGGACCGTGAGCGCGTGCTTGTCGCCGCCGACGTAGCAGTCGACGCCGCCCACGCACGGGCCGTTCAGGAATCCGCCGGACCAGGCGACCTGGACGGGCACCACATCAACCATGAACTCCCTGCGGAGGTTGAAGTAGTAGTCCTCGTCCTCGTTCCGGTAGATCACCACGATCTCGTGCTTCCCGCCGGAGAGACGGTCCGCCGTGAGGGTCGAGTGGTGGTACCGGAAGGTCACCGAGTACTCCTCGTCTTCAACCACTTCGAGACGGAAGAAGCCGTTCCCGACCGCGAAGCCGTAGATATCCGGCAGGTCCGGATCATCGTAATGGTCGTCGAGATCGCTCCGGTCTTCCACGTCGTCGTCCGCGGACGCCACGAGCTGGTTGTCGATCCAGATCTCGATGTCCGGGAAGTCGATCGTCGCTTCCGCCATGAAGTCCGTGATCGTACCGACAAAGGTGGGCGACTCGCTCGTGTAGCCGTCGCACCACGGGTAGATGTTCATCTGGCTGCCGCCGGTGATGCCCACCAGGCTCCAGGTGTAGTTCCCGCAGAGGTCCTCGGCGTAGAACGTCACCGTATTGGCCGCGGTGTCGACGACCACGTCGTTGGTGTAGTAGTTCACCCAGTGGGAGCCGTCCCACCACGCGGGCAGCAGGCCGGTCAGTTCATCCACGACCACTTCCCGTCCGATCCAGTCGGTCACCGTCAGGTCCTCGTCGGAGTACCCGAAGGTGATCTTCGCCGGGTAGCCGTCGTTGAAGCTGCTGCAGCTCTCGCCGGCGCAGTTGATCAGGTGGAGCTGATACGCCTGCCCGATCGGCCGGATGAAGAACCGCTGGTCGTCCCAGGACGAGGAGACCGGCGTGTGGGTCGTGGTCATAAGGAGACCGCCGTTCACGCCGTTCCCGGCGCGGATCTGGACCGTCGGGTATTCATAACCCGGAATCGAGACCCAGCCGTTCGTGCCCCGTCCGTTCGTGACCTCCCAGACCGCGATCGTCTTCCGGATCACGTCGGTCTGGATGTAGCCGTCCTCGTCGTTCACGGTGCCGCTGTCCTCGACCACCGCCGCGTTGATGTAGACCATCCCGCCGCATCCGATCGAATCGAGCAGACCGTTCACGGTCGAGCCGCCCCAGAGGTAAGGATCGAGATCGGAGCCGTTGTTCATCGGATCCATCTCGACGATCTCCTCGAAACCCCAGCCGTCGCGCGCGCGGACCGCGTTCACGAGCACCCAAGGTTTGGCGATGGAGAACCAGTCCTCCGAAATCTGATCGCTCACCTTGACCTCGATCTGGAAGTTGCTCTCGAAGTCCGGAATCAGCTCCGCCAGGTTGAAGGCGAGCCACGGCGTGCCGTCCGGATGGACCGTCGCGAGGTCCCGTCCGAAGCGGTTCGCCACGATCGTGGCCGTCACGATCGGCGGGTTCTGATCGAAGTAGAGCACGTCACGGTTGTCGCCCGACGAGGGCTTCAGCGTGATGGCCACCGCCCGGAGGTCGAGTGTGTCGCCGATCTGGAAGTACGTCTCGGGCCCGATCTCCATCGTCGCATACCAGAGCGAGTCGTCGTAGACGCTGCTCCGCTGCATGCCGAAGGTGATCCAGCCGTCCGCTTCCACCTTGCCGGCGAAGCCGTCGCCGCCGCCGTCACCGATGTCGGAGCCGTGGAGGCGATACTGGAACATGACCTCGTCCACGTCCTGGGTGCACCACTTGGTGGCGTACACGGTGACGTTCGTCGTGACGTTGATGTCGTTCAGGACGTAAGGCTTCCAGCAGATGACGGCGGCGCGCGGAGCGGCGTCGTCGATCACGTGGATCCGGGTCCACGGGCTGACGCCCACGTTCTTGCATTCGTCGATGGCCCGCGCCCGGACGAAGTAGTCGCCCGCCGCGAGAGACGTCGTGTTCCACTGAGCCGAGTAAATGCCGTCGCCTTCGTCCGGCTCACCCAGATCGATGTGGTACACGGTGCCGGTCGAATCCGCGGCGACCTCGAAGAAGACCGAATCGATACCGGTCTCCAGACTGCCCGGAATGTTCTGTTCGTCGTCGAAGACGGTCGCAAAGAGAGTGATCGGCTCACCCTGGGTCACATCGACAATCACGCCGTTGTTGATCGGGTAAACCACGGTGGTCTCTTCGTTGTCCTGGTTCCAGCGAACCACCTCGACCCGCGTCATGTTCACGTCCGGCGCGTCGATGTCGACGACGATCTCGGTCGCGAGATTGTACGTCGCCGAGTTGCAGGCCGAATCGGACACGGTGACGCGGAAGTCGTACTTTCCGCTGCTCTCTCCGGCGTCCGTGATGTTCCAGGTGGCCGTGTAGTAACCGGTCCCCCGGTCGTAGAGCCAATTACTGATCGAATCGGCCCGCCACGCCGTGGTGTCCTCGACGGTCAGCTTGTACTCGAACACTACGCCTGACTGGTCCGTTCCTCGGAAGATGTCGTCATACACGCCATTCAGCGCCATGACGATGAGCGGCATCACCTGATGGACTCCGCTCTCGTCGTACACGAACGGGCAGGTCTGGCTGCTCGGAGCGACCAGCTCGACCACCGGAGCGGTCCGATCGATGATCAGGGTCACGACGGCCGGATCGGGGCAGATGTTGCCGACGTCGTCCCAGGCGACCACGCGCCAGTAGACCGGGCCTTCGGCGATCTGATCGGAATCCCAGTCGTTCAGATACCACCAGAAGTCGCCGTACTCCACGAGATCCTGATCGGCCGCGATCCAGTTCTCCATGTCCGTGGAGTACTCGAACCGCGCACCCTCGACGTCCGTGTCCCCGTTCGGGATCATGGCGGAGAGGGAGGCGAATCCGCGGATCCGCTCGTTTTCGGGCTGCTCGATGTCGTCTCCGGTCTGGCAGACGTTCCGGGTCAGGTGAGTGATGGTCGCGCAGGGGGCCGTGTTGTCGAAGATCTCGATCGTAACGCCGCGGCCCGCGAGCCACTCGGTGCAAGGATCGGTGCCGTTGCAGACCAGGTCCTCGCCGATCGCGATGATGTCGTACTTGTTCCCGACCTCGAGGGGCGTGTCGTTCATCCACGACGCCCACTCCCAGCTGTACGGCCGGTTGTCGTCCGGATTCTCATCCGTGTCGTCCACGCCGTAGTAGCCGTTCGTGGAGTCCATGAACGTCCAGCAGTCGAGGCAGCCGTCGAAGCAGTCCGCGTCCCCGTGGTTCCGGATGTACCAGTAAACGACCACGTCCTCGGTGGTCGTGGGCGTGACCGCGGTCAGGCGCACCTCGGAACCGCGCTCCACCTGCACGGTGGTGCCGGCGGCTCCGGGCGAGGTGACCGTGACGGTCGGCGCCAGGTTGTCGACCACGAAGGAGTAGCTGTTCGTCGGGATCTCGACGTTGTTCTCGAGGTCCACGGCCCACACGATCACTGTGTAGGCCCCATCCGGCCAGAGGAGCTGTCCGTAGTTGTCCAGCGAGAGAGTGTTCCAGCCGATCTGGTACTCGCCGTCGGAGTACTCGCCGAAGGCGGTCTTCACGATGCCGTCGTCGATGTCCACGGCGCCGATCATGACCGTATCGCCGCCGGCGACGGTAGCGAAGTAGACCGTGGCGACGCCGGAGTCACAGCCGGCCGTCACCGCGTGCAGCACGATGCCACCCGCGAAGTAGACAGTCTGGTTGTTCAGCACCGTCTCGGTCACCTCGCGCGGGAAGGTGCAGTCGTTCTCGCTCACGTCGACCAGCCGAGTGTTCTGCGGAGGCAGCTTATCCTCGAGACGGATCGTCTGGCTGCACACGCCCCGGTTCCCCGGGGTGTCATACACCCAGGCGTAGACATTCACGTCCGTATCGAGACAGCACTCTTCCGGAGTGGTCCAGACGATCTCGGCGGACCACTTGTTGCACGGGCAGTCGATCGAGTCGGCCACCGCGTTCACGGAGCCGATCACGATCGTGTCGCCGCTCCAGGGAGCGACGTACCAGAAGACGAGGTGGGTCACGTCGGTCAGGTTGTCGGTACCGAGCCAGTTCAAGGTCACGTCGTCGCCCGCCGTGACCTGGCCGATCTCCCCGTCCGCGATCGCGTCGTTCCCGAAGAAGAGACAGGTGGGATCGGTATCGTCCCACGCGGCCACGAAGATCTCCGGATCGAGGGCGTTGTCGTTGCAGGCGTAGTCCGTGGCCAGCACCCGCCACTCGTAAATCGTGTCCGAGAGCGCGTCGCTGAAGTCTTCCACGTCGTCCGCGTCGATGTTGTACCACCAGTAGTAATAGGTGGTGCCGCCCTGGACCATGGTGTGCTGCGGCTCGTAGTCGAGCCAAATCTCGGCGTCATCGTCGTAGAACTCGAAGTTGTCCCAGTCGCCGAGGTCGTTCCAGTTGTCCCGGGCGCGCCGGTTCTGGAGGACCATGGACGCCACGTCCGAGTGCGACGTGTAGACCTGAATGGTCAGATCGCCCGTGACCGGATCGGTGACGATGACCGGAGTGTTGTCCGGCGCGCCGGACGGATCGTCGTCGTCATCCCAGTAGAGCTCGGAATCCATCAGATCGACGAGCGAGTAGGTCACGGCCGGATTCCTGCGGTCGACCGTCACCCGCGCCTTGAGCGGCGTGGGATCGGGGTTGTTGTCGGCGTCCCGGGCCACGAACCAGAGGTCCACGTCCCGGGTCTCGCCCTCGTTCGCGAAGAGATCGGCGTTCCATACGATCGAGAAGTAGCCGTCCGCGTCGAAGACATCGTACGTCGTGACATCCACGAGCACGGCGGTCCCTCCGACCGGCTGCACCCAGAACTCGATGATGCTGATCGCTTCGGGCCTGTTGGGGATCACCTTGCCGGTGATCGTCACGTTGTCGCCGCTCACCGCGAGGTGCGGATCCGCGACGGAGACGTCTTCGAAGCAATCCGACGAGAAGACGAGCACGCAGGCGCTCGGCCCGGTGGTGTCGTTCACCGCCGCCACGATCGGGCCTTCCGCGTCGGACTCGTTGCACGCCGAGTCGACCGCGGACGCCCAGAACTGGATGTACTGGTCCTCTTCGAGGGAGAGCCAGTTCGTGGCGAACTTGATGCAGACTTCGTTCTCACCGTCCGCCGGGACGTAAGGATCGTCCGAGTCGTCGAGCGGCGTCGGATCGATGATCTTCAGCTGCCCCGCGGAGTCGGAGAAGAAGAACTTGTAGTAGCTCAGACCGACGGCGTCCTCGCTAGTGGCCGGCATCGCGCAGACGGTGATCGTGTCACCCCACGCGACGACCGTGCCCTGGTCGGGGGCCGTCAGAAGGATGGCCGGCGGGCTCCGGTCGATGCGGATCGTGCCGCCCTCGCGGATGGTCACGTTCCACGTATCGTCCCGGGCGACCACGCGGAGGAAGAAGGTGTAGTCCTCTTCGTCCGACTCGTCGGTCTCGCCGTCGTTGTCGTTGTCGATGTTGTCGTCATCCGGGTAGTAGCCCGACAGCCACGGGCCCTGGTAGATGTACCCGTTCTCGGCGTCGAAGCTCGTCGCCGATCCGAGGGACACCCACCGGGTCTTGCTGTCGTCCGTGGCGAACTGGAAGTCGATCAGGTCCAGCTCGAGGATGTCCTCGATGCCGTCGCCGTCGTCCTCCATCACGGCGACCAGGTACGCCGAGTCGCAGTCGCCGGTACCGATGATCGGCGTCAGGACGTACAGGTCGGTGATGCCCGGATCCGCACAGTCGATGATGAAATAGTTCCAACCCTGCTGGCTCGACGCGTTGGTGCCCACCTGGTCGTTGCCCCACGCGTAGGCGAGGGCGGTGTGGGCGCCGTC
Organism: Candidatus Eiseniibacteriota bacterium; assembly: GCA_043809585.1. GTDB lineage: Bacteria > Orphanbacterota > Orphanbacteria > Orphanbacterales > Orphanbacteraceae > JBDROZ01. Next base: position 26,410 of record JBDROZ010000033.1, read on the forward strand.
CGGGAAGAGCGAGGCCGAGAGGTTGGTGTGCCAGAAGTCGGGCGGGATCACGACCTTCGACGTGTCGCTCGAGGCGCTCGCGTCGTTCCGCGGATCCCAGGCGACGATGTGCTCGTCGCCCGACATGTCGATGTCGAACATATAGTAGAGATGCTGGGTCGACGAGGTCACCGGGATCATGACCGTCACACCCCACCAGCCGTCGTTCGCCGCGCCGTCGTTGTGCGCGCCGTCGTCGTACATGGTGTAGTAGGTGTCGCTGCCTTCCAGCCAGAGAAGCTGCACGTTCTCGATGGAGTCCCCGTAGATCGCATACGGATCACTGAAGAGGAAGTCCTCCTCGTTCATCGTGATCGTCAGCGCCAGCGTGTCTCCCTCGACGTAGTGCGTCAGGTCGTAGAAGGTCCCGCTCTCGTCGAGCTCGAACTTCACCGAGTCGGCCGTCACCGAGTCCACGAGGACCATGACGTCGTACTCGATGCCGCAGAGCTTGCTCTTCCGGTGCTGGTCATTGCTCCGGGTGAGCGGGTTGCCCACGTAGTTGTACTGGGTCTGGGCGTCGCAGCACTCCCAGAAGAAGCCGTGGAGGGTGACCTCCGGGCCCTCGGTTCGACGCAACAGCACGATCTTGTGCTCCGACTTCTGGCTCTCCGCCAGATCCGGGCAACTGCCGCCGACGTCGTAGGTCACGACCGCGATCAGATCGAAGGCGTCCGTGAGATCGGTGTCCGGGTTCGGCACCGGATTCTGCGGATCCCACGCCGTGGTGAAGTAGCCGTTCTCGTCGACGTCATTGTCGGTGTCGGCGATCGACCCCCACGAGGTGTAGTTGTAACTGATGTACGCGGAGTCGGTCGACGCGAGCTGGGCGCCGAACTTAACGATCGTCCCATTGATGGTGTAGTCGTACTTCGTCGGCGAAGCCAGGGCGTCGAACTCCGAGTTCGTGTGGTAGGTGCAGATCACGTCGGCCGAGCCGGTGTCGATCACCACCTCCACGCTGGACTCGATGTCCCCGTTGATACTGCCGGCCGCAACCGCGTCCGAGATGTACGGAGGGAAGTTCCGCACCGTCAGGAGCTCGGAGAGCACCCGGTCGGCGTAGTAGAACGTCACGCTCGCGTACACCGGATCCATCGCGTTCGGCGAACCGGTCAGCTCGGCGCGGATCCAGAGCTCGGCGTCCCGGGTCACCTCGTCGAGGACCGTGTCCGTGTAATGGTCGTCCCCGGCCGCCTTGGCGAGCGGACGGGCCGCCGTATCGATCACGGCCTCCGTCGTCAGCCGGCCGAACTGGTACGGGTGCTCGTACGGAGGAGTCTCGTTCAGCTCCTCGTCCTTACCCGCGAGCCAGAACTCGTAGAAGCCGTCCATGAAGGCGCTGATGTCCCAGTCGAAGTTGTACGGATAGACCGGGTCCGCCGGAACGTCGGCGCGCATCCACGGATTCGTGAAGATGCTCGAGTTCGGGTAGCAGTTGTGCATCCGGTAGTAGAGGTACACCGAGTCGATCGTCGTGGTGTCCTCGGCCGTCACGAACAGCTCGAAGAGCGTGTCCGCGGCGGTGAGCTGCGCGATCGAGCCGCCGCCCACGTCCGGAAGCACGTCGATCGTGTCGCCGTTCGAGATGGCGTAGATCACGTCCGTCTCGGGCGGCACGTTCTCCTGGATGTAGATGTCGACGAAGTTCGGAGCCGGATCGGTGTTCCCGGTCTCGTCGGTCGCCGTCGCCCGGAGAAGGACGTGCGTGTCCGTGTGGAAGAGACCCATCGCCGTCAGGGCGTCGATGTCGAGGTAGACGCAGAAGGGCGACAGGTCGTCGTCGGCGTCCATCGGGTCCTCATCCACCTGGCCGTCGCCCTCGTCGTCTCCGGCGCCGACCGTGTCCTCGCCGATCAGCGGGTACATCCGCATCCCGAGCATGGCGCTCTGGCTCGGGGCGACCCCGAGGGCCAGGGCGATGTCCGTGCCGGTGACCGTGAAGGTCGTGTCGTCGTCGTAGACGTCGACCAAAATCGCGTCACCGGTCGTGAACCCGATGTTCCCGTCGATGTCGACGAAGAAGTCGTTGTCGTCGTTCACGTCGATCGCGACCCAGGTCGAGCCGCCGGTGACCGAGTACTCGAACATGATCTTGTCGAGGTCCGCGGCCGCGCTCTCGCCCCAGATCTTGATGAACGCGTTGTCGCCGGCGACGATCAGGCCTTCCACGGCCGAGCCGGTGACTTTCGCGCCGCCGTTCCCGAGGGCGATGGCGGAAATGTTCGCCACCGGGGCCTCGGTGTCGAGCGCGAGAACCTCGTACGGGATCTCGACGGCCGCGCTGCTCGTATCGGTGTTGCCGAGCTCGTCCGTCGCCACCGCCCGGACCAGGTACTGGCTTCCGAGGCCGGCCACGTTCCACATCGCCATCCAGAGCTGGAGGCTGTCGGTCGGGCCGTCCATGAGGAAGCCGCCCATGTTCTGGCGGAAGAACCAGTCGTCGGCCGTGAGGGTCCCCGAGCTGTCGACGTCGGCGTAGAACTCGATCGCGTCGAAGGCCGTGATCGGGTCGCCGACGGTCGCTTCGCCGATGACCAGGGTGTCGCCGGCGCCGAACACACCGTTCAGGTCGCCCTTGATGACCGGGTCGCGCGGCGAGTAGCCGTCGCCGTCGTAGTCGACGAAACCCGAACCGGTGGGGAAGTCGCGGTACAGGTTGCCCCACGCGCCGTTCAGGCTGTCGAGCAGCCGGAGCGTGCCATCGCCTTCCCGGAGGATGATGTCACCGCCCGGATCGGCGCTGGTCGTGTCGTCGTTGTCGTCGATCGAGATCGACCACCACGCTTCGCCGACATCGTCCGGCATGCCGTTGGCGTCCACGTCGTAGAAGTACTGGAAGTCGACGTGGTCCACCTCGATGTCGTGGATCCAGACCTTCGCGTACAGGGCGTAGGTCGAGTCGTCGATCCGCGTCGGCGGGTCGATGTAGGCCCGGAGCGGAGTCTCGATGACCGTCGCCGTGAAGATGAAGGTCGTCTTCTTGTTGTTGTTGCCTTCCAC
>JBDROZ010000034.1:0-16416 GCA_043809585.1 Candidatus Eiseniibacteriota bacterium
CACGCCATCTGCGACAGTGCTCGCATTCACCAATGCTCACATATCGTTGGATATGCTCTGCTTGGTGAATGCTGCGCGCTGCCGCATCTGACGCACTCTCACGCGTTTGCTCTCGAGATTTTATGAAAGATCAAGGCTAAGTCACGGTTGTGGCTCCCCGGATGAACCGTCGGTTCCACGTCCTGCGCCTCAGGGCCGTCCTCCGCTTCAGCCTGCTCCGGCGGTCGAGGGATGTGCCCGGCTCCGCCGCCACTCCGGGACCGGCAGCGCCGTCCGCTCGTTCGTATCCCGCTCCCGAGGCAGGATCTGGTTCCCGACACGCCTCGGACAGCTCGGCCGGCCCCGTTGATGACAAAAGCCGTGGTCCTTCGCCGGGTTATATGCTATGATGTCAACATTTCCTGCATTCCGGGTTACTCGGGCTCCGGCAACACCACAATGGATCACGAAGACATACGGAGATCTCACTATGAACATCGTCTCGATTGCGTCTGTCGTACTGACCATGGCTCTCGCAACCACAAACGCTGCGGCCCGGACCTGGTACATCGTGCCGGATGGCTCCGGCGACGCGCCGACCATTCAGGCGGGGCTGGATTCGGCCGCTTCGGGGGACACGGTTCTTGTGGCCTGCGGAACCTACTACGAGAATGACATCACCATGAAAGCGGGGGTCGTTCTCCGGAGCGTGACGGGCATGCCGGAATGCGTGACCATCGACGCCGAGGAGCTGGGCCGCGTCATCTACTGCCCCGAAGGCGACGCGAACACCCGCCTGGAAGGTCTTACGCTCACCCGGGGATACGCCCAGGAAGGAGCTTACCTCCAAAACCTCGGCGGTGGGCTGTTCTTGTACGGGTCGCTCGTCGGCCCGATCGTCAAGAACTGCGTCTTTCTCGACAACCGGGCGGACGGGCACGGGGGAGGAGTCCACGGGGGTTACTCGGGGACGCCGTCCTTCATCGGGTGCTTCTTCCAGGGCAACTCGGCCGGCACCGACGGATCGGGCGGAGGCTTCGTGTCCGGATACGGAGCATCGGAATTCTGCTCCCCCACCTTCGAGAACTGCACGTTCCTCGGCAACTCGGCGGGCGTGTTCGGAGGGGCCGTATCGGTCACGGGCAACGATCTCGCAACCTCGTCATTCCACGACTGCCTCTTCGCGAACAACTCGGCGGCCGCGGGTGGCGCCGTCTCATTCTCAAACATCGCCGCAACAAGCATCGCGGGATGCACCTTCTCCGGAGACTCGGCCAGCGGTTCCAACGGGGTGGTCCGAAGCCACTCCTCGGACGTGGAGATTTACAACACGATCATCGCTTTCGGCACGGGCGGAGGAGCGGTCCATTGCGTGGGCGGAGGGACCGCCACGCTCCACTGCTGCGATGTCTTCGGAAACGCGGGCGGAGACTGGACCGCGTGCATCGCCGGCCAGGACGGCGCGGACGGCGACTTTTCCGCCGATCCCCTCTTCTGCGACGCGGCGAACGGCGACTACCATCTCGACGTCTCCTCTCCCTGCCTGGGAAGAAACCATCCGAGTGGTGATCCCTGCGGGCGTATCGGCAGCATGAAGGCGCGCTGCATGGGCCATCTGGCGTTCGGACCGGCAACGCTCAAGAGAGAGGGAAACGAGCCGACCGAGGAGACCGGTGCGAACCCGGTCACTTCCGGGGCCCTTCGATTCGGTGTCTCGCCGAACCCGGCGCGCGACGCGGCGACCATTCGCTTTTCCGGAGTCACGAACAGCGCGGCCTTCCTTCGTCTCTTCGACATTCAGGGACGACTCGTCCGATCGTGGCAGGCCACATCACCCGAGGGCGCGATCGAGCTGAAAGCCGCCGGACACGCAGGCGCCTCGATCGCCCCGGGCGTCTACTTCCTTCGGCTCAGCGACGGGGAACAATCGGTGACGAAGAGGCTGACGCTGATTCGTTAAGAGACCGGGACGGCGCGTGATCTTCCCGCCGCCGTTCTCCCGCATCGCCCTGAATACTCGTGGTCGATTCAGCAGCACGGCGGCCATCTGATCAACGTGGAGGAGCTTTGAGGGTGCACACCACGTCGCGCCGCGGGCGGGCCTGGCGGCCGATCGGAGCAGAACGAAGGTCATGAAGCCGGGGCGAATTCCGGGGACATCATCCTTGTTTCTGATTCCCTATCCCCGCTATACGTGAAGTCCCAAGAAGTCCTATCCCATCCCTCTTCGTGATCTGTTGCTGTGCGAAGACAATGCCCAAATCGGCAGTGCCGATGGCGCCGCGGAGGAGCGCCGTCCCTTCGGCATCGGGCTTGCAGAGGCGGCGAATCTCGCCCGCTCCATGCGGGCGTTGGTGAAGATACCGGGGAACTTCGCGAAGCGCTCGACCTGGATCTCCCTCGCACGCATCACCCTCTCTCTCACCGGTTCCGACGCCTCGCCCGGTTCGATCTTGGCGAGGTCCTTGTACGGCACCCGCGGAACTTCGACGTGGATGTCGATCCGGTCGAGGAGCGGGCCCCGATGCGCGACCGACATAGCGCGCGACTTGCGTGGTCGAACATGTGCATCGCTCCTCCCGGTGAAAGCCGCACGGACACCATTGCGTTGCCCTTTTGCGGTTTTCGTCTCAGAGCCCCGAAACCCCTTGATCTCGCATATCCTAGAGAACTCAGGATCTTAGGGGACCATCTCCGGAAGACGGAGACTGGACCTCGGGCTGCTCCAGAGGGAGGCGGCGACTAGGATCGGGGTCGCCTTGGACACCTATCGGTTCTGGGAGTGCAACAGAGCCCGTCCGTTGCCCCGGCAGTGGGAAGGGATCATCCGGTTTCTCGGATACGAGCCGCCCCTCATCGACGACTTCGGCCGAGCGGGTCCATCCCTCAGGGAATGACGACGGATCCTGGGGATCCGTGGATCGGCTGGCGGGGCCGGGAGCGTTCTGGCGCGTTCTATGCACCGCGCCCTCCAGGGAGAGATCGGTCATGGCCGCTTTGGCGACACGGCGACGTCTCTTTCGGCGTCTCCTGCTCCGGCGCCTCCACAAGGCCGAGCGGCTCTCGGAGTTTCTGCTGTCGTTGCTCTCCTGGCGAAGGTCGGGTTTCTCGGTGCATGCCGGCGAGCCCCTCAGGCCCGAGGAACCCTGCATGGGGCGGCTCGCCCGCTACCTCGCCCGCCCCCCGCTCCGAGTCCTTCTCGAGCTCCCGCCGACCGAACGTCCTCAATACCGGCCGCGACCTCCCCACCGACACATCCCCCCACACACCTCGGGCCCCGACCGAGCCCGATCGGCACGTTCGTCCCTGACGGGCCCCTGACGGGCTGAAGAACGCGGAGATGCAATCCCCAATGGATCTTTTTGCCGCCCGGGTAGTAGACTGAAAGCCGGATCCACGGGAGGCTGACCTGTGATCAAACCGCCTCCTGGCATCCTGCGGCACCATCAGTCGGAGGATTCGCGATGCCCCAGTCGTGCGGAACATCCTCTCCCCATCTTGGTTGGCGCTACCTCCTACTCACACTTCTGACCCTGATCGTCACGGCACAACTCGTAGGGAGCCTCTGGACGCTCACGAAGATCGCCCGCGGGCTGAATGTCGGCTCCCTGGGAATCAACGGGGCGATCTACGGGACCCTGACCGACTTCCAGTGGATCCGGAGCGAGGGTGGAGCCCCCGTGACGAATGTGCGATCCCCCTCGACGGCTGAGACCGCGGGGATCCAGAAGGGGGACGTAATTGTCGCGGTGAACGGAGTCACCCTCGTGGAGCATCCCGAGGCCATGGTCCAGGCCATCATGAACGCGAGGGTGGGGGATTCCCTCGCTCTGCGATGGATGCGGGGAGCGGAAGCGCATGAGGCGTTCGTGCCCCTCGAACCGCCGAGGAGCAAAGGGGCCTATCTTCGTGCAGGGAAATCGGAGATCCGGATGAGGCCGGGCGCCATGTTTTGGTTGATGTTCGGGCCGACTGTTCTCCTGGCCGCTCCTTTTCTCTTCGCCGGAGCCCTCATCGGCTTCTTGAGGCCAGGTGTCTCCGTGGCGTTTCAGACAGCGGTCCTCTTTCTCTGCATCGGAGTCTACTGCTTCCTTGAGGATCTTCCCGGGTTGGCCGTATGGCCCGCTTGGGTGCTGGGTCTCTCCGTCGCGGTCACTCGCCTCTCGCTCTTCGTCTTTCCCCCTCTCTTTCTGCGGATCATGGCGGTCTTTCCCAACCCTTCGCGGCTGGGAGAGCGCGTTCTCAGGTACCTGTGGGCCCCGAGCCTGCTTCTTGGGATCGTCGCCCCGGTAGCGGTCCTAGGCGGCATCGCACCGATCTACAGGTGGGCCGACCGATGGACCTCTTTTCTTCCGTGGTTTCGCCGGGACATCAGGCTTGAATCGATCGTTCTCGTCACGATCTGCGTCCCCGGGCTCGCGCTCTGGATCGCGCAGCGGATCGAGGCGAGGGGGAGCGGACGGGCCAAACAGCGGCTTCTGGAGTTCGGGCTGCTCACGGCCTTCCTAGGGAGCATCTGGCGTGTGTTTCCCCCGACGGAGCTCATCTGGAAGCTCTTTCATCCTCAAGGTTCGATCCTCCCGATGGTGGTCCTCTTTCTCCAGTGGTTCGGGTGGATTCTCCTCATCGCCTGCCTCCCGCTCTCCTTCGCGTATGCCGTTCTCGCCCACCGGGTCTTCGGCGTCCGCGTCATTCTGAGAAAAGGGGTCCGTTATTTGCTCCTCTCGCGCGGGGTGCTGATCGTGGAGGGCCTACTCCTTTTCTTCATCATCGAGGAGACGATCCGGCACGGGCAGAGCCGTCTGGCGGCCTCGATCCCGGCGGTGGCCGGGCTCTCGGCGATTTCCTCCGTCCTCGTCATGACGGGGCTCGTCTGTGCCAACCGGCCGCTCATGCACCGGATCGACAAACGCTTCTTCCGCGAGAGCTACGACGCGAGGCGCGTCCTCCTCACGCTCGGCGAGGGGATCTCGCGCCTGCGGGAGAAGAACGAGATCCTGAAGCGCGCCGGCGAGGCGATTGCATCCACGCTGCATCCGTCGCGTGTCGCGATCTTCCTGAAAGAACCGGAGCGACAAGCGCCCTCGCTCGCGTGGGAATCGGCGTCTCGCGTCCCGCCCCGCGGCGGCCCGGCGGCGAGAGGCTCTTCGGCCCCGACGCATCAACCCGTCCTTATGCACCTCCTCGTGGGGGGCGCGCCATGGAGCGACATCCCCCACGAAGAGGACGACGCGGGGATGGATTCGGCCCCCGCTTCCTCCGGGCCCTTCGAGCTTCTCATCGCGATCCGGAGCAGCGCGGGACTCGCCGGCTGCATGGCCCTCGCCGCAAAGCTCTCCGAAGAACCATTTAGCCGCGAGGACAAGGAACTCCTCGTCACGGTCGCGGCCCAAATGGGGCTCGCGATCGAGAACGCGGAGCTCCTGGAGGTTGCGAAGCGGGAGGCGGAGCAGGCGAGAGACCTAGCAATCGCGCGCCAAGTCCAGCAGAACCTCTTTCCGAAGGAGCTGCCTCGGGCCGAAGGGTGGGAGTTCGCGGCGGTCTGCCGCCCGGCGAAGGCGGTCGGGGGAGACTACTACGATCTCTTCGCGATCGATGCCGAACACATCGCTCTCGCGCTCGGCGACGTCTCAGGCAAAGGCATCGGCCCATCCATGCTCATGTCGAGCGCGCACACATTGATCCGGAGCCGATTGCGCCAGAGGGGTACCGGCCTCGCCGACCTCGTCCGCGAGCTAAACGAACATCTGTATGCATCCACTTCCCCGGAGATGTTCATCACTCTCTTCGTCGGGATCCTCGACCTCCGGACCGCCGAGCTACGCTACGTCAACGCAGGGCACAACCCCCCCCTCGTGTTCGCGGGCCCGGAGGCGCCGCCTGCCCGGCTCTTCGCGGGCGGCATCATGGTCGGCATCGTGCCCGAAGTCTCCTTCGAAGAGGGAACCCTTTCCATCGCGACAGGAAGTCTGCTTGCCATCTACAGCGATGGCATCACCGAGGCAATCGATGCCGCAGGCGGGATGTTCGAGGAGGCTCGCCTCATCCGGGTGCTCGATGAAAGCGGACGTGTCTCCGCCTCCGGAATTCTCGCCTTGGTTCTCGAATCCGTGGACCGATTCTCTTCGGGCTGCGAACAGGCCGACGATATCTCTCTCCTCATTATTCGCAGACTCGAACCATCGGCGACGATTTGAGAAGGAGGTCCGATCATGTCGTTCTCGTCTTCATTCTTTCGAGGTCGGGCTCTATGGATTATACTCATCATTTTTGCACCCTCGACCCTTCGCGCGGCGGACGGTGACATCACTCAATACACGCTCGAGAACGGCCTACGAATCTGTGTCATCGAGAAGCATTCGGTTCCTCTCGCGTCGGTTCAGGTCTGGTACCACACGGGCGGGCTGAACGAGCGGCCCGGCATCCGCGGCATCTCCCATCTCTTCGAGCACATGATGTTCCGCGGATCCGAGCATTTCCGGCCGGAGGAGCACTTCCGGAGGATCGGCGAGGTCGGGGGAACGAACAACGCCTACACGGCCCCGGACGTCACTGTCTACACACAGGTCGTGCCGTGCGATGCGGTCGAGATGGTGGCGGAGTTGGAAGCGGACCGCATGGCGCGACTCGAGCTCGATGAAGGAATCCTCGAGACCGAGGTCGAGGTCGTGAAGGAGGAGTACCGCGTCAATTACGAGAACGACCCCATGAATCGCCTGATGCTCCAACTTCAGAGGGAGTACTTCGGTGAGCATCCCTACAGCTATGGGATCGGCTTCATGGGAGATCTCGACACCGTCTCGGTCGGAACGTGCCTAGCGTATTACAGGGCTCGCTACGCCCCGAACAACGCGGCCCTGATTGTTGTGGGCGATGTCATCCCTCAACAGATCCGGACGATCGCCGAACACCATTTCGGCCCCATCCCCCCGAGCGACGGCATCACTCCTGATCCCCCCCCACCCCCGGAGAGCCCGCCGCCTCGGATCGGCGGCAAGGAGGATCTCCCGGTCCCGATCACCGGCCTCGCGTACCGCCTTCCCGCCGCCGGGGACCCGGACATTCCCACCCTCGAGGTGCTCGCGCGGGTCCTCGGCAACCGGTTGGAGCGACGCCTCACGCGCGAATCGTCCCTCTGCGTCGGGGCCTCGACCGAGACGTATTTCTTCCGCCAGGCATCGTTGATCGGGTTCATCGGTGCGCACTTCTCGAACGTCTCGCAGACGAAAGTCCGTAGCGCGATCGACGCCGAGATCGCCCGCTTCCTCTCGGAACCGCTCTCCCCCGAGGAGTTCGAGAGGGCCCGCAATCAGATGTTGCTCGACGAGACGAATCGGCGCGCCAGCGTCGAGGGGATCGCCCAGGACGTCGGCGAGGCGCTCTTCTTGGCCGGCGACCTCACACGCTTCTCCGATCGGCTAATGACGCTCGAAGCCCTCACGCCGAAGACCGTTGTCGAGACCGCGAAGCGATACCTGATCGACCGGAACCGGACCGAGATCTTCATCGAGCCGAGGAATCCCTCCTTGTTCCTGAAGATCCTCGGGTGGTGCATCACCACATTTCACATCGGAGGTGCCGGATGATTCGCTGGAGGCTTCCGGCCGCACCCGTCCTTCTTCTTCTCATTCTCGTATCCGCGTCTCGGGCCACGGAGGTCCTCCTCCCTGAGTTCCTGCAGGAGGAACTCCCGAACGGCATGCGGCTCTTCGTCGCGGAGGAGCACAACACGCCGATCGTCGCTCTTCACATCGTCCTTCCGTGCGGGACGGAGCACGATCCGCGCCACAAGAGGGGTCTCACGACTTTCACGGCGCGAATGTGCCTCGCCGGCATCCCCGGCATGGACGGCACCGAGGTCTGGCTCGAGCTCCAACGACTCGGGGGGACACTGAATAGCTACGCCAGTCACGACCAGACCTTCATCTCCATGAAGTCCTTACCGTCCCATTGGACGGCGGTGCTCGATATCCTGGCCGCGAGCATCCAGACGCCGACCTTCCCCGAGAAGGAAATCGCGAGGCGCCAGGGTCAGGGGATCTCTTCCATAAGAAGGGAGCAAGAAGATCCCGCGGCTCTCGCACGCACGCACGCCTATGACCTCCTTTACGAAGGACCACTGGGAAAGCCGGCGACCGTCGAAGGGGTCTGCTCGATCGGCAGAAAGGACCTCATTCGGTTTCACCGCGAGCACTACCAGCCGAATCACGCCGTTCTCATCGTGGTCGGTGATTTCGACGCCGAAGATGCGCTGCGCGCGCTACGAAGCTCGTTCCAGGGTTGGGCCGCCGGACCGGAACCGCCCCCGGCAAGAGAGTCGCGACTCCGGACGACAGGTCCTCGCGTGCGTCTTGTCCACAAGCCGGGCCTCACCCAAGCGACAATCCGCTGCGCCAGGCTCGGCCTCAAGTTCAGCGATCCCGACTGGCACGCATTCGGGGTCGCGAACACGGCGCTCGGGGGGTGGTTCGGATCCCGGATCAACATCAAGCTCCGCGCCGAGGGCGGCAAGACCTACCACGCCCGTTCGTGGAACCAGAGTCAGATCGGCCAGGGCCAGTTTCTCATCGGGACATATACCCGTAACGAAGAACTCGGCGCCGCGATCGACAGTATCCGGAGCGTGATACGCGGATTCGTGCAAACGGGCATGACGGAGAAAGAACTCGAGACTGCGCGGAAAATTCGCGTCGGAGGGTATCTCCTCGACTCCGAGACTCCTGACCAGATCACGAATGCGCTCGCCTGGAGGCTCTCGACGGGAAGCTCCCTCGAAGAGTTTCGGAAGGAGCCCTCGCTCTACGAGGCGGTGACGTTGGAGGAGGCGAACCGTGCGGCGCGCGCCCACATGACGACCGACGAAGCTGTTTGGGTGATCGTGGCGGACAAGAAGAAGATCGGTTCCGCGCTGAAGGACTTCCGGGACATCGAGACGATCTACTACAAGGAACCGATCGACCCGGGGAACTTCTTCGCCCGGACGCGGCTCGGGATCGGTCTCACGTGGAACTCGGCCGCAAGGGGGCCGCGCATATCGTTCCTCCACCGGTGGTTCGATCTTCTTGGGACATACGGCTTCTCGCGCGGTGGCGACCCTTGGGACTACGATGGTGCCGCGCAGGCCACGCTCGACCTCCATCGCGGCAGCTCGGAGTACTCGGGCGGCTCGCTTTACCTCGGGGGGACGGGAATGTGGACGAAAAGCGTGCGGGGCATAAGCCCGCACGTGGGCTACCGACTCTTCCCGTACGGACTGGGGAGACACTGGTCCTTCTCACTCGAGATGGGGGCTTCTTTCTGGGACCGGGACGGTCTTCCCCGATTCTACTGGTCGGTCGGTCTGGATCGGTTCTTCTAGGAGGAGCGCTTGATGCACGGCAAGAATGCGGTCGGCATTTCGATCGTCGCCTTGCTTCTCTCGCTCGACGTGACTGCCGCCCGCGCCGACCGCGTCTCGATCGCAATCCAGGCCGGCATGGGACTCGCACGCACTTTGTCCGCTATTTCATCTATCGACGCCGACCGGATTCATACCAAGTTCCTTCCCGTCTTCAGCGGCGGCGCTACGGTTGATTGGGCCATCCCGGGACAGGAGGCCCTGTCGCTGGAGAGCGGCATTCTCTTTCGGATGAAGGGTGGGCACGTCGACATCGATGACTAAACCGTGACAGAGGAAGGGATTGCCGCGGAGGGTTCTTTCCGGGTATTAGGGGACGTTGCGAACTTACGGAACTTGTGTTCGCAGCCAGCCCATTTTCCAACCCAATTCATCGAGTGCCCTGGGACCCTCGAGTGAGGCCTTGGAGACGCCGCGATCTGAGAAGTTGATCGCGCGGACGACTCCGGCAGCGGTCATGCCCATTTCTCGCAAGGCGTACCACGCGACCACCCGTCGGACGCGGACGACCTCGGATCGCCTCGAACCGCTCCTGAGCTCGTTCTCCGATATACCCGAACGGCGGCGAGCCTCTCGAGAAAGTCCACTCGGTCATGGGCGTCCCGAAAGATGCACCGTCTCTCGATTCCTCGGAACCGGACGTGATGCAGACAGCCGGGTGCGTCGAGTCGCGGTCCCCTCGGCATTGCTCAACTTTCAATCCGGCACCCGGCTGCGCCAATAGCCGTGCCTTGAAGTTCCGTCAGTTCGGAACGTCCCCTACCTCCCAGGATACAAAACACTCACCCCCGAGCAAGAGAAGACAGGGGTTTTTCAGCAGTCTGCCAAAGGCTCTGGCCGGAACAATGCAAGAAGATGGAAAGGCGCCGTATCGACGAAGTCAATAACGGCGCCCCCCTGCCTGTTTCCCCGGCTACTTGCTATCTTCTCTTCAATTCGACCCGGCGATTCGCGGCCTTTCCTTCCGCCGTCGCGTTATCCGCGATCGGTTCCGATTCTCCATATCCCCTCGCCATGATCCTGGTTGCCGGTATTCCCTTCTCGATCAGGTAGTCCCGCACGGCTTTGGCCCGCCGGTCCGACAGCCCGAGGTTGTATGTGTCGCTGCCGTCGGAATCACAATGCCCGGCGACTTCAATGTTCACGTCCGGGTGGGTGATCAAACTCGCCGCCACACGGTCGAGGATCTCTACGGATTCCCGGAGAAGGACGGCCTTATCGTATTCGAAGTTGACACCCTTGAGGATCACGGGCTTCTCCGGCGTCGGGATGAATTCTTCGATAGCCGTTATGGAAATGGTCTTCTGACTGGTGCCTACCTTCGAGTCCGTGACCGTCAGCGTGGCCGTGTAGCTTCCCTCGGTCTGGTACGTGTGGCTCGGGTTCTGGTCGCTGCTCGTGCCCCCGTCGCCGAAAACCCACTTGTAAGCGATGGTCGGGCACCCTCCGCTCGAGGAACCCTCGAACTTCACCGTCAACGGAGCCGTCCCGTTCGTGGGATTCCCCGATGCCGTGCTGGTGAGCTGCGGACAGCTGGCGGTGATGGAGACACCGCTCTGAGAGGGAGTCCCCTTGGAGTCCGTGACCGTCAACGAGGCGTAGTAACTCCCTTCCATCGCATAGGTATGGTGGGGATTCTGGGCGCTGCTGGAACCGCCGTCGCCGAAGTTCCAGTCGTAGGTGTACTCCGGGCACCCGCCCATGACGGAGCCGTTAAACTGCACCGTCAACGGCGCCGCTCCGCTCGTGGGATTTCCCGACGCCGCAGAAGACGATGGCGGGCATCCTTCTCCGCCGAAGTGGTAAGTCAGTCCGGCGAACACTTCCGCGACACCTTTGGGTAGATCCAGTTGACCCGGGTCTGATCCAACGATGTCTTGATCGTCGGTGAAGCTGGTAAGAAGATGAGTCAGATAGCGGAACTTGGCTCCCACCTCGAAAGAGAGTGCCTTGGAGGGGAAAAACTCCACCCCGGTTCCGATCATCGCGTACAGTTCCTGGTCCTTCATTTCGTATGGGTCGCCGCCCAGGTCCGACTGCGGAACCCGCATGCCCACGCGGGCGGGGTCGTCGAGTGCGACGGCGTCGGACATCAAGGTGGTCCCATCTTTGTCGGTCCATTTCCAGAGGTAAACTCCGGGACCGGCGACAACGTACGGCGACCAACTCTTGTCTTCCAGGAAATGGTACTCCGCGAACAGTCCGGCCACAAACGCACGCTGGCGCGGGCCGCCATTTATGTTGTCGGTAGATAGCCGGGCCCCGTCCTGCATCTTACTCCCCTGGCTCAGGTCGGCCAGGTAGGTCCGCATCAAGCTCCCTTCCACGCCAATGGCGACTCGGGGCGTCACCTCGTACTTCAGGTCGCCGTTGACGAGCCAGCCCGGAGTCCAGGCGTCGGAGTGGTCGGTCAAGACGAGCTTATAGGCTCCGCCCTGCAGACCCAATCCCCATCTCCCAGCCGTGTCCGCTCCTTGCAGCGGACTGACCGACAAAGCCAACGCCGCCCCTACGGTCATCATGCTCACCAAGTAATCTCGCCTCTTCATTTCGCACCCTCCCGGTGGTGGTTCGCAAAGCACCCTTCTTCCCATCCCACTCCTGAAACGTCTGTCCCGAATAGCACGAGCCCGGACCTGCTGCGAAGTCGGGTTTTCGTTAACGAATTCACACCGCCCCTTTCGATGTGGCTCGTCCGTCGTTATCCGAATGAAGGCGTTCCCAGAATCGGTTTCATGAATCCCTCCACATGACAACCTACGGTTTGCGCAATATGCGTACCACTGGGGCGTCCTCATGTAAGTGTATGAATCGTCGGTCGATAGACAGAAACGGTCCGAAGCAATGGCGACCGGGTGCCATCATAATGATGGCAAAGACCATCAAGATGGATCTAACCCTCTCCTCGCAAGAACGTCCCGGGGCCGGCAATTCAGGGAAAGGGAGATTCGAATTCGGGCTCATCGGATCTCCCAGGCGACGGAGAGAACCGAGCTCCCGTCATCGAACCCGCGGGCCGCATCGATCCGGACCTGACCCTTCATGCCCGGACCCCGCAGCCGGAGACCCGTTCCGCCATCGACCTGCCACGGGACTCGGCCTGCCCGCCCCATGTCCCACGGCTTCGCGCCGTCGACGAAGAGAGCCCACCCGACTTGCAGGGGCCCCATTCTCCATGACCACGCCTGCCTCTCGATCGTCCCGTGGACGAGCGTGCGCCCGAAGACCCGACCCTGAACGACACCCCCGTTCAACAAGGGATGAGCCCGGAGGAGCGGGGCGCGCCCGTATCCGGTTCCCGCTCCGGACCAGAGAGCCAGGGGAGCTTCCGAAGTCGTGCTTGATATTCCCAAACGGCCTTGCCATGCGTCGCATCTCTCCACGCCGTCCGAGCACCATTGGACCGACAGGCCACCGGCTTCGAATGGAGCACCGCCGGCGAGACTGACCCAGCTCGCGACTCGCGCGCCCAGCGCCAAGCGGTCGCGCGCCCGCCGTATCTCGACGCTCCCTTCCAGGGAAAGATGGGAGCCCCGATCGACCCATTTGTCCAGGGCAGCGCCGATTTCGAAGCGGAAATCCGGACCGAGCCAGTCGGAAAAGGAAAGAGCCGTGCGTCGGCGTTCCTCTCGGCACACCTCCTCCTGGGTCGTGTCGCTCGATCGGGAAGGAGCCCCCGCCGCATAGGCCTGTCGTTCCCAGAACCCATCCAAGCGCCAGATCCCGGGCCGGCCGCCGGCTGCCGGAACCGCCAGTGCCAGCGAGACTCGGGGGCGGTTCCTCCACCACCTCCACCCGGCGGTCCACAGCTCGCCATTCCCGGTGGGGCTCGCCACGTCGAGGGTGATCTCACGCCTGGTGAGAGCCTTGATACCCGCGCTCCCGACATCCCGCGGACCATCGAACACAGCGGGACGCTCCAGCAGAGTGACATTCACCTGAGCGTTTCCCTCCGGCAAGGGCCTCAAGCTCAGCCGGAACTCCGACTGGGCGGGCATTTCGGCCAAGCGCCGGCGCGCCTGACGGAAGGCCCGCGGTGTGAGAAGCCGCCCCGGAGGCAAATTGAGTTGGCCGGTCACGGCGGAATATCGAATGCGTGTCAAGCCATCGATGCGCGTCAAGTCGGTCCGCGGTTCGGACAAGTGGTTCCAAGCACCGAGCGCCCCCTCCACATCCCCCATCAGGAAGCGGCTGCCGGCGAGGAGCCGCCGGGCGTTGGCATCGCACGAGTCAAGAGCCAGTGCGCGCTCCGCCAGTCGGCTCGCGCCCGCCCAGTCCTCGGCGCGAAACCGCAACCCCGCGAGTTCCCGGAGCGGAGCGGCGGACGCAGGGCACAGTGAATGAGCCGCGAGGAACTCGAGTTCCGCTTCCGCGTCGTCTCCTTGTTGGGCCCGGAGGATTCCTGCCTCAACCATGGCGCCGCAGCCATCCGGGGTGGCGGAAGATGGAGGCGCGGCCCAGGCGGGATCCGGCGCGCCCTGCTCCTTGGTTGTGCGCGGAGGAAGGACCAGGAGCGCCCAGCCTCCACCCCCGGACCACGCGGCATCAAACTCCCCCTCGCGAACGGCACGGAACGGCCCCACGTTTGGGTCATGGAGAATCACCCATCCGTTGGCCCAAGCCACGAGCACCACGTAGTGATAGGAGTCAGATCCCGCCCGGATCAATGTGATGATCGGGCGCCCCCGGGCAAGGTGGCTTTCCACTTCGGCCGGAGTCCCCGGCAGAGGAAGCGCGGTCCACCCCAGAACCTCGACGGCTTTCACGAGGGCGCCGGTGCGTATGCCGGCCCCCCCCGGCTCAACCAGTGCCGCGAAGTCATCGGCAAGGACGCCGGGCTTCCCCCAGTAACGTAGAACCATGGCGAGAGCGGCCCCACCGCACAACCCCCCACTCTGGGGGACATACGGGACGTCGAGAAGCTGCACCCTTCCCGGGGCGCTCCTCTCAAACGAGGGCGCCCCGGTGGTTGCGGCGACGGGCCAAGCAAGAGCGGTCCCCGCCACGCAGACGCCGATGGCACGACACCATCTCACGGGTCGACGGGCTCAGTTCAAAACAAGAATGAGAATCAAGAGAATAATGATGACCGCAGTCGCCGACAGGACGATCGTTCCATCTCCTCCGACGAGGCCGGCGTTGACTTCTCTCGCCTGCGCGGCCAACTTCTCGAGTGTGGGTCCCGACAGGACCGAGACGGCGGCGCTGGCCCGCTCGAGATCCAAGCCGGCAGACCCGGCGACCTGGCGGACCTCCGTCCGCTGCAGCATGACCTGAATCGCCTGCCGGTCGGCGTCGGCCTGGTTGATTTGCTGATCGATCCTGGCCTGGATCTCGCTCTCGCCAACCACGTGACGTTGTGGCTCATCGGCCAAGCTGACTCCCACCGTGCCGACAGCGATCACGACCACGGAGAAGGCAACCAAGGCGATTTTCTTGTGCACTGTCATGACATGCTCCTGTTCAAGTAGCGGACCCAAAGATCACCCCAGCGGGCTATCTCCGGATACCTCTGGAGGGTGCGATCCGGTCCGCTTTGGGCCGGCACCCACCATGTCGATTGGACTCGCAACGAACGTGCCGCTCCGGAGTCTTTACTTAACTACTTGATTGGATGTCACATGCAGCGATAGATGCCGGGAGGCCCTCGACCAATTCGATCAAATTGACGGCCCATCAACCATTATGAGGGAACGATTCGGGTTTTCTTTGAATTCCGGTGACAGGCTACCGGGGCCCGTCCCGAATCTTGTGGAAAAAGGGAAGTTGAACCGCCCCGGCTTTCCCAGAGGCTCCGTTTCATGAGAGGATGGAGTCATAGGAAGAAGCAGTAAGTATTCACCTGAAGTACGGGAACGGGCGGTTCGAATGGTTCTGGAGCGCACGGCGGAGTATGACTCGCAGTGGGCCGCGATCCTCTCGATCGCCGGGAAGATCGGATGCTCCCGGAGACGCTTCGTGCGAACGTACGAGGGCTCAATTGCAGGGCTCCATCTGAGCTGGATAGAGCGCTACCCCTCCCTCCACCTCGGCCTGTCGAGGCTCCGGTACTGGATCGCTTCGGCGACGTGGGGCGCGGCGATGTCGTCGCTCCGGGCGAGGTCGGCGATGGCGTAGGCGCGACGCGGAGGATCCGGTCGTGGGCCCGCGCCGAGAGGCCGAGCTTCTCGATGGCGGCGCGGAGGAGCAGCCGGCAGTCGTCGTCCGGCGCGGCGTATGGTCGGATTTCGCGAGAGTCCATCCGGGCGTTCGTGAAGATCTCCGGGTACTTCGCGAACCGCCCGGCTTGGATCTCCCGCGCTTGCATCACACGCTCACGCACCGGTTCTGACGCTTCGCCCGGCTCGATCTTGGCGAGGTCTTTGTACGGCACGCGCGGCACCTCGACGTGAATGTCGATCCGGTCCATCAAAGGTCCCGACACGCGGCCGACGTAGCGGGCGACCTGCGCGGACGAGCACGTGCAGCGTTCCTCGCCATGATAGCCGCAGGGACACCGTTGCGTTGCCTTTTACCGGTTTGCGGCTCCGAGCACCAAAACTCCTTGATCCGGCCTATCCTAGAGAACTCAAGACCTTGGGGGACCATCTCCGAAAGCGGCGGATGGACCTCGGGCTCCTCCAGAGGGAGGTCGCGGAGCGTCTCGGGGTGGCGAAAGACACCTATCGGTTCTGGGAATGCAACCGGGCCCGTCCGTTGCCTCGGCAGTGGGAGGGGATCATCAGGTTCTTGGGGTATCGACCGTCCTCATTGGGGGACAGCCTGATCAGGAAGTCAACGGATCGGACTTCCCGCCAGACGAGGATCCTCCCGCCTCTCCCGTAGCTCCTCAGCGCGGGCCACAGAGCGATTCGGGGACGGACGCGATGGAACACGGCGCGCGGCTAACCCGGGGCCCTAAGCCCAGATCCACGGGTAAGCGGCACGAAATCGTCTTGGGAATGGTGAGAAGAACGTGAAGAAGCGCTCCGAATCTGGTAGAACGGGAGTTGAAGCACCAACCGATACCACCAGACAGGAGCGCTTACCAGGTGAAGATC
>JBDROZ010000035.1:0-22047 GCA_043809585.1 Candidatus Eiseniibacteriota bacterium
CTGGCAGAACCGGACGCTCGCCCCGATGTACGAGGTGCCGCTCAGCGTGACGGCCACGTCCCCGGCGGGCACGCCCACGATCGGGTCGTCGTTCCCGTCCTTGACGGTGACGACGATGGTCATCGTCGAATCGCCGCCGCCGTTCGGCGACAGCATCAGATCATCGTTCACGGCGATCGTCGAGTACCCGGGATCTACTCCCCCCATCAGGATCCCCTCGAGCAGGAAATCGTCCACCGCCGCCTCGACGAGGGATCCGTTGATTTCGTCGCTCGCGACGAAACGGAACTGGACCGTCGAGGAGAGGCTCGGGAGGGCGAACTGCTTCTTCGACCAGCTGTTGTCCGAAGCGCTCGTGTTCTCCAGGTCGACCCAGCCGCCGCCGTCGTTCACCTGGACCACCCAGAAGTCCTCGCCCGGCGCGTTGCCCTGGTTGTTCGTGTACCAACGCCAGTAGGTGACGATCGCCATGGTGGCGTTCGAAAGATCGAAGACAGGCGAGAGGATGGTCGTCTTGCCGCCGTCGACGTCATAGGTTCCGGCGCTCGAGCCGGCAAGCAGCCCCGTGGCGAAGCAGTTCACGCCCGGATCGGGCGTGTGGTCGTCCTCGGGCTGGAGCTGACCGCTGTAGGTCGTGCCCTGCGGATCGCCCCACTCCCACATGCCGGTCGTGGCGTCGTCGTCGCCCACGCCGAGGGTCCAGTCGGTCGGGTTCGATTCGAACTCGTTCTCGTAGATCGTCGTGAACGTGCCGACGAAGAACCCGTGGAGGTTGATCGGCGCGCCCGTCGGATGGGTGGCCGAGTTGCCGTCGTCGTCCTCGCCGTAGACGTAGTACTCGACGTAGGAGCCGCCCGTCTGGGCCGGAATGTATCCGGTGTAGTCGTCGCCGCCCACGTTCGCCATGCCCACGTTCGAGTAGGAGCCGCCGTCCACCCGGTAGTAGACCGCGCAGGCCCCTTCGTTGATGGTCGTCGCGTCGGAGGTGATCGTCGCCGTGATCGCCGTCGGGCTCACCGTGCTCGGCTGCGATTCGACGGGCGTGTGGGTCAGATGGACCGGGCCGAGGATTTCGGGGCAGTCGAACCCGTGGTTCGTGGCGCCCACGCAGAACGCCGCGTGGTGGGGCGTCCCGTTGTCCAGGTCGCCGTCGTCGTCGTCGGCGACGAAGGTCCAGTACACCTGGTCCGGCGGGTTCTGGGGCAGGCCGAGGCGCCGGCCGAAGTGCCAGGCGTGGGCGACGACGCTGTCCGCGTAGGCCTGCGGGTAGGCCGCGAAAAGCTCCTGCATCGAGTCCCAGATGAACCCGGAGATGATCTGGCCGCCCGTGTGGGTTTCGGACCAGTCCTGCGGGTACTGCATCGTGTTCTCGGCGTTCCGGATGCCGGACGTGCAGTTGTTCAGGTAGAAGCCGAGGCCGAGCCGCGGATCACGGGTGAAGAGCAGCGAGGCGACGTCCGAGTTCCCCTCGTGCAAGCCGCTACCCGGATCGTTCGGCCCGTAGAGCTGGTCGGTGATGCCGTGGCCGTACTCGTGCCACGCCACGTCGCCCATGCGGCCCGTGTTGCCGTACGTAGCCGACTGCACGCAGAAGTTCACGCCGTAGTAGTCGTACCAGGCGTTCCCCGGGCAGTAGCCGTCGGTCCGCTCCACGGAGACCGGCATCTGGTAGTCGAGGCCGGTGAAGGTCGGGTCGAGGGCCTTCAGCCAGCGGTGCTGCATGTTCAGGTACGCCCAGCAGTCCCGCTCGCTCGCGATGGAGTTCGCGTTGGTCCAGTTGATCGTGAGCGGCGTGCCCGGCGTGATCGAGCCGGAGTACGACGCGTTGGTTCCCGTGTAACGGTCGATGTTGAAGAAGATGCCGATGAAGTTCGACGTGATCGTGCGCGTGTCCGTCCCCCCGTACGGGAGGGAGAAGTCGCCGTTCACGTCCGACTCGGCGGTGCCGACGCCGGAGATGGGAAGGCGCATCTGCTCCAGCCCGTAGCCGGCGGTGACGCCGTCGCAGTAACCCATCCACTCGACGTCGCCCTGCACGTTCCCCGTGAAGTCGACGTGGCGGATCAGGCTCCGCCGCCAGAGGATCTCGCCGGTCGAGGCGTCGACGTAGGTCTCCCAGTGCCCGTACGGGTTCTGGGCGAAGATGTCGAACCGGTAGGCGAGATGATAGGTCAGGGCGAGCTCCTCGCCGTTCGACTCGCGGGTCGGCAGGATGACGAGTTCTTCGTAGGTGATCTCGTCGGTGCCGTCCACGTAACCGACGTCGCTCCCCGCGATGGAGAGCGCCTCGGCCCGGGAGAGGGACGGATTCGTGCTCAATTCCACGCCCGGCATGACGTCGGAACCGAACGCGAAGATCCGGCCGCTCTCGGTGAAGACCACGTGGGCCCGGCCGTCGACGACCCGAACGCCGTTCACGACCTGGTCGAAGTGGGCCACCCATTTGCCGGCGCCGCTCTGCATCTCCGCGCCCCGGAGGTCGGCCCCGTCCGATCCGAAGAGATCGGCGTTCGCCCCGATGAAGTCGCGGGCGGAGCGCTCGGCCGTCTCGGCCGACGGGATGCCGGCCGCGAAGGAGAACCCGGAACCGTAAACCCGGTGAAGGCTACCGGTCACGATGTTCCGGTTGTAATTCCAGTGGCCGCCGTAGCGGGCGACGAGCCCGCTCAAGGGGGAGGCCTTGGCGAGACCGGTCTCGCCGGCCGGTCCGATCCAGAGTCCCGAATCCTCCCAACCGGCCCTCGGCACCTCGAGGCGGTTGACCTCGGGCACCTCTTGGAAGGCGAGCGCTATGCCCGCCCACAAGAACAGGGCGGCCAGAGGGACGAGGGGCAGCTTTCGCCTGAGGCGCATACTCTTCATCTCCTTTCCCGGTGTCGCCGCCGGGACGCGCACTGACCTCAGGGCGCGAACCCGCCGGACACGGTAGAAATCGACATTCTCGCACACCTTGGAATTCACGAGGACCGAGTTACGAATCAACTTCGAGGGAGCCTTTCGCTCGGGGAGCGGAACCTGGCGCTAAAGGGAGGAGCAAGTAAAAGGCTATCATAGGCATTGGGGAATGTCAAACACTATATCGGTTTACGCCGATTTCGCCCCTCGCCGGTGCCCGGTGGGGGGCCGGCGGGGCCGGTGAGGCACCGCGGCGGTGCCCGGGGGCTGGCGTTTCGGGGCGGAGCGACGTAAGATCAAGATCGATCGCCCCCTTCCATTTCCGGCGTCTTCATCGGGGAGAGAGTCATGAGCGAATCGCGGGCGGAAGCGTACCGCCGGGCCCTCGGCGAGATTCGGGCCGTGACGGAGGGGGTCGACGACTGGATCGCGAACCTGGCGAACGCGGCGGCGATCCTCTACGAGCGGCTCCCCTTTTCATGGATCGGCTTCTACCGGGTCCGGGGGGACGAGATGATTCTGGGGCCGTTCCAGGGGAAGAGCGCCTGCGTGCGCATCGCCCGGGGCCGGGGGGTCTGCGGGGCTGCGTGGGCCGAGGATCGGACCCAGGTGGTGCCGGACGTGCACGCCTTTCCGGGGCACATCGCCTGCGACGAAGCGAGCCGGTCCGAAGTGGTCGTGCCGCTCCACTTCCCGGACGGATCGGTCTGGGGCGTCTTCGACGTGGACAGCCGGGAGCCGGACGACTTCTCCGCGGACGACGTGGCCGCCCTCGATGAGATCGCCCGCCTCGTCGAGACCCTTCTCGCCCGGACCGGCTAGTGTCTCTCCCCTACCTCCTGCTGCTTCATCAGGCGGGCCCGGGCGAGGCTCGCGCCGAGCCGGGGATAGGCGGGATCGATCGCCCGCAGCCGCTCCCAAACCCGGATCGCCCCGTCGAGATCACCCTCCCTGGCGAGGGCGACTCCCAGGTTGTACAGGCCCCGCCCCGACTCGGGATCGAGACCGACGTGCCGGCGGAAGAGGGCGACCGCTTCGTCCAACCGCCCCTGGCGGGCGCGCAGCAATCCGAGGTTGAGATAGGGATCGGCCAGCTCCGAATCGGCGCGGATGGCCCGCCCGAGGTATTCGGCGGCGAGGGAGTCTTCCCCGGTCTGGAAGTGGAGGGCCCCGAGATTGGCGAGCGCGAAGGGGTCCCCCGGGTCCTCCTCGACAAGGGATCGCAGGATCCCGAGCGCCTCGTCGGTCCGTCCCGCCCCCGCGAGAAGCGTCGCCCGGTCGTTCCGGGCGATCCGCCCGTCCCTCCCCGAAGCCGCCAGCGTATCGTAGATGCGCGCCGCCTCGTCGGTCTCGCCTCGGGCCTGGTGCACGCGCGCGAGGCCGCGCATCGCATCGGGGAATCCGGGGCGAATTTCGAGAGCCCGCCGATACGCCGCCTCCGCTTCCGTGAGGTCCCCGCTCCGGAGCCACGAACTCCCGAGCCGCGCTTCAGGACCGGCGAAGTCGAGCCGATGCGCGGGGGCGTGGGAGAGCAGGAGCAGAGGGAGGATCAGCGCCGCGACGGGCCGCTTCGATCTCAGATGGCCGGCCCACGCCGCCGCCCCGCCCCCCGCGAGGACGATCAGCGCTGGCAGCGCGGGGAGGCGGTACCGGCCGGTGACGAAGAAGAGGAGCGCCACGGTAAGCCCCGTGAGCGCCACGATCCCGAGCATCCCCTTCGCCCCCTCCCGGAACCGGCCGAAGGCGAGACCGTAAAGGCCGAACGCGCAGACCGCGCCGAAAAGGGGGAAGGGAAACCGCAGCACCGGTGAATACCGCCGGAGAAAGTAGAGATCCTCGTTGTTCGGGATCTCGTAGTCGTTCACGAAGAGATAGGCCTTTCTCACGAGGAGCGCCGCGGCCCGCGCGGGGTCCGCGGCGAGTTCGGCGAGCCCCTTCCGGAACCAGAACCGGGAGACCTCCGCCCTCGTCATGTCCCGCCCCGTCTCCTTGATCGCCGCCGTCCGGGCGTCCCGGGCGAACCCCTCCGGCGTCGATCGGATCCCCTCCACCGGGGCGAGCGTCCCGTCCGCCCCCCGGTGGTTCCCGAGGAAGAAGTGAATCCCTCCGTGGGAGGTGACGGGCACGAAGCCGCCCGCCGTCATCGAGTTCCGGACGCTGAAAGGGGCCACGAGGAGCGCCATGCCGGCGAGAAAGAGAAGGGTCCCCCGGAGGCGCGCCGGCGAGAGAAAGAGCCATGCCGCGAGGGGGAGGGCGAGAGGGAGGAGGTCGGGCCGGTTCAGCGCCGATGCGCCGAGCGCGATTCCGGCGCCGAAAGCCGCCGCCGGCCGGGAACGGGCTCTCATCAGCAGGGCGAGAAGCAGGGCGCCCAGAAAGGGAACGAGCGCGGCGCTCTGGAGCGTCCCCTCGGCCATCACGAAGGGGGGATAGAGCGCGGCGCCGAGTCCCGCCACAACGCCTGCCTTCCGGCCCGCGACCCGTGCCGCCACCGCGCCGATCAGCAGGGCCGCGGCGGCGCCGAACCCCGCCTGGAGGAGCCTCGGCGCGAGCGGCCCCTGCCCCGCGATCTTGCCGATCCCGGCGAGCCAGTAGGCGTAGAGAGGCGCCGCGTCGGCGATCCCCCGGGGGAAGAGGTCGCCCCGGGCGATCGCCCGTGCGAGGGACCCGTACAGATCCGCGTCCAATCCCTCGTAGGGCCACGCGAAACTGGGCAGGCGCCGGATTCCGAAGACGTGGGCGGAACGGATCGCGAGGGCAAGCAGGAAGAGGGCCCCTCCGAGCGGCCGCCCCATCGATCGAAGGCTCTTGTCGTCCATCACTCCGCTCTTATACCACCTCGGGGGGGCCGGCGCCGCCCTTTTCGCGACGCTCTTCCGATGATATGCTTCCCCGAGAACGGAACGTAGGAGGGTCTTCATGAAGGTGTGGGAGTACGACGGCGGAGACCGGTACCTGGTGCGCGTCGACCGGGGCGAGGAATTGACGGACACCCTTCGGGCCGTCGCGAAGGAGAAGGGGATCCATGCGGGGCGAATTGCCGGCATCGGCGCTCTCCGGGACGCGGAGCTCGGCTACTTCGACGTGGACCGGAAGGAGTATCTTCGGGGAATCGTCGAGGGGAGCTGGGAGCTTCTTTCGCTGACCGGCAACGTCAGCCTCCGGAGCGGCGAGCCGGTCCCCCACATCCACGTGATTCTCGGCGACGCCAACCTGAACTGCAAAGGGGGCCATCTCTTCTCGGGGGTCGTCAGCGTCACCGGCGAGATCTTCATCGACCGGCTTCCCGGCGCCCTCCACCGGGAGACGGATCCCGAGGTCGATCTTCCTCTTCTCGGAGGGTAGCCGGCCGGCCGTACCGGTTCGAACGCCCGGGGCCGGAAACCGTACGATCTCCGGCGACCTTTTCCTCGCCCATGAACGGGCGGCTTGATTCTTGGTTCGTTTAATTTCTTTTTTTGCAAGATGTTATATGGTTTCATCCTGCGCCCTCTTCTCCGGCACGCTCCTTGCACTTCCTCTCAGCCCGGACGAGAAAAGCGGGCCGACACCTGAAAGGAGGAGAGATGAAATGAGAATCGCCAAGACTCTGCTGGCCCTCGCGACGGTTTCCCTGGTCATGTTTCTATTCGGTTGCGGTGAGAATTCGCCTACCGATTCGGGGTCGATCCCGGACGGCGAAGAGAACGTCGATCTGAACGCCGAGTTCGGCGGGTACGAGGCGACGGACGAGGCCGCGGCCTTCGGCATGGGCGACCTCGAGAAGATGGCGGAGGACGGTGTCGAGGCGCACGACCAAGTGGCGGAAGAGTCCGAAGTGGTCGCCCTCGGGGCGGCGCCGGCCACGAACGTGTACGTCCTTCGTCTCGCGTGGGGCATGCTCGAGGGGGACTCGAGCGTCACCGTGGAGACGGACTGGTCCGGCTCGATCTCCGTCGACCGGGGGGCCGTGATCGTGGAGCGCGTGATCCGGTTCGAGCCGGGCGACTACGTCGTGAGGCCCCGGACCGACCGCACCGTCGTCGATCTCGTGTCGAAGACGGCGCCCCACTGGGACGGTCTCCTGATCACCCTGCTCGATCCGGCCGAAGATTCGCTCGCCCAAGTGGAAAACGTTCTTCGCATCTCCCTCGGCGGATTCGAGACGAGCTACACGACGGTCCAACTGGCGGAACTCGAGGAGATCATCGACGTCGATCTGACCGGGAATCAGTTCTCCGTGAACGCTTTCCTGGTCGACGAATTCCCCTGCGGGCGGGGCTTCCTCTCCGGCGAGTGGCGGCACACGAACGTCGAGGGGGGGGACTTCCGGGGCCGGTGGTCGAGCTACGACGGTGAGAACCGGGGGTTCGTCCGCGGCCAGTGGGGCCTCAACGAGGAAGGCAGAAAGGTCTTCTTCGGCAAGTACATTTTCGCCGACGGCGCGTTCGGCGGCCTCCTTCGGGGTCACTGGGGCTTCGGGGAGAGCCGGGGGTCCGGCTTCTTCCGAGGTGCCTGGCACGGCGAAAACGAAATCAGGGGATTGCTCCACGGCGTCTGGCGACACGAGTGGCGCGGACCGGACAGTGGACCGAACAACGGGAACCGCCCGGGCGAGACCCTCGATCGGGGCCGCGGTTTCTTCCACGGCCGCTGGTTCCGGGCCTGTGACCCAAGCGAAGTCACGGACGAGTTCCAGGAGTCCTAGTCCGGATTTCCGATCCTACCCTCCTCTCGGCGATCCACATCCACACACCAGCGGGGCGCTCCTCGAGGGGGGCGCCCCGTCCCGCATTCCCCGCGATTCCCTTTTCCCCCCTCCCCCCGAATCCGCTAAAGTGAATGGTGGAGGTAGAGACCTTGCCGGAGACTCCCGCGATCCTTCGAGCCGCCCTTCTCTGTCTGCCCCTCCTCGCCGCCGCCTGCGGCGGATCGGGGGAAGGCGATCCGTGGCTTTTCATGGACGGCGATCTCTCCCGCCTGCCCGAACTCTCGGGCGCCGAGAGCGTCCACTTTTCCTCCCACGACAGGACCGGCGGGAACGACGACGGATTCTCCGGCCTCTTCTCCCGGATCAGAATCGACGAGAACCGGGAGCACGTGCTCGCCGAAATGGACGGGCCGGGGTGCGTGAAGCGCCTCTGGATGACATGGCCCGGTCGGCCGACGAACCTGCGCGTCTACCTGGACGGGGAGTCGACCCCGACCGTCGACATCCCCATCGACGAGTTCTTTTCCGGGACCCGTCCTCCCTTCGTTCCCCCCTGGACCGGCGGCGACCAGAAGTTCGGAGGCGTGGAGTTCTCCTACATCCCGATCCCCTTCGAGAAGAGCGTGAAGATCACGACGGCGAAGGGCGTTCGGTTCTACCAGATCGACATCCATCGCTATCCGAAAGGGACGAAGATCGCCACCTTCGAGCTTCCGCCGTCGGACGAGTACGTCGAGCGTCTCGAGCGGTCGAAGACCCTTCTGGAGGCGCTCCCCGGCGAGGCCGTCACGGACGGACCCTGGACCGTCGAGAAGGGGGAGAAGGACGAGGAAATCCGGCTCGACCTCGAGATCCCCCCCGGCGGGGCGGTCCCTCTCCTGGAGTCCGATGATCGGGGCGTCGTCAGGGAGATCCGTCTTTTTGTCGACGGAGGGAGGGACGCCCTCCGGGAGACCGTCCTCGAAGCGTGGTGGGACGGGGAATCGGCCCGGTATGAATCCGGGGAGGACCCGTCCGTATCGTCCCCCGTGGCCGACCTCTTCGGCAGCGGCATCGGTCCGGTCACGGTCCGCACCGTCGCCGTCATCTCCTCCGGACAGACGGGGATCCTCCGCTTCCCCATGCCCTACGATCGCGCCCGGATCAGGCTCCGGAACCGCGGCGCCGAGCCGGTCCGGGCGCGGGCGGCCCTCCTCGTCGGCCCCCGGAAGCGCTCGAAGCGCGAGGGCCGGTTCCACGTCCGCTCCCGCTCCTCGAAGAGCGTCGCCGGCGAGCCCGTCATCCTCCTCCTCACCGAGGGGGAAGGGCACTTCGTGGGGACCCATCTCTCGGTGCGAAGCGCCGACGGCACCTCCCGGTTCCTCGAGGGGGACGAGTGGATCTACGTCGATGCCGATACCCTTCCCCGCCACATCGGCACGGGCACGGAGGACTATTTCAACGGTGGATGGTATTTCGCCCGGGCCGCGGCGGATCTCCCGTTTCACGCCGTCTCCTTCCGGAGCGAGGACTTCGCGCCCTTCCTTTCCGCGATCCGCCATCACCTGACGGACCGGATCTCCTTCCGGAGCCGATTCGCCTTTCTCCTCGAGCACGGAGAGTCGAGGAACGCCCCCGGCGCGACCTACGAACCCCTGGCGATCTGGTATCAACGGGAGCCCCACCGCGCCGAGCCGGACGCGGTGCTCCCGGAACATCTCCTCCGGCGGGCCCCCGTCTTTCCCGCCCATTTGACCTCTTCCCTCTCCGGGGTCGGGCCGGCCGATTCCCTCTTCGCCCTCGCGAGGCCTCTTCCCCTCGGCGGGGCACGGATCCCGTGGGCGTCTTTTTACGCCGATGCCCAGCTACTCACGGAGGGGTCTCCGGCGCTCGACTTCCGGATTCCGGTGTCCGCGGAGGGGCGTTATCGGGTGCGCGTGGCCCACGGGCGGGGACCCGGGTTCCGGGACCTGGCCGTGACGTTCGACGGTCGGGTCCTCTTCTCCTCCCTCGACGCCGGCGCGGACACCCTCGTTCCGGTGGTCCTCTCCCCGAAGACGACGATCGGGATCGCCGAAGGGGATCACGACGTCGAAGTTCGCGCGGCCGGTCCGGACCGCGGGGGGAGCGGGGCGGCCGGGTCCGACGTGATCGGCGTCGTACACGGCCTCCTTCTCGAGCCGACCGAGGCCTTCGCCGGCCGGTGGCTCGTCCTCGGACCTTTCGAGGACTACGCCGGGCAACGGTTCGACTTCCGGTATCCGCCCGAGGAGGAGATCGGGGAGCAGGGAGTCCGTTGGGCCCGCTCGTACCGGGGCATGGGGGACGAATCGATCCGCTGGAAGCCGGCGGTGGCCGGGCCGAACGGCTTCGTCGATCTCCGGGAGGCGATCGGCCCCGGCACGCACCGGATCGCCTACGCCGTGACGTGGGTGGACAGTCCCCGGGCGCGGAGGGCCCTCTTCTCCCTCGGCTCCGACGACGGCGCCCAGGTCTGGCTGAACGGGGTGAGGATCTGGAGGAACCCGGTGCACCGGGCATGGGCGAATGACCAGGACCGCTTCACCGGCGATCTTCGGATGGGAAGAAACGAGATTCTCGTCAAGGTGAACCAGGGCATCGCCGGTTGGGGATTCTCCCTCCGCCTCAGCGACGCCAAGGGCGATCTCGCCTACCGGGACCGCCCGTTCTAGCCTCGATCTTTCAAGAGACTCACACGTTTTGGGCCAACTCGGGGAGCCAGGGGGTCAGGGCTGAGCGGCGAGTTCCGCAGCGCGCCGGTCTCAACCTGGGGAGAAACGGCGGAGAAACGGGGACACAATACCGAACAGGGAGAAACGGGGACACAATACCGAATTCGAATTCGGTATTGTGTCCCCCGGAGTGTTGTGTCCCCCGGAGTGTTAAGGCTAGACTGCGTCCGGCTGCGCCGTCTCGTTCCACACGCGGAGGATCTCCGCCACGCTCCACGCTTGGGCGAAGCAGCCCCGCGGCGTGTGCGGGGGATCGCCGTCGAAGATTTCGCTCACCGAACCGAGCCCGTGATCTTCCAGGTGCCCGAAGAAGGGCCTGAGGAAAGACCTCGCCGACCCGGCGTTCCGGTATACCCGGTAGTGGGCCGACGCGAACGGGCCGATCAACCATCCCCACACCGTCCCCTGGTGGTACGCCCCGTCCCGCTTGATCCGGTCCCCGCCGTACCGCCCGGCGTAAGACGGGTCCGCCCGGTCGAGAGTGCGGAGCCCCCGGGGCGTCAGCAGTTTCTTCGCGCAGAGATCCACCACCGCCTTCGCCCTCGCCCCGTCGATCAATCCGTGATGGAGGGAGACGGCGAACAACTGATTCGGACGGATCGCCGGATCGTCCCCCTCCGGTCCGTCCAAGACGTCGAAACAGCAACGGGTCTCGGCGTTCCAGAGTCTCCCGGCCGATCGCTTCGCGCGGAGCGCCATCGCCTCGTAACGTTCCGCCGGCATCTCCAAGAGAGAGGCGAAGGCGCCCATGGAGCGGAGGGCGTTGTACCAGAGCGCCTCGATCTCCACGGGCTTTCCGGCTCGGGGCGTGACCACCCAATCCCCCGCCTTCGCGTCCATCCACGTGAGCTGCACGCCCGGCTCGCCGGCCCGGAGCAGTCCGTCCGCCGGGTCCACGCCGATCCCGTGCCTCGTTCCCCGCTCGTGCCACGCAACGATCTGCTCCAGCAGGGGGTAGAGCTCCCGGACCAGATCGTCGTCCCCCGTCGCCTCGTGATAGGCCCGCACCGCTTCGAAGAACCAGAGGGTCCCGTCCGCCGTGTTGTATTCCGGCGTCTCCCCCTCGTCAGGAAAGCGGTTCGGGATCATGCCCCGGTCCACGTGCCTCGCGAAGGTGCGGAGGATCGATGCGGCGACGCCGGGGCGACCGGTCGCGAGGGTGAGCCCGGGGAGGGCGATCATCGTGTCCCGCCCCCAGTCGGTGAACCAGGGGTAGCCGGCGATCACCGTGCGGCCCTCCGGGTCGTCCTTCGTAGTCCGCCTCACGACGAACTGGTCCGCCGCCAGGACGAGCCGTTCGATCCCGTCCCGGTCCCCTCCGGCGGCCCCCGTGAGGGAGTCCGCGTCGGCCAGCGCCCGGCGCTCCCACGCACGCCGCCTCTCGATCGCTGCCGTCCCCTCCGGACGGGATTCCTCCTCCGTCGAAAGGGAGAGCGTGAGCGAGTCCCCCCCGAGCATTTGGGTGCGGAAGACGCCGGCCCGGTAGAGGTCCTCCACGGGGTCTTCACCCCGGTAGGCCTCAACGGCGAAGAAATAGCCGCGATTCCATTCCGGAGCCGCTTCGGCGGCGGCCCGATCGCTCCGGGCGTACAGGGGAACGGCCCCGTCGCGGGGCGTGAACCGGAGGCCCCCGTCGACGGGGATCACCAGGCCGGGCCAATCGCCGGCCCTCGTGTTGCCGTGGTAGTCCCGGTGATTCACGAGGAGGTCGAGGGAGAGGGCCACCGGCTCGTAGGCGCGGAGAAGGGCGTACCGGACGTAGGTCGTGTTCTCTTCCGGCTCCATCCACACCCGCTTCTCGAGGACGGCGTCGGAGAAGTTGAAGGTCCATACGGGGATCGTCCCCTCGAGCCGGAACCGATCGAGCCGGCGGAACCCGGCCGGTTCGATGCCGGCCTTTCCCCGGTGATCGGCGAAGAGGACGATCTCACGGTCCTGGTAGCGGATCGTCTCGTCGAGCTTGGAGACGAGCACCGTCCGCCCGAGCGGGGGGCGGAGCGCGGCCACCAGCAGTCCGTGGTAGCGCCGGGTGAGAACGCCCGCCACCGTGCCCGACGCGAAGCCGCCGATCCCGTTCGTCCCGAGCCACTCGAGTCGGGTGGCCACCGGTCCGTCGGCGCACAGTCCCCTCGGGATGTCGATCGGTTCGGGCATGGCGCCGCTCCTCCCGCCGACCATGGTGCGCCACGTCTCATCGCCTGTCTAGAATCTGTTTCATGGCCTCCTTCGTCGCGAGAGGCGGATCCGGCCATCCATGGGCGCGGGACGGCCGAGGACTTTCCTCCCAGAGAGAGCCCGCGGCGGTCGAGCGATTTCGTCGCGAGAGGCGGACTTGTCCATCCGAATGCGCGGGGCGGCCGAGGTCTTTCCTCCCAGAGAGAGCCCGCGGCGATCGAGCGATTTCGTCGCGAGAGGCGGGGCGGGGAGGCGAGAGGCCGTCTTGGACGAGGAGCGCCCGGAGGCATAGCCGAAGCTATGTCGAGGACGCGACGAAGGAAAGGGGGCCTCGCAGCCCCCCTACACGCCTCGCAGCAGAAATCGAGAGATCGTCGGGGGCGCCTAGTGGGCCCCCCACTCCTGCTTGCCCCGGACATACCAACTCGGACAGAGAAATCGGAGGATGTTGGCGAACTTGCGCGCCATGCCGAGACGGCTTTCGCTCCGAGCCCGCATCTCCTTCATCTTATCGTCGAAGAGTTCGGAGAGGTACTCGTCCGCGGCCTTGTTTCTAGCCTCTTCCGAGTCGAAAAGCCGGCGGATCTTGGACAGTTCCCCATGGTCGAGCCAGTACCCGGCGCAGCCGGGGCACTCGTCCACCTGCACCTCCGCTTTGACGCTGAAGAAGTGGCGCATCATGTAGACGTCCCCGCACTGCGGGCATTTCCGCCGCCGGGAGCCGTCGATCTCCGCCTGGGGATCCCTGCGGATTTTCCGGAACCAGTCCTCGCCCGGTTCGTGGGGCTCGTCCAGTTTTTCCAGCTCGAACCGGTCGAACCAAACACCGCCGCACCCCCCATCGCAAAGGTCGAGTTCGACGCCGGCCACGGTCGTTTTCTTCAACGGGTTGCCGCAAGCAGGGCACTTCATGATCGTCTCCCCTTTTCGTGGAATCCGGTGGGGCGGTCCCCAACCCTCGGGCGGGCCCCCCTTTCTCCGAGTATCGGCAGCGGGTCGGGGCGCGTTGAGCGCGGGGAGAGAGGGACCGGGAATCAGGATCGGAAGGGAGCCCATGCGGGATTACTCGTGAACTCTTTTTCCATCAACAACTTGCGATCGTCGGGAAGCCAGGAGGATCGGAGGGCGCCGAGGACGACGCGGCCGATCTCGGGGGGGGTGAATCCGAGATCCCGGGCGAGAAGGGCGTATTCGAGCGGGAGACTCGTTTGGAACATCTTCGGGTCGTCCGTGCTTACCGAGACCGGGATTCCCCGGTCGTAGAACCGCCGCGCCGGATGATCGGCGATCGAGGGGACCACGCCGGTCCGCACGTTCGACAGGGGACAAAGCTCGACGGGAATTCCCTCCGCGGCGAGGTGATCGACGAGGGCGTCATCCTCGGCGGCGCGGGTGCCGTGGCCGATCCGGTCGACCCGGAGGGCCCGGACCGCGCCCCAGACGCTCTCCGGACCCGCCGCCTCGCCGGCGTGGGCGCTCGTCCGGAATCCCCCCCGCCGCGCCTCCTCGAAGACGCCGGCGAAAGGTTCCGGGGGGAACTCGTGCTCCGAACCGCCGATGGTGATTCCCACGACGCCGTACTCCTTCAGTTCCGCGAGCTCGCGGAGAATGCGCGTTCCGTTCTCCGGCCCCCGATCGCGCACGAGGTCGGCCACGAGGGCGACCTCGATCTCCTTCACCCGGGCGAGGCCGATCCGGATCGCCTCGGTAATGGTCCCCGTGTCGAGGCCGTGGCGGAAGAAGTCGGAGGGGGAGAAGATGACCTCCCCGTAGCGCACGTTCCGGGCCGCGAGATCCCGCGCCGCCCCTTCGGCGATGTGAGTGAAGTCCTCGGCCTCCCGGAGGAAGCCGTTCTTCCACACCCAGGTGTCGATGAAGTGGGGAAAGTCGCGGTAGGTGAAACGGCTCTCGAGGGAACGCCGGTCGGAGACCGACGGATCGCCCCCGTACTTGCGGATCAGCTCACCGAGAGTGTCCAGAGGGATCGCCCCCTCGAGGTGGATGTGCAGCTCCGCCTTCGGGAGCGCTTCGTAGGGAGCGAGGTCGGGCTCGGGTAGAGGGTCCGGGCGCCCGCCGCTCACCTCGCTGGCCGCCGGTCGTTCATCGTCTTCCTCCTCGCGAGAAGTGAAGAGAGCCCGCCTACTCCCGGGGGGGGGAGGAGAGTCCTTTCGTGAAAGCCGAGAGTTCCGCCATGGTCGAACCCACATACAGAGCGGGGTGGGGCTCGAGATCGAGGACGCCCACCCGGGACCCGCCGACCACGAGACTCGCCCCTTCCCTCTCGAGAAGTTCGAGGAGATGGGCGAGGGTCCGGACCAGTTCTTTCGGCCGTTCCGCGACGCTTACGCTCATCCACGCGAGACGCGGGCGCACTTGTTCGACGGCGGCCTCGAAGGCCGCCCGCGGCGTATCGGGGCCCAGATTGACCGCGTGAAACCCGTCCGCGGCGAGCACCGCCGCCGTGCCGAGAGTAGGGAGAAGATAGGGGTCGCCCGCGGGCGCGCCGCCGAGCGCCCGGGGCGCTTCCACGCCCACCGGGAGGAGGAGGCGGAGCTGGCCCAGCGCCTGGATGCACAGATCGGTGGCCCGGTGCTCGATGAAGATCCCTTCTCGGCCCTGCTTCCACTCTTCGCCGATCTTCTTCATCGCCGAGCGGAGGGGGCCGTCGATGAGCGAGGCCACGCTCCGCCCGCCGAGGAAGAGGGAGAGGAGCAGGCCGCGGGTCTCCGCGCCCAACCCGTCCGTCAGGTAGCGATGCAGATCCGCTTCCTCGTCCGCGGGGGGCCCGCCGCCGGGAACGGCGAGAAGGTCCCGAAGGCCGAGCACCTCCGGTTTGACCACCTGGGACCGCGACTCCCGGATGAAGCGGATCACCTCGGCGATCGGGATGCGCCGGTGCCCGCCGGCGGTTCGGGCGACGCGGATTCGGCCGTCGTCCGCCCATCTCTTGATCGACGATTCGCTGACGCCGATCGCCTCGGCCAGTTCTCTTGGTGAAAGCATGGGCTTCATCGGTTCTCCATGAACGATTTGATCTCTTCGAACGTTTCCGAAGAGCCGCCACCCTTGCCCGCAACAGCAGTCATGTTACATGATTTCACAAGAAATGTAAGGGGGCGTCTCTCTTGATCCCCCACTTGACAACAGACCAAGTGATTGTCATCTTGGACGTTATGAACGAATCAATCGAAGAAATGGTCATGAGAATCGGTCCTCCGGCCGCGTGGAACCCCCTCTCACTCGGCCTTCCCTCGGCCCTCTCACCGCCTTTCTCATGAGACGTGGTACAGTCAAGGGCGAGGCCGGCGTTCCGAGCTACCTTCCGACCGCCCCCCTCATCCCGGAGGCATCTCCCATGACCATGGGCCGACAACCGGTGGCTTCGTCCGATCGCTCGGTCTACGTGACCGGCGCGACCGGCTACATCGGAGGGCGGTTGGTCCTCCGGCTCCTCGAAGCGGGCCATTCAGTCCGATGCCTGACCCGGCAACGGCGGAAGCTCGAGAGCCGGTCGTGGTACGGCGATCCCCGGGTCGAGATCGTGGAGGGGGATGCCGGCGACCGGGCGATCCTCCGGACCTCGCTCCGCGGCTGTTCCGCCGCCTACTACCTCGTCCACTCCATGATCGTGGCCGGCGGCGAATACGCCGATCGGGATCGGGTGATCGCGGAGGTCTTCGGGTCCGCCGCCGCCGAGGCGGGGGTCGGGAGGATCATCTACCTCGGCGGTCTCGGGGAGACGGGGGCGGGCCTGTCGGAGCACCTCGAGTCCCGCCGCGACGTGGAGCACGCCCTGGCGTCGGGGGGAGTCCCCGTGACCGTGTTCCGGGCCGCCATGATCATCGGGTCCGGGTCGGCTTCGTTCGAAATCCTGCGCTATCTGGTCGAGCGCCTCCCCGCCATGGTGACGCCCCGGTGGGTGACCACCGAGGCGCAACCGATCAGCGTCTACAACGTTCTCCACTATCTGGTGAGGGCCCTCGAAGTGCCCGAGACGACGGGCCGAACCCTCGACATCGGCGGCCCCGAGATCATGTCGTACATCGAGATCATGCAGATCATGGCGGAGGCTCGCGGCCTTCGACGCCGTCTGATCGTTCCGATCCCGGTTCTCTCGCCCAAGCTGAGTTCCCTCTGGCTCCATATCATGACGCCCATCAGCCATCGGATCGCCCGTCCCCTCGCCGAGGGCCTCCGGAACCGTGTCGTCTGCCGGGACGACGAAGCGGTCCGGCTCATCCCCCAACCTCTCTTCACGGTCCGCGAGTCGATCGAGGAGGCGCTCCGCCAGATCGCCGCGAGCCGGGTCGAGACATCGTGGAGCGACGCGGGCCCCATGCCCGGCGATCCCGATTGGTCGGGGGGGACGGTGTTCGAGAACCGGCACACCGCGACACTCCAAGCCTCGCCCGCGGCCGTCTATCGCGCGGTCTGCCGCATCGGCGGCGGGAACGGCTGGTACGCCGCCGATTCGCTCTGGAGAATCCGGGGATTCATGGACCGCCTGATCGGGGGGCCGGGGCTCCGGCGGGGGCGGCGGGACCCGGAAAACGTCCGGTACGGAGACGCCCTGGATTTCTGGCGGGTCACCGGAATCGATCCGAACCGGCGGCTCGAGCTGCGGGCGGAGATGAAGCTGCCGGGCGAGGCGATTCTGGAGTTCGTCATCGAACCGACCGAAGAGCGGCCCGGATGGAGCCGGCTCGTGCAGACCGCGCGTTTCCTGCCGAAGGGCCTCGGCGGCCTCCTCTACTGGTACTCGGTCCTCCCCCTTCACGGCATCGTATTCCGGGGCATGCTCGGCGGCATCCGCCGGGCGGCGGAAGCGGAGGAGAACCAAACCCGGCCGGCCGTCCCTGCAGCCGCCCGCAGCAGGAAGGGGTTTTGAAATGAGTTCTAGTCGATCTTCCGCGCGCCGTGACAGCGGCGGGCGATCCGGCTCCACGCCGCTTTCGAGGCGAGGTTCTCGGGCCAGAAGGGCCAGGTGCGGCACTGCTCCGGGCGGGCTTCGTAAATGGAGCAACCCTCCTCGCCCAGAAAGGGACAGGGCTTCGGGCGGGTCACCCGGATCCAGGTGCCGTCCTCATCATGGCCGTGGGTTTCACGGAACCGGGCGACGGGAATGCCCAGAGCCCTCGCGGCCGGCCGCTGTTCAGCCGGCGTGAACCGGACCCACCCGGGCTCCCGGCAGCACCGGCCGCAGCGGGTGCAGGAGAAGCGGAGCCTGCCCTTGTCGATCATCCGAGCCTGACCGGAACGAGGACCTTGTTCTGCCGCGGGCGCCGCCCCTCTCTCGCCATTCTCACCCACTCGCCCTTCAGCTTCACCCTCATGACGTCCGCGAGAAAGCCGCCGTCCCACTCCATGAAGGCGCTCTCGACGCCGTACAGATCGACGGGAACGCCGAGCCGCTCGAACCTGCGGATCTTCCGCTCGTCGAAGCCGCCGGTCGCCACGATTCGGATGGAACGGAAGTACTGGTCCGCCACCTCCCGGTCGGCGCCCCGGTAGCCGAGCCGGGCGGGCGCGTCGTCGAAGGCTTCGCGCAGCGTTCGGATCAGCCGGGGCGTGACCCCCGCGCCCCCCGGGGAGCCAGGGAGACGTCCACCTTCTCTTCGAGCGTGTCGACCCGCACGGCGAACAGGCGGTATCTTTCCGCCCCCTCCCGGTCGCCGGCCCGGACCCGGCGCTCGAACTCCCGGAAGAGGGTGACCGCCGTGCGCATCGAGTCGGTGACGCAGTCGTTGTTCACGTCCACCGGCGCGATGCGCTTCACCGAAATCGGCAGCATGCGGGCGAACTGGACCGCCGCCTCCGCCGTGTCCCGGAGGAAACCGATCAAATAGGCATGGGGGACGGTGCCGCTCGCCTGCCCGCCCCAGAGCTCCGCCTGGGCGTGTGTGGAGACGTAGGGAACGACGCGCCGGGACGTCTCTTCATTGTACCGCTCGAGGCCGACCCGGTACGCGTAGCCGTCGGTCGCCTGGGTCTCGGGGATGTCGAAGCGGGCGGGGAAGAAGAAGACCGATTTCCCCCGGGCCGCGGAGAGGAGCCGATACGCGGCGGTGGCGATCCGGGTCTGGCGGGCGAGGATGCCGAGGAGCACCGTCTCGAGGTAGCCGAAGCGCCGGTATTCGCCGCGCAACACGAGGACCGGGACGCCGGGGCGGGTCTTCGTCCCTTCCGGAACCGCTTCCACAGAGAGGCACCGGCCGACCGAGCCGCGCCGGGTCCTGCCCACGCCCCCGCCGCATTCCTTGATCACCTGGAGGGCGTGGTGGACGCCGCAGACCATCGACCAGGGGCGGCCGCGGGGGACGAAGTGCATCTCCGTTTCGAGGGAGCCCACCGGCGTTCCCTGAACTCCGTACCGTCCCGGCGGCACGCGGGGGAATTGACCGGCGTACCGGTACCTCTCCGCGACGAGTTGATCGAGGATGAGGGAGGCGTTCAGAATGCAGGCGTCCGTGTAATGCCCGGCGCGCACTCTCTCCCTGTCGTAGGGAAAAGGGGTGGGGCGGGGAGGACGATCGGCCATCGTTCGGTCTCCTTCGGCCTTGGGGGAAGGGGAACCGCAGCGAGTCGTATGCGGAGGATAGCCCCGGCGGACCCCGGAGGCAAGCCCGACCGGACGGCTTTTCTCAGGCCCCGTCGCGGGGTAGAATGCGAGGGCGGGGCGCCGGCGCTCCGATGGTACGGGCGGGTGATTTTTGCGCCCCGCTTCTTTACAATGACGGACGAGACCTCTTTTCCGGCAGCGATGGGGCGGGACGACGTGCCGGTCGTCCGACGGCTGATCGACGACGAGGGAGTCACGGGCGTTCCCCTTCGGGGCCGGGGCTTCGATGTCGGCAACCCGGAGGGAATCGACAGGGCCGAGGCATGGCTCGCCGGGCGGCCCCCCGAGGAGAGACCATGATCCACTGGACGGTGATCGGAAGCGGGACGCACATGGCGAGCGGGAGGCGCGGGTCGCCGGGGCATCTCGCGGCGGCGGGCGCCACGCGGCTCCTCGTCGACTGCGGCGCCGGGACCTTTCACGGGCTCGCCCGCGCCGGAGTGTGTCCCGAGTCGATTGACGGATGCCTCGTCACCCACCTCCACCCGGACCACGTCGCCGACCTGGTCCCCTTTCTCTTCCGGGTGCGTAATCACGTCAAGGAGAGGGGGGAGGGGCGGCGTCTCGTGATCGCCGGTCCGGGGGGGATCGGTTCTTTCTTCCGGGAGCTCCGGGCGCTCCACGCGCCTTTTCTCGAGACGCCGAACCTCGAGATCTCGGTCCGGGAAGTCGAATCGGACAACTTCGAGATCGGCGACATCGAGGTCCGGTCGATCCCGGTTCCCCACGGCATCGACTCTGTCGCTTACTCGTGCGCCGCCCCGGATGGGAGCCGGATCGTCTACACCGGCGACACGGGCCGCTCCGCCGAGCTGATCCGCCTCGCCCGGGGGGCGGCGATCCTCGTGATCGAAGCGAGCCTCCCCGTCGGCGGGGAGCCCGCGCCCTTTCATCTGTCGGCCCCGGAGGCGGCGAGCGTGGCCGCCGCGGTGGAGGTGAAGGCCATGGTGCTCGTCCACCTGAACCCGGAGTCCGATGGAGTCGACCTCGTCGCCGAGTGCGGCGATCTCTTCTCCGGGAAGATTCTGGTCGGCGAGGACGGGCTCACGGTTCGGGTCGAGGGGGGGGAGCCGATTGTCTGACGTGCGCTTCG
This sequence comes from Candidatus Eiseniibacteriota bacterium, assembly GCA_043809585.1. Lineage (GTDB taxonomy): Bacteria > Orphanbacterota > Orphanbacteria > Orphanbacterales > Orphanbacteraceae > JBDROZ01. Next base: position 20,202 of record JBDROZ010000035.1, read on the forward strand.
GGCTCGTCGGCGTCGGGCGGCACGGCATCCGCTACGCCCGCCACCTTCTCGGAGGGGACGTGCCGGGCGCCCGGCTCGCCGCGATCTGCCGCCGCGACGAAACGCGCGGCCGGGCCCTCGCCGAGGAGTGGGACGTGGCGTTTCACCGGGACGTCTTCTCCCTCGCCCACGACGGAGGCGTCGACGCCCTCCTCGTCGTCTCCCTCTCCGAACATCATGCCGAGTCGGTGGACGCCGCGGCGGAAGCGCGGAAGCCGGTCCTCGTCGAGAAGCCCCTCGCCCCGGACCTCGCGGGCTGCGACCGGATCGCCGATTCGGCGGAGAAGGCGGGCATCGCGGTGATGGTCGCCCAGACCTCCCGCTACGAAGGGGTGATCGAAGGCCTTTTCCGGGCCGTCCCCTCGATCGAACCGGTACGGGAGGTCTTCTTCTCCCTCCGGAGCGAGGACAGGACCCACGAGGAGGGCGTCTTCCGGGAGAGCCTGAGCGACGGGGGGGCCCTCCTCGACTCGGGCGTCCACTACTTCGATCTCCTCCCCCGGCTGATCGGTCCGGTGGAGGAAGTTTGGTGCGAGACCCACTTTCTCCGGGGATCGCCGATCGACGACGGCTACACCGCCCTTTTCCGTTTCGGAGGGGGGGGGCGGGCCGTGGTCGACATGGGCCGGTGGGGCGGCTCCCGGCACGAGGCGATTCAGGTCGTCGGGGAGGGGGGCATCCTCCTCGCCTCCCGGACCCCCGCGGCCCTGGAGCGGGTCGTCGGCCGGGAGAGGGGGGCGGTCCCCTTCCCCGAGGTGCCGGGTACGCTCATCCCGGCGCTCCGCGACTTCGTCCGGGTCTGCCGGGGGGAGGCGAAGCCCCCGATCGGCATCGCCGACGGAAGGGCGGCCGTAGCCCTCGTCGATGCTTGCCGCCGCAGCCGGGGCCGATGGGTCCGGGCCGACTGACCCTTCTGTCATCCTTCCATTATATATGGCTCCTCCGTCTGCCGGATCGAGCGTCTCCGTTCCTGTCAATATGGCACAAAAAAAAGACTTGCACTCGCCCCATGAGAGTGCTAGTTTATAACTCGCTGTGCAACCAACGGGTTACAAGTCCACCTCGAAGAGGTACGGCTTTTGCATCGTTTCCGTAGTCCGTGAGTTGATGGGTGGAAGCCTGACCCGGTGAACGAACCTCACGAACTGTTCTCAACTTGATCGACGATCGGCGGATGGAGCGACCGTCCGCCAGGAAAGGAGAAGAGGGATGAAGATCAAACCTCTGAACGATCGAATCCTGGTGCAGCGCCTCGAGGCGGAGGGCAAGACCACGGGCGGGATCATCATTCCCGACACCGCCAAAGAGAAGCCTGTAGAAGGAATCGTCGTCGCCGTGGGTAAGGGAAAGACAGCGGAAGACGGAAAACTGATCAAGCTGGATGTCAAGGCGGGTGATCGTATCCTTTTCGCCAAGTATTCGGGGACCGAGGTAAAGATCGACGGCGTGGAACACCTGATCATGCGCGAAGATGACATTCTGGGAATCGTAGAGAAATAATCAATCGGTCATATCTGGAGGAAACATAAATGGGAGCCAAGTTACTTAAGTACGATGAGGACGCGAGAAAATCGATTCTCAAGGGTGTCAACACTCTGGCTGACGCGGTAAAGATCACCCTCGGTCCCAAGGGAAGGAATGTGATCTTAGCCAGGAGCTACGGCGCACCGACTGTCACCAAGGACGGCGTGACCGTCGCCAAGGAGATCGAACTTGAGGATAAGTTCGAGAACATGGGCGCCCAGATGGTGAAGGAAGTGGCCAGCAAGACGAGCGACGTCGCCGGCGACGGAACCACCACCGCCAC
>JBDROZ010000036.1:0-50980 GCA_043809585.1 Candidatus Eiseniibacteriota bacterium
GTGCGGCCGGCGATGGCGGGCGGACGTAAGTTGGCGCGCCGGCTCGAAACTAGAACCGGTTTCACAACCTCCATTCTACTGCGATCGGCTGCAAGGCCCGGCGGTTGCGTACTCGGGTAAAAACGTCCTCAATGGCCTTCTTAGGCCACCTCCGAGCGTTTTCCCCCTTGATCCTTGCCGCCGGACCTTTCGCTCGATCTCGCGACGAAGGAGGTTGTGAAACCGATTCTAGGCAAAGTCGCCCGATGTCGGTTTTTTCGAGCTTTCGAAAACTCGTCCCTTGCGCCGGATGACGCGGTATCATTATATCGTTTCCGCGTCGGCGGTTCAATCGTCTCGGGCTCGGAAGGCGGCGTATCGATTGATGATGGTTAATGGTTCGACTCGAAAGGGAATGTTCGTTCTTCTTCTCGTGGCGTTTCTCACGCCGGCGGAGACCGCCGTCGCCGGTTCCCCTTCGATCGCTTTCCACGGTGAGAGGATCGTGCTCACCGTGCTCGAGGGCCGGATCCGGGTGTGCGGCGAGTACCGCTTCCGGAATGACGGGCCCGAGGAGGCCGGAGAGCGCCTCTTCTATCCTTTTCCCGTGGATTCGATGCACCCGGCCCCCGACACGACCTCGATCGAGACGGGGGGGGAGGCGGTCCCCTTCCGGGTCGGCGCCCGGGGCGTGGCCTTCACGGCGGAGGTCCCGGCCGCTTCGATGCGCACTTACCGGATCTGCTACGAACAGGAGTGCTCGGTCCCCGCCGGATGTTACATCCTGACCACCACGGCCGCCTGGCCGGAGCCGCTCGCGGAGGCGGAATTCGAGGTGATCGTGCCGGGCGGTTTCGCGCTCACCCGTCTTTCCTACGAGCCGGACGAGACGGAACATCGCGACGGCGGCACGGTCTATCGGTTCCGGCGCACCCGGTTCCTCCCCGACCGGGACCTTTGCGTGGAGTGGCGGAGACGGGTGGAGTAGCCCTCTCGGGCACTCTGTCGACGGAATTCCCTTCCCTTTTCATCCGTGCTATGGTGGCCCTGTCACGGCAACCGCCCCCCGCGGGGCGGAACCGGGGGCCCCCCCGGATGGAATCGAAGGACCTTTTTCGGACGGAGTAATAGACATGGGAAAACGCCCTTATCTGCGCGCGGTGCTCGCGGGCGCTCTCGCCCTCGCCATCGGATGCGGCGGCGGCGGCGACTCCGGCGGCGGAGAGAAGGCCGCCGGTCTGCCCGCCGGACCCCACCCGATCGTCTTGATCGACATCGGCACCCTGCGGGCGGATCACCTCGGCTGCTACGGGTACGACAGAGCGACGAGCCCGAACATCGACGCCCTCGCCGGCGAATCGGTTCTCTTCGAGTGGGCTTTTTCCCAGGCGCCGATGACCGGCCCCTCCCAGGCGTCGATCCTCACCGGCCTCTACCCGACGAGCCACGGCATGGCGGAGGAGGGGACCCGTCTCACCGACGAGGCGACGACGCTGGCGGAAGCCCTCGCCGCCCACGGTTACACGACGGCCGCCTTCGTCGACGGCGGCTACCTGAGCGAGGGCTTCGGGCTGAATCAGGGTTTCGGCGTGTACGACAACAGTCAGGGGGGCGGGCTCGAGGCGATCGGGCCGAAGGCGATCGAATGGCTGCGCGGCCATGCATCCGAGAATTTCCTCCTTCTCGTCCATACCTACGACGTGCACACGCCCTACGCCCCCCCGGCGCCCCACCGGGATCTGTTCACGAACGGGATCACGCCGACCGCGGGCTTCGAACCGACCGCGGAGGCGATGGAAGCGGTGCGCGCCGGCGACGCCCCGGCCCTCGGCGAGAACGACCTGGCCTACGCGAAAGCGCTCTACGACGGCGAGATCCACTACGTCGACGAGTGGGTGGGCAGTTTCCTCGGCGTGATCCGGGAACTCGGCCTCGACGGCAGGGCGACGATCGTCCTCTTCTCCGACCACGGCGAGGAGTTCGGCGAGCACGGTTCGGTGCTTCACGAGAAACTCCATGCCGCCGTGACCCGGGTGCCTCTCGTCATCCGGATGCCGGGGGGCGCCGAGGCGGGGCGGATCTCCCAGGTTGTGGAGATGATCGACCTGATGCCGACGTTGCTCGAGCTCTCCGGCGCCCCCACCCCCGGCGTGATTCAAGGGGAGAGCCTGGTCCCCCTCGTTCAGGGGCAGGGACAACCACCGTACGTGGCGTTCAGCGAGTCCCCCCATTTCGGCGGACAGCATGCCATGGCGATGGGCGGGTACCACATGATCTACCGAGAAGAGGGGGGCGAGGCGGAGTTCTACGCCCTCGGGAGGGACCCTCTCGAGCAGAAGAACCTCGCCGGGACCGAAGGCGAGCGGCTCGAAGTGATGAAGCGTCAGGCCGGCGTCTGGCGGGAGAAAGTGAGCGCGTTCTCCTTCGCCGGAGGCGAGGCGGCCGCGGTCGGCGAAGAGACTCTCGAGCAGCTCAAATCGCTCGGATACGTGCAGTAAGCGAGGGAAAGGAAGTCCAAACGCGAAGGGGACGGGCGCCGGGCCCGTCCCCTTATTCGTCTTCTCGGATCCCTTCGGCCCGAGAGGCTCGGAAACGGTCGCCGGTGATCGTCACCGCCTCTTCAGGGAGAGGCGCCGGCGGTCGCCCATGTCCCCCAGACGCCGGAGAGGACTTCGAGGCCCGACCCGGCGGGGTTCATGGGGAAGAAGGATCCGTTCGAGTGGCAGACAAGGGCGGTGATCTCGGAGGCGCTCGCGATGTAGGCGACCTCGTGGTTATAGACCGTCACGCGTGTGGATTCCGAGGCGTCGGTGGATAGCCAGTGGACGAGGTATCGTCCGGTTTCGACCTGCTCATAGAGAAAGACCTCGATGGAACCTCCCCGGAGCGCGGGATTGTCCCAGACGAGGGTGTTGCCCGCCGTCGCCGGGGAGGTCACCCACAGGGCGTCGGGACGATACAGGAAGAGTCCCGACGGAGCGCCGGGGGCGACCGCCGAGGCCGAGACCGAGGCCCGTCCGTCGCCGACGGCGATCTTGACCGTATCGCCCGGCTCGATGCCCGGCGCCACGCCGGTGTAGGCGTTCCACGCCGGGTCGTAGGAGAGACGCTCGCTGTTGGCGAACGCGACGAGGTTCGTGACGGGGTTGCCGTTGGCGGAGCCGTCGCGCACGTAGACGACGGCGCCCTCGGGCGCGCCGGCGGGTGCGCCATGGGGGAACATGTAGTAGAAGCCGCTGATCCAAAGATCCCGCACATCCCCACCGGCGGCGTTCCCAGAATCCGGGCCGGCGGGCGACGAACCGTCGTCGGAGCAGCCGAGCAGAAGGGCGCTGAGGAGGATTCCTCGGAGGAGGAGGACCGGGGAGACGGGGAATGAGATCCTGTTCATGTTTCACCGCGCCGGGAAATTCTTGAAACCAATATAGCGCTGATTAGGGCAATCGTCCATGGGGGCCGCCACGGCGTCTCCCGGTCGGCCGGGAAGCCGAGGAGGACCGCGAGGGTGCCGAAGCTCGCCGGCGATGACGGCAGATCAGTCCTCTTCGATCCAGAGAAGGACCTGGCCCGCCCGGGGAAGAACGAATTCGATCCAAAGGCCGGACCCCGTGGCCACCGGGTCGGGGGTCGCCTCGATCGAAAGCGGCACGGGTTGGAACCGCCCGGCGGCCGGTCCGATCGTGCCCGGTGCGGCGGGATGGGCTCCGGGAGAGGGCTCGGCGTCGACGATCGAGAAGACGTCTTCGGCGGTCTCGTTCTCGAGCCGCACGACGGCGCGGTACACCCCCGCAACCGCGGGCGCGCCCCCATGATCAAGGAGGTCCCAGACGACGGTGTGGGAGCCGGCTTCTTCGGCTTCATCGACCAGTGTCCGAACCAGGGTGTTCGAGTCCGGGCCGGCCGGGCCGTCGTCCCCGCCGCAACCGAACAGCATTGCGACGAAGGCGACGACGAGGCCGATCCGGGAAATGCCCGCGGCTTTCATAGGGGGTCCTCCCTCCTAGCCTGGATTATGCATGAATCTCCGTTACGAGGGCTCGGATCGCCTGACGAGAAGCTGACTTGGACGAGCCGCCACCGGAGGCGTAGTCATGCACTACGTCGAGGAGGCGGCGAAGGAAAGGAGGCTTCGCAGGCGGCTGATCCGAGATCGCAGTAGGAGATTTGTGCATGATCCAGGCTAGAACTCATTTCAAAACCCCTTCCTGCTGTGGCCGGCTGCAGGGACGGCCTGCTTCGTCCTCGGGCGAGAATGTCCTCATCGGCCCTCCAGGGCCGCCTCCGGGCATTCTCGCCCTCGATCCTCGCCGTCCGTCCCTTCGCTCACCCTCGCAACGAAAGGGGTTTTGGAACGGGTTCTAGGGAACCGGCGACTGCCCGAGGGTCTTCGATCCTCACGAGATCATCTTACCGATTATTCTCTCGACACTCCATTGACTTGAAGAAGGGAGATGCCTATATTCAGCAAGGGCGTTTTGGACGAATTCCCCGGAGGTACCCCGGCCGTGATCTCGAGGTCTTGCCTATCTCTGCTCCTCGTTCTCTTCCTGTACTCCGGGATCTTCTATCCGTATGTCCACTTCCACCATGATCATGAAGCGGACCCCCGTGTCGTCGTTTCGGTTCATCCTGTCGAATTAGGCCATGCCGCGCCCGGTCATCACGAACACCACGATCGCCACGATCAAGACCGGGGACAAGACCGCGACCGAACACATCATCAGTATCAGGAACGAAACTACTTGCGGCCGGGGATCGCGAAGATGGGCGGTGTCGATCCCGGAGTCGCCGCAATTCCCGCCTCTCCGGTTCTTATGGATCCTACGCCTCGCCGTCGGGCGGTGATTCCGGAGGTCCCTCGGTCCCCCGGAGTACCGCCGCCGGAACCTCTTGGTCGGGCCCCCCCGTTCGCCGTCTGATCCTCCGCCAGTCATTCGTTCCGAGTCGAATCGAAACTCTATCCAGGGGAAGTGTGCTCATGGGCGGAATGTCCATTCTTCGGCGCGCCTCGCGTGCCGTCATGTGCAGCGTTCTCTTCTTCATCTCCGCAGCGGAGGCTTCGACACTTTCGCTCGAGTGGGGCGACGTGCCGGCCTGGGCGGAGAGACATGCCCCCGAGCTCGCCGCGTTCGAGGCCGGCCTTCGAGCCGCCCGGGCGGAACGGGACGTTCATTTTCAGTGGGCCCATCCGGAACTCGCCTATGACAGAGAGGAAGTCGGAGAGGAGACGGAGCAGCGCCTCACTCTCGAGAAGACCATGGAAAACCCCTGGCTTCGAGGTGTCCGCGGCGAGTACTGGAATGCCCGCCTCGGGGCCGCCGAAGCGGATCGGGCGTACCGGGCGGGAGAGGTGGTTTACGAACTGCGCCGGGACTACCTGCGGCTGCGGCTCGCCGAAGGGCTTCTCGAGGAGCTCCTCGCGGCCTATGCGGCGCTGACGCGGCTCTCCTCCTCCGCCGTCGCCGGGGAGGAAGAGGGGAGCCTCTCTGCCATGGAAGCCGGCTTGGTCCGATCCACCCTCACGGGAATCCATTTCCGCATCGTCTCCCTGGACCGGGACAGGGAGGTTCGGGAAGCGGAATGGAGGGCGCGCATGGGGATCGAGCCGACGACCGATCTCCTGCTCGTAACGAGGATCGGCATGCCGACCGTTCGGCTGCCGGAGGAGGATGCACTCCTCGCGGATGCGACCGGATCGGCCGGGGTTCGGGCGCTGGAAGGAGAAGTGACGGCCCGGCGAAGACAGGCGTCGGTAGAGCGCCGTCGGTCCTTGCCGGCGCTCCGGCTCTCCGGTGGATACAAGTACGTCGACCCCGGAGAAGGCGGGTACGCGGCGGGGGCCGCGATCACATTCCCTCTGTTCCATGCGAACGGCGCCGCAGTGGCGAAGGCCCGCGCGGAGAGGGAGGAATCGGAGGCACGGCTTTTCGCGCTTCGTGGCGAAATCGAGGGGGAAGTTCGCGCCCTCCGGGAGAGCGTGCACCGGATGGCACCGGTCTTGGTCGAATCCGGCGCCTCCCCCTCGCCCGGTGAGCTCATCGAGCGCCTCTTGACCGCCTACGAGGAGGGGTGGATACCCATGGGCGAGCTTCTCACCGGTCTCGGGATCGCCTTCGACGGGGCGTTCGATCGTGCCCGTCTTCTCGAAGAGTACTACGACGCCATCCTGCGTCTGGAGTGGGTCACCGGACGGGCGATTCTCGCTCCGGGAGAAGGAGGATCGGAACAATGAAATGGAAGCTTCTGCTTTCGGTGTTCTTTGTCGGGGCGGCCTTCGCCCTCCTCGGCGGTTCCGATCCCGATCACGGGGAGGAATCGAGCGCCCACGAGGGGGAGGCCCATTCCCCCGACGACGGTCACGGCCATGGGGACGGCGGCCACCCTACGAGAGCCGTGACTCTCTGGACGGATCATCTGGAGCTCTTTCTGGAGTACCCGCTGCTCTCGCCCGGCGAAACGGGGCGGTGCCTCGTTCACCTCACGGACCTTCGGGATTTTCAGCCGATCCGGGAGGGCACCGTGACCGTCCGTTTCCGTGGCGCCGGCTCTCCGGAGGAATTCACCGCGCGAGAGGTCCTGCGCGAGGGGATCTTCACTCCCGAGATCCGGTTCTCCGCCGCCGGGCCTCGGTCGTTCACGTTGGAGTACGCGGGCCAAGGCCTTACCCAGAGCTTCGCCATCGACGGTTTCGAGGTCTATCCGTCGGTGGACGGGGTCCCGGGAGAAGACGAGGGGGACGACGGAAGCATCTCTTTTCTCAAAGAGCAACAGTGGAAGATCGAGTTCCGAACCGACCAGGTCGAGGTCCGGTCGATTCGCGCCCTCCACCCGGCCGTGGCCCTCGTCCTTCCGAACCCTGCCCGGTCGGCCGTCGTCGCTTCTCCCGTGGACGGGTTTGTCGAGCCACCGCAAGGGGGGGCTCTCGTCATGCCCGGCGCTCGAGTCCGCCGCGGCGAAGAGGTCGCCCGGCTCCGGACGTCCGCGGTGGGCGAGAACGGTGGGGCGTCGGTGAAGGCGTCTTACGAACTCGCCGCCCGTGAGATGGAGCGGGCGGGGCGCCTCCGTGAACGGGGCGCTGTCTCCCCCCGCGAATTCGACGTCATCGAGCAGGAGTATCTCGCACGCAAGGCGGGCTTCGAGTCCTTCGAAGAGGGGGAGGAGCATGGTTCGGTCGTGATGCGTGCGCCGGTCGCCGGCGTCGTAACCTCGGGTTCCATGACCCGGGGGCAAGCCGTATTCGCCGGCAAAGAACTGTTCGCGATCGGCGACCCGGACCGGGTTCTGCTCCGAATCCTCCTCCGGGAAAGCGACTCCTACGAAGCGGCGTGTCCTTCCGCCATCGGACTCCGCATCCCTGGCCGCGAGGACCTGCTCCTCCTCGAGAAAGACGACTTCTTGCTCACAGGCGATGGGGCCGTAGCCGACCCTGACGGGGGCGGCATTCCCCTTTTCTTGGAGGCCGTGAATCCGGAACGTCTCTTGCGATTCCATCAGTCTCTACCGGTGGAGGTGTACACGGGGGGGGGCGAGCCCACGCTGGCCGTCCCCCGGCGGGCCCTGTTCGAAGAGGAGGGCGCATCGGTCATCTACGTGCAGACCGGCGGCGAGTCCTTCGAGATGCGGGTCGTTGAACTCGGTTCGCGGGATGGGGAGTGGGTCGCCGTCCGGCGGGGAGTCCTCGGCGGTGAGCGGGTCGTTACCCGAGGAGGATACCAGGTGAAGCTGGCCGCCACGACGGCCGAGATCGGCCACGGCCACGCCCACTGAGGCGAGAAGGACAAGAGGGTGGAACGATGCTCGAACGACTGATGAGGATCGGCCTGAAGAACAGGCTGATCGTCCTCCTCGCCGCCGCCGGGATGGTGGTGCTCGGCATTCTGACGATCTCGAACATACCGATCGACGTCTTTCCCGATCTGACGGCGCCGACGGTGACCGTGATGACCGAAGCCCACGGAATGGCGCCGGAAGAAGTGGAACGACTCGTTACCTTTCCCATCGAGACGATCCTTAACGGCGCGTCCAAGGTGCGGCGCGTGCGCTCCAATTCGATTCAGGGGCTTTCGACGGTATGGGTCGAGTTCGACTGGGGGACGGAAATCTACCTGGCCCGCCAAATCGTAACCGAGAAGCTCCAGGCCGTGACCGGGGCGCTTCCTCCGGGCGTCGACCGGCCGGTGCTTGCACCGGTGACATCGATCATGGGGGAGATCATGCTCGTCGGCATGACCGCGAACGAGACCCCGCCGATGGAGCTCAGGGCAATCGCCGACTTTGACGTCCGGCGGCGCGTTCTCTCCGTGCCCGGCGTGTCGCAGGTCCTGGTCTATGGCGGGGAGACGCAGGAATTCCAGGTGCAACTGGACCCCTACCGGCTGGAAGCCCGGGACATCACGGTTCGTGAGGTTGTGCGCGCCGTGGAGGAGACGAACGAAAACGCGACGGGCGGCGTGCTCGTTCAGTCGGGCCAGGAATACCTGATTCGGGGCCTCGGGCGGGCGCGGGGCACGGCGGATCTCGAGAACACGGTAGTCGCCCTCCGCGGAGGAACACCCGTGCTCGTTGGCGACGTGGCCGACGTGAGGGTTGCGCCGGCGTTTCGTATCGGCACGGCGTCGATCAACGACAAGGACGGTGTGATCCTCGTGATCGCCAAGCAGCCCGAGGCGAACACGCTGGAACTGACGCGGCTGATCGAGGCGAGACTCGAGGAGATGAGGAGCTTTCTGCCGCCCGACATTCGTCTTCATACCGACATTTTCCGGCAGGCCGATTTCATTCAGGTTGCCATTGACAACGTGGTGAGGGGACTCCGAGACGGAGCAGTGCTCGTAATCCTCGTGCTCTTCCTCTTTCTGCTGAACCTCCGGACCACGTTCATTTCGGTGGTGGCGATACCTCTCTCCCTGGTCGTGGCCTTTCTCGTCCTCAAGATCGTGGGGCAGACGATCAACACGATGACCCTAGGAGGTATGGCGATCGCCATCGGGGTTCTCGTCGACGACGCGATCATCTACGTGGAGAACGTCTTTCGTCGGGTGAAGGAGAATCGGCGGAAACCGGAGAGGGAAAGGCGGACTTTCGACGAAACGGTGGCGGCCGCCTCGAACGAAATCCGATCGCCCATCGCGATGGCGACATTCATCGTAGTCGCCGTGTTCATACCCCTCTTCTTCCTTGGCGGCGTGGAGGGGAGAATGCTCCGCCCCCTCGGCATCGCCTACGTCGTAGCCGTTCTCGCGTCCCTCCTCGTGGCGGTGACCGTGACGCCGGCCATGTCTTCCTACCTGCTGCGCGGGGCCGGTGACGGGAGGGACGGTGATTCATGGGTGGTGCGCCGCCTGAAGACGGCATACGAGCCCGGACTCCGCTTCTTTCTTCGCCGTCGGACTCTTACGGTCCTTCTGGCGGGGATTCTGGTCCTGGTATCGTTGGCGATGTTGCCCTTCCTCGGGCGGGCGTTCTTGCCGGAGTTCAACGAAGGAACGCTGAACATCAGCATGGCGACCCTCCCCGGCACATCCCTCGAGGAATCGGACGCCATAGGCTCCCTCGTCGAATCGATCCTTCTCGCCCATCCGGCGGTGGTCTCCACGGCGCGCCGGACGGGGCGCACGGAGCTTGACGAGCACTCCCTCGGATCCCATGCGCACGAGATGGAGGTAAACATCGATCTCCGAGACATCTCGAAGGAGGAGCTACTGGGCGATCTCCGCAGAGACCTCGGGCTCGTGCCGGGCACGAACATCACGATGGGGCAACCGATCAGCCATCGCATCGATCACATGCTTTCGGGGACACGGGCCAATATCGCGGTGAAGATCTTCGGACCCGATCTGTACGGGCTCCGGCGGGTTGCCCGGCTCGTGGAGAGCGAGATGGAGAACGTCCGGGGGATCGTCGATCTGTCGGTGGACCTGCAGGCGGACGTCCCGCAGGTGAGGATTCGCGCGGACCGTGGGCGGATGGCGGCCTACGGCCTGCGAATCGGTGACATGGACGAACACATCGATGCCGCGTTTCTCGGGATCAGAACGTCGGAGATCTTCGAGGGGGAACATCGGCACCAGGTGGTGGTTCGATACGGGCCGCGCTTTCGGGACGACCTCGAGGGCATCCGCCGGAGTCTGCTCGACACGCCGACGGGCGCCCGCATCCCTCTCGATATGGTGGCCGACGTGTCGATCGACCGCGGACCGAACTACATCAGCCGGGAGCGCGTGGAGCGGAAGATCGTGGTGCAGGCGAACGTGGCGGGACGGGACCTTCGAAGCACCGTGGAGGACACGAGGGCCCGAATCGCGGCGAACGTCCCGATGCCCGAAGGATATCATGTCGAATTCGGCGGCCAATTCGAGAGCGAGGAGCAGGCGACGCGAACGGTTCTACTCCTCAGCCTTGTATCGATCGCGGCCATCCTCGTCACGCTCTACATCGAGTTCGGGAGCTTTCGCCAGGCGATTCTGGTGATGGTGAACCTTCCCCTCGCGCTGATCGGCGGCATCATGAGCGTGCATCTCTCCGGCGGGGTCCTCTCGATCGCGTCCCTCGTCGGCTTCATCACTCTCTTCGGCATCGCCGTACGAAACGGCATTCTCATGGTCTCCCACTTCAATCATCTCATCGACGACGAGGAGATGGCGGTGGATGAGGCCGTCCTGAGAGGCTCGATGGAGAGGCTCAGCCCGATCCTGATGACCGCTCTCACCACGGGGTTGGCTCTCTTGCCGCTCGCTCTCTCGGGCGACAAGCCGGGGAGCGAGATCGAATCGCCCATGGCGTTTGTGATCCTGGGCGGACTTCTGACGGCCACGTTCCTGAACCTGGTGGTCGTGCCGGTTCTCTATCTGCGATGGGGCCGGGCGACAAAGGGATAGGGCGCGAAAAGACGGGGCGCCCGGGCGCCCCGCGGATGCCTCGTGATGCCGTGAACCGTCAGGCCGTCCGCTGCTGGAAGAGCGATCTCCCGTTCATCTGCTGCGGTTTGGGGATCCCGAAGAAATCGAGGATGGTGACCGGCAGGTCCCAGATGTTCGCCTGCCCCTCGGGGAGGTTCTTGCTCGCGAAGAGGGAGCCCGGGATCAGGTCCTTCGCCATCGAGTGGTCGCCGGACCAGGCCCACGGGTTCAGGTCGATGATCGCCTTGCCCGTCTCGCCGAGGACCGACGGGGACGAGCACCGGTAGCCGGGCGTGTACCCGACGAGCATCTCCGGCATGATCGGCGTCGAATCGCCCGAGTACATCTCCTCCTTGCGGTAGACCCGGTGCACGGGCCGGATGCCCGTCTCCGGATCCTCGATCCTCTCGAGTTCGCGGCTGATCCGGGCGACCAACTCTTCCGCCTTCGGGCCGTCGATGATGCCCTGGCCCTCGCGGCCCTTCCGGTTGATGTAGAGGCCGTTGAAGCCGATGCCGTAGGCGGCGGTGGCGCTCCAGTCGACGTCGAGGATCGTGGTCTCCTCTTTGAGCGCCGCATTCCCCTCCAGCGTCAGGTAACCGTTCTCCCGGAGCCACGTGTTCAGGTGGAACTGGCGCCCGAACTGGGCGAAGCCGTGGTCGGAGCAGATGAGAAGGAGCGTGTTGTCGTCCACCGCGGGGAGAACCTTGCCGACGAGCTTGTCCATCTTCTCATAGAGGTGATGGATGTAGCCGGCGAAGCGGACGTCGCTCCGGTCGTGCATCGGATGGGTCTTGTCCATGTTCCGCCAGAGCATGTGCGCGTCCTGGTCGGTGTTGGAAACGTAAAAGTAGAGCATGCCCGACTCAAAGCGCTCCCACTCGTAGTCGAAGATCGCGAGGCGCTCCTCGAGGAGCAGCTCCGCCTGGGCGACGTAGGCCTCGTCATCGATGACCCGGTAGTCGAAGGCCTTCGTGTCCGCCGGCAGGCCCTTCGTCCAGAAGGGGCCGATCGCCCGGGCGAGGTCCTCGCCGTAGCTCTTGGGGTACGTGACCGGCATCGCCTGGTTGCCCGGGTCGATGTTGATCGGCGTGACGTACACCTTGATGTGGGGGTGCACTTCCTTGACGTAGAAGCGGGCGATACCCGAGACCGTGCTGATCACCGGCATCATCTCGAAGTTCACCGGCACCCAGTCGCTGTACTCCCCCTTCTTGAGGAGAATGCTCTTCTCGTCCACGTCGATGCGTACCGAGTCCCGGCTCGGGTCGCGGTAGATCCGCACCGGCACCTTGGCGTAGTTGACGACCTTGTCCCGCTTGTCGTCCTTCGGCTTTTTCATCGAGTTGAGGGGGCCGGGGAGGAAGGTCTCCGCGGCGTGGTTCTTCACTTCCACGTAGTGGATGTTGCCGCCCGAGACGTTCGGGTAGTCCTCGAAGGTGTCCGAAGTGTAGTAGTTGAACATGCCGTACGAATCGACCAGGTCGGGGGTGCCCATACCGCTGATGGCGCGGGTGGCGGTCTCGTCGACGGGGAAGTTCGTCGGGATCTTGACGACCACCAACGGGATGCCCGCCTCGGTCAGGTAAGACCAGAAGGGGGTTCCCTTGCGGAGGTTCCGGACGTCGCCCCCCTGGAGGGGGATCTGCCAGTCGCCGAGGGAGAGCTTGCGGCCCACGTCATCCGCCTCGTAGATGGAGAAGACGGGCATGTAGGTCTTCGGGTCCCGGGCGATGAAGTCGGCGATGCCGTGGCCCCCCGGATTGAGGCCGGTGATGAAGCTCGACCAGGCCACCGGGGAGAGGGCGGGCATGGTGGTCCCGAGAGAGCGAAAAGTTCCCATCTCCTTTAATTTCTTGAAGTTGGGCGCGCGCCCCATGTCGATGAGCGCCTGCACCATGTTCGGATCGAGGCCGTCGAGGCCGAGGACGATCACCTTCTTCGCCGTTGCAGACTTGGTGGAGGTGCAGGAAGCCAAGGGGAGTCCCATGGCGCCCACGGCCAGGCCGCCCGCTGTGGCTCGAAGGAAGTTCCGGCGGGAGACCCTCCGCGCCGCCGCCGCGTCCAATCGGCGATCCTGTCGTCCGTCTGTCATAATTGATTACCCATCAGTGAGTTGCGGCCAATCGCGCACTTTCTCCGCCCATCGTCGCTCTCTCTACCCTATCTTATATAGAATCGGAATACCTTCCCGGGAACGTTACACAATAACATAAGAAGAAAGAGCATTTCGGTCGACCCCTCGCCCTCCGGGGGACCCGGGGGGACATCTTCGATGATCCCCGAAGCCGGGGACGGCCACCGGCGTCATTCCCCCAAAAAAGACGGCGGAACCTCCTTCGGGCTTCCGTTGTTGAAAGGGGCAGGAACTCGGCCCGCGGCATCCCTCGAACCAGGACCGGCAATGAGCGCACGGCTTCTCATTCCCCGGAATCAGGACCGTCCCCGTGCGGGCAAGGTCGTGCGCTTCGCCCGCCGGCTCTGGCGGTTGGACGACCGGGCCTTCGTCCATCTCGCTTTGATCGCCTTTCTCCTTCCCATGCCGGTCGCGAACCTCCGGGCCTTCACCGTGCGGGTCATGGTACCGGTCGCTCCGCGGGCGGCGACGTGCTGCGCTCCGTGCGCTTCCGATGAGGAGGCGGCCACGCCGGTGTCCCGGGGCTGCACGACCGCTCCGGCCTGCTTGCTCTGTTTCTTCCTCGGCGAAGGGTATCTTTTCGACTCGGGGAGTCCGGTTTGGTCCGACGGCATCACGCCTCTCGGCCGGGTCGCGAAGTGCGACACGATCCCGCCCGCCTCTCTTCATGCCCGTCCCCCCGTTCCCCCTCCGCGGGCGGTCTGATCCGAACCCGTCCGCGTCCGCCTCCGGGCGGACAAGACCGGAAACGAAATCACAGGAAAGGACAGGGCCATGAAGCCCATGAAGCGTCTCATGCTGATCGCCCTTGTTCTCGGCGGCGTGCTCGTCGGCGCCTACCAGCTCCAGGCGGGCGACAAGCAGTCGTGCGCGCCGGGGAGCGAGTGCTGCCCGGAGCAGTGCGATCCCGCTGACTGCGGGACGAGCTGCAACTAGGCGGCGCCTCCTGACAGGACGCCCGGCGGGTTCACCGCCGGGCGTTTCGTTTGTTCGTTTTCGGAACCCGGCGACTCAGCGGATGAGCACGAGTTTCTCCGTCGCCCGGCGGAGGTCGGTACGAAGCACCGAGAAGTAGACGCCCGAGGGGAGAGGGTTCCCCCCGTCGTCCAGGCCGTTCCAGACGACCGATTTCCCGCCGCCCGTCTCCTCGCCGCTCACGAGGCTCCGCACGCGCCTCCCGCGAACATCGTGGATGTCGATACTCACGTGGCCCCCGGGTCCGGGGATCTCGTACTCGATGGTCGTCAGCGGATTGAACGGGTTGGGCATCGCCCGGAGATCGAAGGCGACGGCCGGAAGCGCCGCGCCCACGCCCGTCGGCGTTCCGGGCCCGCCCATCTGGAAGCGGTCGGTTCCCGTCGTCGATCCGGCCAACCCGTCGAGCGGGCTTCCGGGGGCCCCCGTGAAGTCGATCCGGTAGGTGATGTCGAAGAAGCTGTCCACGGCGAAGTCCCCGCTCGGGAGTTCGGTGAGCGTCGTCACCCCGGGAGCGGGCAGACTGAAGTGCGTCCCCGTCAGGACCTGCAGGTAGTCGAAATCCGGATCGCCGAGAACCTCGCCGACCATGGCGAAGATCAGGGCCTCGAATTCCTGCACCGGATCTCCCGGCACGCGGGGCGCCGTGTGAAACTCGACGATCACCGGAAGCGCGATCAAACGCTCGAAGCCCGTCAGGTCTCCGGTTCCCGTCATGACCAGGTGAAGGAGGGCGCCGCACTGCTGGATCTCCCCGTCCAGGAGACCACCGTCCCACCGGAGGATGTTGGCGAAGTCTCCGAGCCTCCCCTCGATGTCGATCGTCGTCCCCGGCGGCAGCCCGTCGAGGATCTGCATCGGCCCCTCGTACCCTCCCGGGCACTGGGGGGGGAGGTCGATGGTGCCGGTCCCGTTGTCGGGGAGGGCGCAGGGCAAGGCGAGGGTCGCGGGGACGATGAGAGCCGAGCCGAGAATGGCGGCGAGAAGCGTGCGAGTGAACATCGTTTCGCTCCCATGTTCGGGTTGAACCGACGAAGCACGAACCGGGAAAGCGTTGCCGGCCACCCGTGCTGAGGCATAGAAAATACTCTAATACAGTCTCATTATACCATGGCGAACGGCATGGGAGCCAATGGACCCGCGAAACTTGAATCTGTTCTGTGGCAACAAGTTACCGTATGAGCACCATCTTCGCCGCCGCCCGCCCCCGGTCGGTCCTGAGCAGGGAGAAATAGACCACTACGATCGTGTCTCAACCTCGATTCCATGAGACTGCCGCCACGGAAAGGTCTCACTCCGGCGGCAGCTGGGGCATCTTGATGCCGAACTTCTTCAGCTTGTAGCGGAGAAGCTGGCGTGAGATGCCGAGGATCTCCGCCGCCGTGCCGGGGCTGCCGCCGCTCTCCCGGACCGCCTCCTTGATGCGGTCCTCCTCGAACTCGGCGACCGCCCGGAGGAGTCGATGCTGGGGGGGGCGGCGCTTGATTGCTCCGGACCGCACGACCCGCGAAAGATCGGCCGGCCCGATCGCCCGCCCGGCGGGCAGGAGCGCGATCGCCCGGCGGATCTCGTTCTGCAGCTCCCGCACGTTCCCCGGCCACGGGTGTCTCGCGAGAAGTCTCACCGCTTCCGGCGTGATGCCATCGACGGTCTTCCGCTCTTCTGCGGCGCACATCTTGACGAAGTGCTCGGCGAGGAGGGGAATGTCCCCCGGCCGGTCCCGTAGCGGGGGCACCTGGACGCGGATCACGTGCAGCCGGTAGAAGAGGTCGCCCCGGAACCGTCCCCGGTCGACTTCCGCCTCGAGGTCCCGGTGGGTTGCCGCCACGACGCGCACATCGATCTCCCGGTCCTCCGCCTCGCCGACCCGTTTCATTCGTCCTTCCTCGATCACCCGGAGGAGCCGGATCTGCACGGCGCTCGAGAAGTCGCCCACCTCGTCGAGGAAAAGCGTCCCCCCCCGGGCCCGTTCGAAAAGGCCTTCCTTGTCCGCCACGGCGCCGGTGAAGGAGCCGCGGGCGTGGCCGAAGAGTTCGCTTTCGAGGAGGGTCTCGGGGAACTCGGCGCAGTGGACGTGAACGAAGCGGCCCGCCCGGCCCCGGTCGCCCATCTCGTGGAGGAGCCTCGCGAGGAGGCCCTTGCCCGTCCCGGTCTCCCCCTCGATCAGCACCGTGGCGGGGGAGTTGCGGACCGAAGCGATCCGGTCGACCAGATCCTGCATGACCCGGCTCCCCGCGATGATGCGGGGGTGCGTTCGCGAAGAGGCCTCCGGCCTCACCGACGGGACCCTTCGGAGAAGCGCCTTCCCCCGGGCGGTGAACTCGCCCGCCTCCTTCTCGCTGAACGGGTCGGCGCCGATCCGCCGTTCCACATAGAGAAGGGATCCCTCCGCGTCGTCCGGGCGGAACGCGAGGTAAGGTCCGTGACATTCCTCCGGCCCGCCGGTGGTCCGCCCGGCGGAGACGATCAGGCGGCGGTCGTCCGTGTCTCGGAGGCGTTGGAAAACCGGTGCGGCCGACTCGGCGCCGGCGCCGACGAGGCGGTTCCCCTCGGGGGCGCCGGGAAGGTGAAGGAAGGCGATCTTCGCGCCGAGACGGCGCCCGAGGGCGCGCACCGACGGCTCGATCCCGCACTCCTCTTCGCCGAGGAGAACGGGGCCTTCCTTCTCGAGGGCGATTCGGGCGGTCTCCATCTCGAGATCGGCCCGAAGGCGCTCGATCTCTCGGAAAGCGACGACGGGATGAAAGGGGCGCAACCCGTCCTCCGCGTCCCGGAGGAGACGAAGGCACTCGTGGGGTGTGATCGTCCCCTGCAGGGCGCGCACCCCTTCGACGAGAAGAAACCCCCGGCGGCGGCCGAGGTCGAGGTCCCGGAAGATCGCGGCGGCTCTGTCGAAGTCCCGCAGGCTCCGGCGCCGCTCCTCCCGGGTGCGCCGGGGGGCCGCGGCCCTCTGCCTCGCACGCTCGGCAAAGGAGAGGGCGAGCTCGAAGCGGGCGCCCACATCTCCCAATATCCGAAGGCTCTTCTTCAGCGACGCCTCGGCGGATTGAATTCGCCCGCCGCTCGCGAACAAGAGCCGCGCCTTGACGCGATGGAGAATGCCCTCCTCCCGCCGGTCGCCGATCTTCTCGGCCAGACCGAGGGATGCCTCCAGTTCCCGCCGCGACTCCGCGAATTCCCCCCGCTCCAGATGCCACTCCGCCAGACGGCGGCCGATTTCGCAAACCACGTCCCCTTCCGGCGCGATCCGGAGCCCGATCTCCATTCCCTTCCTATAGAGGGTTCCCGCTTCCTTCCCGTCCCCCGCCGCCCGGTCCAGATCGCCGAGAAACTCGTACCCCAGCGCCTCCTCCCGCGGGAACCCGACCTCCACCGCCATCTCCAGACCCTTCCGGAGGTGCTTCCGCGCGCTCGTGAAATCCTCGAGGAAGAGATACGTCCGGCCGAGGGAGAGGTGGGAGGTAATTACAGTTCGTTGACGATGGGACCTATTCGCCCGTTTGAAGGCCTCTTTGAACCGGACAAGTGAACTCTGAAACTCACCAAGCCAAAAGGCAATATGTCCACTTCCCTGGTACCAATCGGCGACACTAGACAAGTTCTCTGCAACACCCACCCGAATCGCCTTATCAACAGATACCATTGCAGAGGCAAGATCTCCGCGATTCTTGTGTGCCAGAGAAAGATTGTGGAGTGAGTGGCCTTCGGCCCATTTGTCTCCGAAGTGACTTGCGAAAGCTGCAACTTGGCTGCATACCTCCTTGGCTCGCTCGTAGTCCCCGAATCTCAGCAGCAAGCTCTGGTATGTCACCATAGGCGGGAGGGCTTCACGCGAGACAGATTGGCAGCTCCTTTTAAGAACCAGGTCAACGTAGGAGAGAGCGATTTCATAATTCCCAAGACGATGGTGGACCCTGGCTAACAGATGAGCGGCTGAGAAGAGATGAGCATTAGGCAGATTCGGAGACTCTAAGTCAAGACCCGCAACCTCGTCGAGAGCAGACTGATACTCACCAAGGATGGCATAGCACCATCCTGAGAGAATCTGAGACTCCATAGTGGGTGAGGCATCGGTAGTCGGAAGTGTCTCAAGGAGACCACGGATCTCCAAGGAGGACCTGGCGCTTTCCGGCGCAAGAGGCTGACGGCTCAGCTCTCGAATTCTGCTCCAGGTATCCGACATCGCATTCCTTGTAATGTCCTACAAGAACAACTGCGTCTTGAAGAGGACATCGATAACAAGTCGGAGGCTGGTTAGGAGTTCGGGTTGCCCAAACGTGTGTCCTCCGCCTTCAATATCGCCAGGAGTATCCGGATCCCCATCAATCGGCTTTTCCTGTGCATCCTGCGCCGGCAGGAACCGGTCATACCCGTGCGCGACGGAGGGCAAGAAGATACCGACACCGAAAGTGAGGATCAGGAAGATCGAAACGATCGCGGAGACGGAACGATTGAGATTACCGATCGGGGCCACGGTACTACTCCTTCCTTGCGAGTGGAGAGGGAAAATCTTTTTCCCCTACAACGATTGACTGCTTACGTAGTTACCGTAGCAGCAACCGCACCACCCTGCAAGAAAACCGCGACTTCAGCCCCCGAATCCACGGGTGCTCCGAAATGGGAAAAGCAGCCGGAAAACGAACGAAAACGGACACTTCCGGCCCCGAAAGTCCACGGACTCCGGGCATCCGTGCCGATGCGGAATCGGCCGGAGCGCCGTGATTCCAAGGGGTTAAGAAATCTCGCCCGGGGAGGACCCTTGGAGCCGTTCCATTCCGGGATAAAGAAACCCCCCGAGGTCCCGAGGGCCGGGGAAAAATCTTTCCCGCGCCAACGTCCGGCGACCCCTGAGTTTCGGTCCCGCTCTTGGATTCTACCGACCAGCTCCGGCAGGAGAGAACCGGCGATGCATCGAGCCCAAAACACCAATCATCGCGCACGCCGGTCCTTCCGATCCGCAACGAAATCCTATCACGCAACCTCATGAAATGTCAACCGATGATGACCATGCTGTGAAGGTCGTGTACAGAGAAGAGAAGAAACCGGCCCCGATCCCCCGGCTCCCGCCCGCCGAATTCAGGGCCGCAGTTTCTGCAAGATCGAGGCTCGAGACCGTAGGAACCTGGTTCCCTTTTCTTGCCCGGCGCGGATTTCCTAGAATCGGTTTCACAACCTCCTTCGTCGCGAGATCGAGCGAAAGGTTCGGCGGCAAGGATCAAGGGGAAAAACGCCCGGAGGTGGCCTAAGAAGGCCATTGAGGACGTTTTTACCCGAGTACGCAACCGCCGGGCCTTGCAGCCGATCGCAGTCGAATGGAGGTTGTGAAACCGGTTCGAGTTTCGAGCCGGCGCGCCAACTTACGTCCGCCCGCCATCGCCGGCCGCACCGCGCCCGTTCATCCCCCGGCCGGCAGAGTTCATTCTTTCGATGTGTTTCCCGTCTGGGAGCGCCCTCGCACGAAATGGAGGAACAGCCATGAACCACCGCGAGATCCCGATTCTGATTTCGCTCATCCTGCTCCTCGCCGCCGGGGCGGGCGCGAACCCGCTGCCCGAACCGGTCCCGACCTGGTACGCCATGCCCCCTTTCGCGGCGCCGGGGGAACCGATCGCCCTCGCGCTCTGGAACACCACATTCGAGACGATCGAAGTCCCGAATACGGCGCCGTGGCGCATCCTGGATCCGGACAGCAACATCGTCGCGAGTCCGGGGTTCTCCTTCCCGATGATCGTTCCCGTCCCCCCGGGGGGCTTTCTCACGTGGGGATGGAACGCCTACGGCGACGACGGCGAACCGATCGATCCGGGCGACTACGACGCGATGGTGCCGTGGCACTACGACTACGACACGGTCTGGCATGATCTGAGAACGCCGGTCCGCATCATCGGCCACCCGGCGTGGAACACCGAGCCGGTGATCATCTTCCAGAGCGATCCGGCCGATCTCTACTTCCGGAATCTGTCGGACCAGGAGTACACCTTCCCCGTCACCTCACCCTGGAGAATCACGGATCTCTCCGGAACGGGCGTCTATTGGCCCGTTTCTCTACCCATGCCGGATACCGTCCTTCCCGGAGAATGGCGGCATTGGTCGATGGACCCGGAGTTCGTCTGGCCTTCTCCCGGGACCTACGTCGGGGTGATCGAGTTTACCGACGAGGGCTTCGAGCATGTGGAGAAACACGACCCCTTCGCCGTGGTCGACAGCGTGGAGGGGGGCGTCGTCTGGATGGTGGAGCCCCTCGTGAACGGCACGAGGAGCGCCGTCACCCTGACCCTGACCAACGCGACGGCGGACACCGTCTTCCTTCCCGACCTCGGCCCGTGGTGGATCGAACATGCGGACACCCTCGTCTACGCGCCGGCGTCGGTTCTGATGATCTGGCCCGTGCCGCCGGGCGGCTCCATGGCCTGGTCGTGGGACGAGAAGGACTACCTCGAGAACTGGGTCGACGCCGGGGTCTACCGGGCTTCGGTCACGTACTCCCCCACCCGGGACCCCTGGGACGGAATCCGGATGGACTTCGACTTCACCCTCGTCGACGTCGATCCCTCAGGTCCCTGCCTCTTCCTCGACCCGGAGCAACCCTCCTACTGCCAGGGCCAGACCGTGCGGTGGACATTCACGAACTGCGCCCCCGATACGATCGGCATGCTCGGACAGCACACGTGGTGGGTGACGGACCAGTACGGAACCCCCGTGTACATTCCGATCGTGCTCTGGGCCCTCGACCGTTTCGCCCCCATGGAGACGGAGACCTTCGCCTGGGATCAGATCGACCTAAGCGGCGACTTGGTGGAGCCGGGGACGTACTACGGGTGGGCGACGTTCACGGACAAGCTCTATCTCACGAGGCACACGGTCGTCTCGCCTCCGGTCACCATCGAGCCGTGCACCGGCGTGGAAGAGGGGCCGCCGCCCTTCCGGACGGTCTCGAGCTACCCGAACCCGTTCAATCCTTCGACGACAATCCGATTCGTCACGGCCGAGACCGGACCGGTGCGGCTCACGCTTGTCGATCCGGCCGGGCGCCACGTGCGCACCCTGGTGGACGCCGTTCTTCCTTCCCGTCCGGAGGGGCACGAGGCGGCCTGGGACGGGCGGGACAACGCCGGGCGCCCGGCGCCGAGCGGGATCTACTTCTACCGCCTCGAGGCCGCGGGGGAAACGCACACCGGAAAGTTGACCCTGATCCGCTAGCCCGGATTCTGTCGTGCGAAGGCCCGGAAACGAGGCCCCCGCCGCCGGGCGGGGGCTTTTCCCGTCTCCTTCGCGGGTTGATGGAGCGAACCCCGTTACGTTACACTTGAAAGGCACGGGGATGCCGCCCCCGCCGGAGAACGCCGACAACCGAACCCCGCCGCAACGAAGAGGTAGCCGTGCCACGGGCCGTCATCCCGATCATCCCGGCGAAACTCACTACGCCCCCCGTACCGGCCTCGTGCGTCCCCCGTCCCCGCCTCGACCGCCTTCGGGAGGGTTGGACGGGGCGCCGGTTGGTCCTCGTCACCGCGGGCGCCGGGTTCGGAAAGACCACCTTCCTCGCCGAACACGCCCGCGCCTCGGCCCGTCCCGTGGTCTGGTACACGCCGGACGAGATGGACGCCGGCGTCGCCGCCTTCGGCGCCCATCTCTGCCACGGCCTCGGTTGCGGGGGAAGGGGCCGGGAGGCCTCGGTGGACGGGAGGGACCCGGACCAGCTCCTTGCCCGCCTCGCCCGCGCCCTCCGGGAGGCCGAATCGGATGTGACCCTCGTGATCGACGACTTCCATCTCGTCGCCGGCGCGCCGGGGATCGACCGGTTCGTGGAGTGGCTGGCCCGCTACTTCCCCCCCGGGGGCACGCTCATCCTCTCCTCGAGAGAGGCGCCCACCATCTCCACGATGAAGTTGCGCTCCCTCGGCCAGGTGGCGGAAGTGGGCGCTTCGGACCTCCGCTTCACCGAAGAGGAGACCGCCGCGCTCTTCCGCCGGCGCTTCGACGGCGCCGAGATCGACCTCGAACTTTGCCGGCGAGTGACGGCGCGCACCGAAGGATGGGCCGCCGGCCTCGCCATCTTCTTCCAGGTCCTCGACTCGCCGGCGCCCCACCGGGTGGAGGAAGCCCTCTCGTCGATGAGCGCCGCCGGTTCCGGCTGGTTCTCCTATTTCACCGAAGAGGTCCTCCGGAGGCTCGACGATGAAACCCGGGAATTCCTCCTCGGCACTTCCCTTCTCCCCCGGCTCGAGCCCGCCCTCTGCGACCGGGTGCTCGGAATCGACGGGAGCGGGAAGGTTCTGGAGCGCCTCGCATCCCGGAATCTCTTCACCTTCAGGTCCGAGGGAGGGGGAAACGCCTACCGATACCATCACCTCTTCCGGGAGTTTCTCCGGGACCGGCTCGAACGGTCATGGGACGGGGCGGCAATCGGCCGGCGGCTGAAACTCGCGGCCACCGCCCTCGAAGAGAACGGGGCTTTCGCCGAGGCGGTTGTGGCGTGGGCCGAGGCGGGCCGGAACGACCAGGCCCTCCGGCTCGTGGAGAAGCTCGGGGAGGACCTCCTCGCCGCCGGCCGGTTCGAGGTGATCCGCCGCGCCCTGGAGCGCATGCCCCCCGGACTCCTCGACGAACACCCGGCGGCGCTCCTCGTGCTCGGCCGGGCGACGGAGATTCCGGGGCGGGGCGAGGAAGCGGAGAAGATCTACCGCCGGGCCCTCCGGCGCGCCGACGCGGGCCCTCTCCGGATCGAGCTGATGGCGCTCATCGCGCAGAACCTCCAACGCCGGGGGGAGCACCGGAAGTGCACGACCCTCTGCCAAAAAGCCCTCGGCGAACCGCGTCCCATCCCGGCGCGCACCCGGGGACGGCTGCTCAACATGCTCGGCATATCGGCCTGCGAACTCGGCCGCCTCGACGAAGCGGAAGCGTATCTCGAAGAAGCCACGCTGCTTCTCCGGCGGAGCGGCGAACGGGACATCCCCACCTTCTATCTGCTGCCGGGGAACATCCACTACCGGCGCGGCGATTTCCAGAGGGCGAAGGAGGCCGCGCGCCGGGCGCTCCTCGAGTTCAAGAAAAGGAAGGACCGCCGCCGCTTCTGCCACAGCCTCGGAGTGCTCGCCCATGTGACCGCCGAGGCGTGCGAGGTTCGGGAGGCTCGGGCCCTCGCCGGGGAAGTGCTGCGCCTCGCGGAGGCCCTCGACTATCCCCTGATGCAGGGCTACGGCCACATGGCCCTCGGCCGCTGTCTCCGCGTCGAGGGCGATCTCCGGGGGGCGCGGGAGTGTTTCGAGGCGGCCCAGGGGATCGGCGAACGCGTGGGTGAGACGGGACTCCGAACGATCCCCGCGAACCGGCTCGCCGATATCGCCCTCCGGGAGGGCAACCGGCCGCGGGCCGCCCGCCTCGCCGGGCTCGCCCTGGAAGAGGCGGTCGCCGCCGGAGAGATTTACGAAGAGGTGGAGAGTTGCCTGCTCCTCGGAGACCTCCGGGCCCGGACGAGACCGGCCGAAGGGGAGAGATGGCGGGCCCGGGCGGAGAAGATCATCCGGCGCGTCGGAATGAACTTCGAGCTTCACCGCCTCCTCCTCGGCCGCCTCGATTCCGGCAGACTCTCCGACGACGAAGCCCGGGCCGCCCTCGAGGAACTCCTCACGGGCGCCGCAGCCCTCGGCCACGACTTCCTCTTCCTCTCCCTCGAGCAGGAACGATCCATTCCCGTGCTCGCCCGGGCCGTCCGAGAGGGGGTGGAGCCCGAATACGCCTCCCGACTTCTCGGGGCGATCGGAGAACCCGCGGTCCCCTCCCTCACGCCCCTCGCGACGCACGCGGATGAAGAGACGAGGACCAGGACGATTCACCTCCTCACCCGGATCGGGGGAAACGAGGCGTGGCGGGTTCTCGCCCGCGCGGCGGAAGGGGGTTCCTCGGACGCTCGGGAGGCGCGGGCGGCGATGGAGGAGATCGGGGCCACCCCCCGCTCCCCCCTCCGGATCTACGCACTCGGCCCCCTCCGCGTCGAAGGGGGGGGGCGGTGTCTCGAATTGGGCGACTGGAAATCGGCCCGCGCCCTCCGGCTCTTCCAGCTCCTTCTCGTACACCGCTTCCGGTGGGTCCCCCGGGACCAATTGATCGAGACGCTCTGGCCGGACGGCGACCCGGCGAAGGGGACCAACAACTTCCGCCAGACGATCCACTTGCTCCGCCGCGTCCTCCGCTCCGGCGGGGAAGACGCGAAGAGTTCCCCGTACATTCTCGTGCACAACGAATCGTGCCGCCTCGAAGCGGGCGAAGGGGCCCGCTACGACGTGGCCGAGTTCGAAGAGACGATCCGGCTCGCCGAGGAATCGCGGCGATCCTCGGTGCCGGAAGAGGCGAACCGGCTCCTCCGGCGGGCGATCGAGATCTACCGGGGTCCCTTCCTCGCCGAATCCCCGTACGAGGAATTCGCCGCCGACGACCGGGAGCGCCTGCGGGATCTCTTCCTCCGCGGTCTCGAACGCCTCGTCTCCACGTTGTTCGAGGAAACCCGATGGGAGGAAGCCGCGGCCTATGCGAGGAGGGGTCTCGCCGAAGACCCGTACGAGGAGGAGTTCCACTTCCACCTCGCGGCGGCCCACGAGCGGCTCGGCCACAAGCAGGAAGCCCTCGCGGCGTATCACCGTTATGAGGAGATGATGATTCGGGAGCTCGACCTGCTCCCCTCGGAACGGATGAAGAAACTGGCCGACCGGATCGTTCGTCTGGGGGGATAGGCCGGGCGGAGTCGGTCCCCCGGTCACTCCGGAGTGCAGTGCCAGATCGGGTTGATGGTATGCCTACTCCGCGACTGCCTCGCCCGGCTCCAGAATATGGGGCGTGATCAGCGTGATCAGCTCGCTCTTCGACTTCGCGATCACCGTGCTCCCGAAGAGGTTTCCGAGAATCGGGATGCGGCGGAGTACCGGAATCCCTTTTCGGTTCTCCTCCTCCCTCTCCCGGATCAGCCCGCCGATCAGAAGCGTGTGCCCGTCCTTCACCAGGACTTCCGTGCTCACCTCGGTCGTCGTCTTCGAGGGGAGCCCCTCTTCGACGACGCCGTCCGAAAGCTCCGGATGGATCTTCATCAAGATGTAGCCGTCGTCCGTGATGATCGGAGTGATTCTGAGCTGGGCCCCCGTGTCGAGGAACTGTACCGACTGGATCACCGTGTTCTCCACGGTGGTCACCACCGAGAACCCGAGCTGGCCGCCGATGATGATCTCCGCCTGCCGCCCGTCGATGGCGAGAAGCCGCGGCGCGGCGAGAGAATTCAGCTCGTCCACGCCTTCCAGTCCTTGGAGGGCGGCCGTGAAGTCCCCTTCCCCCCAGGTCATGAAGAGCCCCTCGGTCCCCGAGTTGGCGGGGGCCGCGAAGCCCTCGACCACCATGTCCCCCTCCCCGGCGCCGTGGGAGAAGAAGAGGGACCAATCGATCCCGAATCGGGAGTCCTTCGACATCCGGGCCTCGATGATCCGCGCCTCGATGAGCACCTGCCTCGGCGCCCGGTCGAGCTCCCGGACCACCTGGTCGATCCGGGCGAGCACGTCCGGCCGGTCCTCGACGATGATCGTCCGGAGCGCCGCGTACGACGACGCCTGGCCGATCGGCGAGAGCATGTTCTGCACCACCGAACGCACGTCCTCCGGATAGGCGTAGTTGCACCGGTACGTGTAGACTTCCTTCAGGGAAAGGACCTGGACGTCCTGCTCCCCGGCGGGGCGGTGGATGTAGTAGATGTCCCCCTTCCGCACGACCTGGTAGCCGGCCATGGAGACCACGGCGTGGAGCGCGTCCTCGAAGGGCACGCCGTCGATCTCGATCGAAACCCGGCCCGTCACCTCGCCGCCGCTCACGATGTTGACCTTCTGGCTGCGGGCGAACATGGCGAGGACTTCGCGGATGTCGATGTCCTGTGCCGAGAGCGTGATCGTTCCGGGTCCCTCACCGGACGCCGGCGGGTCGCCGCCGGAGGGGGCGGGCGCCGAGCCGATCAGCAGGGCGACCGCGATCAGGACGAGCCCTAAGCGGGCGCCGGACGCCCGTCGATGTCGAGTCCTCATGACTTTCCTCCAGGACGAAGGGCGAGCAAGGATCCGTCCTTCTCGAGAATGACCCCGTCCGCCACGATTCGAACAACCCGGTAACCGTTCACCTCGTCCCCTTCGCCGACGGCCCGGCCGCTCAGGACCGCCATCGGCGCGCCGGTTCCGACGAACACGGCCGAGAGCTTGGGGGCCTCCGCCCGGGGCGCGGCCCGTGTCGGCGCGGGCGCCTTTTTCAAGGTCGGCAACTTCAGTTCTTTCGAAGGGGCGAAGAGGTCCCTTTCGAGCCGGCTCCGGCCGCTCGAAGCGAAGATCGTTTCAGCGGCGCCGGCCTCGCCGCCGAAGGACGGGGCCGCTCCCGACGAGTCCATTTGGGAGAGGAGGGACAGGTACGCCTGCCGGGCGTCCGCCGCCGGGTTCTTCACGATCCGCCCCTCCCTGCCGGCCGGAACGAAGATCACCGCCAGCGCGGCGATCGCACCCGCCGCGGCGAGGAGGGCCGGCCGGTTTCCCAGCCTCCGCCAGATCGGTCCGTCGGGCGTTCCTGCGACCATCGTTACGCGCCGTCCTCCCGGGCGAAGAAGAGCGAGAGCGTCATCTCCGCCCGGCACTTGCCCTCCCGGTCCGATTCGATCTTCATCCGATCGATCCGGCAGAGACGGCTCCCGTGTTCCAATTCGATCAGCAAGTCGTAGACCGAGAGGAAAGGCCCCGTGACCCGCACCTCCACGGGCAGCTCCATGTAGAGCCGGTGCTCGACCGGCACCTTCGGAGTGAGCTTCTCGATTCGCGTTTCGGTCTCTCCGGCCGCCTTCCCCACGTATTCGAGAAAGCCGTCCAGGTTGACCGTTCGCGGAAGGAGCGCGCGGCTCTCGGCGATCTCCGTCTCCACGGAGCGAATCTCGCGATCCAGGCGGTCCACGCTTCCCTCGGCGTCGGCCAGGATCTCCACCGCGTCCCGGAACGCCCCGAGATCGCGCCGGGCCGCCATCAGGGGACGAACCGCCTGATGAAAGACGACGGCGGCGAAGACCGCGACGAGCAAGACCACCGTCACCCGTCCGACCGCGTCCACCCTTTCCGGATCGTGCCTCACCCGATTCTCCCGGTGCGCCTCAAGGGCTCCCCGTCCCTGCCGTCAGCGTGCAGAAGATCTCGAACTCGACCCCCTCCGCCCGTTCACGGCCCGGCGTTTCGTCCACCGAAACCAAAGCCACTTCCTCGAAGCGGCCCGTGTCGAACATGCCCCGGATGATCCGCCCCACCTCGGGGTGGTCCGGCGCCGTCCCCCGGACCCGGAGGGTGGCGATGCACGGCGCCGATCCGAGACCCGTCCATCCCTTCGATCCCGCCTGGGCGCAGAGATCCAGGTCGAGCCGGGTCAGGAAACACTCTTCCGGGAGGCTCCCGCCGATCGCTTCGAGATGGGACCCCATGGTCGGCCCCCGCCGGATCGCCTGGATCGCCTGCCGGTGTTCGGAGAGCCGGTCCCGTTCGGCGATCAGGCTTTCCGCCTGCCGGAGCCGGTCCTGGAGGGTCGCGTATCGTCCGGACATCCGAACCAGCTCGGCGTTGCCCGACTCGGCCATGCGCACGAGACCGACGTAGAGCGCGGCCCCGGCGGCCGCCCCCAGGGCGAGCCGTCTCCCCCAGGCGCGAAGGCGGCGGCGCGCCTCGCGGCGCGTATGGGTTTCCTGGGGAATGAGGTCGATGGACGTCACGGCCCCTCCCCCCGGGGCCAGAGCGCGGAACAGGCGGCCGTGGCGAAAGGCCCCGCGTCTTCGCCCTCCTCGAGGCCCGGAATGTCCAGGCCGTCCCGGGCGTCCAAGACCGGAAGTCCGAGCCGCCGCTCGAGGAGCGTGCGCAGGGGATCGCAGTTCGCCAGGGGACCGATGAGCACCGCCGCGGCGGTGCCCGCGCTCCGGAAGAACGAATTGCAGTAGCCGAGGCAACCGCCCGCCTCGCGGGCCATGCCTTGAAAATCGGGATCCAAGACCTGCTGCAGCGCGGCGGTCATGGGGTCCGGCGTATCGTCGTCCGGATCTTCGTCCCCCTCCGCCTCCACGGGCCCGCCGACGAGCAGGCGCCGGCACTGGGCCTCGTCCAGCTCCAGTTCCGACCGGAGTCGGGCGATCAGATCGCGGACGCCCCAAGAAAGAATTCGTTCGAGGAGGACGTGACCGTTCTGGACGACGGAAACCGATGTCGATTGCTCGGCGGTCGCGATCAGGATGTTGCGCGTTCCCGGTTCCGAGGCGACGACCCGGGGCGCGAGCACGCAGGCCGGCGTGAGCAGCCGGTCCACCTCGACGCCGATCGACTCGAGCCTCTCGAGCAGTCGGTTCACGAGAGCCCGGTCGGCGGCGAAAACCAGGGCCGCCGTGGCCTTCTCGCCCTGACGATTCACCTCCTCCGGGAGCAACGCGTAGTCGAGCACCGATTCGGAAATCCGGTTCCCGAGATGTCTCCGGGCCTGCTCGACGACCGCCGCGACCGGATCGCCGGGCGCACCGGCGTCGACGTGCACCGGAAAGATGTCGACCCGGGGGGAAGTGAGGGCGCAGACCGCCCGCCCTTTCCGGATGCCGCTCCGCCGTGCCTCCTCTCGAAGACGTATCTCGGCCCTCTTCGAACCTCCCGAGGGATCAGGATCCATCGAAAGTTCCGAGAAGCTCCATGTGTCACCCGGTCCGCTCCGAACCGCCGATCGCAGCCAGCTTTCCCCTGCCTCGATCCCCCCGGTACCGGAGCCTCCCCGGGACCGCGGCCGGATCCTTTCGAGCAGTTCCGTTCCGGACGCCAACGCAGGCATGGGTCTCCCCTGTTCCCGGGAACTCGAACCGAAGGTCCCCGCGCGCCCGTCCCTAGTTCGTGTCGTGCGCGCCGTCGTTGGCGATCAGCCGGCCGGTCTGGGTGTAGAACTTCCACCCCGCCGCGCCGCCGGAGGCGACCGCCGTGATGTCCGTCTCCACGATGTCGCAGATCACCGTATTGTCGGCGTTGAACGGGTTGACCGGGACTCCCTTCTTCATATAGGGACCGTACTTGTAGGTCGCGTCTTTCGAGTTGCTCGTCACGCCCGTAATCGCGGTGTAGAGCGTCAGCTGGTTGACAAAGGCCGTGGCCGCCTCGGCCGCGCTCCCCACGGGGGTCCCGTCGGTGTCCTTCTTCTCGCCCGGGTAGGCCGCGCCGTGCTGGTGGTAGTACAGCTCGATCGAGTTCCGGAGTTCCGAGAGCGTCATGTCGAGGGCGGAGAGCCTCGCGTCTTCCGTGCTGCTGGTGAACTGGGGAATCGCGATGGCGGCAATCACCCCGAGAATGATGACCACGATGAGAAGTTCCACGAGAGTGAAACCCGAGTGGTTCTGCGCCTTTCCAATCATCGACTTGCTCCTCCTGTTTCCGGTCGCCCCAACCTCCCGGTTCCTGTTTCCGGTCGGAGGGTCCGCTCCGGGTGCTAGTGAACGGCCTTGGACATCTTCATGATGGGAAGGATGAACGAGATCGCGACGAACCCGACGACCACTCCCATCAGAATCAACATCACCTGTTCGAAGACCAGACTCAGCTTCTTGATCCCCCCTTCCAGGCTCTCCCGGTAATGATCCGCAAGGCGGGCCATCACCACGTCCAGCGCGCCCGACGTCTCCCCGGTGGAGATCATCAGCTTCACCGTGCTCGGAAGGAACGACGCCTCCCGGAACGCCACCGCGAAGCCGCGGCCCGCTTCCACGTTCCTCGCCAGCTTGTCGAAGAACGACTCGTAGTAAGCGTTCCGGACCACCTCCTTGGCGATGCCGATCGCCTCCATGTGGGGCACCCGGCTGCGAAGGAGCAATCCGAAACTCGAAAACAACTGAAACAGGTACGCCTCGCTCGTGATCGCCCCCACCACGGGCGTCCCGATCTTGATCCGGTCCCAAAGGAGTCGGACCGGCGGCGTCTTCCAGAGCATCCGAAACGCGAATCCGGCAACGACCAGGCCCAGGACGACCACGTACCACCGCGTTCGGAGGAAGTCGGCGGTGCCGAGGAGCATGCGCGTCGAGATCGGCAGTTCGTCTCCCATGGAATCGAATATGTCGGCGAATTTCGGAACCACGTAGGTCATGAGGAAGATCACCGTCGCGCCCATCACGCAGGTGAGCACCGCGGGATAGGTCATGGCGTCCTTCATGCGGCTCCGGAGACGGCGCCGGACGTCGAGGATCCCCCCCAGGCGGATCAGGCTCTCGTGAAAGGCGCCGCTCGCCTCGCCCGCCTTCACCAGGCTGACGTACAGGTTCCCGAACACCTTCGGGTGCTTCCGGAGAGACACGGACAGATCGTTCCCCTCCTCGAGGTTCCGGTGAATGCTCGCCAGCACCTTTCTCATCGCCGGCGATCCGGCCTGGGAAGAGAGGGCGTCGATCGACGGCACCAGACCGTTCCCGGTCTCGATGAGGAGCACGAGCTGCTGCGTGAACAGCACGGTCTCGTCCAGACCGACCCGCCCCGACCCGAACAGCCGGATCTCTTTCCAGCCCCCCTTTCGGGGCGCTTCCTTCCTCTTCTCCATCGGCGTGAGCGCGCCGCGGTGATCCCGCGTCGCCGGAGCCTTTGGAGACTCGAGCTCGGCGATTTCGATGGCCATATCTCTCCCTCCTCCGGAATATCGGACCGAACCGGCGAAGCCTTGAGTAGCCGGAAGAGGCCTAGCACATCGGACCTCAGGCCTTATGTGTTCCGCGGGGATTCGAGACTATCTTCACGACCATGCGCGACAACTCATGCATATTCATTGGGTTGCAAAATGGTCGCGAAGAGAGACGGGGGCGGCCCGGGGCGTGATCAATCGACGAAGACCCGGCGATTGAGCTCTTCCAGCGTCGTCCGCCCCTCCAGAACGAGCCTGATGCCCTCGGAGCGGAGCGTGGGCAGCTCCTTCTTCGCCTGGTACCGGCGGATCTGATCGAGGGTCGGGTGGGCGAGGAGCAGATCCTGGAACTCCTCGCTGCTCGTCAGAAGCTCGTAGATCCCGACCCGGCCCCGGAACCCGGAGTCGTAACATTCCGTGCAGCCCCTGCCGCGGGTCAGGCGGAGGTTCTTGTTCTCCGGCGCACCGATGGCTCGGGCCTCCGACTCGGAGGCATAAT
Source organism: Candidatus Eiseniibacteriota bacterium (assembly GCA_043809585.1). Classification (GTDB taxonomy): domain Bacteria; phylum Orphanbacterota; class Orphanbacteria; order Orphanbacterales; family Orphanbacteraceae; genus JBDROZ01. Next base: position 31,166 of record JBDROZ010000036.1, read on the forward strand.
AAGGCGTCTCGCAGGAAGGGCAGACGGTGCGGACCAGGCGCTGGCCGATCACGCCCACGAGGGAAGGCGCCAGAAGATACGGCTCGACTCCGATCTCGAGGAGCCGGCTGATCGAGCTGGCCGCGTCGTTCGTGTGCATCGTCGAGAGGACCAGATGGCCGGTCAGGGCGGCCTGCACCGCGATCTTCGCCGTCTCCGAGTCCCGGATCTCCCCCACCATGAGGACGTCGGGATCCTGCCGAAGCGTCGCCTTCAGGATGCGGGCGAAGGTGAGGCCGATCTCCTCCTTCACCTGGTTTTGGTTGATGATCTCGAACTGGTACTCCACCGGGTCTTCGATGGTGACGATGTTCTTCTCGATGCTGTTCAGCTCCTGGAGCCCGGCGTAGAGGGTCGTCGTCTTCCCGCTGCCGGTGGGGCCCGTGACGAGCACGAGCCCGTACGGGCGCTCCAGAAGCGAGCGAAAGGCGCAGAGCGTATCGGGGCAGAATCCGAGTTCGTTCATGCCGAGGACGCCCTTGTGCTTGTCGAGCACCCGGAGAACGATCTTCTCCCCGTACACGCCGGGGAGCGTCGAAAGCCGGAGATCGACGGTTCGCCCCTGGGCGACCACCTGGATGCGCCCGTCCTGGGGGAGACGGCGCTCGGCGATGTCGAGGTTCGCCATCAGCTTCAGCCGTGAAATCACGGGAGCGTGAAGGTCCGAGCGCTGTCGCATCACCTCGTAGAGAACGCCGTCGATGCGGAACCGGGCGCGAAAGAACTTCTGCTCCGGCTCGATGTGGATGTCGCTCGCCTTATCCTTCATCGCCTTCAGGATGATCTGGTTCACGAGGTTGATGATCGGGCTCTCGCCCGCCATCTGGGCGATGTCCTCGACCTCCCGCCCCGAATCGATCGAGACGAGCTCGAGCTCGCCTTCGGCCATGTCGTCGGCGAAATCCTCCATCGATCCGCTCTCGACGTCGTAGGTCTCCTCGATCATCCGGATGATGTCTTCCCGCAGGCTCACCACCGGACGCACGTCGCATTCGGTGAGCTTCCGGATCACGTCGAGGACGAAGATCTTGTTCGGGTCGCCGACCGCGACGGTCAGACGATTGTGAATCCGGAAGAGGGGGAGGACCTCGTACATGGCCGCCTTCTCCCGCGGCACGAGGCCGACCACGCGCGGATCGGCCAGTCCCTTCCGGAGACGGAAGAAAGGGAGCCCCGCCTGCTCGGCCAGGACCCGGGCGATGTCCTCCTCGCCCAGGACCCCCCACTCGATCAGGATCTCGCCGAGACGGCGGCCGCTCTCCCGGTTCGCGGTGAGGGCCTTCTCCTTCTGCTCCGGCGTGATGAGCCCCTTCCGGACCAGAATGTCCCCGAGGAGGGCTTTCTTCGCGACACCCGGCGGACTCAAAGGAAGCTCCTCCCCGCGCCGTCGAGGTCTTCATAGACCGGGATCACCTGATCGAGTTCGGTGATGGCGAGCGCTTCCCTGCAGAGGCTGTTCACGTTGGCGAGGCGGAGCGAGCCCCCGCCCTCCCGGAGGCGGTGGGCGAGGTCGAGGAGGAACTCGAGCCCCATGCTGTCGATGAGGGGCACGTTCTTGAGATCGAGCACGATGTTGGTCGGCCCGTCTCCCCCCGCGGCGCGGACGCTCTCGCCCAGCCCTTCCACGTTGTCGGCCGTCAGGGCCGAGTCCGGCGCGAGGTAAACCGCCACTCCGAGCTGGGTCGTTCTGACCTTCATGGGATCCTCACGAGGTGGCGGATTCGTGGCTCTCCTTCGCCTCCCCGCCGATTTCCCCCTCGGCGACGAGGTTGAGGAACGCGCTCACCACCTTCGGATCGAACTGGCTGCCCGCCGCGGCGCGGATCACCCGGAGGGCGTATTCGTACGTGTCCGCCGGCCGGTAGGGGCGGGCCGAAACGATCGCGTCGTACGTGTCGGCGACGGCGATGACCCGGCTGATGAGGGGGATGTCCTTCCCCCGGAGCCCGTCGGGATATCCGGTCCCGTCCCACCGCTCGTGGTGATGCCTGATCCCCGGCAGGATCGACTCGAGCTGCTCGATCGGCTCGAGCATCTTGCAACCGGCCACGGGGTGGCTCTTGACTCTCTCGAACTCCTCCTCCGAGAGCCGGTCGGGTTTGTTCAGGATCTTCTCGTCGATGGAGATCTTCCCGATGTCGTGGAGGAGGGCCGCCCAGCTGAGGGACTGGACGTCGTCGGGCGGGAGACCGAGCCTCTCTCCGATGCGCACGGAGAGCATGAAGACCCGCTCCGAATGACCCCTGGTGTACTTGTCCTTCGCCTCGATGGCGTTCACGAGGCTTCGCACCACGTTGAAAAGGAGATGGCGAAGCTCCAGGCGGAGGTCCATGGTGGTAACGGTGGTCGAAATCTCCTTCGCCAGGCTCTCGAGAATGCGAATCTCCCCCGTCTCGATCGGCCCCGTCCCATCGGCCGCGAAGATGCCCACGAAGCCGACCGTGTCGGAGCGCACCCAGATCGGGAGAACCATGTACGAGACCGAACCGGGCGGAGGCATCAAGGTCCCCCGGTGACGGGCGTCTTCCGGCGACTTCGCCCGTTCCACCTCCTGGCGAAGCTCCGACTGGATCCGCCGGAGCGCGGCCCGGTTCTCGGTCAGCCAGACGATGCTCGGAGGGGGCTCGTACCCGGGCTCGGTGCTCCACGTGAAGAAGTCCCGCTTCGGCAGATAGAGCACGAGGAGGCGCCGTTCCACCAGTTCCCCCGCCTCTTGGAGAAGCCGCTTGGACGTCTCCGAGAACCCGCCGTCCGGACGGAGGACCCGGGTGAACCGGTAGAGAAGATTGATCTGGTCGTACGCGTCGGTGAGATCGTCGGTCATCTTCTCGAGGTCCCGCTCGAGGGCGTACCGGTTCCCGATCTCGCCGGCGAGTGATTCGAGGAGGGGCCGGATTTCGCTCTCCCCCCCGGGGGCCACGAGACGGCCCACGGGGTCGCCGGAGAACCGGATCGGCGCGGCCAGGTCCGAAGTCCCGCCGCTTCCGGACTGCTCCCCCTCTTTCGCGGGGGAGACCTCGAGAATCACCTCCCCCTCCGGACCGAGGACGGCGAGGGCGGTCTTCGTCGCCTTCGAGAGGTGCTCCACCAAGTCCGCGCATTCGAGGCGGATGAACTCGGCGAACTCGTTCTCTTCCCGCTTCACCGTCATGGGGTCCTCGTCGGCTCCCGATCCGGGCCTTCGGCGACGCCGGCCAAGAGGCGCTCTTTGACGAGCCGCAGGAGATTCCTCGGCCCGATCGGTTTCTCGATCACCCGAACCCCGGGAAGGGCGGACACCCACTCCCGCTCTTCCCGTTCCGTCCGGGAAGTGACGACGAATGTCACGTCGGGGATGTAAGGCCCGTGCTCGGCGATGTGCTCGCAGAGCTGCCGTCCCGTCATCTCGGGCATGTTGATATCCGTGACCATGACGTCGAACCGGCGGTCTTCGGCGGAGGCCCGCAAGGCCTCGAGCGCCAACAGGCCGTTCGGCATGGCGGTGACGTCGAAGCCCGCCTGGTCGAAGACCCGGGCGAGAACGCGCCGGACGCTCGAGTCGTCTTCCGAAATCAGAATCCGCGTTCCTTCCATCCCCCACCCCCGGCTCGTTCGCGAGTCATGCGAGAACCTCGACCACGTCGGCCCGGGTTCCCGCTTCCCGGACCGGCAACCAGATGACGAACCGGCTCCCCTCGCCGACCGTGCTCTCCAGGGACACCTTGCCGCCGTGCATCTCCACGATCTCCCGAACCAGCGCGAGACCGAGGCCGGTGCCCCCTTTCTCCTGAACCTCTTCCCGTCCGGATCGGTAGAACCGCTCGAACACCCGAGCGTGTTCTTGCTCGGGAATCCCGATGCCCGTGTCCTCCACCGAGACGGCCACTCCCCCCCCCGCGGCCGACGCCTCGATCGAGACGACCCCTCCGGGATTCGTGTATTTGACCGCGTTCGAAATCAAGTTGTTCACCGCCACGCCGAGGAGGTCCTTGTCCCCCAAGACGGCGGGCAGGTTCTCCGGCACGTTCACCCGGAGGCTCAGGCCCAGGCCCTCGGCGTGCCGTCGGAGCGAGTCGGCCTGGGACGCGACCAGGTTCCCCGTCTTGACGTGGGAGAAGTTCGCCGACAGGTTGCCGAGCTGGATCCGGGAAAGTTGGAGAAGATTCGAGATGAGTTGCGCCATCCGGCCCGTCTCGGCGTTTAGCGAATTGAAATAATCCTTCCGCTCATCCGCGCCCAGGCCGTCGTTCTCGGCGAGTTCCTCCACGAACGTGATGACCGTGTTCAGGGGCGCCTTCAACTCGTGCGTCACCTGAGAGAGGAACTCGGCCTGGGCCTTCTGCGACGCTTCCTGGGCGGTCACGTCCCTCATCATGTAGAGGGTGCCCGCCGTGCGGCCGCTCGACTTGGTCAGGGGAGTCCGGGTGACGGCGATGATCCGCTCCGATCCGGCCACCGCCGCGGTCAGCAATGAGCGGCCCGCCTTGTCCGCTTCTCGGATCAATCGGGCCAGCTCGGCCGAATCCTGGAGACCGGATCCGTCATCGCCCTCTTTTTCCGGGATCCGGAGATATCGGGTCGCCTGCCGGTTCAGGTAGACCACTTCCTTCATGGTGTTGGTGACGAGCAGTCCGTCCGGGAAGCCCTCGAGGATCAGCTCCATCCGGCGCTTCTCGTAGCCGAGAAGCCGGTTCTTGATGACGAGACCGTCCTTCGTCTCCATGAGCGCATTGATCCGGGTGACCGTTTGATCGAGGTCTTCCTCCGGCTTGGAAGGGCTCTCCCCGAACGCCCCCTCCCCCCCTCCGGTCGATTCGAGGGTGACCGAGAGTTTCTCCAGGAACTCCGCGGCGGGCCGGACCGCCGCCCGGACCAGCATCTGGCCGAAGACGACGAACGCCAGCATCAGGATGACGGCGGGGAGCAGGTATCTCACCATTTCCGGACCGAAGAGGGCGCTCCGGGCGGCGGAGAGCTGTATGGCCACGGCCCCATGGAATCCCTCGGAACCGATCAAAGGATGGAGAAGCACCCGGCCGGAATGCCCGCCGAAGATCTCCCGGGCCGCTTTCGGGTCTTCGTCGGACGGGTTCACACCCAAGGTCGAGAGGCCGGTCGCGCGACCGATCATGGCCACGTCGGTGTGGGCGACGATGCGCCCCTCCCCGTCGAGAACGGCGGCCGAGGCGAGGTCCCCGACGCGGGTCGCCCCTTCGAGAATCCGGAGGAGCCGGGACGAGTCGTCGAAGGTGACGTTCGGGCCCGCCGCCTGGGCGAGCAACTCGGCCAGGGACCGTCCCCGAGCCGTCGCTTCCCGCTCCGCCTTGAGCGATTCCCCCCGCTGTATCAGCCCCGCCGTGGCGAGGGCGAGGGCGAGAAGCGCGCCCCCCTGAAGCAACATCCATTTACGGGGAAGACCGAACGAGGGACGGCCCGTGTTCCGGCCGGATCCTCCCGTCCGCGGTTCTTCCGTCCCCATCTTCCGCGCCATGTCCCCTCCCAGGACAAATCGTTCAAGATGCGATCACTCTCCCCGCCTTCACGCAAGTTGGATGCCACGAAAGGAGTTCGGCGGCCCCGGCGAGACCTGATCGCGCAAGACACTTTCAATTAACGGGTTACAGTGCCTACTCGCGGCGGACCGGAGAGAGCACCCCTCCCGTCACCCACCGGCCGCCCCTCGAGACGGTTGCATCTTGCACGGGGGGTCGAAAAATGCACAAGGTCGGAGTCGGAATCGGGGAACGTCTCCGCCATGATAGAATCGAGTGGAATCGGCCGGAGGCCGGGGGGGAGGGATCATGGCAAGAGGGGGGGTTCTCGTCACCGGCGCGACCGGATTCGTCGGCTTCGCGCTCTGCCGCAGGCTGGCCGACGAGGGGGAAAGAGTCGTCGCCTTCGTGCGCGACCGGGATCGGGCGGAGCCATTGGAGCGGCTCGGCGTCGAGTGCCGGCGTGTCGACATCCGGCGTCCGGACGAGGTCATCGCCCGATTTCCCGCGGGGGTCGAAACCGTCTACCACATGGCGGCCGCTTTCCGGACCGAGCATGCCCGCCGGGAGGAGTTCCACGCGGTCAACGTGGAAGGAACCCGCCATCTCCTGGACGCGGCAAAGACCCGCGGCGCCGGCCGCTTCGTCCACTGCTCCACCGTCGGCGTCCACGGGGCGATCGCCGACCCGCCGGCGGACGAAAACGCTCCGTTCCGTCCGGGCGATCATTACCAGCGAACGAAGGCGGAGGGGGAGCGCGTCGTCCGGGAGCGCGCCGGCGGCGGCCTCCCCGCGGTGATCGTGAGGCCCGTCGGCGTCTACGGGCCGGGGGACACCCGCTTTCTGAAGCTCTTCCGCGGCATCGGGCGGGGCCGGTTCGTCATGATCGGATCGGGCCGCAATCGATACCACATGACTTACATCGACGATCTGATCCGGGGGATCCTCCTCTGCGGCCGGGACAACCGGGCTCTCGGAGGGACTTTCATCGTCGCGGGGGGCGATTGCCCGACCGTCCGGGAGTTGGTCGACCGGATCGCCGCCGTGCTCGGCCGGCCGAAGCCCCGGCTCCGTGTTCCTTACGGGCCGGTCCTGGTCGCTTCCTTCTTCTGCGACCGCCTCTGCCGCGCCCTCCATCTCTCCCCCCCCCCTCTATCCGAGGAGGCTCCAGTTCTTCCGGGAGGAACGGGCATTCCGCATCGACAAGGCGAGGAAGACGCTCGGGTACCACCCGGAGATCGGCCTCGACGAGGGACTCCGCCGCACCTCGGCCTGGTACCGGGAAAAGGGGATGCTCTGAGCCCGCCCGAGACCGCCATGTCGGCATTGAGGCGGGGCTGCCGATACATATAATGAGACCACCGGCGGACGGGCGCGCGGGTGCGTCCGTTCCGTGACGGAAGGCGGCGGCGCCCGCGGCGGATGATGTTCCGGACCGGGAGGAGCGGACGAGGGGCATGTCGGACGCATCGACGAGAAAAAGTATCCTCTATCTCTCCCTTCACGACCCCCACGTCCCCCTCACCGGAACGGGCACGCGGGTCGCCGCGTTCGTGGGCCGGCTCTCCCGTTTCTTCGATCTCGATCTCGTCGCGATGGCGGGATCGGGGCAGCCCCCCCTCCCCGAGGAGGGGGGCCGGCCCCGGCCGATCGGTCCCGTGCGGTCGGAGACCATCGTCCCGTTCCGCTCCACCGGTTACTTCATCTTCAGCCGCGAGTTTTTCCGGGAGGCGAAGAGGCTTCTCGATCGGAACCGGTACGACTTCATCGTCGCCGACTACGGGTTGACCGCCGTCTACGGCCTGCTCCTCGCGCGGCGCTCCGGAGTACCGCTCATCTACTCCTCCCACAACATCGAGCACCGGGCCTATCTCGACAAGGGCCGGAGCGACCCGCGGCGGCTCCTTCTCGCCCCCTACGTCTACGGGGCCGAGCGGCGGGCCGTGGAACGGTCCGCGATTCTCGTCCCCATCACGGAAGAGGAAGCCGGCTTCTTCGCCCGATGGACCGACAGGTCGAAGATGATCGTCGTTCCCCAGGGGTTCGACGACGAGATCTTCCATCCCCCCCCGAACGGGACCGGACCGCCGGCGCCGATCGTGCTCTTTTGCGGGAACTTCCGCATCCCCTTCAACCGGGAGGCGGCCGCCGCCGCCCTCGAGCGCGTGGTCCCCGCCGTGGCGGAGAAGCGCCCGGACGTGCGCTTCCTTTTCGTCGGCGCCCATCCTCCCAAACACGCGCCCCATCGGAACGTCGAGTTCCCCGGGTATCTCGACGACTACGCGGGCGAGCTCAGGGCCTCGGCCGTGGTGATCTCGCCCATGCTCCGTGGATGGGGCGCACCGACGAAGATCGTGGAGGCCCTCGCTTCGGGGAAGCCGGTCGTCTCCACCCCCGTCGGCGCCCGGAGCATCGAACGGGACTTCAAGCACCTCCGCGTTTGCGACCTGGACGAATTCCCGGCGGCGATCCTGGACGGTCTGGACCGGCGGCCGGAAGCGGATCCGGCCGAGTTCGAAAAGCTGAAGGAACGCTACGCGTGGGACCGGATTCTCGCGCCTCTCGTGGAACGGATGGAACGGTTCTCTTGAACGGCGCCCCTCTCCCGAGGTCGGTCGAATGTTGAAAGGCCCCACCCTTCTGCTCTTTCTCGCCCTCCTCTTCCGGGTGAGCGGTTCGGCGGTCCGGACGGGACGGTTCTGGCTACCCCATCCGGGAGCGGGGTGGATCGCCGTCGCCGCCGGGGTCTGGCTCTATGCCGGCGCGGCCGGCGCTTGGGTCTCCCCGGTCGCGGCCCTCTTCGCGGGCATCGCGGCGGCCTTCGCGGACCCCGTGATCCGCCGCCCCCGGATTCGCTTCCTCTTCGACCCGGCGGTGGTCGTCATTCTCGGGCTTCTCTCCCTCCCGGCCTTCGGCCTCTCCCGGCTCGGCGCGGCGGCCCTCGTGGCGGCGGCGCTGGGATACGTCATCGACCGGGTCGTCGGCGGGGTGCCGCAGAAGGCGCGGTCGGCCGCCGCCGTTCTTCCCGCGGCCGCCTTGGTGCTTGCGGTCCTCTTCCGGCCCTGGCTGCCGGCGGCGATCTACGACCTCGTCGAGGAGCCGATGTTGGAGGGGCGGCTCGCCCGCATCACCCTCGCCTCGCCGGCGGAACCGCGGCGGGAGGTCCTGGACACGGGCGCCGTCGCCTGGATCGAGAAGAGCCCCGGCGCGGGAACGGGATACGGCGCCCTCTTCTTCCACGGGGCGAACCCCATGGGGGCGATGCAGCCGGCGGCGGAGGTCCTCCGCCGCGCTCTCCGCGCCGCCGGATACACGGTGCTCTCCCTCGACGCGGCCGGTTTCGGCGGGAGCCCCGCCCCGCCCGAGGGAGCCCCCCTCGCCGCGTGGGACCCGGAACCCCATGCCCTCTCCGCCCTCGCGAGACTCCGCGCCGAACCGGGAGTGGAGAAGGTGATCGTCGTCGGCCATTCCATGGGAGTGTATGAGGCGATCCGACTTTTCGACCATGCCCCGGAGATCGCGGGAGTGATCCTCTTCGGCGGCTCCCTGGGCGGGGGCGGGCTGACCGACTACTGGTACGAGCGGTTCCACCGAGACCGAAGACTCTCCTACCGCCTCCCCCGGGAGAGTGTGGAGGAGATCGGCCGGCGGTTCTCGGATATTCACGAACTCGTCGAGAAGATTCGGCCGGACCATCCGCCGGTCCTCTTCGTCCGGTTCGAGAACGAGTTCGACGACATCCTGTCCGCCCGAAGCGCCCTCGAAGCGGCTTTTTCCGGCGAGATCGAAGCCTGGGACGTGAAAGATTCGAATCACTACTTCAACGGACAGCGACGGCTCGATCTCGTCTCGGCGGACGCGGGGGTCGCCCGGGCCGTCGCCGCGAAGCTCCGCGAGTTTCGCATCGGGCGGGAAGCGGGCCCGGCCGATCTCGGGTCGGGAGAGAAGATTCCCGGAGAATGAGGGCGATGGAGCGACCGGTGTTCGAACACACTCTCGTGGACGGCCATGTCCACTTCCATCGCTGCTTCGATCCTGTCCGCTTTCTCGCGGGTGCCCGCGCTCATTTTCGGCGTGCCGCGAAGAGCCTCGGGCTGCCGGCGACGACGCCGGGCGTTCTCCTCCTCACCGAGAGCGAGGGGGAGGACGGGTTCAGTCTCCTCCGGGAGGTTCCGGCGGCGCTTCGGGACGGAGGATGGACCGTCGACGAAACGGGCGAGCCGGTCTCCCTCCGCGCTTGCCACCCGGGCGACGGGGACATTATGCTCGTCGCGGGAAGGCAGATCGCCTGCCGTGAGAGGATCGAGGTGCTCGCCCTCGGGCGGACCGCGCCCTATCCGGACGGAGCGCCGGTCGAAAGAGTCCTCCGGGATATCACGGAGGGGGGCGACCCCGCCGTCCTGCCCTGGGGATTCGGCAAGTGGTGGGGCGGCCGGGGGCGAATCATGGAGGGCCTCCTCGAACGGGCGGACCCGAGGACGACATTTCTCGCCGACTCGGGCGTGCGCCTTCGCGGCACGCGGCGGCCCCGGCTCCTCCGGGAGGCCGAGAACCGGGGATTCCGGATCCTCGCGGGGAGCGACCCTCTCCCCTTCCGGGGTCAGGAGGGGGTGGCGGGACGGTACGGGTTCCTCCTCCGCCGGCCTCTCGCCCCCGAGGCGCCGATGGCGTCGATCCGGAAGGCACTCTTCGAGGAACAGGAGTTCATGATCTGGGGGCGCCTGGCCGGGTGGGCCGAGTTCGTGCGAAGCCAGACCGCCATGCAGCTCCGGCGGCGCCGGGGCGGGGAGACGGGATGAGAGCCCTGGTGATCGCCCCCCAACCGTTCTTCACGGCCCGGGGCACGCCGTTCAGCGTCTACTACCGGACCCTCGCGCTCGCGGGGCAGGGAGTGGAGGCGGACATCCTCACCTATGGCGACGGCGAGGACGTGGACATCCCGGGCGTGGTGATCCACCGGATCCCGCGTTTCCCGTTTCTCGGGCCGGTGAAGATCGGCCCCTCCTTCCTGAAGCTCTTTCTCGACGCCGTGCTCTTCGGCAAGCTTCTCTGGATGTTGCTCGGACGGCGCTACTCCTTCGTGCACGCCCACGAGGAGGGGGTGTTTCTCGCCCTCCTCCTGAAACCGGTCTTCCGGTACAAGCTCGTCTACGACATGCATTCGAGCCTCCCCCAGCAGCTCGTCAACTTCCGGTTCACCGGCTTCCGGCCGCTCATCGGCTTGTTCGAACGGCTCGAAAAGCTCAGCCTCCGCCATGCGGACGCGGTGATCGTCGTCTGTCCCGACCTCGTCGACATCGCCCGCCGGGAAGGGGTGGAGGACTCGAAGCTCTTTCTCATCGAGAACTCGATTTACGATGAAGTGAACCTCGCCTCGAACGCGGGCGCCGGCGCCGGACTCCCCGAACTCCCCGCGAAACGGCCGCTCGTGATGTACGTAGGGACCTTCGAGGCGTATCAGGGCATCGACCTCCTCCTCCGGTCGTTCGGGAAAGTCGTCGAGACCATTCCCGGCGCCCATCTCGTTCTCGTGGGCGGCACGCCCGACCAGGTGAGCGGCGCGGCCGCCATGGCGGCCGGCCTCGGCCTGGACGGCCGGGTGTCGGTCCACGAGCGCGTCCCCCAGCGAACCGCCCACAAACTCCTCGAGTCGGCGGACCTCCTCGTCTCCCCCCGGGTGAGCGGCACGAACACCCCCCTCAAGGTCTACGAGATTCTCGGCCGGGGCATTCCGCTCGTGGCGACCCGCATCCTCTCCCACACCCAGGTCCTCCGCGACGACGTCTGCGTTCTCGTCGACCCGACGCCCGAGGCGATCTCCGACGGCATCGTGGCGCTGCTCCGGGATCCGGAGAGGAGGGAGCGCCTCTCCGCGGCGGGCCGCGAACTCTACCGCGCCCGCTACTCCCGAGAAGCGTACGACGAGAAGACGAGGGCCCTGCTCCGAGTGATCTCCTGATGTGCGGAATCGCGGGGATCGCGGCGTGGGGGGCGGCCGAGCCTCCCTCGGAGGGGACGGTCCGCGCCCAGTGCGCCGTGCTCCGGCACCGGGGCCCGGACGGCGAGGGGGTCGTCGTCGAGGCGGGCGTCGGCCTCGGGATGACGCGGCTCGCCGTGATCGACGTCGAAGGCGGGGAGCAGCCGGTCTTCAACGAAGACCGCACGGTCCGGGTCGTCTACAACGGAGAGATCTACAACTACCGGGAGCTTCGGAGAGAGCTCGAGGCGAAGGGCCATCGCTTCCGAAGCGCCTCGGACACGGAGGTCATCGTTCATCTCTACGAAGAGGACGGGCACGGTTTCCCCGCCCGCTTGAGCGGCATGTTCGCCCTCGCCCTGCACGACACGAAACGAAAGCGCCTTCTCCTCGCCCGCGACGCGATCGGCGTCAAGCCCCTCTACTACGGTTTCGCGGGCGGGCGGATTCTCTTCGCCTCCGAGGTGAAGGGGATCCTCGCCGCCGGCATCGTGCGGCCCACCCTCGACGTGGGCGCCCTCGCCGAGTTCCTCGCATGGGAGTACGTGCCGGCCCCCCGAACTCTGATGAAGGAGATCCGGAAGCTGGAGCCCGGATGTTCCCTCGACATCGACCTCGATTCGGGAGAGCGGACGGAGCGGCGGTGGTGGTCGATTCCCCCCGCGGGAGAGCGGGCGGCACGGACCGAAGCGGAGTGGGAAGAGGCGGTGGACGGGAAGCTCGCGGAGTGCGTCCGGCGCCAGCTCGTCAGCGACGTCCCCCTCGGCGCGCTCCTCTCGGGGGGAGTGGACAGCTCCCTCGTCGTCGCCGGAATGGACGGCGCCCGGACCTTCTCGATCGGCTTCGAGGACGAGACCTACGACGAGCGGAAGTACGCCGAGGCGGTGGCGGTCCATCTCGGGGCCTCCCACCGCTCGGAAGTGCTCCGCCCCGATCTGGCCGGGCTCTTCGACCGGCTCATGCCCCATCTCGACGACCCGATCGGCGATTTCTCCGTCTTCCCCACCTATCTCGTGTCGAGGCTCGCCCGGGAAGAGGTGACGGTGGCCCTCTCCGGCGACGGGGGGGACGAGCTCTTCGGCGGCTACGAAACGTACGTGGCGGAGGAGAAGGCGCGGACGTGGAAGCGTCTCCCCCGCTTCGTGCGACGGGGCATCATCGAGCCGGCCATCGGGTCCCTCCGTCCGGGACCGCGGAAGAAGGGGTGGCGGAACAAGGCGATCCGGTTCGTCGAAGGCCTCGCTCACGACGAAGCGCTCGGGCACGCGCGGTGGCGGCTCTTCGTGGGGGAGGCCCTCGGCCGCTCCCTCTTCAGCGACGAAGCGCGGAGGGCGATCGATACGCCCCCGGAGGCGCACATTCTCCGTCTCGCCGCGGAGGCGGGGGGACGGGACGCCGTCGACCGGGCCCTTTACATCGACACGAGAAGTTATTTGACCGATAATTGCCTCGTGAAGGTGGACCGCATGTCGATGGCCTGTTCCCTCGAAACGAGGGTGCCCTTCCTCGACACGGAACTCGTGGAGCTCGCCTTTTCCATGCCCTCGTCCCTCAAAGTGCGGGGGGGCGAAACGAAGCGCCTGCTCCGAAGGGTCGCCCGCCGCCACGTACCGGCATGGTGCGTGGACCGGCCGAAGGAGGGCTTCAGCATTCCGATCAAGCACATGCTCCGAAGCGAGCTGAAGCCGCTCATGACCGACCTCCTCTCCGAGGGGCGCATCGAGCGGGAAGGCGTCTTCCAGGTATCCGCGGTCCGGCGGCTCGTGGAGGAACATCTGAAGGGGGAGGCGAACCACAGTCACGCGCTCTGGTCCCTCATGGTTTTTCACGATTGGCGAACGAGGTGGTCCGTATGATCCGCCGGGACCCGAAAGGGGCCGTGAAACGCGATCACGATCTAATCGTCGTGGGGGGCGGGATCTACGGAGTCGCCGCGACCCTGGAGGCGGCGCGCCGCGGTCTCCGTCCGCTTCTCCTGGAGCGGAACGACTTCGGCGGCGCCACGAGCCGCAATTCCCTCGCCACGATCCACGGCGGTCTCCGTTACCTTCAGAACCTCGACATCAGGCGGTATCTCGAATCCACCGACGAGCGCCGCCGGTTTCTCCGGGAGTTCCCCGACCTCGTGGCCCCTCTCCCCTGCTTGATGCCGCTCTACGGGAAGGGGACAAAGCGGCCCGGTCTCTTCCGGATCGCCAACGCGATGAACGAGGCGCTCTCGGCGGACCGGAACGAGGGGGTCCGGATAGACCGGCACCTCGGCAAGGGAGAGGTGATCGGGCCCGAGGAGACGATCCGCCGCTTTCCCGCGGTGCGCCGGAAAGGCCTGCGAGGGGGGGGCGTCTGGTGCGACGCCTCCACGGTCAACGCGCCGCGCCTCCTCCTGGAGATGCTGCGGTGGGCCGCGGCATGTGGCGGAGAGGCCTTGAACTACGTCGAAGCGACGGGTCTCGTCGAGAGGCGGGGGCGGGCGACGGGAATCGAGGCCGTCGATCGCCTGACCGGGGAGGCCCATGCCTATCGGGCGCGGGCGGTGCTGAACTGCTCGGGGCCTTGGTCCCGCGACGTCGCCTGCGCCTTCGACCGGGACGTTCCCGATCTCTTCCGCCCCTCCCTCGCGTTCAACGCTCTTCTCGATCGCGAGCCCCCTTCGGACCACGCCATCGCGGCGGCCCCGCCGGAGAAGGGGGGCCGCGTCTACTTCCTGATCCCGAGAGGGCGCCGGGTTTTCGCGGGCACCTACCACGCGTCCACGTCCGGCTCGGCCCGCTTGGCGGAAGTTCCGGACGAGGACCTTTCCCGCTTCCTGGGCGATCTGAACCGGGCGGTGCCCGAGTTCGGCGCCCGCAAGGCCCACGTTCTCCGGCTCTACGCGGGGCTCCTCCCGGTGCGGGAGAGAGAGACGGTCCACCTGGCGACGAGAGAGATCATCTACGACCACGGCGAGTCGGAAGGACCCCGGGGGCTTCTCTCCATTTCCGGAGTGAAGTACACGACGGCGCGCCTCGTGGCGGAGAAGGCCCTCGACAAGCTCTTCATGGGAGAGGACGTGGATCTCCGCGTCCGGCCGGGCGCCGTCCGGCCCGAGCCCCTCGGCGGCATCGATCTCTCCTTCCCCGGCGAGTTGCTCGCGAAACCGGACTCCGAAGTCCTCCCCCCGCTCCGGCGTATCGTCGACGAGGAAGCGGTCGTCTACGTCGAGGACCTCGTCGACCGGCGCACCGATTGGGCCGCCGGGACGGCCGAGGGAGAGGCGTGCGCGGACAGGGTCGCCAGGCTCATTCCGGAACTTCCCCTCCGCCCTTGACCCGCCCCTCACGGGATATCCTTCTTTCGCCCTCGGTAGATCGCTCCTCCCCCGCCCGGCCGATCCCGGCGGTCTTGATGACCACCCTTCTCTCTACTCGGGCACCCGCTTCCGGTTCTGATCCGAGAGGCCCGAATGGCGATTCGGCGGAGTGCCGCGGGCGCCCCCCTGTTCATATGTTTCACACAAGTGAACATTTAATTTCTATCAATCGATCGCTTGACATGCCGATCCTCGGAGTGGATACTGGGGACGCCGTTTGACGATGGATGACCTCTCCAAGGGCAATTCCGGTAAGGAGTTGTCTGGTTCCGGGTGCCGGGCCGTGACCGGCGCCGGGGCGCTCCCCTTTCCTCCGGCTTCCGAACCCGGATCGAAGTCCAGATAGTCCGGAAGGACGTTCCGGCTCCCCATGGGAGAGGAGGCGATCAGTGCGGGCCTGTAGGATCCGGACGGCAGCGGCGGCGGCCCTCGCCTTCTTCGCCTTCGCGGGCGCGGCCCTTGCCCAATTTTCTCCCGGACCCCTCTCCATGGCCCACGAGAAGCTCGAGGGAACCCGGAACTGTCTGAAATGCCACGGCATGGACAAGAACGGTCCGATGGAAGCGCAGTGCCTCGCCTGTCACGAAGAGATCGCCTGGCTCATGGACCGGGAGCGCGGCCTGCACGGGAGAGACGTCGAGGAGTGTTCCCACTGCCACATGGAGCACGCGGGAAAGGACTTCGACCTCGTCGATCCGAAGGCCGTCGATCCGGAGCACTTCGACCACCGGACCGCCGGCTGGGTGCTCGCAGGAAAACATGGCGAACAAAAGTGCGGTGCCTGCCACAAGGCGGAGCTCCGCGTCTCTCCCGCGATCGCCCTCGCCCCCGCGCCCCTCGGCGGAGGCTCCTTCCTCGGCCTCGAGCGGGAGTGCCGGGCCTGCCACGAAGATCCCCACAAGGACCGTTTCGGAAACAAGTGCGGCGAGTGCCACAAAGACACGGGTTTCCACGACGTCGATCGGAAGGCCTTCGATCACGATCGCACCCGGTATCCGCTCCGGGGCGCCCACGCCCGGGCCGAGTGCGCTCTCTGCCACGACGAGACCAAGGCCTGGGGCGTCCGGCCGGCCTTCGAGACTTGTTCCGGGTGTCACGGTGAGGCCCACGGGACCCAGCTCGCCGCGGGCGGAGGCGCCTCCGATTGCTCCGCCTGCCACGACGTCGAGCGGTTCCGTCCCTCCACGTTCACCGCCGCCCGTCACGGAGAGACGGTCTTCCCCCTCCGGGGCCGCCATTCCGGAGTCCCGTGCGACAAGTGCCATCCCAAGCACCCGTCCGGAGTCCCCGCCGCCGTGGTGGGCCGCTCGGGCGTGCACCTCCGGCCCGGCTACGACCGGTGCGCCGCCTGTCACGCCGACGCGCACCGGGGCGAGCTCTCCCACCGCCCGGATCGGGGCGCGTGCGAATCGTGCCATTCCGTCGACGGATGGAGGCCGAGCCTCTACACCGTGGAGCAACACCGGACCCTCTCCTTTCCCTTCGACGGTCGTCACGCCGAGGCGAAGTGCGCCGCCTGCCACCGGGCGGGGGGCGATGAGGGGGGGGGTGGGACGGGGCTCCGCTTCGAAGATGAATCGTGCACCGCCTGCCATATGGATCCCCATGCCGGGCGGTACGCCGCCGCGGCCCCCGCCGGCGAGAAGCGCTTCTCCTGCGTGGACTGTCACGAGTTCTCGGGGTTCCGCCCGGGCACGGTGGACGCGAGGAACCACGACCGTTTCCGGTTCGCCCTCGAGGGGGCCCACCGCGCCACGGCCTGCTTCGAATGCCACGGGAGTCTCGAGCCTTCCCCCGCCGGCGACCGGCCGACGATCCTTCCCGCGGTCTGGACCTCCGAGCCCATTCAATTCACCGCGAACCACGATCGATGCCGGGATTGCCACGACGATCCCCACCGGGCCCAGTTCGAAGGGGATTGCGCCCGCTGCCACGACACGGCCCGCTTCCGGCCCGCCGCCCGGTTCGTCCATGACCGGGACTCGAAGTTCCCTCTCGCGGGGGCCCACGCCAAAGTCGCCTGCGACAAGTGCCATCCCGCCGCCGCCGGGCCGGACGGGGAGGCGGCGGTGACCTACAAACCGACGCCCGTGAAGTGCGAAGCGTGCCACGCCGGAGGAATCGAACCTCTCGATGCCGCGGCGCCGGGCGGGGAAGCCCGATCGCCCGGGAGGATCTCCGGATGATGCGCCGAACTCTTCGATTCACGGTCCCCTTCGCCGCCGCGGTCCTCGCGGGATTCCCTCTCCTCGGCGGACATGCGGGCGCGGAGGGGGAGAAAGCGGAAGGCTACCCGCACGGGGAGTACCGGGGAGAGTGCGAACTCTGCCACGCTCCGACGGCGTGGAAGCCGCTTCGCTTCGCGGAACGGTGGAGCCACGACGACTTCGGATTCCCCCTCGAAAGCGCCCACCAGGACCTGGACTGCGCCCGGTGCCACCGCTCTCTCGACTTCACCGTCGCCAGCCACGCCTGCATCGACTGCCACCAGGACATCCATCAAGGGGAGTTCGGGCTCGAGTGCGCCCGCTGTCACGGCCCCCGGGACTTCCGGGACCGGTCGTCCTTCGTTCTCGCCCATCGGATCACCCGGTTCCCCCTCACCGGGGCCCACGCCAGCGCCGAATGCGAGGCGTGCCACGCCGGCGAGAGCGAGGACCGTTCCCGATTCGTGAACACCCCCGTCGAGTGCGAGGCGTGCCACCGTTCCGAGTACGATGCGACCACGGATCCAAACCACGAAGCGGCGGCGTTCCCGGCCGACTGTTCCTCCTGCCACGAGACGACCGGTTGGCCGGGCGCCGGCTACGACCACTCCTTCTTCCCCTTGGAGGGGGGGCACGGGGGGCTCTCCTGTTCCTCCTGTCACGGCGACGCGCCCTACGAGGAGACCTCCGCCGCCTGCCTCTCCTGCCACGGAGACGACTACGACGGGGCCTTCGAACCGGACCATTCGGCGGGGTTCCCCACGGAGTGCACGGTGTGCCATTCGACGGCCCGGTGGGAGGGCGCCGACTTCGGACACGAGTCATTCCCCCTCGAGAAGGGGCACGCCGGCGTCCTTTGCGCCACCTGTCACGAAGGCGTAGGTTTCGAGGAGACGCCCGTGGATTGCTACGCCTGCCACCGGGACGACTTCGACGGGACCGCGGATCCCCGTCACGAGGACGCCGGTTTCCCCACCGACTGCGCCACCTGCCACGAGACGGAAACGTGGCCGGGCGCCCTGTTCGATCACACCCACTTCCCCTTGGAGGGGGGGCACGGGGGGGCCGCCTGCGCCACGTGCCACGGCGACGCCCCGTACGAGGCGGCTTCGCCCGAGTGCTACTCGTGTCACGCGGTCGACTACGAGGGCGCGTCCGATCCCGACCACGGCGCCGGGTTCCCGACCGACTGCGCCCGATGCCATACGACCGCCGCCTGGGGCGGCGCCCTCTTCGAGCACATGACCTTCGCGCTCACCGGCGCCCACGGCACGGCCGACTGCTCCGGCTGCCACGGCGACGGCGTGTTCGAGGGAACGGCGGGGGAGTGCGCCCTCTGCCATCAGGAAGAGTTCGCCGCCACCACGAATCCCGACCACGGGGCCGCCGGTTTCGGGACCGATTGCGCCACCTGCCACGAGACGGAAACGTGGCCGGGCGCCCTGTTCGATCACACCCACTTCCCCTTGGAGGGGGGGCACGGGGGGGCCGCCTGCGCCACGTGCCACGGCGACGGTCCGTTCGAGGCGACCTCCCCCGACTGCTATTCGTGCCACGCCGCCGACTACGGTGCGGCGTCCGATCCCGACCACGGCGCCGGGTTCCCGACCGACTGCGCCCGGTGCCACACTACCGCCGCATGGGAGGGGGCGGAGTTCGGGCACACCGCGTTCGCCCTGACCGGCGCCCACGGGACGGCCGACTGCTCCGGGTGTCACGGCGGCGGCGTGTTCGAGGGGACGACGAACGACTGCGCGTCGTGCCACATGGAGGAGTACGCCGGGACCGCCAACCCGAACCACGGGAGCGCCGGATTCGGGACCACGTGCGCCGGCTGTCACAACACGGCGGGGTGGGCATCGTCGGGCAGCGTCGACCACGGGTTCTTCCCGCTCACGGGCGTGCACGGCGGACTTTCGTGCAACGCCTGCCACGGCGACGGCGTCTACGAAGGGACATCGGCGGAGTGTTCGATCTGCCACATCGAGGATTACGACGGCGCGGCGGACCCGGACCACCGGGCGGGCCTCTTCCCCACCGACTGTCTTCTCTGTCACGACATGGGCGGCTGGCCGGGGGCGACCTTCGACCACTCGTTCTTCGCCCTCTCCGGCGGCCACTCGGGACTGACGTGCGGCTCCTGCCACGCCGGAGGCATCTTCCAAGGGACCTCTCCGGACTGTTACGAGTGCCACCAGGCCGACTACGAGTCGACGACCGATCCGAACCATGTCGCCGCCGGCTTCCCGACCGACTGCGCCCAGTGCCATGACATCAACGGCTGGCCGGGGGCGACCTTCGACCACTCGTTCTTCGCGCTCAGCGGCGGTCACTCGGGCCTGGGGTGCGGCTCCTGCCACGCCGGAGGCATCTTCCAAGGGACCTCTCCGGACTGTTACGAGTGTCACCAGGCCGACTACGAGTCGACGACCAATCCGAACCATGTCGCCGCGGGGTTCCCGACCGACTGCGCGGCGTGCCATGACATCAACGGCTGGCCGGGGGCGACATTCGACCACTCGTTCTTTGCACTTAACGGCGGGCACTCGGGACTGACGTGCGGTTCCTGCCACGCAGGCGGCATCTTCCAAGGGACCTCTCCGGACTGTTACGAGTGTCACCAGGCCGACTACGAGTCGACGACCAATCCGAATCACGCCGGCGCGGGGTTCCCGACCGACTGCGCGGCGTGCCAAGACATCAACGGCTGGCCGGGGGCGACCTTCGACCACTCGTTCTTCGCCCTCTCCGGCGGCCCCTCGGGGCTCACGT
>JBDROZ010000037.1:0-27840 GCA_043809585.1 Candidatus Eiseniibacteriota bacterium
TCCCTTATCCGGCCTTTCCCTCTGAGACCGTTGCGCCATATGGAGTGCTCGCCGCGATTGAGAAGTCGCAATCCCTTATCCGGCCTTTCCCTCTGAGACACGGCGAAGAACATCTGGTGTGCGTTCAGTAGAAAGGTCGCAATCCCTTATCCGGCCTTTCCCTCTGAGACTCTCGATGGGGCATGTGCCGAGGCGGCGGTCGCTCAACACCGTCGCAATCCCTTATCCGGCCTTTCCCTCTGAGACAAACAGCCACACATCCCCAACCCCCGGATCAGAAAGGTCGCAATCCCTTATCCGGCCTTTCCCTCTGAGACATTGGGACGAGAAGGCGCGGGGGGTAGTGCGGAAGTGGGGTCGCAATCCCTTATCCGGCCTTTCCCTCTGAGACGTAGGCGAGGCGCCGCTTGCCCATGCGCTCCACGCGTCGCAATCCCTTATCCGGCCTTTCCCTCTGAGACCGCCGGCATTCTAACCCACTGCAGTCTCGAAGGTTGCGACTCCCTCTCCACGGATGAGCGCCGATCGGCTCCCCACAGCCTCTTTTCCCGATTCGAGACGAACTTGCCGCCCGGTAACTGATTTACTGACAATGTATAATAACGGCTCTCGGATGAACTACCGGAAGCCGGCCGCGCAATGTGTTGTAATGAAGCCGACACGTCAGATTTCCCGCTTCCGGGGCTCCTCGAGGGAATCACCCGCGACGAAGGCCTCTTCGGCGGCCCTCAGATGATCACCCAGGGCTCGTCCCCCTCCGTTTTTTTCAGTCTTCCCAGGCCGACCGAGGCGGCGTGGCAATCGGGACAGACCCGGTAGACTCGGACGTTACCCGCCTCGGCGGAGCCCAGTGTATACCCGAGGCGTTCGATCATGAGGGCGGCCTTCTTCGGCGTGATCCGGCATTCGAAAACCGACTCCTGAACCCGCTCTCCGAACCGGAGAAGAAGCCGGGCGAGCCGATCGCGAACTCGATCATCCTCGATATCGTAAACCACCACGTAAAGCATAAGCAACCGATTTGTCGCGCCCCCTAGCCCCGGCGCCGGAGCGGCCGGTACTCCTCGTCGGTTCCCCCTTTCCGGCCGCGGGTCGTGCCGGGCGCGGTCCCGAGGGACCGTTTCGTTCGGCTACCGGGCGCCTCGGGCGGGTTCCATCCCGCTCGAGGAATGAGGGCGTCCGCCCACGAGTCTTCGAGGCCCTCGCGGAGCGCCCGGTTCCTCCCCGGATCGCAGCCTCACGGTCGTGCCCGGCACGAGTCGGTGCGGCCGGTGTTCGGGCTTCCGGGACCCGAACGGGGTTTCGAAGTTCAGCGACAGGCCGGACGGCGGCGAGGGTCGATGGCACGGGCCAAGCCCCTCCGGCCGTTACTCCGCGCGCCCACGGAATGGCCGGGTCCCATCGGGGCCGCAGGGGAGCCCCGGGACGACTCCGCCGGGGAGCCGGTCCGGTCGCCACCCGGCCCAAACCCCCGCGCCGCTGCGGAGCCCTCCGCGCCCAGGGGGGCGCGGCTTCGTCCGAATGAGAGGATTTTGGATCAGCAGTGACTTCCGCCGAAGCGGACCGCCGGCCGGCTTCCTCTCGCGCCGGCGCGAAGGAGAGGGCCGCGGGTCTCTCCCAACCCCGGGCGGCCGGTAAGGCCGCCGACACCACCGCGTCCGCGCCCTGGAGGTGCAGGGAGACAGGTCTCCCCCGTCCGGGGGCTTCCCGGGGTGTCCGGCTTTCCCGATCCGTGTGCTTAGAATCGGTTTCACAACCTCCTTCGTCGCGAGATCGAGCGAAAGGTCCGGCGGCAAGGATCAAGGGGGAAAACGCCCGGAGGTGGCCTAAGAAGGCCATTGAGAACGTTTTTACCCGAGTACGCAGCCGCCGGGCCTTGCAGCCGATCGCAGTAGAATGGAGGTTGTGAAACCGGTTCTAACCGCTTATGGCTCTAGGTCGCGCCCTGTCCGACCTCAATCGCTCGTATTGCCCTTGGGCATGGTCCGGACGCGACGGGTAGGCACGAGGACGCCCCGATCACACCGCCTCTTTCAATCGACCGGTCCGTATACTCCGGCGCGGGCGTGATCACTCGGGCATCCTCCTTGCGTGGAATTCGAAGTGCGGTTCTCCACCCAAGGAACGGAGGGAAGTCTTCTCGCCCTTCTGGTGGGTACGTCAACGTAGCCCCATCCTCGCGAGGTGTCAATAGGACAAGTTTGCATATGATGGTTTTTCTTGTTCGATGATCAGTTTCCCTCCGAAGCGGCAATTTTCTTGGTCCCCTCTGTAGAAATGGGGGGGACACGAAACGAGTTCATGTCCCCCGCATTTCCTCACTCCGAAGTCCTAAGCGCGGTAGGACTGATGAGGAGCCCGCAGGTCATGTTGGGCGGACAACATCCTTCCCCCTCTGACGCTCCCGTCGGGGTCGGCCCTTCGCCAAGTTCAGGACGGGCTTCGATGCGGACCTTCGGGCCTACTCAGGACGAACGGATGATTGGATTTCCTGGATCCGCCTGCGCGGGGATGACAATTATATGACCTCTTCGGTCCTTCTCCCCTCGGCAGTCCTTGCTGATCATTCGGCGCCACGGGCGGGTGGCCGGGGTGTTGGGTGGGGGGATGAAGCGGCGAGTTCGCGGGCGCGCCGGCGGGGACGGAACGGCTTCGAGAAGAATGAAGAGCGCGTACGTGATGTCTGAGCCGCCATCCCCCCCCCACGCCCCGGACAGGACCTGCCCGTCCGACCACACCAGGGCCCCGTCCGACCACACCAGGGCCCTGCCCGTCCGACCACACCGGGACCCGCCCGTCCGACCACACCAGGACCCCGCCCGTCCGACCACACCAGGACCCGCCCGTACTCCGATCATCGCCACCCCGACGTGAGCGTCATCAACAACCTCCCGAATCGGGCCACCGCCTCGTGGAACGTGAGGTTGCTGAGGTCCACGTAGTGCGGGAAAGCGACGTGGGAGATCGGCGCCACCGCCACCTGGGCGCAGACGACGCCTCGATTCCGCGTAAGCTCCTCCACCAGGTTCTTCAGCGCCCAGAAAGTGCATTCCGTCGGGAGCCCGTCACTCACCATGACGAGCATCTTGTTCCGCTTCCGGCTCCGAAACGCCAGCTCCGCCCCCCTCGCGAGCCCCCCCGCGTCGTTGTTCCCCGCCCCCGCCTCGAGAGAGGCGATCCCGTTCCGCCGGAAGTCGCCGAGCCGGTAGAACGTGCTGTCGTCGAAGGCGTTCACGTGCCCCTCGATCCCCCGGATCCCCCGGGCGCTCTCCGCGACGAGGGCGCCGAAAGCGCGGGCCGCCTCGATCCGCCTCCCGTCCATCGACCCCGACCGGTCGATGAGGATGCCGATGTACGCATTCGCGAAGATCTGCTCGCTCGTGTGGACGAGCACGTTCGGGTCCGACACGGCCACGATGCGCCGCACCCGCCCGAGGTCGACCCGCCGGCCGGTCCGTCTCCCGTGCTCGTCGACCACCTGCCTCCCGAGCCTCTCCAGATAAGGCCGGAGCACCCGGATGTGGGGGCGGATCGACGCGACCAGCGCCGTCTGGGCCGCCGGGTCCCGCCCGAGGACCACCTCCTTCTTCAGTTTCTCGAACGCCGTTTCTTCCCCCGTATTGATGAACGGGGTTCCCCCCGACGGCCGCCCATGGGTCCCCGTGATGCGCGGCGTAGTCCGGCTCCGGAGCATCGCCTCCACCTCGGGGGAGAGGGTCGGCCCCTCCCGGGGGGGCGCCTCCCGGAGCACGCCCGCCGGCATCCCGCCGCTCTCCTCCATCCGGTCGAGGACGCGGCGGAGCCCGCCGAGCATCCGCCGGAACGCGCGCATGCGCCTCCGGAGTTGCCGGAACTCCCTCGCCGTCTCCTCCGAGTCGCCGAGGATCTCGCCGATCCGGCGCGCCCCCTCCAGGACGGCGCCGTGGGGGAGCGTCTTCAGATCGGCGGGCACGGCGGCGACCGCCTCCGCGACGCGGGGGTCGGGATACGACGCCGGATCGTGGCCGCACCGGAGGCAGAAGATCCACGCACCGAAGGGGGGCAGGAGCCCCGGAATCCGAAGCATGTCCTGCTGCCGCATCCGGACCGGGCGGAGGTCCCTCTCGCGGACCGAGGGAAACAGGCGCCCCGGCATCCGGCCCTCCCGGATCTCCCGGGCGAGCTCGTCCGGGTCCATTTCGACCAACCGCGCGTACTCGCCGATCGGGACGGTCTGCGGCTTCTGGGCGAAGGCGTACGACGCGAGGCGGTCGAAGTAGACGCCCCATGCCGGAAAGCGGGAGCGGATGCCCCGCTCGAGCCGTTCGTCGAGAAGCACGTCGTAGATCGGCCCCACCCCCTCGGCGCGGGAGATGCCGCGGGTCGTCAGAAAGCCCCGGGCGCCGATGTCGTACAAGTGGTGGCCGATCTCGTGGATCAGGATCCCCCGGAGAATGTCTTCGCCGTGGGGATGGCCGCCGGTGACCGGCGCGTCGGAGGCGCGGATCTTCACGGTCTTCCCCTTGATTTCCGTGAACCCGATGCCGAAGTGGGTCCGGCCGACGCGCACCGGCCGGCCGAGATAGGTCTCGCCGATCCGCCGCCCCCAGAGGAAGATCCCGTCGACCCGCTCCTTGAGGGACAGGCAGGCGCGGCGGGCGCTCTGCCGGTCCGGCGCGTACGCGGGAATCGGGAGGTCTTTCGACGTCCTCTCGAGAAGCCGGGCGGCCAGGGAACGGGTCCGGAGATCCTCGTCGCCGAGAAGGGACGCGAGGGCGCCCACGGCCCGATCGTCCTTCGCCCGGACCAGCTTTTGAACGGCCTGCCGCCTTACGTCAGGATCCGAGTCCTGCAGGAGCCGGACCAGGTCGTCGCCGGTCATGCCGTCCCCCTCCCCGAGGGCGGCGAAGGCGGCCCGCCGCACCGCGGGGTCGGGATCGTCGAGGAAGGGGTGGAAAACCTCCTCCCCCTCCCCCGCGTTCTTCAAGCCCCGGAGCGCCGCGGCCCGGACCTCGCCGACGTCGTCCTCGATCAGCCGGAGGAGCATCTCCCGGAGAGGGGGACAGCGCTCCTCGCCGGAGAGCCGCGCCACCCGCCGCCGGGTCATCCAGTTCTTCGAACGGGAGGCGAGTTCGGCCGCCTCCGCCAGGCGTTCCGGCGCCCGTTCCACGATCGGAAGGAGGAGCGCATCGAAGTTCTCCCCCTTCACCCGGAGGATGTTCTCGAAGACGGCCGGCAGGAGCACTTCGTCTCCGGCATCGGCGAGCACGGTGAGGGCTTCCCGGACCACCTCCTCTTCCAGGTCCATGACCAGCCTCTTCGCGGGTTCCCTGGCGCGGACCGGATCGAGCCGGTGGATCGCTTCGAGCGCCCCCTTTCGGACCCGGGGATCGTGAAAGCCCAGAAGGGGCTCGATCGCGGATGCGTCGCCGGGATTCCCGAGGTCGCATACCACGGAGATGGCCGAGAGGCGGGCCCCCGCCCCTCCCCGGCGGAGGATCTCCAGCACCGGAGGGCGCCACTCGCCGTTCCCCCCTCCGAGCACGATCAGGGTGGACGCGGCGAAGCCCCGCACCTCTTCGTCCGGGTCGCCGAGGAGCCGGGCGAGGAGCGGCGTTGCGTGGACGGGGCGGGCGTGATGAAGCGCGCCGATCGCCGCGAGCCGCACCATCGCCGCCGAATCGCCGAGGAGCCGCACCGCCTCGTCCCCGAGGTCTTCGGGCCGGAACGCGGTGAACGCATCGATCGCCGCCCGCCGGACCTCCGGGTTCCGGTCATGAAGAAGATCGCGGGCGACCAGGACCAGCCGTTCGATCAGGCGGTTCGTCCCTTCCACCGAGCGGAGCCGGCCCGCCAGAGTCCGAAGAAGGCGAAGCCCGGTTTCCCGGACCTTCGGATCAGGGTGGACCATGTTCTCGGCGGCCCAGGCGGCGGTCTCCTTTGGGACCCACCGGGTGAGGGCCGACGCCGCCGCCGCGGCGGCTTCCGGCGCATCGGGCCAGCGGCCGACCGCACCGAGAAGAACGGGCACCCCCCGGGCGCCGAGGAACCCGAGAAAATCCGCCGCCACCGCCCGCGCCTCTTGTTCGTCGTCTTCTCGGATTCCCTCCCCCTCCTCATCCCCGGGTTCGTCGCACTCATCGTCCGGAGCATCGCCGCTCTTTCCGGCGAGGGCCTTCTTCGCCCGTTCCACCGCCATCTCCGGATCGGTCCGATGGATGCCGCGGTAGACGGCCATGTGGTCCTCCGGAGGGAGGGACGACAGCAGTTTGTCGAGGAGATCGACGACCCACCGGCCGCCGATCCGTCCGATCCTCTCGATGGCGTGGCGGCGGAGGAGCCCCTCGCCCTCCTGGGCGACCGCGCCGAGGAGGAGCGCGTCCCCCTTGCTCGGCCCGAAGAGCGACGGCGGCGGCACCAGGTGGCGGAAGAGGATGGCCATCGCCCGCCGCTCCCCGTCCCCCCGGGCCGCGAGTTCCTCGATCGCCTCCGCGGCGAGGTCCATGTCGAGGTCCATCAGCTCGTGGAGGATCTCCTCGACTTCCCGTTCCGGTCCCGTCTCGAGGCAATCGATCAGTCCGTCGTAGAGGGCGACCGGATCGTCCGCGAGTTCCCCCCGGCGGACACGCGCCTCCGGGTCGGCGAGACGGGCGAGATGCCGCCGTTTCTTCCTCGGCATGTCTCGCAGGATTTCGATGGTCCGGCTCACGGAGTCTCCGCGCTTTCGATTCCGAGCGTCCTGGCGACCACCCGCCAGACGAGCCCCCCGTCGGAGGCGGGGTCGTTCCAGCGGCCTTGGAAGCGGCCGCAGAAGCTGGTCTTCAATAGCTCGGGAAGCGGGTCGCCGTCGTAGTCGGCGAAGTTCGGGTGCCCCAGAAGGGTGCACACCTCCTCCGTCGCCCGCACGCTCAGGTCGACCTGCAGCCCGTCGTCCTTCCGGATCTCGTTCGCCACCCGGACGATCTTCGCGATCTGCGCCTCCGGCACCTCCGGATGCCGCTTCCGCATGACGCGGACCTCCTCCTTCTCCGGGGGGTAGTCCATCTTGAGCGGCGCGAACCGGTCGAGCTGGGCCGGGTCGACCGACGTGGTCCCCGTGAACTGGGCGCCGTTGTTGATCGCCGCGATCCAGAGGACGTTGTCCGGAATCGGCACGGTGCTGCCGGTCAGGGGGTTGTACATCTTGCGCGTCGCGTCGAGGGCGGGCATGATGCCGTTCCGTGCCATCTCCCGGCACCGGTTGAACTCGTCGAGGAAGATCAGGTACCCCTTCTCGGGGTGCTTCTCCGCCTCCACGAGGGCCCTGAGGATGTCGGTCTCCACCCAAACCGTCTCCGCCTGCCCCGACTCGCCCGCCTTGATCTGCAGGGTGGCGAGGAAGTCGGTCGCCTCGAAGATCGGGCTGCAGTTGAAGAAGACGTACTCCAGATCGAGGGCGTCCGCGACCATCCGGGAGAGAACGGTCTTCCCCGACCCCTGAGGCCCGTCGAGGAGGATGTTCATGCCGCACTCGAGGAGGGCCTGCAGCTTCTTCGAGAGGACCGGGTCGACGTAGAGCGTGTCGTCGAGCTTGAACGTCACGTTCCCGAGGAACTCGACCTCGATGTGCCCCCGGTCCTTGCTCGCCGGCTTCTTCACCGACGTGACCCGGACGAGGCAGAGCTGGCCCGGCCGGACCCGCGCGTCGTCGCAGAGGATCACCTTCGGGGCCCGCTTGCCGTCCATGTGGGTGGCCCGGTAGCGATAGGCGCTCTCCTCCTTCGGGTTCGCGTAGAAGACGGTCTCGAACCTCTTCCCGATGCGGACGGCGCCGCGGGGGGACTTGACGGGACTCATGGAGACACTCCCCTCGTTCGACGGTGATACGTCTACCTATACACCGGACGGCGTTTCCTATTCACGGGCCGGGCTCGGCCGTCTCGGAACTACCGTCGTGCGTTGCGCAGTCGTGATCCGACGCGCCCGATGGCGGGCGGAATGGAGGGGATCTGCAAGACGAGAGGATGAACGACGAAAGCGGGTTCACGATCGCGGCGAACGGGCATGGGGCTTCCTCCGGTCGGATGGTCTGGTTCAGGTTGGGTGTGAATTATAACACGGCGCCGCAACCCGAGGAAAGGGGTGATCAGCGGCATTCAGAATTCAAGGAATTCAAGGGAGGAATTCAAGGGAATTCGAGGGACACAATACCCAATGGGAATTCGAGGGACACAATACCCAATTCGGTATTCCGTATTGTGTCCCCCGGATGGATGTCCCCCGGATGGACGGCGCCACGGCTCGAGGGAACGACGTCGTCGGGGCCGGGGTTTGGTGGTTTGTCGCCGGAACTCGAAATGTGCTAATGTGATGTCGCACGCTCGGGGCGCGGTCCGGCGCGGGCGGCGGCCCGGCCGGGACGCTGAGAAGCACTCGTAGAACCTGAACCGGTTCGGACCGGCGTAGGGAAGCGCGCGGATTCAGTCGACCGGATACATTATCCAACGATTGGCGGGTATCTGGCCTCGAATCCTCTCGTCCCTCCGGAAGAGGGTGTCCGGTTAACTGAGCCCCCATAAGGTATCCGGCTACCCTAATTTCCACGATCCGACGACCGGGCCGGGCTCTCTGACCGAAGAGGAGCTCTGTCATGTCCGATTCCACCAGGCGCCCGGAATCCGCGAACAAGCGTCCGGCATTTCGTTACGATCCGCCCGGCCGGGGGGGCGGCAACCCGTCGACCGCCGCCCAGGGGACGGCGCCCGCCAGTTTCGCCCTCCCCCCGTCGGTCGGGACGCCCCTCCCTTTTTCCTCTCCCGACACGCCCGGCATGCCGCCCCCCCCCGCGAAGACGGCGTGGGACTTCAACCCGGCCCCCCGCGGGACGGGCGAGGCGGTGACCCAGCTCGAAAAGGCGCGGCTCGGCGAGATCACGGCGGAGATGAAGCGGGTGGCGGAGATCGAGGGCCATCTGACGGCGGCGCAGGTTCGGGACGAGATCGCCGCGGGCCGCCTCCTCGTCTGCGCGAACCGGGTCCACCTCGGCTACGGCCTCGAGCCGATGGCGATCGGCCGGGCGTCGAAAACGAAGATCAACGCGAATCTCGGCGCCTCCCCCGTGACGAGCGGCATCGACGAGGAGGTCGAAAAGATGCGCTGGTCCGTCCGCTGGGGGGCCGACACGGTGATGGACCTCTCCACCGGGGGCGACCTGAACGCGACGCGGGAGGCGATCATCCGGGCGTCGACGGTTCCGATCGGCACGGTGCCGGTCTACTCGATGATCATCGGGCGGAAGATCGAGGACCTCGCCTACGACGACATCCTGAAGGAGCTCGAGAACCAGGCCTGCCAGGGGGTCGACTTCTTCACCATCCACGCCGGTCTCCTCCGGGAGCACCTGCCGTACGTCAAGGACCGCCTGATCGGCATCGTGAGCCGGGGGGGCTCGCTCCTCGCGAAGTGGATGATCCACCACGGGAAACAGAACCCTTTCTACGACATGTTCGAGGAGATCTGCGATCTCATGAGGGAGTACGACGTCGCCTTCTCGCTCGGGGACGGGCTCCGGCCCGGCGGCCTCGCGGACGCCACCGACGAGGCCCAGCTCCGGGAACTCGACGTGCTCGGCGAGCTGACCGAACGGTCGTGGGCGAAGGGGGTGCAGGTGATGATCGAGGGGCCGGGGCATATCCCCTTCGACCAGATCGAGTACAACATGAAGCTGCAGCGCGCCCTCTGCCACGGCGCGCCCTTCTACGTCCTCGGGCCTCTCGTGACCGACATCTTCCCCGGCTATGACCACATCACGAGCGCCATCGGCGCCACCGCCGCCGCCTATCACGGCGCGTCCATGCTCTGTTACGTGACCCCGAAGGAGCACCTCGGCCTCCCGAAGAAGAGGGACGTGAAGGAGGGGTGTGTCGCCTACAAGATCGCCGCCCATGCCGCCGACGTGGCCCTCGGCATTCCGGGCTCCCGGGACCGGGACGACGAGATCACGAAGGCCCGGGCGGCGCTGAACTGGGAGAAGCACTTCGAGCTCTCCTTCGACCCCGACACGGCCCGGGCGTTCCACGACGAAGATCTCGACGTGGACACCGACTTCTGCGCCATGTGCGGCCACGACTGGTGCGCCGTCCGGATCAGCAAGGAGATCCAGGAGTTCGCCTCCGGCAAGGCGGCCGAGTACGTGTGGACCGACCCGAAGATCTCGGACGCCCTCACGCCGGAGCAGCGGGAGATCCTCGAGGGGCGGGGCGTCCTCTCCCCCGGGGAGATCCACGCCCTCGCGGGGAAGACCCGAAGCGCCGTCGGCGCCGTCCGCGGCCGGAAGGCCGCCTGCCACAGCGACGTAGCGGAGGGGGACGAGGAGGCGAAGAGGCTGCAGGAGGAGAAGGCGCGCTAGGAGGCCCGTCCGCGCCCATTCGGTTTCCCGAAAAGTCGAACGGCCTCCTCTCCCGAGGGGGAGGAGAAATTTTGACGAGAATCATTAGATTTGGTTGACTGGATCAGGCTCGTTTGCTAAGAGTAACTGATGATACCATAAGCCGGACTAATTAGGCGGAGCCATGCTGGAGACACTGAAGATATTCGTCGACCTGATCCAGACCGAGAGTTTTTCCCGGGCCGCCACGCGAAACTACCTCACCCAATCGGCCGTTTCGCAGAGGATCCGGCAACTCGAGACGGAGCTGGGCCAGCAGCTTGTCGTGCGGGGCCGGGGGCGGATGCGGCCGACCGAGGCGGGGCGCGTCTTTTACGACGCGAGCAAGGAGATCCTCGACCGGTACGCCCAGGCCAGGGACGAGCTGAACCGGATCCGGCACATCGTGTCGGGAACGCTCCGTCTCGCGACGGTTCACTCCGTCGGGCTGCATGTGTTGCCGCCGTATATCAAGTCGCTGCTCGTCGAGTTCCCGGCCGTGGACATGCAGCTCGAATACCGGCGGAGCAACGAGATTTACGAAGGCTTGCTCGACCTCTCTTTCGACCTCGGCATCGTCGCCTATCCCTCGCGGCACTCGCAGATCACCCAGGTCCCTTTCCGGGAGGACAAGCTCGTTTTCATCTGTCCGCCCGATCACGAGCTGGCGAAGGGTACTTCGATCACGTTGAAGAGGCTCCAGGACCAGCCGTTCATCGCTTTCGAGCCGAGCATCCCGACGGGGCGCGTGGTGGAACGGGCGCTCCGAAAGGCGGGGGTCGATGTCAAGATCGTCCACCGGTTCGACAACGTGGAGACGCTGAAACGGGCCGTCGAGATCGGTTCCGGCATCGCCATCGTCCCGAACTCGACGATCGTGACCGAACTGCGGGCGAAGACCCTCGAAGCGATCCCCCTCGGCGGAACGGGCTGGAACCGCCCCCTCACGATCATCCACAAGAAAGGGCGCAAGCCGAGCGCCCCGGCGACGAAGTTCATCGAGATTCTGCAGAAGGGGGAAGGGGAGTAGGGGAAGGGACGGGGTCAACCCCCAGCGGGTGGTTTCCTCGGACCCTTCCTCTGCACCCTGGAGCAGCTGTGCTCGGTCCCCTTTCGGTACCAGATTCTCCCGGAGCGAAGCGAAGGGGTATCTGGTTCCGAAAGGCCCGGGGAGCGGCTTCGGGAGGGATGGGGGCATTGAAATCCGGGGGACACAATACGGAATGGGTAATTCGGGGGACACGATACTGGGAAATGGTCAAGTCCGATTTCTGCTGGAAAAAGCCTGAGTCTTGGGAAATCCGGGGAAATCCGGGGGACACAATACGGAATGGGCAATTCGGGGACACGATACTCATTACAGGCAACGGAAGAACAATCCCGGGGACCGAATACCGGTAATAAGTATCGTGTCCCCGAATTTCCACCGGAGCCGTAGGCGGAGGTGGGTGGGCGAGGAAGCATCCGGAGCGCGGAAGCGCGGAGGAACTGCCTGCAGCTCCCCCGCTCACTCCGAAGTGGGGAAGAGTGGCGGGGGATCTACTCGGACAACATTCTGACGTGCACCGTCCGCGTCCTCGGCCCGTCGAACTCGCAGAAGTAGATCGATTGCCACCGCCCCAGTTGGAGTCTCCCCCCATCCACGAAGATCGTCTCCGACGCCCCGACCAAGATCGATTTCAGGTGGGCGTCCGAGTTCCCCTCCCCGTGCCGGTAGTCCCCCCGGTGGGGGAAAAGCCTCTCGAGCGTCCTCTCGATATCCCCCATCACATCCGGGTCCGCCCCCTCGTTGATCCCGACCGCCGTCGTCGTGTGGGGAGTGTAGACCACGCAGATGCCGTCGCCGGCGTCCTGGACGATCCGCGCGACTTCCGTCGTGATGTCGACCGTCTCGATCCGCCGTGAGGTCCGAACTTGAAATTCGCCTTGAATCACTTCGCCCCTCCCCTTTCCCCGTGACCCTGGAGATCCGGTTCCCTCGGTATCAAAACTCCCGGTTCACTTCGGTGAAGATGTAGGCCGGGCTTTCCGGGGTCGCGCTGGCCGGGAAGAGGTTCGACGCGTGCCGGGCACTCCCGATGATGAACGTCACTTCTCTGTCGGGAAAGATCTGGGCGGTGACGTCCCTGGTGAACGCCGACCCCGAGGGGCAGGTCACCTCGACGAGAAGGGGGAGCGGCTCCTTCGCGAAGATGATCTTCATGTCTTCGAGCGACCGCAGGCCATTGACTTGAAACACGAAGGGAAGTGCGCCTGGGTCTGCCGGGGCGCATTGAGCGGTGTCCGCCCGTTCGACCGTCACCATGCCCGCTCCGCCGCCGTCGATGGATTGGTCCTCGCAGTCGACGACCAAGGAGAAAGTTCCTGCGCTCCGAAGCCGTACTCCGGGGGCGTCAGGAACCTCCACCTGAAAGATCGCCGTTCCGGTCCAAACTTCCGTTTTGCACTTGAGATCGAAATCATTGGCGACATGCTCGTCGTTCGAGGCGTCAATAACCCAGAGCGTCACATCCCCTCCGCTGAGCGTGCACTCCTCCTCTACGAGAGGCGTCGTCTCCGGCGAGACGGTCGCGGTATCCCGGTCGGCGATAGTGAAGCTCGGGCTGACCGCCGGCCGGGCGTCGCTCGAAAGAACGAGGACTCGGTAAGCTCCGGGGGGCACGGGGCCGAGGATGCTGGTCCGGCTCTGGAAGAAGGGGTGAAACGCCGCCCCGCCCTCCCCCTCGGCGACGAGAAGCGCGAGGGCCGGCCCCGTGCGGCCGCCGCCGGTCAGATCGAGGAGAATCGCTCCGGTGGCGTTTGCCCATCTTTCGATGGAGGGCCAGCCCGGTTCGGCGGCGAGGAGTTCGGGAAGCAGGTTTCGGGCGATGGGACCGAGGAGGGGGCGCTCCCGGCCGGCGACCGCCGCCACCATGTCCCGGGCGAAGACCGCCCACCCGTCGAGGAGGAGCGGCGAGGCGCACGCGACGAAGGAGGGAAGAAGACCGATCCAGCTCCCGTCGTCCGCCCCGTCGACGAAGGCGGCCAATCCGTCGAAGCCCGGATCCGTTTCGCGTGCGGAGCAGCCGAGCGCGATCGACGAGGGAAGCGAGTCATGGGGAGCGACCTCCGCCGCGATCGCGGCGGCGTACTCCCGGGTTCGCCGGAATGTGGTGTCTCCGAAGGCGAGGGCTTCATCGACGGAGCGTCGCCAACCCCGAAAAACCCCCGACCATGCCTCGTCGGGATCGAGGGTGTCCGCGGCGTTCTCGATGCCGTTCATCAGGGTGCGGACCGAGTCGGCGTACTGCCTGCCGAGAGTCGCGGCGGAGATCAGATCGTAGATCTCCTGGCGGGAATAGATCGAGTCGTGATCGGCGACGGTCGTCGTGAACCGGTTGGAAGCCCCCTTGGGAAGGAGCATCTGAGCGACATCGACATAATAGAGAACATCGGCCAGCCGCCCGAAAAGGAGATTCAGGTCCGCGTATGCCTGATCGGGGCAGGCGTCCTTCGGGCCGTCCGGCTCGGAGGGGGAATCGTCGCCGCAGGCGAGCAGCAGGGGAAGAAGGATGAGGGGAAGATAGCGCATCCGGAAGCCTCCGAGTCTCCACGATGTCCTCTGGGTGACCGTACTCGGAATGGAGCGAGGCGTCAACGTGTCGGATCCTCACAGTTCAGAGGCGATACCGGTTCTCGTAATCGACCAAGGTAACATCACCAAAGCCGTTGTTATTAAACATGATACGAAGATGGTCCCGCGCGTCTCCTTCGCCGTGAACGAGAAAGATCTTCTCGAGGGAGGTCGTCGAATAACCGGAGAAGAGCCCGAGGATTTCGTTGTAATCGGCGTGGGCGCTGAAGGCATTCATGACCTTGACCCGGGCGCGGAGCTTGAACTCCTCCCCGAAGATCTTCACCTCTTCGCTTCGGTCCGCGATCCGGCGGCCGAGCGTGTGCTCGGCCTGATAGCCGACGATCAGCACGGTGTTCTTCGGGTCCTCGATGGTGTTCATGAGATGATGAAGAATCCGCCCCGCTTCCGCCATGCCGCTCGCGGAGATGATGATGGCCGGCCCGTTCAGGCCGTTCAGTTTCTTCGACTCCTCGACGTCCCGGATCAAGGTGAGACGCTCGAAACCGAAGGGATTGACGCTGTGGGAGGTGAAGGCGTCTTTGGTCTCCTGATCATAGCACTCGGGATGGGCTTTGAAGATGCTCGTCGCCGTAACGGCCATCGGGCTGTCGACGAAAATCGGGATCTCGGGGATCGTCCCCTCGTCGCTCAATAGATGGAGGAAGAAGATCAGCTCCTGAGTCCGGCCGATCGCGAAGGAGGGAATGACCACCTTGCCCCCCTTGGCGCTCGTCTCCTGGATCACTCGAGCCAGCTCCCCCTTCGCGAGGCCGATCTCGTCATGGAGGTGGTTGCCGTAGGTGCTTTCGCAGACGAAGACGTTCGGGTCCGGGGGCATCTGCGGATCCCTGAGAATCGGCAGGCCCCGGCGCCCCATGTCTCCGCCGAACACGACCCGTCGGGTCTTTCCCCCTTCATCGACCTCGAGCAGAGCCATGGCGGATCCGAGAATGTGGCCGGCATCGTAGAAAGTGAGGTGGGTGCCGGGTGCGATCGGGGTCCTCTCCCGATAACGGATCGGTTTGAAGCGCTTGAGTGTCCGCTCCACATCTTCGTATCCGTAGAGGGGCTCTGAAATGAACCCGTCCTTGCGGCGCTTCTTCTGGGAGAGTTTTCTGGCGAACTTGGCGTCGCTCTCCTGGATGTGGGCCGAGTCCATGAGGATCAGGCGGGCAATGTCCATCGTGGCGGGTGTGGAGTAGATGGGGCCCTCGAATCCCTGTTTCAGGAGTGTGGGGAGGTTGCCGCAGTGGTCGAGATGGCCGTGGGTGAGAACGCAGACGTCCACCCTTGCGGCGTCGTAAGGTAGCGAGCTGTTCCGGACGTGGGTCTCCTGGCGCCTCCCCTGAAAGACGCCGCAGTCGACCTGGATACAGGCACTCGGGGTTTCGAGAAAGTGCTTCGAGCCGGTCACTTCGCCGGCCGCTCCCCATGAGTAGATCTCTGTCGCCAAACGTCACCTCCAGATGGTTCTCGACTCGCCCCATCATAGGCGGTGGGTGGGCGGCGGTCAACACAAGGGAGAGGAAAAGGGCGGGCGGGCGGGCGAGGGGGGAAGGGAGAGTGACAATTCTCTTTGCGTGGCGGGGGGCGGGCGGGCATCGGGAGGGACCCGGGCATAGACGGGGAGCCGTCAATGGCATCCGCAACGCAATCTCCGCGAGCCCGGAGAATGGGAGGGCTTCCTTCCGCAGCACGACGAGCGTTCCAGCCTGCCCCGATCCCTCCCTCCCCCGGTCCGCCTCCCCGCCGATTTCATGGGGTCGCCCTTCCCCTGGAGCCTGCCCCCACACATTGTCCAATTGTCATCACCGCGGAGCCTGCCCCCGCGCAAGCGGGGGGCGAACCTCCGGGAAACCCGATTCAGTAGTTCCCCTCCCCCGTTCGTCCCGAGTGCCGCGACCGAAGGAAGCGGTGTATCGAAGCCTGTCCTGAGTAGGACCGAAAGTCCGTATCGAAGGGGATCGAACGGGAACTTCCCTCGAGCGTGCTGCCATAGATAAAGGGTATGGCGATCACCCACTTTGCGACTGCCGTGCTTGAGGGAGGGCGCTGAATGTTTCACGTGAAACATGGGGGAAGAGCCTAACTCCGTTCGTCCTGAGCGCCGCAACCGGGGGGAGCGGTGTATCGAAGCCTGTCCTGAGTAGGACCGAAGGTCCGTATCGAAGGGGATCGAACGGGAACTCCCCTCGAGCGTGCTGCCATAGATGCAAGGTATGCCGTTGACCCACTCGGGCGCACGGGGTGGAAGGGGACTCCCTCTCTTCGATAGTCGTCTCTAATTAGCCTTCGCCATGGCGGGTGGCCGAGGAAGTCCCCGGAGCGCGGAAGCACGGAGGGGGAACACTTGGCCGGAGCGGTAGCGGCCTTCCTCGGCGAGCGTCAGGAGGGACAACCCTGCAGCCGGACAACAGGAGCATTCGGTGGGTCAACATTGCGAAGCACCTCTACCGGGACCTGTCCATACGCGCCCAATCGTCAGCCTTCGAGAGCCAGCACGAACTTCTCTGCCTGATTTTTACGCCCTCTCCATCTAAATGCCTTGCCAAGGTCCCCACCGATTCGTAAGATGCCGACGGAGGAGGAACGCGTATGTTTCACGTGAAACATCTCGAGGGGGTCGTATGGGCCGGGTAATTGCGGTAGCGAAGCAGCACGGGGGGGTGGGGAAAACGACGACCGCGCTCAACCTTTCGGCGAGTCTGGCCGTGGCGGAGAAGAAGACGCTCCTGATCGACATCGACCCGCAAGCGAATGCGGGAAGTGGATTGGGGATCACGCCCGGCGACGGAGAGCCGACGATCTACGAGGTTCTCCTGGACCAGGGGCCGATCCGCGACGTGATCCGGAAAACTGAAATCCGGTATCTTGATTTCGTGCCTTCGGGGCGGAGCCTCGTGGGGGCCGAAATCGAGCTAGTGAACGAGCTTGGCCGGGAGTATCGCCTCCAGAAGGCACTGGAGTCTGTAAAGGGTGAATATGATTATATTTACATTGATTGCCCCCCTTCGCTCGGGCTCCTCACGGTAAACGCCCTGACCGCCGCTGACACGGTCTTGATACCGATTCAGTGCGAATACTATGCTCTGGAAGGACTTACGCAGCTTCTCAACACAGTTCGGCTCATACAAAAGAACCTGAACCCGGAGCTGACCCTCGAGGGGGTTCTCCTCACGATGTACGACCAGCGTCTGAACCTATGTCGCCAGGTCGCGGAGGAGGCTCGGGCCCATTTCCCGGACAAGGTATACGGGGCCGTCATCCCGCGAAATGTCCGGCTAAGTGAGGCACCGAGCTTCGGAAAACCCATTCTGCTCTATGATGTAACATGTTTGGGCGCAAGGTGTTATCTCAAGCTGGCGAAAGAGGTGATCGAACATGACGAAGCGGGTGTTGGGGAGAGGACTGGAAGCTCTGCTGTCGGCTAACTCCTCGGAGGACGAGGCGTCGAGGGAGTCTTCGACCCAAGAGGTTCCAATCCAGAAGATCATCCCGAACGAAGCCCAGCCCCGCAGGCGATTCGACCCGGACAAGATCGCGGAACTGGCCGAATCGATTCGCCTGAAGGGTGTACTCCAGCCTATGGTGGTCCGTCCTCGAGGCGACCGCTTTCAGATCGTGGCCGGGGAAAGGCGGTTCCTGGCCGCCAAGCAGGCAGGTCTCAGCCACATCCCGGTGGTGATCCGGGAGGTGCCGGATGAGGAGATGCTCGAGTGGGCCCTGATCGAGAACCTCCAAAGGGCCGACCTCGATCCGGTAGAAGAAGCGGAGGCTTTCCGTATCCTAATTGAAGACAAAGAATTAACGCATGACCAGGTCTCCCGTCTCGTCGGGCGGGATCGAACATCCATCACCAACTCGATTCGCCTGTTGCAGCTCCCTGAAGAGGTGGTCCGGGCTCTGGCCGATGGGCGAATAACGCCGGGCCATGGCCGCGCCCTCCTCCAGGCACCGGCAGGACTCGCCCGTAACCGATTGTTTGAAAGGATCTTGCATGAGGGGCTCTCGGTCCGCAGGACGGAGGAGCTTGCCCGGGGCGCCCGTCCCGCCCGGAAGAAGAAGAAAGGGGGAAGTCCTCCTCGAGACCCGCAAATCGAGTCACTCGAGGAGAAACTGCGTCTCCGATTCGGCACGCGGGTGCGGATCCGGCCGAGCGGCAAGGGCGGAACCGTAGAAATCGAGTTTTACGGTCCGGAAGAGTTCGAAAGGGTCTACGCGGAGCTCATGGCGGGTGCGGAAAAGCACGCCGAGATCTAGATCACGCGTAACTCGTTGACTTGTCGGTTGTTGCGCCTATTGGGAGGGGTTGAATGGCGATTTTGCTTCCTTTTCCCCCCCCAAATGGTATGTTTTTTCTGGCAGGCTGGTGACCTGGTCTCACTGCCGGCAATGCAGCCCATCTTTGCTCGACTTCTTGGTGGTTCCCCCCGCGGCGGATCGTGACCCGGCGCCGGCCCCTGGGGGGACGGGTCTCCCATCCACTTTCTCTCGGGGAGGCGGATCATGAACGAGCAGGTCGCTCTTCTTCTCAAGCTCGAAGAGATCGAGAAGAAGCGAATGAACCGCGAGGAGAAGCGAGCAAAGGTCCAGCGGATCGAGAGGAAGATCCAAGAAGAGCATCTCCGGTACTATCGGCTCCGCCAGGATCGGGGCGGTCCGGCCATGGCGGCCGTCGAGGAGGGTGTGTGCCTCGGCTGCGGCATGCACTACCCCGATACGAACCTCGTCATTCAAAAACTCGACACCGAGCTGGTTCGTTGTGAGATCTGCGGCCGAATTCTCTATCCGGCGCCACCGAGCCTCATAAAGAAGAAGAGGGAAGAGGAGGCGAAGCGGGAGAAGGCCGCCCTGGAGGCCCAGAAGAGAGCCGCCGCGCAGGCCAAGAGGAAGCGTGCCGCCAAACCAGTTGACGAATCAAGTAAAATGACGGCCGCGACCGAGAGGGCGGAGAAGAAGAAAGCCCGCGAGAAGCCGGCGAAGAAGAAGGCCGCCCCCAAGAAGACGACGAAGAAGAAGGCGACCGTGAAGAAGGTCACCAAGAAGAAGGTCACCAAGAAGAAGGTGGCGAAGAAGGGGGCCGCGAAGAAGAAAGTCGCGAAGAAGAAGGCTCCGGCGAGGAAGCCCGCCAAGAGGAAAGTCGCGAAGAAGAAGGCTCCGGCGAGGAAGCCCGCCAAAAGGAAGCCCGCGAAGAAGAAACCCGCCCGTCCGAGCAAGAGGCAGGGAGCGGTCCGCAAGAAGGCCTCGGGATCCCGAGGTGTCCGGAAACGAGGATAGGCGCCGGGCGAACCCCGCCTCTTCTCCCCGATGATGATCGCTCCGGGCCTTGCAGAAAACATCCACCAAGAATAGAATCCGATAGATCGCCCGGCCCGATCGGTGGTGTCCAGACTATGGAATACGAAGGCATCCGGATGGTCCCCGACGAATGCGAGGGGACCGGTCTCCATCTGGAGCATCTCTGCCGCTACCGCTACGCCGCCCGTTTCGCGGCTGGGCGCCGGGTGCTCGACTGTGCCTCGGGCGCCGGATATGGGAGCCGGATTCTCCGGGAGGCCGGGGCCCTGTCCGTGACGGCCATCGACGTCGACCCCCGGGCGGTTTCCTACGGACGCGAGCGGTACGGCGCCGGGGGGATCGAGTTCCGGGTCGACGACGTGACCCGCCTCGCCACCGTCGAAGACGGATCGATCGATCTCTATATCTGCTTCGAGACCATCGAGCACGTGCGGGACGGGGAGTCGGTCGTCCGGGAGGCCCGCCGGGTCCTGAAAGAGGACGGGCTCTTTCTCTGCTCAACCCCGAACTGGGAAGTGTCACGCTGTCAGAATCCCCACCACGCCCGCGAGTACCGGCTCGGTGAATTCCGCGCCCTCCTCGCCGGGCAGTTCGGCGATCTGGAGATCCTCTTTCAACGGAACTACGTAGCCGCCCGAATCGCCCCTTCACCGGGCGCCGCCGCCCGG
The DNA here is from genome assembly GCA_043809585.1 of Candidatus Eiseniibacteriota bacterium. Classification (GTDB taxonomy): domain Bacteria; phylum Orphanbacterota; class Orphanbacteria; order Orphanbacterales; family Orphanbacteraceae; genus JBDROZ01. The sequence goes on from JBDROZ010000037.1 coordinate 19,967, forward strand.
GAAGAGGCCTATGTCATACAAGAGGAGGGGATCGACGACGACCCCGCCGAAGCGCCCTACTTCGTAGCGTTCGCCTCTCGGCGAGGCGTCGCGGCGACAGGCCGCCACGCCCTTCTCGGCCCCGCGGAGATGACGGAAAAGGACCGCCGGTACATTCAGAACCTCGAAGGGGGCGTGGAGGAGAGAGACCGCGAGCTCGAGAGGGTCCGTTCGGAGGCGGAGGCCAGAAGCGCCGGGCTCGAAGCCCGGATCGTCGAGGGGAAGCGGGCCATCGAGGAGAGGGACGCGAAGATCCGGGCCCTCCAAGAGGAAGGGGAAGTCCGACAGGGAGCGCACGACGCCGAGATCGAATCGCAAAACCGCTACATCCAGAATCTGGAAGGAGGGGTCCGAGAGCGGGATGCCCGCATCCGAGACCTCGAGATCGTCCAATCGAGAAGAGAGACGGTGCTCGCCCTTCGCCTGGTTCAATTAGGAATACGCGTGAACCGCCTCTTCGGCCGAATTCCGACCAGGACCTATCGCTTCCTCCGTTCCGCCCTTGCCCGGGAAGGGACCCCCATCCTCCCCAGCTCCTCCGACCGCCCACTCTTCAGCATCCTGATCCCCGTGTACGAAAACTTCTCCTTTCTGCGGGAATCGATCGAGAGCGCCCTCGGCCAGTCCTTCGACGACTTCGAGTGCGTCATTTACGACGACGCCTCGCCGGACACCGGGGTCCGGGCTCTCCTCGAGGCGTACCGCGGCCACGAGAAGGCGAGTGTCCATTTCGGCGAAGAGAATCTCGGCCTCTCGAGGGCCCTGAACCGGTGCATCGCCCTCTCCCGGGGGCGGTATCTCGCCTTTCTCGACTGCGACGACGCCCTCGAGAGGGATGCCCTCGCGAAAGTGGCGCGCCGCATTCAGAGGGGTGAGGGGGGCGCCGCGGATTTCTTCTACAGTAACCGGATCGACGTGAACGAGGCGGGCGACGTGCTCCGCTTCTGGGACTTCACCAACCGGACCTTCGGCCCTCCCGCGGAGGAACTTCTGAACGGGATGTTCTGCAGCCATTTGAAGGTGATCCGCCGGGAGGTTCTGCACGAGACGGGTCTCTTTCGAAAGGAGTTCGACTCCGCCCAGGACTACGACATGACCCTCCGTCTCTCCGAGGGGCACGCGTTCGAGTTCATCCCCGATGTCCTCTACCGGCACCGGGTGCACCGATCCCAGACCACCGCCGGATCGTTGGAGCTGCAGAAGTCCCTGGCCGTGCGGGCGAAGGAGACCGCGATCCTCCGGAGGCGGGTGCGGGCCGGGGAGTGGTCCGGCACGGTCTCCCTCGTGGTGCTCTCCCTCAATCGCCTCGAGGACACGAAGCGGTGCATCCGGTCGATCGCCCGCCACACGCCGCTCCCCCACGAAGTGATCGTCGTCGACAACGGCTCCGAAGAGGCCTCGCTCGAGGGTCTCCGGGAGTTCGCCGCCGCGGACGGCACCTTCCGGCTCCACGAGGCGGGGGAGAACCTCCGGTGCGGCGGCGGCCGGAACCGGGGCGTCGGCCTTGCCCGCGGACAGTACGTGGTCTTCCTGGACAACGACATCGAGGTTTCCGCCGGGTGGCTCGAGGCGCTGATCGTCGAGATGGAATCGGACGAGCGCCTCGCCGCCTGCTGCTGCCGGGTCGTCTTCCCGAACGGCGAGATCCAGTTCAACGGCGGGAGGACGAGACGGGGGGCCAGCCGCATTCGCTTCGATCTCGTCGACACCGGAAAGAGCCTCTCGGACATCTCCGCCATGGAGTCCCGTGAGTGCGACTGGGTCCCCGGAGGCGCGACGATCTTCCGCCGGGCCCTCCTCGAGAAGCACCCCTACGACACGGACCTCGGCGGCGCCTACGAGGACAACGACTGGTCCCTCCGCGTCCGTAAGGAAGGCAATCGCCTCCGCAACTGTCCCCTCGCCACGGTGATCCACCACCACATGAACTTCAATCCCGAGGTTCGGAAGGACCGGCACTACGTGGGCGCCCGTTACGACCGGAGCGAGCTCGAAAAGACCCTTCTCCACTTCTATAAGAAGCACGGCGCCTTCATCGACGAAGAGGACCTGTACCGCTTCGTCGGCTACGAGGGGAGCGAACAGTTCATGGAGAAGCACGGCTCGGAGGGGACCTTTGTATCGAGGTGACCGAGACGGGCGGGGAACGCGGGATCGCATCTTCACGGCCCTTGGTCTCCTCGCGGCCGCCGGTCCATCGGTGGTCGCCCGGCGGGCGCGCCGTTACCGGTGGAAGAAGAGACTCCTCGAAGTCCCCGCCGAAGAAGCGTGCCGGGCCTGGCTCCGGTCCCATCGATCCTTCGCGACCGATCCCGGCCGGCTCCGGGCCGTCCGGGAATCCCTCGGCGGCCTTCCCGAAGTGCAAGTCGCCCCTCTCGGCGCGTCCCCCGTCTCCGTCGACTACCCCGGCGCCCTCCCGATCGCTCCGGCAGGACCCCTCGGCGAGATTCTGTCCGGCTCGCCGGCGGAGTTCGTTGTTCTCCTCCGGCCCGGATGGGATCTCCTGCCGGGCGGGATCGCCGAATCCGTTCTCCGCCTTCGCCGCCGCCCCGAGGCGATCGCCCTCTTCGGCGACGAGGAGATCCCGTCCGCGGGAGCAGGAGACGGGCTTCCGAATTGGAAACCGGGCTGGTCGGGGGATCACTTCCGCGGCTCCTTCTACACGGGCGGCGTCCTGGTCCTTCGCCGGGATCCGGCGGCCGCGGCATCGCGGGGAATCGCCGGGTCCGGAGAGGGGGCGCTTTACGAGGTCCTTCTGCGGATTCACGAGCGCCCCGGAGCGGTGGTCCATCTTCCCGAGATCCTGTCGAGTCGGGCCGGCCAGGCGAAGGGGGGGGGGGACCGGGCGTGCCGGGAAGCCCTCGCCCGGTGGGCCTCCTTCGCGGGTCGCTCCGGCCCGGTCGAGGAGGGACTCGTCCCGGGAAGCTGGCGCATCCGGACTGCCGCGCCCAAAGAGGCTTCCCTCAGCGTGCTCGTCCCGACCCGTGACGGAGGGTCCTGGCTCGGGAAGTGCCTCTCCTCCCTCGGCCGCTCCTCGTTCCCCCCTGCGGAGATCATCGTCGTGGACAACGGAAGCCGGGACACCGCGACCCTGGACTATCTCCGCTCCGTCGCGGGACGGAAGGACGTGAAGATCCTGAGCCGCCCCGGCCGGTTCCGATTCTCGGCCCTCATGAACGACGCCGCCCGTGAAGCGCGGGGCGATCTTCTTCTCTTCCTGAACGACGACACGGAACTCCTGGAACCCTCCTCGCTCGACTCGATGGCCGCCGAAGCGGTCCGACCGGACGTGGGCGCCGTCGGCCCCCTTCTCCTCTATCCCGACGGCGCCGTCCAGCACGCCGGGTTGGTGGTGGGGATGGGCGTCGTGGCGGGCCACCTCTACAAAGGGACGGAGAGGACGGGGGCGCCCTGGTTCGTGTCTCCCCTCGTCGATCGGGAGGTTTCCGCCGTGGACGGCGCCTGCCTGATGACCCGGCGGGACCTCTTCCTCCGGCTCGGAGGGTTCGACGACCGGCGCCTCCCGGTCTCCTTCAGCGACGTCGACTTCTGTCTCCGGGCGCGAGACGAGGGACTCCGGGTTCTCTACACACCCCACGCCCGGTTCACCCATCACGAAGGGAGAACTCGGCGGCGGGGCGTCGATCCCCGGGAGGCGGTGTGGATGGAGCGCCGCTGGGCCGGCCGGCTCGACGAAGATCCCTTCTACCACCCCGCCCTCTCCCTCCTCGACGAATACCCCCGTCCCCGCGGTGAGGAGCACCGATGACCCGGCGCCTGCTCGCCGTCGCCGCCCTCCTGGCCACCCTTCTCCTTATGGCTCCGCCGGGGGCGCACCTCTACCGCCTCGGCACCACGTGGGGCGACTACACCGGGTACAACCTGGTGCTCGTGACCCTCGACACGACCCGCGCGGATTTTCTGGGCGCGGACGCGGGCCCGGAGAGCGGCGCCTTCGCGAACCTCGCCCGGGAAAGCGTTCTCTTCTCCGCGGCCGTCGCGCCGACCACGACCACCGTACCCTCCCACGCGTCGATCCTGACCGGTCTCTACCCGTCGGAGCACGGCGTCATACACAACGCCCTCTCCCTCGATTCCGCCCGGGTCGGCATGACGCGGATCTTCCGCGACGCCGGCTACCGCACCGCCGCCTTCTTGAGCGCGGAGGGAATCCTGTCGCGGAACATCGGCCGCGGATTCGACGTCATCGACGACGAGGTGCCCGAAGGCCTTCCCCTCCGGTGGCAGCGGTCGGGGACGGTGACCAACGAGAGGGTCGCCCGCTGGCTCCGGGACGCGAAGGAGGGGCCCTTCTTTCTTTGGGTCCACTATTACGACCCCCACTCCCCCATGGGCCCGTCGGAGAGGGCGGCCCGGGCGATGCCGGACTACTCCGGGCCGTTCCGGGACGGCCTCTCGGTGGAGGAGGTCGTCGCGTACCGGGACGCCTCCGTCCTTGCCGCGGACGACCTCGCCTACCTCCGGCGCCTCTACGAAGAGGAGATCCGGACCGTCGACGACGCCATCGGCGGTCTCGTCGGCCTCCTCCGGGAAAGTGGCTCGTGGGACCGGACGGTGGTCGTGGTCGCCGGCGATCACGGGCAATCTCTCGGCGAGAACCGGTATCTCGGTCACGACGGCGATCTCCTTCACGAGGCGCTGGTCCACGTCCCCCTCCTGATTCGCGTTCCCCCCGCGCCCCGCTCCGAGGAGGGGGAGAGGGACGGGGGCCTCCCGTGGGTCCGGCCCGTCGTCGGTTCGCCCGTCGGCCTCTGCGACCTGCTTCCGACGGTGCTCGACCTCTTCAGCGAACTCCCTCCGCCCCCCTACCCTCTGGCGGGACGCTCACTCCTTCCCCAGGTTCTCCGCCTCCGGCCGCGGGGCGCGTCCCGCCCCGTCTTCATGGAAGCGCCCGGCGACCTCGTCGGCGACCACGTCGAACCCCGGGCCGATTTGGCGGTACGGGAGGGTCGATGGAAGCTCGTCTCTGGCCCGGCCGGCGACGCCCTGTTTGATCTGGTCGCCGACCCCGCCGAGGAGAGGCCGCGGCCGCCGGGGAGCCCGAGGGAAAGGCGGATGAAGAACCTCCTCCGGGAGTGGCTCGCGGGCATGGAGGAGAGAGGGAAGAGCGGCCAAAGCGGGATCGGGCGCGAAAACCGAGAGGCCCTCGAGGCGCTCGGTTACATCGACAACGGCGCATCCCGTTGACGGGGGGCCGCCCCTCTCCTAGAATGCGGGGCGTTCCGGGCCCCTTCACCGCGGACGAGGAACGAGACTGATGGGAATCGCCCAGACGATCAAGGACTGCTACGCCCACCGGGTCCTGATCCAGAGCCTCGTCGCGCGACAGGTGAGGGCCCGCTACCGGGGATCGGCACTCGGCTTCGTCTGGACTTTCCTGAACCCCCTCCTTCTGATGCTCGTCTACAGTCTGGTCTTCACAGTGTACATGAGGTTCGACATGGAGGATTACGGTGCCTTCATGTTCGCCGGCCTTCTCCCCTGGATCTGGTTCTCCTCCTCCCTCGCCGAGGCGACGGGATCCATCGTTTCGAGCGGAAACCTGATCACCAAGGCCCTGTTCCCTCCCGAGGTCCTGCCGATCACCTCGGTGCTCGCGAACGGGATCAACTTCCTCTTCAGTCTCCCCGTTCTCGGCGTGATCCTGCTCGCCTACGGGGTTCCTCCGAGCGTGACCCTGGTGGCCCTACCGCTTCTCGTTCTCGTCCAGCTCGTGTTTACGCTCGGATTCGCCCTGATGCTGTCGGCCGCCAATGTCCAGTACAGGGACGTCCAGCACCTCCTCGGGAACATTCTCGTCTTCTGGTTCTTCCTCTGCCCCGTCATCTATCCGGTGTCGAAAGTTCCCGAGCGGTTCCGGATCTTCGCCCTCGGCAACGGCATGGGCGCCCTGGTGACGGCCTATCAGGACATCCTCTTCCACGGCCGCTTCCCGGAGTGGAACCTGCTCGGCCTCGTGGCGGGGTCGGCGATCGTGGTTCTCCTCCTCGGCGACGCGGTCTTCCGCCGTTACCGGGAGAGCTTCGCGGAGTGGCTCTGATGGAAGGGACGGCGACGGCCCTGGTCGTGGAAGACGTGGCGAAGCGATTCCGCAAGGCCCGGCTCGCCCGGAACTACTCCACCCTGAAGAGCCTCTTCCTCCGGCGGGCGCCGTCGGGCAAGCCCTCCCACTACTACCACCAGGCCCTCGACGGAGTCACGTTCGCGGTGCCCGCCGGCGCGACGTGGGGGATCATCGGCCCGAACGGATCGGGAAAGAGCACGCTCCTCAAGCTGGTGACCGGCATCTACCGCCCCGACCGGGGCCGGATCGAGACGCGGGGGAAGGTCGCGTCCCTGATCGAACTGGGGGCGGGTTTCCACCCGGACTTCAGCGGGCGGGAAAACGTGATGCTGAACGGGATCGTCCTCGGCATGTCGAAGCGGGAGATCCGGGACCGGTTCGACGACATCGTCGCCTTTTCCGAGCTGGAGGACTTCATTGACGAGCCGGTGCGGACTTATTCGACCGGAATGTACATGCGCCTCGCCTTCTCCATCGCCGTTCACGTCGATCCGGACATCCTGCTCCTCGACGAGATCCTCTCGGTCGGCGACGAGGCGTTCGCCCGGAAGAGCCGGGACCGGATCCGCTCCTTCCAGGAACGGGGCAAGACGATCCTCATGGTCAGCCACGATCTCGAGGCGATCCGTTCGTTCTGTTCCCGGGCCCTTCTCTTCGCGGACGGGCGGGTCGTCCTGGAAGGGGAAGTGGGCGAGGTGATCGACCGGTACCGGTCCGACGTGGACCGCCGGTCCGGCCCGTAGGAGCTAACGGGCCGCTTCCGATCCCAAGCGGGAGAGGAGGCAGAGAAGGGCCGCGGCGCTTCTCTCCCACGAATAGAGCCCGGCCCGCCTTCGGGCGGCCGTCGCCGCGGCTTCCCATCCAGGCCCGTCGCGCAGGCTCTCGCCGATCACCCTCGTCATCGATTCCCCGTCCTCCGGGTCGAAGTAACGGGCGGCGTCACCGGCGATCTCGTCGAGGGGGGCCCGGTCCGACAGGAGGAGGGGGGTGCCGCACGCCATGGCCTCCACCACGGGAAGCCCGAAGCCCTCGAGCAGGCTCGGAAGGACGACGAAGCGGGCGCCCCGGTAGAGGGCGGGCAGGTCGGCGTCGTCGAGCTCGTTGATGACCGAGATCCGACGGTCGTCGATCCGGGGGCGCCGCGGCTCTCCGGCGAGAACGAGAGGATAGGCCGCTCGGAGCGATTCCGGAAGGCGCCGGTGGGACTCGATCAGGCGGGCCACGTTTTTGTGGCGATCGTCACGGCCGACGAAGAGAAGGTAGGGGGGGGTGACGCCGAGTCGGCGAAGGCGCGGGCCGTCCCCTTCCGAATCGGGCGTGAAGTGGGAAGCCGGGGCGCCCGGGATGACCGTGACCCGGTCTTCGCCGATCCGGAAGAGACGGCCGAGAGCCTCGGCGGTCCTCGCCGACACGGCGACGAGGTGGTCGTACGACGTGAGAAGCCGGCGCCCGACCGGGGGGAGCCCGTAGAAGATCCGCCATTTCGGGTTCCCCCGCCGCGCGTCCGGAATCTCCCACGGGATGAGATCGTGAACGACGGCGACGCGGACGCGCCCGGCCCTCCGTCGTGGGGGAAGGCCGAGGTAGTTGGGGGTGACGTAGAAGGGGCAGGCGAGGCGGCGGAGCGCGGAGTCGAGACGGCGGCCGCTCCGGGGCGAGAAGAGCCCCGTCCGAACCGGTTCGAGCCGTGCCCCACCGGGGAGGGCGCCCCGGAGGCGGTCCGCCATGGCGGGATCGGAGTAGAGGCCGA
>JBDROZ010000038.1:0-18492 GCA_043809585.1 Candidatus Eiseniibacteriota bacterium
CAGATCAAGGCGCTCCGATTCCACTGGTTCTGCGTCGCCGCCCGGATCATTCGCTCGGCTCGGCGAATGACTCTCGCCCTCGCCCGCGCTCCCGACATCGCCGCGCGCTTCGTCCAAGCGCAGGCGATTCTGCACGCCACACGCTAACCAGAAAGACGAAAGGACGCCGAGCCAAGGGAGGAGTCTGTCCCGATCTCCGTCTCCGCACTCTTCCAGGCTCTCTCTCGTGCCGAAACGCGAACGTCGCACCGCCCCATCCGAAGAAAACCATCGATCATCGCCTGTCGAAGGGCGATCACAGACACCTCACGGCCCTTACCCGTGGATCTGGGCTATTGACAATCGCATAAGTAAAGTCCTATGCTCCGGGCCGGAGGTGAGAGATGAGACCACACGGCAGCCCGGAGTCTTTGGAACGACGTCGGCATCGCGCCCTGGCCTTGTTGGAGGAAGGATTGCCCCCGGTCGAGGTGGCGCGGAAGTTGAAGGTGGACCGGCGATCGGTTCGTCGTTGGCGTGCAAGTCATGACGCCGAGGGCATCGAGGGAATCGCCGCCAAGCCGGCGCCCGGTCGTCCCCGGAAGCTCACGGACCCGCAACGAGCCGAGCTCGGTCTGCTCCTGCTGCAGGGAGCCGAAGCCCAAGGATTCCCGACCGATCTTTGGACCTGTGCGCGTGTCGCGGAGGTCATTCGTCGACGCTTTCGTGTTCGCTACCATCCACATCATGTCGCGCGCCTCCTCCATGTCCTGGGCTTCAGCCCCCAGAAGCCGGAGCGACGAGCCCGGGAGCGGAACGAGGCCGAGATCCAACGCTGGGTGAAGGAGGAGTGGCCGAGGATAAAAAAAACGCTGCGCGCCTGAGAGCGAGCCTCGTCTTCCTGGACGAGAGCGGGCTTCTGATGGCTCCCCATCTCCGACGCACCTGGGCTCCGGTTGGAGAGACCCCGATCTTCTACCAGCGCACGCGTTCCCACGAAAAGGTCTCGGCGATCGGGGCGATTTCGGTCTCCCCTCGCCGCCGGCGAGTGGGCCTCTACTTTGCTCTCTTGCCGAACGAGAACGTAAACGCTGCGAACCTCATCCCCTTTCTCCGGGAACTCAAGAGACATCTCCCGCGCCCGATCGTGCTTCTCTGGGATCGCCTGAACGTCCACCGGGCGAACCTCCTCCGCGAATTCCTCAACGGCCAGAACCAAATCCGCATAGAGTTCTTCCCCGCCTACGCTCCCGAGCTCAACCCCGTGGAAGGAGTCTGGCAGCACTTGAAAATGAACCCCCTCGCCAATCACGCTCCCCAGGACGCCGCAGACCTCTGGTTCGAGGCCGCCTGCTCCTCCCACGACCTCCGAACTCACCAACCCCTCCTTCGATCCTTCCTCCGAAGATCGGGCCTTTCTCTGCGACTAAGATAGGACATTGCTTATGCGTTGCTCAATAAGCGAACCTACCGTTCTCATCCCGCCGGGCTCCTCCCGGAAAAGGACCTCCCCCCTCACGGGGGAAGGTCCTCTCGCATCTGCGCCCGGCAGGATTCGAACCTGCGACCTACGGATTAGAAGTCCGTTGCTCTATCCGACTGAGCTACGGGCGCCAAACATCGGGGCGACTGGATTCGAACCAGCGACTCCCTGCTCCCAAAGCAGGTGCGCTACCGGACTGCGCCACGCCCCGACCGAAAAACCACTAGGAAGAATAGCACCATGCAAATCGGCACATGCATCTCAAACGACTTCGAGTCCTCGGTCCGACGGGTCGCGGACCGCGGCCGGCTCCGTCGCGAGGTTCCGGGGAGCGTGGCGAGAGCCCGTTCGGACGAGCCGGCACCCGGAGGCGGGACCCTCGCCCCGTCGAGGATGGCGGCGAAAGAGAACGGCGCTCGCAGCCCGCGATCCCGAACCGCAGCAGGAGACGGTCGGGGCCCGCGACCCGGCTCCGCAGCAGGAACCGATCGCGCGAGTCGAACCTATCTTCGTGGATTGACGATCGCCCTCTCGAGCGCCGGTTTGATCCCCTCCATGGCGAGGGCGCGGTGGCTGACCCGGTTCTTCTCTTCCACCCGGAGTTCGGCGAAGGTCCTGCCCGTCGGCGGATGGAGGAAGACCGGGTCGTATCCGAAACCGCCCTCCCCCCGGGGCTTCCGGAGGATCATGCCGTCGCAGCGACCTTCCGCCGTCCCGACCACGCCCTCCGGCGAGGCGAGGACCGCGACACAGAGAAAGTAGGCGCCCCGTTCCTCTTCCGGGAGATTCTCCATCCGGGAGAGGAGCTTCCGCCAGTTCTCCTCGTAGGTCACGTCCTCTCCGGCGTACCTCGACGAGTACACACCCGGCTCGCCGCCGAGGGCGGGAACGACCAGCCCCGTATCGTCGGCGAGGGCGAGAAGCCCCGTCCCCTCGGCGAGGGCGAGGGCCTTCTTCGCCGCGTTCCCTTCGAACGTGTCCCGGTCCTCCTCGACCTCGGGGATGTCCGGCCACTCGCCGGCCGTCCGGAAGCGGACCGGGAGGTCGCCCAGAATGCGGGTGATCTCCTTTACCTTGTCCCGGTTGTGCGTCGCGAGGACCACCTCGGTCATCGGTCCGCCCCCCTTCCGAGGGCCTCGTTCTGGACCGCCGTCAACCCGTCGACGCCGAGCTTCGCGAGCCTCAGCATCCTGTTGAGCGCCGTTCCGGTGAACGGCTCCCCTTCCGCCGTCCCCTGCACCTCGATGTACTTCCCCCGTCCCGTCATGACCACGTTCATGTCCACCTCGGCCCGGACGTCCTCCACATAACAGAGATCGAGAAGCGCCTCGCCGTCCAGAACGCCCACGCTCACCGCCGCCACCGTGTCGACCAGGGGTGACTCCTCCAGGACGCTCCGCCTCTGGAGAAAGCCGACGGCGTCGGCAAGGGCCACGTAGGCGCCGGTGATCGACGCCGTCCGGGTCCCCCCGTCCGCCTGCACCACGTCGCAGTCGATGGTGATCGTCCGGGACCCCAGCCTCTTCAGGTCGGTGACCGCCCGGAGGGAACGCCCGATCAAACGCTGGATCTCGAAGGTCCGCCCTCGAAGTCCCCGGGATCCGATCTCCCGCCGGATCCGCGTCGCCGACGAGCGGGGAATCATGCCGTACTCGGCGGTCACCCAACCCCCGCCCGCCTCGCGCTGAAACGAGGGGACCCTGTCCTCGATGGTGGCCGAGCAGATCACCCGCGTGTGGCCGGTCTCGATCATCACGCTCCCTTCGGCGTGGCGCAGATAGTTCCGCCGGAGGATCGTCTTTCGAAGTTCATCGGGCTTCCGCCCGTCCGGTCGCTTCGTCATTCCTTGAGCGTCCCTTCCCACTGTTCGAGATCGACGCGTTCCACCTCCCCGATCGGGCCTCCGAGGAAGAGCTCCGCCTCCTCCCGGAAACGGTGGGGCACGTCGCTGACGTAGAACCGGTGCAGAGGCTCCGGCCGGGCGCCCCGGTCGGCGGGCAGCCGCTCCCGGAGAAGAAGGGCCGTCTCCCGGGCGGCGTCGACGATCGTCACACCGTCGCCCGCCACTCGCTGGATCGCCTTTTTCATCACCGGAAAATGGGTGCAGCCGAGAATCAGCGTGTCCACCGAGCGCCGGAGGAGAGGCGCGAGGTACTCCTCCAGGATCCGGTCGGTCACCGGGTGCTCCGTCCACCCTTCCTCGGCGAGAGGCACGAGGAGCGGGCAGGCGGCCGAGACGACCTCGACGTCCCCGTTCTTCTCCTTCAGGGCCCTCTCGTAGGCGCCGCTTGCGATGGTTCCCCGGGTGCCGATGACGCCGATCACTCCGTTCCGTGTCGCCTTCGCCGCAGCGCGGGCGCCCGGTTCAATCACGCCGATGACCGGCACAGGGCACTCTTCCCGGAGGGCGCCCAAGGATACGGCGGACGCCGTGTTGCAGGCGACCACCACGAAGCGGACGTCCTTCGAGAGAAGAAAACGGGTGTTCTGTTTCGAGAAGCGGACGACCGTAGGGGGCGATTTCGGACCGTAGGGGAGGCGGGCCGTGTCTCCGAAGAAGACGACCGGCTCTTCCGGCAGGAGATCGAAGATCTCCCGGACCACCGTGAGCCCTCCGATCCCCGAGTCGAAGACACCCACCGGACGCGCCGTTAACGCCATTCCGCCACCTCGAAGGGATGGCGGGCGTCCACGTGCCCGCCGAGGGATTCGACGGCGCTCCCGTTCACGAGTATGCCCACCCGCACCACCTCGGGGAAGGAAGCGGCGAGCGTTCGAACCAGGCTCCGGATCGCGAGGATCTCCGATGATGTTCCCCACGTCCACTCCCGCAGCCCCTCTTCGACGACGTCCACATACAGCTCGCCGAGATCGTCGAAGAAGACCCCCTTCACCCGGAACCGTCCCGGCACCGTCGGCCACCCTTCGCCGGCCAGGGGGCCGCGGGCGAGCTCGGCAACGAGACGGCGGACGAAGTCTTCCCGACCGCCGTCCACGAGGGTGAGCTCCCGCCGCTCCGGCACGAGCCGCTCTCCGTCGACGTCGGCGAAGTAGAGGACCGCCGACCGGATGTGGGTCCCCTCGATCGCCGGGACCGCCTCTTCCTCCGCCACCGGGGTGATCTCGCTCCGGTTGCAGAGAAAGAGGAAGCCGGCGAGGATCGCGAGCACGAGGGCCACCCAAGGCCAGAGCGCGCCCCCCCGCTCGTCCCGCTCCTCGAAGACCGGCCCCTCCCTCATCGCTCTCCCCCCACGAACCGGGCGATCCCGTCCGCGAGACGAACGGCCAATTCGGAACGGATCTCCTCGTTCTGGAGGATCTCCTCCGTGCCGGGGCTCGTGAGGAAGGCGAGCTCCAGCAGCAGGGCCGGCATGTTCGCCCCCTGAAGGACCGCCGCCGGCGCCTCCCGCACTCCTCTCGGCCCGAAACCGGCCACTTGCCCGAGCTCCTCCAGGATCAACCGGGCCGCCGATTTGCCCGCCCGGCCATGTTCCTCCTGCACCGCGTCCCAGGGGACGAACCGGAGTTCCGTGCCGAGCACTCCGCCGAGCGGCTCGGACCGGTAAACGGTGGTCGCCTCCTCCACGGCCCTCTGAATCCTCTCCCGCGCCCCCCGACCGTGGGAGAGAACGTACACTTCCGTGCCCCGGAGGTTCGGGGCGGGCGACCCGTTCAGATGAAGGCCGACGAAGAGGACCCCGCCGCTTCCGTTCGCGATCTCCGTCCGCCGCTGGAGGGAGAGGTCGACGTCCTCCTCCCGGGTCAGGATCGCCACCAAGCCGTGCCGCGCCCGGAGCCGCTCCCCGACCCGCAGGGCAATGTCGAGGGTCGCCTCCTTCTCGAGAAGACCGCCCGCGCCGACACAACCCGAGTCGGCCCCGCCGTGGCCCGGATCGAGCACGATCACCGCGCGCCCCCCGCCCTCCGGTTTCGGCTTCGTCAACACCTCCACCGCCCCGGACGCGTCGCCCACCATGTCCTCGATCGGCAGAGACCCGAGACGGACCACCACCCCTTCGGGGCGGAGGCTCCGGGCCACCCGCCACTCCCGTACCGACGGTCCCGGATCGAGAAGGAGGGTGATCGTGTCTCCCGAGATTCCCCACGACCACCCCTCGAGGGGCCCCCCCTCGGGAGGAGCCGGCAGCGAATCGGGGACGGAGAGTTGGGTGCCGGGAAAGCGAATCAGGATCTCCCCCTCCGGCCCCACTTCGTCCCGGAACGCCGGCCGTCCGGCGGTCCTTACCGTGATTTCGAGACCATCCCCCCGCCTCGACGCGTCGACGCCGACCACGCGGTAGGAGGACGATCCGAATCGGAGCACCCTCGCTTCCCGGTCCCAGCGGACCGGCGAGGGGGAGAGAGGGGCAATCTCGTTCACCACGAGCCCCAAGGGGAGTAACAGAACGCCGTCCCGGAAGAGGACGGGCGCGGGCAGATGGATCCCCTTTCCGTCGATCACGACGTTCGGATTGTCGGCGGTCACCTTCACGCGCGATTCGCCGAGACGAATCGTCATCTTCAAGAGATCGGACCGCCAGTAGAGGGAAGCGCCGAAGAGGAGCGACACGTCTTGGGCGGAGACGTACTCGAACCGGCCGATCGTTCGGGTGGCGAGCCGCTCTTCCCGCCCGTCCGCGTGCCGCACGGTGAACTCCCCGGCGTGGGCGCCGGAGAGAACGACGACGAGGAGAGCCAGCGCGCCCCATGCGGGAAGAGGTCGGCTAGCGATAGCGGGCCTCCTTCCGGGCGCGGTCGATCTCCCGGGTCGCGTCCCGCTCGGCGATCGCCGCCCGCTTGTCATGGCTCTTCTTCCCCACGGCCAGACCGATCTCCACCTTCACCCAACTCCCCTTGAAGTAGAGCTTGAGAGGGATGAGGGTGACCCCCTTGCTTTCGACGTTCTTCCGGAGCTTGCGGATTTCCGACAGTTTCAGCAGTAGTTTCCGGCGCCGCTTCGGCTCGTGGTTGAACCGCCCGGCCTGCTCGTACAGCCGGATGTTCGCTCCCACCATGTAGACGCCGTCATCCTCGACCTTGGCATAGCTCTCCTGGAGGCTCGCATGCCCCGCCCGGAGGGACTTCACCTCCGAGCCGGTCAGGACCAGTCCGGCCTCGACGGTGTCGATGATCCGGTACTCGTAACGGGCCCTGCGGTTCGTGCAGATCGTCTTGATCGTTTCCATGGAGGCGCCTGAGGGAGAAGGAGAATCGAAAAAAACGGGCGACCCCGCGGGGCCGCATCGACTCACGATACCAAGAGCCCCGCGCCGGTGACAAGGGAAAAGGACTGAAAGGCCTTGCGCCCCCGGTTCCTTCGCCCTACACTACGGGAATCGTGGAGCCGAAGTGGCGGAATTGGTAGACGCGCATGATTCAGGGTCATGTGGGCGTAAGCCTGTGGGGGTTCGAGTCCCCCCTTCGGCACCATTCGAGCGAACCGTCGAAGCCGCGGGGCCCCGGCCCGGCGGCTCTCGTTTTTGGGGACCCCGGGGCGCGGGCCCTCCTCGGATGTGCTATCTTTGAAGGGTGAGCGCGGACGCCCCCCCCGGCCGGAGCCGCGCCGGGACAGGATCCGGAGGTTGATGATGGGAGATCGAAAGATCCGGCGACGCACCTACGGCCCCTCGGAGGTGGACGGTTTTCGTGACGAGGAAGAGAAGCCGGTCGCCTATTGCCCGCGGGAGAAGAAGAAGAAGCCCCCCGAAGAGCACCGGCTGTGCGAGCACCACCAAGACGCCGAGGCGACTCTCGAGGAGATCGTCGACGCCGCCCCCTGCGACTACGACGAGGAAGAGGACGAAGGAGAGTAGGCCGGGGGACGACGACCCCGAATGGAGCAGCCCGCCGGGACCCCGGCGGGCTTTTTCGCGCCAAAAGAAAATGCGGAACTCCTAAGATGAACCGGGTGCCCCGCCCGCAAATCCCCCCGTTTACAAAGCTTGGCTAGGCGAAACATGATTCCCGGTCCATCTTGGGAATCCCGCGTTTTCCGGGGGAGGGGTCCTTTCCGATCCGCCTTCGCGAACCCGACCATCTCCTCCGCTACCCCAAACCTAATCCAAGCGGTCCCCGGAGCGCAAATTATTTTTCTAATGGAAACTATTGCAACTAGTGAAATTATTCTGATGAGACGAACTCGAAAAAGAGTACCCCGTCGAATCGCGGATCCCCTTGTGATTTCCATAGATAGGCGAGGATAGGCACGTCGGTGACCCGGCCGGCCGCCGCGGAGGCGTGATGGAGCGTCCGATGGTGGAGGAGGATCCCTTCGTGGGAAATCAAATAACCCCGGGAGCGGTTCTTCTCATTCACGAAGGCGACGCCGCAAGCCTCGGGGAGATGGTCGAGGATCGTCTCCGTCACCCGGGAGGAGGGGAGGTAGCGCACCGTGAGCGTCCGCTCCCACCGGATCGGGAGGAGCCTCTCCCCCCTCTCGTCTCGGTTGAGGGTCACCGAAATCTCCCGGAGGAGCAGGTCCGGTGCGACCTCCCCGGTGAGGTCCCGGAAGTGGGGGGAGCCGAAGATCCGGTCCGCCGTGAAGTGATACCGGCTCTCGTAGGAGGGGACGCCGTCCCGGTAGTGGATCCGCTCCATCCACCGGATGCACTCCTCCCACGACCGGGCCCGGAGGAGCGCCGCGTCCGTCATCACCAGCACCGTGCAGTCCGCCTCGTCGAGCCGGAAGAGCGGATCCGGGTCCGGCTTCCCCTCCTCGCCGAGACATCCGAGGGCATAGGGGGTCCCGGCCCGAAGGTCGGCGAGAACGATCAACTTCGCCTCCGGAGAGAGCGCCGCCCAGCGCTCGTCGCGGAGGAGCGAGTCGACGCGGGCCGGCGGAGCCTCTTGGAGAGGCCCATAGGCGGCGGCCCATGCGAGCGCCGCGGCGGTGAGGATGCAAGTGATCATGGCGAACCCCGCCGCCCGCGCAGGCTGTCCGCGATCGCGATCTCCCGCGCCCCTTCCTCGAGAAACCCCGCCTCCGAGAGCAGCCGGCCGAGATTCCGATGGGGCCCTTCGAGAGACGGATCGATCTCGATCGCCTCCCGGAATCCGTCGAGCGCCTCCCTCCCCCGGCCGAGCCGGAGCAGAACAAGGGCCCGGTCGTTCCGGAGACCGCCGTCGGACGGCAGTTCCCCGACGAGCCGGTTCCATTCGACAAGAGCCTCGTCGTCCCGCCCCTCCTCGAGAAGCGAATGGGCGAGACGCTTCCGGATCGACGGCCGGTCCGGAGCGATTTCGAGGGCCGCCCGGTACTCGTCGATCGCCCGGGAGCGATTCCCGTCCTCGGCGAAGATCATGGCCCGGTTCACGTGGAGCGGGAGGTAGCCGTCCCTCTTCGGGTCGAAGTCGATCGGCCGTGCCCCGTAGGCGAGAAGAAGACCGGCGGCGAGCGGGGCGAGAAGGAGGGCGAGGCGCTTCCACGCCCTCTCCTTCGCCACGCCGGCGATCCGGCGGATCCCCTCGGCGGCGAAGAGGATCAGGAAGGGGGCCGCCGCGACTCGGTAGCGGGAGAAGACGTAGAATGCGGTGAGGGAAGCGTACACGGTCCCCACCCCGGCGTAGAGGAGAAAGAGCGAACGGAACCGCCTGAGCGATGCCAGGATCCCCACGAGGCCGAGAGACGCGACGATCCCGAAGGTCAGCGGGAAGAGTCGGAGCGCGGCGAACCGGTCCCGCAGGTAGTAGAAGTTCTCGTTGTCCGGAAGCTCCACGGCGTTCCAGAAGAGGAGGAGCTTTCGCCCGAAGAGACCGAGGGCGGCGCCCGGATTCGCCTTCATCCAGCGCCCTGACTCGCCGTACCAGAAGCGGGAGATCGCCGACGGGGCCGGCTCTTCGCCGAGACGGCGGACCGTCTCCCGCCGGAAATCGGTCTCCTCGTGGCGCGGGTCGGGCCGGACGAAGGGGAGCTCCGTGTAGGTTCCCCGGGCCATCCCGTTGTTCCCGATGTAGAAGTTCTGCCCCCCTTGGGACGTGACCGGGACGAAGTCCCCGCCTGAGACGACGGCGTTCCGGACCGTCACCGGCGCGACGGCGATCGCCCCGCCGAGCAGCACCAGGAGCCCCCGACGGACGCTCCCCTCTCCCGGCCCCCGGCCCCAAGCCGCGTGCACGGCCCCGGCGGCGATCATCAGCAGGGCGTTCTCCCGGACGAGCGCCGCGAGGCCGAGGAGCGCTCCACCGAGGAGGGCCCCCCCCGCCCCCCCCGACTCCGGAGGAGGATGAAGACACCCGCCACGAGGAAGAAGACGCCGGGCCCCGTCTTCATGATCTGGGCTTCGTAGAAGGGGAAAGGGGCGTAGAGGGCGGCCAGCAACCCGGCGATCGCCCCCGCGGCGGGGCCGAAGAGGAGGGCCCCCGCGCCCGCCACGAAAAGGACCGTCCCCCCCCCGAGGAAGACCTGGATGACGCGCACCGCGTCGTAATCGCGGCCCGCCACGCCGTAGATCGTCGCGAGGAAATACGGGTAGAGGGGGGCCTGGTAGAAAGGGCGTCCCGGAGCGGAGGACCCCCCTTCGAGGATCGCCACGGCTTTGTCGTCGTACGCCTTCGGATCGAGGTGGAGGCGGTCGAGGAGTTCGTAATCCCGGAGGTCGACGAGATAGGCGATCCGGAGGATCAGGGCGAGGAGGAAGATCCCCGAGGCGATTCGGCGGTCCATCGATCCCGGCGCGCCCCGGTTCACGGCGGCACCCTCCCCGCCGGCCGCCGGTCCGGCCCCCACGGACCGGGCCGCGCCGGACGACTCAAAGTACCACGCACTCCCGGCGCTCCGCAAGAAGGCGGCGCCAGCACCGTTTCATGTCACCCACGAGATAAAGGGAGCCCGTGACGAGGAGGGGCCTCCCGTTTTGGCGGTCGAGTGCCGCGCGGAGCGCCTCCTCGCCATCGGGGATCACGCGGATCGGGATCCGCCCGTCCTGCCGCCGCGCGATCGGGAGAAGCTCCGCCGCGGGCCGCCGCCGGGGGTGCTCCGACTCGGTCAGGATCACCTCGGC
Organism: Candidatus Eiseniibacteriota bacterium; assembly: GCA_043809585.1. GTDB lineage: Bacteria > Orphanbacterota > Orphanbacteria > Orphanbacterales > Orphanbacteraceae > JBDROZ01. The sequence goes on from JBDROZ010000038.1 coordinate 10,462, forward strand.
GACGATCGGAAGGAGCCGGCGGAAGATCATGTGGAACTCCTTCCCCTTCGACCCGCCGAAGAGAAGAACGCATCGCCGTCCCGGGAAGAGATCGCCCATGAGCCGGGCGAGGACCGTCGCGGAATCGGCGTTGTGGGCGCCGTCGACGAGAACGGGCGGGTCCTTCGCGAGGAACTCCCCCCGGCCGGGCCACCGGGCCTTTCCAAGGGCCGCCGCGGAGGCGCGCTCGGACCGGGCCACCCCGAGGAGAGGGAGCGCCGCGAGGGCCACGGCGGCGTTCGTCGCTTGATGCCCGCCGAGAAGCCCGAGAGAGAGGTTTCGGTAGACCTCCCTCCCGTCGTCGAAGGTGAACCGGGTCCCGCCTTCCGACACCTCGTGGACCTCGTGGCGGAAGTCCCGCCCGTGAAGCGTCACGGGGGCCGTGATCTTCTCCGCCCGCTCCAGCAGGCACTCCCGAACCCTCGGCGTCTGAGGGCCGAAAAGGGCAGGCCGCCCGGCGCGGAGCACGCCCGCCTTCTCCGACGCGATGTGAAGGATCGAGGGACCGAGGGCGCGGAGGTGGTCCCGGCTGACGGTGGTGATGACCGAGAGCACGGGGTCGGCCACGTTCGTCGCGTCGAGCCGGCCGCCGAGGCCGACCTCGAGAACCGCGAGGTCCACCTTCCGGTCCCGGAAATGGAGGAATGCCGCAGCCGTCAGCGTCTCGAAGTAGGTTCGCGAGCGGCCGAGCTCGCCGAAATAGGGGAGCCCTTCCTCGAGCCGCTCGATGACGCCGGCGAACTCCTCCCGCCCGATCGGCCGCCCGTCGATCCGGATCCGCTCTTTGATGTCCATGAGATGGGGGGAAGTGAAGAGGCCGACCCGCATGCCGTGGGCCCGGAGAAGGCGGGCCAGGAGGAAGGAGGTCGAGCCCTTTCCCTTCGTGCCGGCGACGATGACCGTCGGATACGCGTGCTGAGGATCGCCGAGGGGCCCGAGGGATGCGCGAAAGAGGTCGAGGCGGATCGTCTCCTGAGTGAACGTCAGGCCCCGCTCTCTCTCCCAATCCACGAGGCGCGCGAGGAACCGCAGGGCCCGGCGATAACGGGCGTCCACCCTCCCTACCACTTCTCCCCTTCCAGTTCGAACACTTCCGTGTCCGGCGGGGGCCGGAACACGAAGAGGTCGCCGGGCAGGTCCGGGTTCTTCCGAAAGCCGCGAAAGTCGAAGATCGTCCGGTCGCCGCTCTTCTCACGGAATTCGGTCCGCACCGGAAGCGCCGTGTCCCGGCGGATCATGACCACGATCTCCTCCACGTCGCCGGCAAGGTCCGTCCCCTCCTTCGGGCGGAGCCGGATGACGTCGGTCGGATATCCGTCCGCCCTCTCCTCTCCTTCGGCGCCGGAGACCTCGAAGTCGTCGTACAGCCCATCGAGGGTCCCCTGGAGACCGAGGAAAAGGCCGGGAAGCGTCGACTCGGGGTCGATGTCGTACCGGTGGGCCTGACGGAGGCTCGGATAGTAGAGCCAGACATAGCCGTTCGCGACGAGCACGAGGTTCGAGTCCGGCTCGGTGTACTGGAGCCGGAGATTGTCGGGATCCCGGAAGAAGAGAACCCCCCGAGAGGTGATGGTCTCCTCGAAGAGGGGCGCCCGCTTGGTGTGGATGAACTCCCCCTGCAGCTCGGACACGCCCTCGCGGGCGGCCCGCATGGTCGCCAGAATCGCCTCCGGGTCCTTCTCCACGGCTACCGCGGGCGGGACGACGAGGGCCGAGGCGATCGCCGCCGCGGCGAGCCATCGATGGACGGCGTACACGGGTCTTTCGCTCCCTTCGGAATCGTTCTGGGTTCGGTTCCGGCGCGGAGGGGGAAATCGCTCTAGCGGTTTCGGCGCGCCAAGGCCCGGTCGATCTGGACGAGGGCCTCTTCGGCGAAGAACCGGACCAGCTCGTCCGAGTCTCCCTTCGCCTTCTCCAACGATTCCCGGGCCCGGGAATCGCCGATCAGGCCGAGGGCGTAGGCCGACGACTGGCGCACCCGGGGGTCCGACTCCCCGAGCGCCTGCAGGAGAGGATCCACCGCCTCCATCGTCTCCCTCCGGCCGAGGGCCTCGGCGGCGGCGCAACGCACGTCGATGTCCCCGTCGGAACGAAACAGCCCGAGGAGAGGTTCGGTCACCCGCGGATCGTCGAAGAACCCGAGCGTGAAGGCCAGGTAGTGGCGCACCGCCGGATCCGGGTCCTCCAGGGCTCCGAGGAGGGGGCCGACCGCGGGGTCGCCGACCACCCGGAGCTTGATGAACATCCGGTTCCGCATCGGGTCGTTCTCTTCCCGCACGGAAACGATCATCGTCCCGAGATACCGGACCGCCTCCTCCTCCTTCGTCTCCGCAAGGGCGGACGAGGCGACGACCGTGAGAAGAAGCGCGAGAAGAAGACGATTCATGGCCGCTCTTTCCGCTTGCCTCCGGGACGGCCCCGGAAGCGGACCGAATGGGAATGGGCCGCACCGGCGACCGGACGCTACAGATTCGCGATCAGCCGCTTGATCTTTCTTTCGTCCCCCGGAGACAGGATGACGGACTTCCGCAGCTTGCGCTTTCTCTTCGGGGATTTCCCCGAGAGAAGATGGCTCGCGTAGGCGTGATGTCTCGAGAGCTTTCCCGATCCGGTCTTCTTGAAGCGCTTCGCGGCGGCCCGGTTGGTTTTGATCTTGATCTTGGGCATGCTCTTACCTCTTACGACTTCTCTTTCAGCTTTTCACAGCAGGTCTTGGCTTCGCTCGGTGTTTGGTGGGTCATGCCGCAGATGACACACTTGTGCTTGCCGCCGATGCGGCCCTCCTTTTCCGCCTTTCGGAGCAAGATGTCAAACGTGCTGTTGGGGCTCGCTTTGATGAGGAAAGACGAACTCTCGCGATTCCTTCGCACTCGCGGTCCTCCTTTTTTCAAGCGGTCTTGCCAGCGTGTTTGATTCGCTCATTCGTTCGGGTGCTGCGGCCGCGTCCCTCCTAGCGGCCGGCTTTGGCGGCCTCGGAGCGGCGCCTCTTCTCGGCCTTCAACGCCTTCTTCCGGCGTCGTTCACTCGGCTTCAGGAAGCGAGCCTTCTTCCGGATATCCTGGACGATTCCGTCCTTTTCGCACTTCTTCTTGAAGCGCCGGATCGCCTTCTCGATGGGCTCGCCGTCTTTCACCTTCACGCGCGACATAAAGGGATCACAACCTTTCCTCGTGTTGGGCAGCAGTGCTGCCGGTCGGTTTGCTATCCGGGGTCTCGACGCATTTACCTGCAGACTACCCGAAGTTAGTGGCAAACTTACCATAGACTTCCGCGGTGTCAAGCCCAAAAACCGGTGGGGAGGCAGAACCGGACGCACGGCACGGGGATTTCGTCTTGACAACATCTTACGGAAAAAGCAGATGGCCGCGGCATGCCATAGTGGCGGGTTTTCTTGACCGACCGGAATCCCGTGTGCTATAAACCGATCGGGGGATTCCCATGTCGAAGAGCGTGTTCATCGTCGGAAAGCTGCCCGGACGGAACCGGGATCTCCCGGACCTCCTCCGCGCGGAAGGGTACGACGTCACCGTGGTGGGGGGCGGCGAGGAGACCCTCCGTCTCCTCAAGGGGGAGCGCTGCTGCGAGCTGGCCGTCGTCGGCGAGCCGGACGACATCTCCCCGCGAGCCCTCCTCAGCGGCCTCGGCCGGCGGCACCCGGGAGTGCGGGGCATCCTCCTTCAGGAGACGCCGAGCGGCTCCTCTCTCCTCAAGGAAGATTCTCTCGATCTGTCAGGAAAGACTTCCGGGTCCGTGGCGGAGGCGATCCGGGGAATCCTCGCGACCCGGGAAGAGGAAGTAGGCCCGGTCCGCCTCCTCGGCCGGAGTCCGGCCATCGAGCGGATCCGGCAGACCGTGGATCAGGTGGCCCCCACCTCCATGACCGTTCTCATCACGGGGGAGAGCGGCACGGGCAAGGACGTGGTCGCCCGCCTGATTCACCAGAGTAGCCGTCGAAGGGAACGCCCCTACGTCGCCGTGAACTGCGCGGCCCTCCCCGAAGGGGTACTCGAGAGCGAGCTCTTCGGACACGAAAAGGGGGCGTTCACGGGAGCGACGTCCCGGCGGGAAGGGCGATTCGAACTCGCCCACCGGGGCACCCTGTTCCTGGACGAGATCGGTGACATTCCGGTCCAGACCCAGGCCAAGCTTCTTCGCGTGTTGGAGGAGAAGAAGTTCTTTCGCGTGGGGGGAGTGAAGGACGTGGAGGCGGATGTGCGGCTCCTGGCCGCGACGAACGCCGACCTCGAGGGGGCGGTGCGGGACGGGCGTTTCCGGGAAGACCTCTTCTACCGGCTGAACGTCATCCAGATCCACATCCCCCCCCTCCGGGACCGGAGAGAGGACATTCCCGATTTGGTGCGCACGTTCGTCGCCGGATCGAGCGCCGACCACGGAACCGAGAGGATCCGCTTCACCCCGGAGGCCCTCGATTATCTCGCCTCCTTCCACTGGCCGGGGAACGTGCGGCAACTCCGCAACCTGATCGAGAAGATCGCGATCCTGGAGAGCGGCGGGGAAATCGGCCTGGACGGCGTCACCCGTTTCCTCGGCGAGGGCTTCTCCCGCTCCCGCAACCTTCCGGTGCCTGCCCGGGGGGGTTCGGACCGGGCGGAACGGGAACTGATCTACCAGAACCTTCTCGCCATCCGCTCCGACCTCGCGGAGCTCAAGGAAATGTTCCGCGGGACCGCCACCTTCACTTCTCCCGCTTACTCCGGTCGTCGTCCGGCCCGCTTCGATCCGGAGGCGGAGGTGTTGGTGCCGGAAGAACCGTCCCCGGAAGCGGGAGAAGGCCGGACCGCGGCCGATTTCGAGCGAGAGGCGATCCGCCGGGCCCTCGAGGAGTCCGGAGGAAACCGGCGCCGGGCCGCGGAGATACTCGAGATCGGCGAACGGACCCTCTACCGCAAACTGAAGAAATACGGCCTCGACTAGCCTTGATTCTTCAAGAAACTCACCCGTCCTCTGCCAACTCGGGGAGCCAGGGGGTTAGCCTTGATCCGGCAAAAAATCGCGAGTGAAAACTCGCGAGAGTGCGTCAGATGCTGCAGCGCGGAGCATTCACCAAGCGGAGCATATCCAACGATATGTGAGCATTGGTGAATGCGAGCACTGCGGCAGATGGCGTGCTATCGCGCGAGCGTCACCGATTTGCACCGGGATTTTTTGCCGGATTAAGGCTAAGGCTAGAGGAGATCGTAGGCGTCCACGTCGACGATGATGTCGGCGCGGGGGCCTCCGGGGCGGGCGCGGAAGGCCTCGACATGCTCGCCGAGGACGAGCCGGAGCGACCGCCATCGCTCGCTCCGTCCTTTCAGGATCAGCTTCCAGCGGACCAGGTCCCGGATCTTGGCGATCGGCGCCGGCGCGGGGCCGAGGATCTCCCGCACGAGGGGGGCCACCCGCTTGTCCTCGTTCAATCGCAGGCGAAACCGGGTCGCCGCCCCCCGCACGTTCCCCGCCTTCTTCCCCCGGAAGGTGATCGACACGATGCGGGAGAAGGGGGGATAGCCCAGTTCCTTCCGGTCCCGGAGCTCCCGCTCGACGAACATCTCGTAATCGTGATTCGCGGCCGCCTTCAGGCTGTAGTGATCGGGGTGGAATGTCTGCACCACCACCTCTCCTTCCCGGTCCCCCCGGCCCGCCCGGCCCGAGACCTGGAGGAGAAGCTGGAGCGTCTTCTCCGCCGCCCGGAAGTCGGGGAGGTGGAGCGCCGTGTCCGCGTTCACCACGCCGACGACGGAGACGCCGGGAAAGTGGTGCCCCTTCGCGATCATCTGGGTGCCGAGAAGAATGTCCACTTTACCCTCGGCGAAGTCCCGGAGGATCTTCCGCGCGGCGTCCCGCCGGCGCGTCGTGTCCAGGTCCATGCGCGCCACCCGGGCCGAGGGAAAGGCGCCCCGGAGGTCCTCCTCCACCCGCTGGGTCCCCACGCCCCTGTGGGTAATCCGGTGACCGCCGCACTCGGGACAGTCGTCGGGAGGCCGCCGTTCGGTCCCGCAGTAGTGGCAGCGGAGGACGGGCCGGCCGGAGTGATAGGTGAAGGTCACCTCGCAGTGGGAGCAGCGGGGCACGTGGCCGCAGTCGGGGCAATGCAGATAGGGGGCGAATCCCCGGCGGTTCAGGAAGATCATCGCCTGCTCCCCCCGTTCCAGGGTCCGGGCGATCCGTTCGACGAGAAGGGGCGAGAGGACGCCGATCCTCTCCTTCGGCGGGACCGTGTGGAGGTCGAGCATTTCGATGCGCGGCAACGGGCGGTTCCCGATCCGCCGGGGGAGGAGGGCGAGCCGGTACTTGCCGTTCTTCGCGTTCCAGTAGGATTCGACGCTCGGCGTGGCGCTCCCGAGGAGGACCGGGACCTTCTCGAGCCGCCCCCGGACCACGGCGCCGTCCCGGGCGTGATAGCGGGGGGACTCCCCCTGCTTGTAGCTCCCGTCGTGCTCCTCGTCGACCACGACGAGGCCGAGGTTTCCGAGGGGGGCGAAGAGGGCGGACCGGACCCCGACCACGACCGGAAACGTGCCCCGGTGGATTTCCCGCCACGTGTCGTGCCTTTCTCCCGCCGAGAGCCCGCTGTGGAGGACCACCGCCTCCTCTCCGAAACGGGCGCGGAAGCGGGCGACCGTCTGCGGCGTCAGGGCGATCTCCGGGACGAGAACGAGCACCGATTTGCCGAGCTCCCGCGCCGCCAGGGCCGCCCGCAGGTACACTTCGGTCTTCCCCGAGCCGGTGACTCCGTGGATCAGGTGCGTTTCGAAACGGCCTTCCCGGATGCACTCGACCACGGGGGCGAGGGCGCTCTCTTGCGCGTCCGTGAGGGGCGGGTCGGGATCGGACGACTCGGGGAAGGCGCTGCTGTCGATGCGCGTGATCTCCTCCTCCACGCGCCGGACGAGCCCCCGCTTTTCGAGGGCCTCCACGGCGCTCCCGAAACGGCCGAGGGAGGCGCGCCTCATCCGCCCCTTGTGGCGGAGAAGGAGGAGCAGCTCGATCTGACGGACCGCGTTCTTCCGAAGAGTCTCCTCCACGCCGTCCCGCCGCCCCTCCGGGAGGATCTCCAGCCAGGTCTCCGAAACGTCCCGGGCCTCCTCCCGCTCGAGGATGGAGCGGACCTCCACGAGCCCCGCGGCGGCGAGCCGCTTCAAGGCCCCCTCCACCTTCGCCGGCGGGGCGCCGAGGCGGCGGGCGAGGAGGGTCACCGGAAGGGAGCGGCCGAGGGCGACGTGACGGAGCGCCTCGGCGTCGAAGCCCTCCGCCGGAGGGCCGCCTTCCGTGCCGGTGGCGAAGACGTGCCGCCGGCTCCGCTTCGCCCGCCCGATCGGGAGGGCGGCGCGCAGCGTCTCCCCCCACGAGGAGAGGTAGTACTCGGAGATCCACTTCGTGAGCTCGAGAATGGCGGGACCCGCCACCGGTTCCTCATCGAGAATCTCGAGGATCTCTTTCGCCTCCACGGGGGGAGGCAGGGGGGTGACGGCGACGATCACGCCGGTCAGCTTTCGGCGGCCGAAGGGGACCAGGGCCCGGCGGCCCACGAGTCTCCGGTTCGGCGAACCTCCCGGCAGAAGGTAGGTGAATTCCCGCCTCGCGGGGACGGGGACGGCGACGACGACGTACACGGGTGGCAACGATCTCTCCGAAGGCGGGTGAGGGTGGGGCGGCCCCGCCGGCGACCGCGCGCATTATAGCAGCGGACCGGCGAGGCGCCAAGACCCGGCGTTCGGAGCCCGTCGCACTTTGGAATCATCGGGGGACTGGTTCCGCCCGAGCCCTTCGATACGGGGAGAGTGAAGGTCGTAGTTCCGCTCGTCACGCTATTCAGGTCAACGGAAGGAACGGAACTACGTCCCCGGGCCCTAGCCTGGATTATGCACAAATCTCCTACTGCGATCTCGGATCGCCGCCTGCGAAGCCTCCTTTCCGTCGCCGCCTCCTCGACGTAGTGCATGACTACGCCTCCGGTGGCGGCTCGTCCAAGTCGGCTTCTCGTCAGGC